>NZ_SLWY01000004.1 GCF_004341245.1 Plasticicumulans lactativorans | reverse complement strand
TGGCGATCGAGGAGCAGCTCGGTGCCGGTGCGGTGTACGCCGGGCGCAACGCCTTCCCGCGCAAGCTCCAGGGCTGAGCCGCCCCGCCTCCCCCCGCCCGCCGCGGCGGCCGTGATGGCCGCCGCGGTTTGTTTTTCCGCAAGACCCGCCGCGCGCGTCAGCGCGCGGCGCGGCGATCCTCCCACACCGACGCATCGACCAGGTTCGGCGGCCGCCGCCCCGACAGCGCCTCGATCAGGTTCTCGGCCGCGCAGCGCGCCATCGCCGCGCGCGTCTCGTGCGTCGCCGAGCCGATGTGCGGCAGTGCCACCACGTTCGGCAGCCGCGGCAGCGGCGAGTCGGCGGGCAGCGGCTCGCGCTCGAACACGTCGAGCCCGGCGGCGCGGATGCGCCCCGTGCGCAGCGCCTCGATCAGCGCCGCCTCGTCGACCACGCGCCCGCGCGAGGCGTTGATGAAGATCGTCTCCGGGCGCATCAGCGCGAACTCGCGCGCGCCGATCAGGCCTTCGGTCTGCGGCAGCAGCGGCAGGTTGAGGCAGACGAAGTCGGCCTCCTGCAGCAGTTCGTCGAGCGTGCGCCGGCGCGCGCCGAGCTCGGCCTCGAGTTCCGGCCGCGCGCTGTCGTTGCAGTACAGCACCTCCATGCCGAAGCCGAGCCGCCCGCGGCGCGCGACCGCGGCGCCGATGCGGCCGAAGCCGACGATGCCGAGGCGCTTGTGGTGCACGTCGGTGCCGTAGTGCGCGGCGCCGATGTTGCGGGTCCAGTGGCCGTCGCGGACCCAGTTGGCGAGCTCCACCACCCGCCGCGCCGTCGCCAGGATCAGCGCGAAGGCGGTGTCGGCGGTGGTTTCGGTGAGCACGTCGGGGGTGTTGGTGAGCAGGATGCCGCGCGCCTTCAGGTACGGCAGGTCGTAGTTGTCGTAGCCGACCGAGATGCTGGAGATCACTTCCAGCGCCGGCGCGGTGTCGAGCAGGGCACGGTCGAGCTTCACGCTCGCGCCGATCAGCCCGTGCGCGGTGGCGACGGCGGCGCGGAAGTCGGGGTCGTGCGCCTGCGGGCGTTCGAGCACGGTGACGTCGAAGCGCGCGCGCAGCGCGGCGAGCTGGTCGGCGGGGAGCGGACGGTAGACGAGGACATGCTTGGTCATGGATGGGGTCTCGCGCGCAAGGGCATCGATCGGGGTTCAGGCGCCGCCGGCTTCGAGGCGGTCGAGTTCGGCCCGCGTCGGCAGGCCCTCCATGTCGCCCGGCACCTGCACCTGCAGCGCGCCGATGCGGTTGCCACGGGCGACGGCGGCGGCGAGCTCGCGCCCTTCGAGCCGGGCGCTGACGAAGCCGACCGCGAAGCCGTCGCCGGCACCGACCGTGTCGACCACCCGGGCCACCGGGAAGCCCGGCACCGTCCCCTCGGCGTGTGCGGTGCGCCAGTACGCGCCGCTCGGACCGAGCTTGATCGCCACCGCCTCGACGCCGCGCTCCAGGTAGAACGCGGCGATGTCGCGCGGCGCGTCGTAGCCGGTCAGCAGGCGCCCTTCGGCGAGCCCCGGCAGCACCCAGTCCGCCTGCGCGGCGAGCGCGTTGATCTCGGCGACCATCGTGGCGCGATCCGGCCACAGCGCGGGGCGCAGGTTGGGGTCGAAGGACACCGTGCGCCCGGCCGCGCGCATCTCGCGCAGCGCCAGGTGGGCGAGTTCGCGCGCGCCGGCCGACAGCGCCGGCGGGATGCCGGTCGCGTGCAGGTGGCGCGCCGCGGTGAACAGCGCGGCGTCGAAATCGTCCGGCGACAGCCGGCTCGCCGCCGAGCCGCGGCGGAAGTACTCCACCGTCGGGTCGGAGCCGTCCGCGGTGCGGGCCTTGAGCTGGAAGCCGGTCGGATGCCGCGCATCCACCGCCACCCGGCCGCAGTCGAGCCCCTCGCGTTCGAGGCTCGCGGTGATGAAGCGGCCGAAGCTGTCGTCGCCGATGCGGCTCACCCAGGCCACGCGCAGGCCGAGCCGGGCGAGGCCGATGGCGACGTTGGTGTCGGCACCGGCGATGCGCTTGGTGAAGTGCAGCGCGTCGGCGAGCGCGCCCGGCTGGTCGGCGACGAACATCGCCATGGTTTCGCCAAAGGTCACGACGTCATGGGCAGGCATGGGGCGGGAACCTCGCGCGCTCACAGGCGGCGCAGCCGGGCGACGTGGACGGCGGTGAGCGCATCGAGCGCCTCCCCCGCCAGCGGGAACTCGATCGCGCGCGGCAGGCCGGCGCGGAAGTGGCCGAAGCACTCCGCCCAGTCGGGCATGGCGCCCTCGGGCGGCACCGCCTTCAGGCGTCCGCCGTCGCGCAGCACGCGCTTGCAGTGCACGTAGGCGACGTGCTCCCCGAGCACCCGCGCGGCCTCGCCGGCGTCGCTGTCGGTCCAGCGCCAGTTGCCGAGGTCGAAGGTCATCCCCACCGCCACCCCGGCCGCGGCCGCCGCCGCGAAGAAGGCCGCGAGCGGCGCGACGGTGCCGCCCTGCACGGTCTGGTCGTTCTCCACCAGCAGGCGCACCGGCGTGTCGGCGAGCACCGCGCCGAGTGCGTCGAGCGCCACACCGGCGGCGTAGTGGCCGAGCGACACCTTGAGCACCCCGGCCCCCAGCAGCGCGGCTTCGCGCAGCGCCCGGCGCAGCGCGGCATCCGCCAGCCGGCCGTCCTCCCGCCACAGTTCGAGCGGCACCGAATAGACCGTGGCCAGGCCGTGCGCGGCGATCGCCTCGCGCAGTGCGGCCAGCGGCGGGGCGTCGTCGGTGAACAGCTCGCGGCGGATCTCGATGCCGTCGGCGCCGGCGGCGGCGATCCACGGCAGCACCTCGGCCTGCCCCAGGCGGCGGACCAGGTCGGCGCCGTAGGCCGAGGTCGCCACGAATACGGGGGGTGATTGCCTCATGTCTTCTCTTCTCCTCTTTTATGGAACCGGTACCATTCGAAGACGCACGACAGAGACGCGATAGCCAGCTGAATCGTCGATCGTTTCGTGGTGCGCCCAGCCGATGAGCGTGAAATCACCGGTTGAGTATGGCAATCATTATGGAACCGGTTCCAAAAGAGTTCAAACGTTTTCCGCCACCGTGTCGCGGCGCGTCCGGGCCATGGCTTCAGCGCGCGACGGGCTGCGTCGAGCCGCGCACGATCAGTTCGCCGCGGTACAGGGTCTGGCGCGGGGCCGAGCGGTCACCCTCGATGCGCCGCATCAGGCACTGCGCGGCGGTGACGCCGATGTCGTAGGTGGGCTGGGCGACGGTGGTGATGCCCGAGCCGACCAGCGCGCACCATTCGAGCTCGTCGAAACCGATCAGGCCGGTATCCTCGAACAGCCGGCAGCCGAGCCGGCGCAGCGCACGCGTGGTTTCGAGCGTCACCACGCCGTTGGCGGCGAACACCGCCCGGGGGCCGGGGCCGGTGGCGGCGAGGAAGTCGCCGAGCGCCTGGTCGAGCCGCGCGCTGGCGTGCACGTCGAGCGCCAGCGCGCGGCCGCGGCACGCCGGATGCTGCGCGAGCACCGCCTCGAAGGCCGCGAGGCGCTCGATGCGCGGGTTCACGTGATCGAGCGGCTCCGACAGGTACAGCAGGTCGCGGTAGCCCTGGGCGATCAGGTGCTCGGTGGCGACGCTCGCCGCCTGGCGGTTGTCGATGCCGACCATGTCGGCGGCGAGGCCGCTGATCTCGCGGTCGACCGCCACCACCGGCAGGCCGTGCGCCGCGGCGTCGAGCAGGTCGCGGGTGTGCTGGCTGGTGGTGTGCACGATCAGGCCTTCGACGCTGTACGAGGCGAGTGCGGCGAGGTGGCGGCGTTCGAGCTCGTCGTCGCCGGCGGTGTTGCAGAGCATCAGCGCGTAGCCGCGCTGCCGGCAGGCGACCTCCACGCCGTGCATCACCGCCACCGAATAGGGATTGAGGATGTCCGCAACGACCATGCCGACCAGCCGGCTGCGCCCGCGCTTGAGCCCGCGCGCCATCTGGTTGGGGCGGTAGTCGAGCTCGGCGATGGCCCGTTCGATCTGCCGGCGCATGTCCTCCGACAGCGCGCTCAGCTCACCGCCGAGGTAGCGCGACACGCTGGTCTTGGACACGCCGGCGCAGCGCGCCACCTCGTTGATCGTCACCCGCCGCTGCGGGCCGGCGCCGCTCGCACCGTTGCTGTCAGCCGCCTTCATGGCCTCGTCCTCCGCGCCATCTGCCCTCCTCCTCAGGAATGCTGCCCGGAAGACGGCTGGAACCGGTTTCAGGCTAACAGATATCGCCGCCCGCCACCACGCCGCATGCCCGCCACGGACCGCTCAGGCGGCGTCGCGCGGCCGAAAAATGCGAAGGGCGCCCGCAGGCGCCCTCGTCACGGCACGAACCCCGCTCACTGCGCTTCGGTGACCAGGTAGCCGATCGCCGAGATCATGTCGGCATCGTCGACCTGCAGGTTGCCGCCCTTCGCCGGCATGCCCTTGTAGCCCTTCAGGCCGTGCTCGACGAGCACGTCCCAGCCCTGCGCGAGGCGCGGGGCCCATGCGGCCTTGTCACCGAGCTTGGGCGCCCCGGCCACGCCGGCCTGGTGGCAGATGATGCAGGCGGTGTTGTAGAGCTGCTTGCCACGCGCCAGGTCGACCGTGGTCGGAACCGCGACATGCACCGGCGCGGCGGCGGCCGGAGCCGCGGGCGCCGCTTCGGCCGGCGCAGGGGCTGCAGCCGGGGCGGGAGCAGGCGCAGCCGGGGCCGCAGGCGCGGGGACTGCTTCGACCGCCGGCGCGGCAGGCGCGGGTGCCGGAGCGGCTTCGGCTGCCGGTGCGGGCGCCGGCGCAGGCGCGGCCGGTGCGGGAGCAGCTGCCGGCGCGGGCGCCGCCGCAGGCGCGGCTGCCGGGGCCGCCGGCGCGGGGGCTGCTTCGGCCGCAGGCGCGGCAGGCGCGGGAGCAGCAGCCGGGGCAGCGGGAGCAGCCGGCGCGGGTGCCGGAGCCGCTTCGGCGGTCGGTGCAGGCGCGGCAGCCGGGGCAGGCGCAGCAGCAGGTGCCGGTGCCGGTGCCGGTGCCGGGGCGGCCGGCGCGGCCGCGGCGACGGGCAGGCCGGCCTCGTGCAGCATGTAGGCGACGGCGTTGTGCAGGTCGGTCTCGGTCAGCGCCGGGTTGCCGCCCTTCGGCGGCATCACGCCCTTGCCGTTCAGCGCGCTCTTGACCAGCGCCTCCAGGCCGGCAGCGGCGCGGGGCTCCCAGGCGGCCTTGTCGCCGAACTTCGGCGCGCCGGCCACACCCGCCGCGTGGCAGGCGACGCAGACGCCGCCGTACACGGCCTTGCCCTTGTCCAGATCGAACGCGGGCGCCGCGGCAGCGGCCGGGGCCGCCGGGGCCGGGGCTGCAGCCGGGGCAGCGGGAGCGGCCGGCGCGGGCGCCGGTGCCGCGGCGGCGGCGGCGGGAGCCGGAGCGGCGGGCGCAGCAGCGGCAGCAGGTGCGGCGTCGGCCTTGATGCCGGATTCGCCGAGCATGTAGGTGATCGCGCCGCGGATGTCGTCCTCGGTGAGCGCCGGGTTGCCGCCCTTGGCCGGCATCGCACGCACGCCGCTGACCGCGTTCTTGACCAGCCCGTCGAGGCCATGGGCCTGGGTGAAGCGCGGCTCCCACTGGCTCTTCTCGCCGATCTTCGGCGCGCCGAGCACGCCGGCGCCGTGGCACGACGCGCAGACCTTGGCGACGACCTCCTTGGGTTCGAGCTTCACCGGCTTGCGGTTGGGGTCGGCCACCGCCACCTTGGCGACCGGCGCGATGCGGCTCTCGGCCATCACCCGCTCACGGGAACCGTCGTCGGCCGGCTTGACGATCACCGACACCAGGCGCGCGACCAGGAAGAACACGGCGGCCAGCACCACCAGGACCGCCATCACGCCCGTAAACGTCGTCATAAACGACTTGTCTTGCTGGTTCACGCGTTCACCTCTCCGAATGCTCTAGCAGGCTACGTCCAGGCTGGCGCCATCAGGCCGGACGGGTGGTGTTCAGGTCGCCGGTGGATCAAGGAGGCGCGGGGCCCGGGGCTCCGCCGCCGGCCGCACGATTGTTGGGGCTTGTGACGCGGCCGGCGGGCATTGTAGCGATGCCCGCATGCCGAGGGAACCGACGCACGCGGGCCGTCGCGCAGGCCGCGGAGGGCATGTCAGGCCGCATCGACGCGCACCGCACAGTATTTGAACTCCGGGATCTTGGCGTAGGGGTCGAGCGCGTCGATGGTCAGCAGGTTGACCGCCGCCTCGACGTAGCAGAACGCCATGAACACCTCGCCGCGGCGCAGCCCCGGATCGGGGCGCGCCTGCGCCACCAGCTCGCCGCGGCGGCTCGTCAGGCGCACGCGCGCGCCGGCGGCGAGGCCGAGCGCGGCGAGGTCGACCGGGTGCAGCGTGACCACCGGCACCGGTTCGAGCGCATCGAGCACGCGCGCGCGCCGCGTCATGCTGCCGGTGTGCCAGTGTTCGAGCTGGCGCCCGGTGAGCAGCACCCAGGGGTAGTCGGCATCCGGGCGCTCCGCCGCCGGCAGCAGCCGCGCCGGCACGAAGCGCGCGCGCCCCGAGGCGGTCGGGAAGCGCTCGCCGAACAGCACCGCGCGGCCCGGATCGGCCTCGCTGGCGCACGGGTAGGTGACGGCGTGCTCGCGCTCCAGGCGCTCCCAGGCGATGCCGGCGATCGACGGCATCGCCCGGCGCAGCTCGGCGTAGACCGCGGCCGGGCCGGCGTAGTCCCAGGCGAGGCCGAGGCGCCGCGCCATCTGCTGGATGATCCACAGGTCCTGGCGCGCCTGCCCGGGCGGGTCGATGGCCTGGCGGCCGAGCTGCACGCGGCGGTCGGTGTTGGTGAAGGTACCGGTCTTTTCGGCGCAGGCCGAGGCCGGCAGCACCACGTCGGCGAAGGCCGCGGTCTCGGTGAGGAAGAGGTCCTGCACCACCAGGTGCTCGAGCGCCGCCAGCGCGGCGCGGGCGTGGTGCAGGTTGGGGTCGGACATCGCCGGGTTCTCGCCGAGGATGTACATGCCGCGGATCTCGCCGCGCAGGATCGCGTGCATGATCTCGACCACCGTCAGCCCCGGCTGCGGATCGAGCGGCACGCCCCACAGCGCCTCGAAGCGCGCGCGCGCCGCGGGGTCGTCGACGCGCTGGTAGTCGGGGAACACCATCGGGATCAGCCCGGCGTCGCTCGCGCCCTGCACGTTGTTCTGGCCGCGCAGCGGGTGCAGGCCGGTGCCCGGGCGGCCGATCTGGCCGCTGGCGAGGGCGAGCGCGATCAGGCAGCGGGCGTTGTCGGTGCCGTGCACGTGCTGCGACACGCCCATGCCCCAGAAGATCATCGCCGCGCGCGCGCCGGCGTAGACGCGGGCGACCTCGCGCAGCGTCGCCGCCGGGATGCCGCACACCGGCGCCATCGCCTCCGGCGAGCAGCCGGCGACGTTCGCGCGCAGGCGCTCGAAGTCCTCGGTGCGCTCGGCGACGAAGCGCGCGTCGACCAGCCCCTCGTCGATGATCGCGTGCAGCAGCGCGTTCAGCATCGCCACGTCGGTGTCGGGGCGGAACTGCAGCACGTAGCGCGCGTGGCGCGCCAGCTCGGTGCGCCGCGGGTCCATCAGGATCAGCGTCTTGCCGGCGCGCACCGCCTGCTTCATGAAGCTCGCCGCCACCGGGTGGTTGACCGTCGGGTTGGCGCCGATCACCACGATCACCTCGGTCTCGGCGACGTCGGCGACCGGATTCGACACCGCCCCCGAGCCGATGCCTTCGAGCAGCGCCGCGACGCTCGACGCGTGGCACAGCCGCGTGCAGTGGTCGACGTTGTTGCTGCCGAAGCCGGTGCGCACCAGCTTCTGGAACAGGTAGGCCTCCTCGTTGCTGCCCTTGGCCGAACCGAAGCCGGCGAGCGCGCGCCCGCCGTGCACGTCGCGGATCGCCGCCAGGCCGCCGGCGGCGAGCGCCAGCGCCTCGTCCCAGTCGGCCTCGCGGAACACGCGCTGCGCCGCCGCCGGGTCAAAGCCGTCGAGGCCCTTCGGCACGCCGGGCCGGCGCACCAGCGGCACCGTCAGCCGCTCGGGGTGGCGCACGTAGTCGAAGCCGAAGCGCCCCTTGACGCACAGCCGGCCATGGTTGGCGGGGCCGTCGCGGCCCTCCACGCGCACGATGCGCCCGTCGGCGACGTGGTAGCGCAGCTGGCAGCCGACGCCGCAGTACGGGCACACCGAGTCGACCGCCCGCGTCGCCACCGCCTGCGCCGCCGCCCCAGCCGGGGCGAGCGCGCCGGTCGGGCAGGCCTGCACGCATTCGCCGCAGCCGACGCAGGAGCTCGCGCCCAGTGCATCGCCGAGGTCGAAGACGATGCGCGCCTGCGCACCGCGCCCGGCGTAGCCGATGACGTCGTTGACCTGCACCTCGCGGCAGGCGCGCACGCAGCGCGTGCACTGGATGCAGGCGCCGAGGTCGACGGTGATCGCCGGGTGCGAGGCGTCGGCCGCCGGCTGCGCGCGCGGCGCGAAGCGCGCTGCGCCGACGCCGAGCGCGGCGCACCAGCGGGTGAGCTCGGAGTCGACCGCCTGCGCGCTGCCGGCGGTTTCCGCGACGAGCAGTTCGAGCACCAGCCGCTGTGCGGTGCGCGCGCGTTCGCTCGCCGCGCGCACCTGCAGGCCCGGCTGCGGCGTGCGGCAGCAGGCCGGCGCGAGCCCGCGCTCGCCAGCGATCTCGACCATGCAGGCGCGGCAGTTGCCCTCGGCGCGCAGGCCGTCGCGGTAGCACAGGTGCGGGATCGCCACCCCCGCCCGGCGCGCCGCCTGCAGGATGGTCTCGCCGGGCGCGGCGTCGAGCTCGCGCCCGTCGAGGCTGAAACGCACCGCGGCCGGCGCCGCGCCGTCGCCCTGCCGCGGACCGTCGCCGCTCGTCACGGTGCCCCTCCCGGCCGGTCGAATTCCTCGGGGAAGTATTTCAGCGCGCAGGCGAAGGTGTTCGGCGCCGCCTGGCCGAGGCCGCAGATCGACGCCTCGCGCATCACCGTGGCGAGGTCGGCGAGCAGCGCGGCGTCCCACACCGGCTGCGCCATCAGCCCGGCCGCGCGTGCCGTGCCGACGCGGCACGGCGTGCACTGCCCGCAGGACTCGTCGGCGAAGAAGCGCATCGCGTTCAGCGCCGCGGCGCGCACCGAATCGTGCTGCGACAGCACGATCACCGCCGCCGAGCCGATGAAGCAGCCGTACGGCTGCAGGGTGTCGAAGTCGAGCGGCAGGTCGGCGAGGTGCGCCGGCAGGATGCCGCCCGAGGCCCCGCCCGGGAAGTACGCGTACAGCGTGTGCCCCGGCAGCAGGCCGCCGCAGTGTTCGTCGACCAGTTCGTTCAGCGTGATGCCGGCCGGCGCGAGCTTGACGCCGGGGCGCACCACGCGCCCGCTGACCGAGTACGCGCGCAGCCCCTGGCGGCCGTGCCGGCCGTGGCCGCGGAACCAGTCGGCGCCGCGTTCGAGGATCTCGCGCAGCCAGTAGAGCGTCTCGACGTTGTGGGCGAGCGTCGGCCGCCCGAACAGGCCGCGCTCGGCGACGTAGGGCGGGCGCAGCCGCGGCATGCCGCGGCGGCCCTCGATCGACTCGATCAGCGCCGACTCCTCGCCACAGATGTAGGCGCCGGCGCCGCGGCGCAGGTGGATCGGCGGCAGCGCGCACGGCGGGTCGGCCGCGAGCGCCGCCAGCTCCGCGGCGAGCAGCGCACGGCACTCCGGATACTCGTCGCGCACGTACAGGTACACCGCCGCGGCCTCCACCGCCCAGGCGGCGATCAGCAGCCCCTCGAAGAAGCGGTGCGGGTCGGTTTCGAGGCAGTGGCGGTCCTTGAAGGTACCGGGCTCGCCTTCGTCGAGGTTGGCCACCAGCAGCCGCGGCCCCGGATAGCCGCGCACCGTCTGCCACTTGCGCGCCGCCGGGAAGCCGGCGCCGCCGAGGCCGCGCAGCCCGGCGTCGGCGAGCGTCGCGAGCACCGCGTCGAGCGGCCGCCGCCCCGCGACGCACGCCTGCAGCAGCGCGTAGCCGCCGCGCGCGCGGTAGGCGGCGTAGTCGAGCCAGGCCGGCCGCTGCACCGGCGCGTCCGTCCCGGCGGCGAGCTGCGCCACCACCTTGGCCGGATTGGCGTAGGGCACGGGGCGGTCGCCGACGATCGCGACCGGCGCGGTGTCGCAGCGCCCGACGCAGGGCACCCGACGCACCCGCACGCCGGGGCCGAGGGTGGCGGCGAGCGCATCGGCCAGCGCCCCGGCGCCGAACAGCGCGCAACTGACCGACGCGCACACCCGCACCGTCAGCGGCGGCGGCGCCTCGCCCGGCGCGAGCACGTCGAAGTGGTGGTAGAAGCTCGCGACCTCGTAGACCTCGACCGGCGCGAGCCGCAGCCACTCGGCGAGCGCGACCAGGTGCGCGGCGGACAGGTGGCCGTAGCGGTCCTGCAGGCGGTGCAGGTGCTCGATCAGGTGCTCGCGGCTGCGTGCGCTGCCGTCGAGCAGCGCCTCGACCTCGGCCCGCGCGGCCGGGTCGACCGCGTGGCCCCGCGGGCCGCCGCGGCGGCGCCCGCCGCGCGCCTGTTCGCTCGCCATCGCCGTCCTCCGTCCTCGCGCCCGCCGGCGGGATGCCGCGGTACGCCCTGGTCCGCGAGTCTAGTCGAGCGCCGGCGCTCCGGCGGCCCGCGCCGCCGCCTACAGCAGCGGGGTGCCGGCCGAGCGGTTGTGGCCGAGCAGCGCGGCGAGGCGCTCGCGCAGCGTCGAACGGTTGGCGGGCTTCGGCACGAAGTGCTCGGGGGCGACGTGCACGCCGCGTTCGGCGAGGCCGCCGAGGTCGTGCCCGGAGCTGAACAGCACCGGCAGCGTGGGCAGCCGGGCGTGGGCGCGGGCGGCGAGCTGCGGGCCGGTGTCGCCGGCACCGAGGAAGACGTCGGTCAGCAGCAGGTCGACGTGGGCATCGGCGAGCCGCGCCAGCGCCTCGTCGACGCTGCCGGCGGCGAGCGTCTCGACGCCGAGCGCGCGCAGCTGGCCGACCACCGCGCCGCGCACGTCGGCCTCGTCGTCGACCACCAGCACGGTGCGGCCGGCGAACTCGGCCGGATCGTCGGGCGACACCGCGGCCGGCGGCCGC
Source organism: Plasticicumulans lactativorans (assembly GCF_004341245.1). Taxonomy (GTDB): domain Bacteria; phylum Pseudomonadota; class Gammaproteobacteria; order Competibacterales; family Competibacteraceae; genus Plasticicumulans_A; species Plasticicumulans_A lactativorans. The sequence goes on along the minus strand of NZ_SLWY01000004.1, from coordinate 232,485 downwards.
GCCCGCGGCAGGCTCAGACGCACCGCGGTGCCCTGGCCGGGGCGGCTGTCGATGGCGATGTCGCCGCCCGACTGCTTGACGAAGCCGTAGACCATGCTGAGCCCCAGGCCGGTGCCGAGGCCGCCCGACTTGGTGGTGTAGAAGGGTTCGAACACGCGCTCCAGCACCTCGGGCGGCATGCCGCTGCCGGTGTCCGCCACTTCCAGCACCACCTGCTCGATCGGGCTGCCGTCGGGCGTCAGGTGGGTACTGCCGGGGCGCGTGCGCACGCTGATGGTGCCGCCGTCGGGGGTGGCGTCGCGGCTGTTCAGCACCAGGTTCATCAGGGCGTTCTCGAGCTGGCCGGGATCGGCGCGCACCGGGAGCGGGCTGGTGTCGAGTTCGGAGACCAGCCGCAGCCGCGTGCCCACGCTGTGTTCGAGCAGGTCGAGCATGCCGGCGACCAGGGTGTTGAGATCGAACACCTGCGGCGCCAGCGGCTGCTTGCGCGAGAACGCCAGCAGGCGCTGGGTGATGCCGCTGCCGCGCTCGGCACTGGCCAGCGCGCGTTCGAGGTAGCGCCGGCGCTCGGGCGGCAGCCCCTCGGCATCGTCCAGCACCACCTGCAGGTTGCCGATGATCGCCGCGAGCAGGTTGTTGAAGTCGTGCGCCATGCCGCCGGTGAGCTGGCCGACGCTTTCCATCTTGCGCGCCTGCGCCAGCTGCGCCTCAGTCGCCTTGCGTTCGGTGAGGTCGGTGTACACGGTGACGAATCCTCCGTCGGGCATCAGCGTGCTGCGCAGTTCGAGCACGTGCCCGTTAGGCAGGTACTCCTCGAAACGCTGCCGACCGTACTGGCGGGCACGATCGACGTAGGCGGCATCGAGCGTGTCACCGCTCAGGCTGCGCCGCACCGAGTCCTCGGCGCCGAGCGCACGGCGCACCGCCTGCAACGACATCCCCGGCTGCAGCACCTCGCGGCTGCCGTACAGCTCGCTGACGCGCTGGTTGCAGGCGCGCAGGCGGCCGCTGGCGTCGAACACCGCGACGCCGTCGTTCATGTGCTCGAACACGGTTTCGAGCAGCCGGGTGGTCTGGTCGAGGCGCGCGGCGTGCTCGCGGAACACCTCGAAGGCGCGTGCCAGCGTGCCGATCTCGTCGGGGCGGCCGAGCCCCGGCACGTCCACCGAGCGGTCGCCCTCGGCGAGCCGGCGCATCGCCGAGGTGACGGCGCCGATCTGGCCGCCGAGGTCGCGCACCACGTAGGTGGCGGCGAGCGCCGCGGCGATCAGGCCGAGCGCGCCGAGGATGGCGATGCGGGTGCGGTTCTCGGCGAGCGCGCGCTCGGTGGTCTCGCCGCGACGCACCGCACCGCGGCGCACATGTTCGACGTTGGCGGCGACCTCGTCGGCGAGCCCGCCGGCGAGCGCGGCGACGACGCTGAGCAGGTAGATGCGGCGCACCTGGTCTTCGTTGCGGTCCTCGACCGCGTCGTACACGCCGGGCGTCTGGGTGCCGAGGCGGATCAGCTCGGCCGCGAGGTTGGCGCCGGCCATCGCCGGGTGCCAGGCCTGCAGCGCCGGCAGGGCGAGCCGGTTGAAGCGCGCGCGCTGCGCCTCGGCGTCGGCGGCCTCGTCGTCGATGGCGTCCCCCATCAGGCGGATGGCGTAATCGAGCGCGGCGTTGCCGGAATCCGACAGCCCCGCGACCCGCAGCCGCTCGGTGTCGATCTGGTCGAGGCGGTAGCGCAGCGCGCGCACCTGCGAGACGTGGAACACGCTCTGGCGGCTGACCTGCATCAGTTCGAGCAGGGTCTCGGCGAGGCGGGCGCCGGCGTCGCGCAGGCGCGCCATCTCCTCGCGGTTGGCCTTGTTGCGCGCCAAGCCGTCGCCCTCGAACTCGGCGAGCAATTGCTTGAAGGCGCCGAGGCGACGGTGCAGCTCGGCGCTCTCGGAATCGATCTGTGCCAGCACGCGGGCGCTGGCGACCGCCGGGGCACGCGCCGCCAGGCTCGAGCTCTGCTGCGCCAGGCGCAGCGACCGCTCGACGTCGAGCAGGCTCTCGCGCTGCAACTCCTTGACGGCGTCGCCGAGTTGGGTGAAGCCGACCCAGGCGATGCTGGCGATCGCGAACATCAGCGCCAGCAGGAAGCCGAAGGCGGTGAGGAGTCGCGCCCGCACGCCGAAACGGCGCAACAGGCGTGCGGGCGACATCACGGGGTCCTCAGGCGGGCAGCGGCGCGCTCACGTCTTCGCGGCGGGGCAGCGAAGCGAAGGCTCCGGGGCGGGTCACCGCGAACGCACCGCAGGCGAGCGCGAAGTGCAGCAGGGTCTCCAGCCGCGGCGTGTCTTCCAGCAGCGCCGGCAGCGTGGCGTCGGTGACGTCGGAGGAGGCCAGGCCGTAGAGCAGGCCGCCGCAGAAGGCGTCACCGGCGGCGGTGGTGTCGACCGCGCGCACCGCCGGCGGCACCAGCCGGCCCTGGCGCGTCGGCGTGAAGTAGCGCAGCGGCTCGGGGCCGTCGGTGACCACCACCAGGCGCGCGCCGCGTTCGAGCACGCCGGCGAGCCAGGTCGCCTCGGGGACGTCGCCGCGCAGCACGTCGAGTTCCTCGCGGCTGAGCTTGACCAGGTCGCTGTGCTCGAACAGCGCCAGCACGTGGGGCGTCGCCTCGCGCCCTATCGGCCACAGGTTGTGGCGCAGATTGACGTCGAAGCTCACCAGCCAGCCGGAGGCGCGGGCGCGGCGGGCGCCGGCGATAGTGGCCGCGGCCACGCCGTCATCGGTCAGCGTGTTCGAGCACACGTGCAGGAGCCCGGCGCCCGAGAAGTCCACGCTGTCGAAGCCGGCGGCGGTGAACTCGAGGTCGGCGGTGTGCTGGCGGTAGAAGGTGAAGCTGCGCTCGCCGTGCGCGTCGAGCGCGACGAAGGCGAGCGGCGTGCGCGCGGTGTCGCTGCGGCTCACCCGCGAGGCGTCGACGCCCTCGCGTTCGAGCGCCGCGACCAGGAAGTCGCCGAAGTCGTCGCGACCGACGCGGCCGACGAAGCCCGCCTGCCCGCCGAGCTTGGCCACCGCCACCGCGGCATTGCCCGGCGCGCCGCCGGCGTACTGCGCGAAGCGCGGCGGCAGGCCGGCCTCGGCCGGCAGGCCGATGAAGTCGATCAACAGTTCGCCGTAAGCCAGAACTGGAAGCATGTCTGTCCCCTGTCAGGCGGCCTGCGCCATGGCGTGCGAGCCGGTGGCGAAGGCCATGATGTTCTCCTGCGTGATCGCCGGCGCGCCCGGGGCGTCGCCACCGACCTCACCGACCAGCTCGCCTTCGCGCATCACCAGGACGCGGTCGCACAAGCCGACGATCTCCGGCAGGTCACTCGAGATCATCAGCACCGCCACCCCCTGCGCGGCGAGCTCGTGCATCATGTGATAGATGTCGTGCTTGGCGCCAACGTCGACGCCGCGGGTCGGCTCGTCGAGGATCAGCACGCTCGGCTTGGTCGCCGCCCAGCGCGCGAGCAGGAGCTTCTGCTGGTTGCCGCCCGACAGGTGGCGCGATTCGAGCTGCGGGCGCGCCACGCGGATCGCCAGGGCCTCGCGGTAGCGCTCGAACAGCGCGTCGGCGCCGGCGCGGTTGAGCCAGAAGCCGCGCGTGGCGTCGCGCTCGGCGGTGGTGATCGACACGTTCAGCAGCGAGGCGAGGTCGAGGAACAGGCCCTGGGTCTTGCGGTCCTCCGGCACGTAGGCGATGCCGGCGCGGATCGCGTCGAGCGGCTCGCGCACGTTCAGCGGCATGCCGTCGAGCTTGACGCTGCCGCCTGCCATCGGGTCGGCGCCGAAGATCAGCCGCGCGAGCTCGGTGCGCCCGGCACCGACCAGTCCCGACAGGCCCAGCACCTCGCCGGCGTACAGCGTGAAGCTCGCCGGCTCCACCCGCCCGACCTCGCCGTCGGTGATGCCGCTCACCTCCAGCCGCACGCGGCTGCGGTCGCAGAAGCTTTGCCGCTCGAAGAACTCGGCGAGCGGGCGGCCGACCATCATCTGCACCAGCCGCTCGGCCGACAGTTCGGCGCGCATCAGCGTGCCGATGTAGGCGCCGTCGCGCAGCACGCTGACGCGGTCCGACAGGCGGTAGATCTCCTCCATGCGGTGGCTGATGTAGACGATCGCCAGGCCCTGCGCCTTGAGGCCGTCGATCAGCGCGAACAGGCGCTCGGTCTCGCGCGCCGACAGCGCGGCGGTGGGCTCGTCCATCACCAGGATGCGGCTCTTGCGGTGCAGCGCGCGGGCGATCTCGACCAGCTGCTGGTCGGCGATGATCAGGTCGCCGACGCGGGTCTCGGGGCCGAAGGTCGCATCCAGGCTCTTCAGCACCGCGCCGACCTCGCGTGACATCAGCGCACGGTCGACCATGCCGCCGCGCACCGGCTCGCGGCCGAGGAACACGTTCTCCGCCACCGTCAGGTTCGGCGCGAGGTTGATCTCCTGGTAGATCAGCGTGATGCCGGCCTCGAGCGCGGCCTGCGGGCCGTCGACGACGAACTCGGCACCGTCGATGCGGATGGTGCCGCCGTCGGACTGGTAGGCACCGGCGAGGATCTTCATCAGCGTGCTCTTGCCGGCGCCGTTCTCGCCCATCAGCGAGTGCACCTCGCCCGCGTACAGCTCGAGGCTCACGCCCTTCAGTGCGAGGTGCGCGCCGAAGCGCTTGGCGATGTTTTCCATCTGCAGGACGGGGGTCCGGCTCGAAGTCTGCTGCTGGGTGCTCGTTGTCATGATCTCCTCCCGCGCTGGTGCTTGAACGACGCCCCGATCGATGGGCGCGCCGGCGATGGGAAGGAGTCTCCGGGCAAAGGGTTAACAACGCATTTCATCGCCGCGGACGCCTGCGGGCACGTGTTACCGCCGTGTTAACGCGAGTCGGGAGGCAACGCGGTGACGAACATTCACGGTTAATGGGCTACGCCTATCGTGGTTGCCACTGCGGACCCCTGAGGAGGAGATAACCATGTCGACCGCCACCACCACGGCTACCCCCCCCGCCACCAAGGCCAATCTGGGACGTTACCTGCGCGCCGCGGGCATCCTGCCGGTGCTGATCCTGATCGGCGGCGCCTTCGCGCTGATGTCGCCGAACTTCCTGACCGGGAACAACCTGCTGAACATCATGCAGCAGGCCTCCGTGAACATCGTCCTCGCGACCGGCATGACCTTCGTGATCCTGACTGCGGGCATCGACCTCTCGGTCGGCGCCATCCTCGGCTGCGCCGCGGTGCTGACGATGACGGCCTCGCTGATCCCCGGCCTGGGCTGGGCGGCGGTGCCGGTCGGCCTGCTGTCGGGCCTGGTGATGGGCCTGATGAACGGTGCGCTGATCGCCGGCTTCAGACTGCCGCCGTTCATCGTCACCCTCGGCAGCTTCACCGCGATGCGCGGCCTCGCCTACCTGTTCGCCTCGGGCGGTTCGATCACCAACATGGAGATCAACTTCGCCTGGATCGGCAACAACTACTTCCTCGGCCTGCCCTGGCTGGTGTGGATCGCGCTGATCGTCGTCGCGGTGAGCTGGGTGCTGCTGAACCGCACCGTGCTCGGCCTGCACATCTACGCCGTCGGCGGCAACCCCGAAGCGGCGCGTCTCGCCGGCCTGCGCGTCGGTCGCGTGCTGCTGATCGTCTACGCTATCAGCGGCCTGCTGTCGGGCCTCGCCGGTGTGATGATGTCCTCGCGCCTGTTCAACGCCGACGGCAAGCTCGGTACCGGCTACGAACTCGACGCCATCGCGGCGGTGATCCTCGGCGGCACCAGCTTCGTCGGCGGCATCGGCACGGTTGTCGGCACGCTGTTCGGCGCGCTGATCATCGCGGTGCTCAACAACGGCCTGACCCTGATGAACGTCTCGTTCTTCTGGCAGCTCGTGATCAAGGGCCTGGTGATCGTGATCGCGGTGCTGATCGACAAGTACCGCAACAGCGCGAACCGGCGCGCCTGACGCCGGACGGCCTCGGGGCCGGCACGGCAGAACGAGCGGCGGCACCGGTCACGCGCCGCCGCACAACTCGAACCCGACCCACCACCACCACCGATCCGGAGAACCATCCATGCTCACCAGCCCGCGCTCGCTGCTCGCGCTCGCCCTGCTCACCGCCACCGCCGGTGCCCACGCGGTGGACCTCAAGTCGGTCGGCGTGTCCGTGTCCGACCTCGGCAACCCCTTCTTCCTCCAGGTCGCCAAGGGCGTCGAGAAGAAGGCGAAGGAAATCGGCGGACCCGACGTCAAGGTCACCGTGGTCGCCAACAGCTACGACCTGAATGCCCAGGTCGGCCAGATCGACGACTTCGTCGCCAACAAGGTGCAGATGATCGTCCTCGTCGCCGCCGATCCGAAGGCGATCGCCCCGGCGATCAAGCGCGCACGTGATGCCGGCGTGGTCGTGGTCGCGGTCGACGTCGCCGCCCAGGGCGCCGACATCACCGTGATGAGCGACAACGTCCAGGCCGGCGAAGTGGCCTGCGAGTTCATGGCCAAGAAGATGAGCGGCAAGGGCAACGCCGTGATCGTCAACGGCCCGCCGGTCTCCTCGGTGATCGACCGCGTCAACGGCTGCAAGAGCGTGCTGGCCAAGTACCCGGACATCAAGATCCTGTCCGACAACCAGAACGCCAACGGCAACCGCGAGGGCGGCCTGACGGTGATGGCCAACCTGCTCACCGCCAATCCGAAGATCGACGGCGTGTTCACGATCAACGATCCGACCGGCGTCGGCGCCGACCTGGCGGCCAAGCAGGCCAAGCGCAGCGAGTTCACCATCGTCTCGGTCGACGGCGCCCCCGCCGCCGAAGAGGTGCTGAAGAAGGAAGGCAGCCTGTTCGCCGCGAGCTCCGCGCAGAACCCGCAGCTGATGGCGACCCGCGGCGTCGAGATCGGCTACCAGATCCTGCAGGGCAAGCGCCCGGAGAAGAACGTCGAGCTGATCCCCACCCCGCTGATCACGCGCGACAACATCGGCGAGTACAAGGGCTGGCTCGCCAACTGAGACGGCAGCAATCGACCGCCGTTGCCGCTCACGCGGCAACGGCGGTTGCCCGATCCTGTGCGCCGCTTGCCCTTCCGTCCCGGATTCGCGGGTGCGGGGTGTCTTTGTGTCACCGATAGGCTAGCCTTTTGCCGCACGCGCCCATCGCCCACAGGTCACTGCGATGAACACCCCGAAGCTCCTGCTCGTCGATGACGATCCGGCCATTCGCGAACTTCTCGTCGACTATCTCGGTGAGCACGGCATCCGGCTGCACGCCGTGCCCGACGGCAAGGCGATGCGCGCCGCGCTCGAAACCAACCGCTTCGACCTCGTGCTGCTCGACGTGAAACTGCCCGGCGAGAACGGCCTGACCCTCGCCGGCAGCCTGCTCGCGCAGGGCGTGCCGCTGATCATGCTGACCAGTCTCGGCGGCGAGGTCGACCGCGTGGTCGGGCTCGAACTCGGCGCCGACGACTACGTACCCAAGCCCTTCAATCCGCGCGAACTCCTGGCCCGCATCCGCGCCGTGCTGCGGCGCACCCAGGGCACGCCGCAACCCGCCACCGGTGCTGCGCCGACGCTGGCTCCGAGCAACGGCACCGCCACCGCCACCGCGGCGGAGGTCTACCACTTCAGTCACTGGCGGCTCGATCTCGGCGCCCGCCGCCTGTTCGCCGCCGACAGCCGCACCGTCGGCCTCACCTACGGCGAGTTCAACCTGCTCGCCGCCTTCGTGCGCAACCCCAACCGCGTGCTCAGCCGCGACCGCCTGCTCGAACTCACCCACCTCGAACACGAGGACGTCTTCGACCGTTCGGTCGACGTGCTGGTGCTGCGGCTGCGGCGCAAGATCGAACCCGACCCGAAGCAGCCCAGCCTGCTGCGCACCGAACGCGGGGTCGGCTACGTATTCACCGCCGAAGTGCGTCGCGGCGCCTAAAAATGTTGCAAAACTACCTTTGTAGGCTGCACAGGCGCCCTTTCCTCACGCTATAGTGTAGTGACATTACATAATAAGCGCGGTCGGTCACGTGCCGACCGTTCGTCAACCGCTGCCCAGCAGGCCGACCACCATGAGCCACGCCGAACCCGCCCGCGCGCCCGCCCTGATCGCCGATATCGGCGGCACCAACGCCCGCTTCGCCCTGATCGACGAGCCGGGTGGCGAGCCGCGCTCGCTGCGGGTACTGCCGACCCGCGGCCACGCCACCATCGACGCCGCGATCGAAGCCTACCTGGCCGACGAGTCCGGGCCGCGCCCGGACCGCGGCGCCATCGCCATCGCCAATCCGGTGACCGGCGACGTGGTGCGCATGACCAACCACGACTGGCAGTTCTCGATCACGGCGGTGCGCGACGCGCTCGGCTTCCGTGAACTGCGCGTGCTCAACGACTTCACCGCGCTGGCCCTGTCGCTGCCGCTGCTGCGGCCCAGCGAACTGATGCAGGTCGGCGGCGGCACGCCGACCGAGGGTGCCGCCAAGGGGCTGGTCGGGCCGGGCACCGGGCTCGGCGTGTCGGGCCTGCTGCCCGACGGCCGCGGCGGCTGGGTGCCGATCGACGGCGAAGGCGGTCACGTCAGCTTCAGCCCCGTCGACGCGCTGGAGATCGAGATCCTGCGCTGGGCGCTCGAACGCCATGCGCACGTCTCGGCCGAGCGGCTGGTCTCTGGCAGCCTCGGCCTGCCCAACCTGTACCAGGCGCTCGCCGCGATCGAAGGGCGCAGCGCCGAGGCGCTGAGCCCGCCGGAGATCGTCACCCGCGGCAGCGACGGCAGCTGCGCGCTGTGTGCGCGCGTGCTCGACGTGTTCTGCGGCATGCTCGGCACCATCGCCGGCAACCTCGCGGTGACGCTCGGTGCCCGCGGCGGCGTCTACATCGGCGGCGGCATCCTCCCGCGCTTCCCCGAGCGCTTCGCCGCGTCGGCGTTCCGCGCGCGCTTCGAGCACCGCGGCCGCTTCGCCGACTACCTGCGGCCCATCCCCTGCTACCTGATCAACGCCGGCGACGCGGCGCTGCGCGGAGCCTCGGCGGCGCTGGCCAGCCGCTGAGACCGGGCGACAGCCGTCGCGCCCTGGGCGACGGCTCTTATATAAAGAAGGCCGGCCCGACGCCGCATGCCGGGCCCGGCCGATGACGCGGGAACCCACCCGCCGCATGGCCCGCCACCGATGAGCCAGCCAGCCCACATCCTGGTCGTCGACGACGACACCGAGACCCGCGAGCTGCTCGCGCAGTACCTGTCGCAGAACGGCTATTCGGTCGACGCCGCGGTGGACGGCCGGGCGATGGACGCACACATCGCCGCGCGCGCGCCGTCGCTGATCGTGCTCGACGTGATGCTGCCGGGCGAGGACGGCTTCGAGATCTGCCGGCGCCTGCGCCGTGACTCCGAGGTACCGATCATCATGCTGACCGCGAGCGCCGACGACGCCGATCGCATCATCGGCCTCGAATTCGGCGCCGACGACTACCTCGGCAAGCCCTTCAACCCGCGCGAGCTGCTCGCCCGCATCAAGGCGGTGCTGCGCCGCGCCGGTGCCGGCAACCGTCGCACCGCGGCCGACGCCGTGCCGCGGCGGCTGCGCTTCGGCCCGTGGGAGCTCGACACCGGCACCCGCGTGCTGACGCACACCAGCGGCCTGCGGCTGGAGATCGGCGGCTCCGACTACGCGCTGCTGATGGTGCTGCTGCGCCACCCGCTGCAGGTGATCTCGCGCGACCGCCTGTACGAGCTGACGCGCAACCGCGAGTCCACGCCGTTCGACCGCGGCCTCGACGTCCAGGTGTGCCGCCTGCGCCAGCGCCTGGAGGACGACCCGGCCGCGCCGCAGCTGATCAAGACCGTGCGCGGCCGCGGCTACCTGCTGGCGACGGCGGTCGAGGCGCTGCCCTGAGCCGGCACGGACACCGCCGCCGGAGCGCCGCCGGCGCGCAGGCGCAGCGATGAGCCCGCGCTGGCTGCCGCGCTCGCTGCGCGGGCGCTTCGTGCTGCTGATGGTCGCCGGCGTGCTGCTGGCGCAGCTCGGCAGCCAGCTGGTCTGGCGCGGCCAGGCGCAGGCGCTGCACCTGGAACTGGTCGAGCGTGTCGCCCGCAGCCTCGCGGCGAGCGTGTCGTCGACCGTGCGCTACGTCGGCGCCCTGCCCTACGAGTACCGCCACCTGGTGCTCGACCAGCTGCGCAACATGGGCGGCCAGCGCTTCTTCGTCAGCGTCAACAGCCGCCGCCTGGCGGTCAACGACCTCCCCGGCGGCGACGACAAGGCCCTGGTGGTGCGGGCGTTCCTGCGCACGCTGCAGCGCGAGCTCGGCGACGTCGAGACCCACGTCGAGTTCTCCCGCCCCGAGGACCTGCGCGTGCTCAACCGCGAACTGCAGCTCAACGAGCTGCCGCCGCGCTGGGCCGACTTCGTGCTGTGGCTCGACGACGCCTCGGCGGCGTCGCTGCCGCTCCTGGTGGTACAGGTGCGCCTGGCCGACGACGAGTGGCTGTACGTCGCCTCGCAGGTGCCGGTGCCCGGCTTCCTCGGCGAACGCAGCCTGCTCGCCCCCGAGCGCGCGCTGGCGCTGTTCGCGACACTCGCCGCGGTGCTCGCCGCCTCGCTGGTCGGCGTGCGCTGGCTGACGCAGCCGCTGTCGGCGGTCGCCCGCGCCGCGCGCGACCTCGGCCGCGATCTCTGGCACCCGCCGCTGCCGGAGGACGGCGCCACCGAGATCGCCGCCACCGCGCACGCCTTCAACCGCATGCAGGAGCGCCTGCAGGGCTACCTCGACGACCGTGCGCGGCTGTTCTCGGCGATCTCGCACGACCTCAAGACGCCGATCACGCGCCTGCGCCTACGCGCCGAACTGCTGCCCGACGAGCGCCTGCGCGACAAGTTCGTCGCCGACCTCGACGAGCTGAACCTGATGGTCCAGGGCGCGCTGCAGTCGGTGAAGGACACCGACATCCACGAGAACCCCGAGCCCGTCGACGTCGCCGCGGTGCTCGCCCACCTCGGCGAGGACCTCGACCTGCGCGGGCGGGCGTTCACGCTGAGCGGCCAGGCGCAGCCGCTGCGCGCGCGGCCGCTGGCGCTGCGCCGCTGCCTCGCCAACCTGATCGACAACGCCGCCTTCTACGGCGAGCGCGTCGAGGTGGAGCTGGAGGACACGCCCGAGCGGCTCACCGTGCGCCTCTACGACTACGGCGCCGGCATCCCCGAGGCGGCGATCGAGCAGGTGTTCCAGCCCTACGTGCGGCTCGAACGTTCGCGCAACCGCAACACCGGCGGCAGCGGGCTCGGCCTCGGCATCGCCCGGCACATCGCCCGTGCCCACGGCGGCGAGCTCACGCTGCACAACCACCCGCAGCGCGGGCTGGAAGCGCGGCTGCAACTGCCGCGCACCGGGGCGGCCTGACGCCGCCCGCCCGTCAGCCGTCGGCGGGGCGCCACTCGCGGGCGGCGCGGCGGGCGGCGCGCAGCGCCTCGGGGCCGAGCTGCGGGGCGAGCGCGTCGCGCGCCGCGGCGGCGCTGGGGTGGCCGGCGAGCGCGGCGAGGTCATACCAGCGGTAGGCGCAGTCGAGGTCGCGCGCCATGCCCACGCCCTCGGCGCAGAGCCGGGCGTAGACGAACTGCGCGGTCGCGAGCCCGCGCTCGGCGGCACGCCGGACCAGGCCGGCGCCCTGCACCGGCTCGGTCACCACGCCGCGGCCGCCGATCGCGGCGAGGCCGAGCAGCAGCTCGCCCCAGGGCTGGCGCCCCTGCGCGGCGCGCGCGTACCAGCGCGCGGCCTGGGTGTCGTCGCGCGGCAGGCCGTTGCCGCTGGCGTGCAGGATGCCGAGCGCGACCTGGGCGAGCGTCGCCCCCTGCTCGGCCGCCCGCTTCAGCCAGACCGCGGCGAGCGCCGGGTCGCGCGCCACGCCGCGCCCGTTCAGCAGCAGCAGGCCGAGCGCGAGCTGCGCCTGCGGGTGCCCGGCCTCGGCGGCGGCGCGGTAGGACTGGGCCGCCAGCAGCGGGTCGGCCGGCACGCCGAGGCCACGCAGCAGCGCCTCGCCGACGCGCACCTGCGCACTCGCCAGCCCCTGGCGCGCGGCGCGCTCGTACCACAGGTAGGCCGTGTGCGGGTCCGGCGCAGTGCCGCGGCCCGCCGCGTAGGCTTCGGCGAGCTCGAACTGCGCGCGCGCATGGCCGCTTTCGGCGGCGGCGGCGTACCAGCGGAAGGCCGCCGCCGGGTCGGCCGCCACGCCCTTGCCCTCGGCGTAGAGCCCGGCCAGCGAGAACTGCGCGAGCGCGTCGCCGGCCGCCGCCGCGGCCGCAAGCCAGCGCGCCGCGCGCGCCGCATCGACGGCGACGCGGCGGCCCTGCAGGTAAAGCAGGCCGAGGCTGGTCTGCGCCGCCGGCAGACCGGCGTCAGCAGCCTCCTGCAGCAACTGCAGCGCGCGCTCGGGGCCGGGCTCGCGCACCCGCCCGGCGAACACCAGCTCGGCGAGTTCCTGCTTGGCCCCGGCATGGCCCTGGGCGACGGCCGCGCGCAGGTACTCGGCGGCGGTCTCGACGCTCGGGGTGATGCCTTCGCCGCGCAGCAGCAGCTGGCCGAGACGGAACTGCGCGCCGGCGTCGCCGGCTGCGGCGGCGGCCTCGAACAGCCGCGCCGCAGCGACCGCATCGGGGCGGCCGTCACGGCCTTCGAGCAGGCGCTCGGCGAGGCGCGTCTGCGCCGGCGCGTAGCCCTGCCCGGCGGCGCTCTTCAGGAGCTGCAGTGCGGCGCGCGGGTCGGCGCCGGTGCCACGCCCGAGCTCCAGCAGTTCGGCGTAGCGCAGTTGCGCCGCCGCGTAGCCGGCCTGCGCCGCCCGCCGCAGCCACTCGGCGCCGGTGCGCTCGTCGCGCGGCACGCCGCGCCCCTCCAGGTACAGCTCGGCGAGGCGGGCCTGCGCACGCGCATCGCCGCGCTGGGCCCAGTCGAGCAGTTCGCGCGCGGCGGCGGTGTAGTCGCCCGCCCGCTCCGCCGCCGCGCCGCGGTCGAGGTCGGCGGGCGCCGCATCGCCGTAGTGCCACACCCCGCTGGCGTCGCGCCACTTGACCGGCGGGGCGGCATGCGCGAGGGCACAGACGAGCGACAGGACGATGGCCATCGCTGCCGTCATGGCCGGCCGCGCGCGAGCAGGGCGGCGCGGATCGCGCCCACCGCCGGATCGCGCCGGTAGTACTCGTACACCGCCTGCCGTGCCGGCAGGTCGAGCGCGGCGTATTCGGCATGCAGGCCGGGCCAGTCCTGGCGCAGGCGCGCTTCGAAGGCCGCCGGCGGCAGGCCGGGTGGCAGCGTCGTCGGGGCGTCGAACAGGTTGCGCGGGTCGAGCGCGGCATCGCGCACCTCGGCTTCGAGCGCCGGCAGCCAGGCATCGGCAGGGGTGGCGGCGAACGCCGCCGGCAGCGCCAGCAGCGCCCCGAACGCGCAGGCGAGACCGCCGACGGTCGCCGTGCGGACCGCAAGGGTGGAAGGTTTCACGCTCACTCGGTCAGTGCCGCGGTCCGAAGATGGCGGTGCCGATGCGCAGCAGCGTCGAGCCCTCGGCGACGGCGGCTTCGAGGTCGTCCGACATGCCCATCGACAGGGTGTCGAGGGCGAAGCCGTCGGCGTTCAGCGCCTCGAACAGCGCGCGCAGTTGCGCGTGCGGGCGGCGCTGCGCGGCGAAGTCGCTGGCCGGTGCGGGCACCGACATCAGCCCGCGCAGCTGCAGGCGCGGCAGCGCCGCCACCGCGTGCGCGAGCGCCGGCAGCTCGGCCGGACCCACCCCGCTCTTGCTCGCCTCGCCGCTGACGTTGACCTCGATGCACACCGCGAGCGGCGGCAGCTCCGCCGGGCGCTGCGCCGACAGGCGTTCGGCGATCTTCAGCCGCTCGACGCTGTGCACCCAGGCGAAGCCTTCGGCGATGCGGCGCGTCTTGTTCGACTGGATCGGGCCGATGAAATGCCACTCCAGCGGCAGCCCGGCGAGTTCGGCCTGCTTGTCGAGCGCTTCCTGCAGGTAATTCTCGCCGAAGGCGCACTGGCCGGCGGCGTGGGCCTCGCGCAGCGCCGCGGCGGGGTGCGTCTTGCTCACCGCGAGCAGGCGCACGCTGCCGGCAGGGCGGCCGTAGGCGGTTTCGGCACTGCGGATGCGCGCCTGCACCGCGTGCAGGCGTTCGGCGATGCTCATGGGAACGGCTTCCTCCGGGGCTGTCCGGGCGCCGGAGGCTTCGGCTGTCTCCGGCCCGGCGCGCGACGTATAGTGCGCCGCACATCTCCCGGCGTACAGAAGGAAACGCCCATGAACATCGACGAACTCCTCGCCTTCGGAGCCAAGCACAACGCCTCCGACCTGCACCTGTCGGCCGGGCTGCCGCCGATGCTGCGCGTCGACGGCGACATCCGCCGCATCAACGTGCCTGCGCTGGAGCACAAGCAGGTGCACGCGATGATCTACGACATCATGAACGACCGGCAGCGCAAGGATTACGAGGAGCACTTCGAGTGCGACTTCTCCTTCGCCATCCCCAACCTGGCGCGCTTCCGCGTCAACGCCTACCTGCAGAACCGCGGCGCCGGCGCGGTGTTCCGCACCATTCCCACGCAGATCAAGACGCTGGAGGAGCTCGGCTGCCCGCCGAGCTTCCGCGAGCTGATCGACGTGCCGCGCGGGCTGGTGCTGGTCACCGGCCCCACCGGCTCGGGCAAGTCGACCACGCTCGCGGCGATGATCGACCACATCAACAGCGAGGAGTACGGCCACGTGCTGACGATCGAGGACCCGATCGAATTCGTCCACGAGAGCAAGAAGTGCCTGATCAACCAGCGCGAGGTGCACCGCGACACGCACAGCTTCGCCAACGCGCTGCGCTCGGCGCTGCGCGAGGACCCCGACTACATCCTGGTCGGCGAAATGCGCGACCTCGAAACCATCCGCCTCGCGCTCACCGCCGCCGAGACCGGCCACCTGGTGTTCGGCACCCTGCACACCAGCTCCGCCGCCAAGACCATCGACCGCATCATCGACGTCTTCCCCGCCGGCGAGAAGCCGCTGGTGCGCTCGATGCTGTCGGAATCGCTGCGCGCGGTGATCTCGCAGACCCTGCTGAAGCGCAACGGCGGCGGGCGCATCGCCGCCTGGGAAGTGATGGTCGGCACCCCGGCGATCCGCAACCTGATCCGCGAGGACAAGGTCGCGCAGATGTACTCGACGATCCAGACCGGCGCCGCCCACGGCATGATCACGCTCGACCAGGCGCTGATCGACCTGGTGCGCAAGGGCCTGGTGTCGCGCCCCGAGGCGCTGTCGCGCGCGCAGAACAAGAACGAGTTCCGCGTCTGACGCACCCCGTGGCCCGCCGCCGCACCGCTCGTCCCCGCCCCGTCCACCTTCCCGCCAGCGCCGCGCGCACGGCTCAGGCCGGGGCGATGCGCTGCAGCCGGCGGAACACGAAGGCATGGGCGTGGCGGGCGTCGGCGGGGTGGGCCTCGCGCCAGGTCTCGCGCCACTGCGCCGGGTCGAGGGGTGGGAAGCGGGTGTCGCCGGGGGGTTCGGCATCGACTTCGGTGAGGTGGATCACGTCGGTGCGCGGCAGCGCCCGCGCGTAGAGCTCGCCGCCGCCGATCACCACCGCCTCGGGCACGGCGCCGGCGGCGGCGAAGGCGGCGTCGAGCGAGCCGACCACGCTGGCGCCGGCGGCGGCGTAGCCGGGGTTGCGGGTGACGACGATGTTGTGCCGCCCCGGCAGCGGGCGGCCGAGCGACTCCCAGGTGAGCCGGCCCATGATCACCGGCTTGCCGAGGGTCAGCGCCTTGAAGTGCGCGAGGTCGTCGGGCAGCCGCCACGGCATCGCGTTGTCGCGGCCGATCACGCCGTTGCGGGCGACGGCGACGACGCAGCTGACGATCACGCGCCCGCCTGCGGGCGTCGCGGCACGTTCAGGCCTCGTTGCCGACGGCGAACATGTCCTCCAGCGCGTGGCGCGAGTGCACGCGGAAGGCGACGTGGGTCTGCGAGTCGCGGATGCCGTCGATCTTCAGCATGCGGTGGGTGACGATGTCGGCGATATCGTCGAGCTCGCGCACGCGGATCACCGCGGCGAGGTCGTGTGGGCCGGCGAGCGAGTAGACCTCGGTGATGCCGGGGATGTCGGCGAGCGCCTCGGCGACCTCGTTGATGCGGCCCTTCTCGGTGTTCAGCAGTACCAGCGCGGTGTACATGGGTAGGCCCCTCCGTGACGGGCTCAGATGCCCTGGTCGGCGCGGTTCTTGGTCTTGCGCATCTCGTAGCAGTCCACGCAGCAGGGCGGCTCCACGGCGTCGAGGCGCAGCGCCGTCAGGTGCTGGCCCCAGATGCAGCCGGAGTCGAGCGCGTAGAGGCCGGGCGCGCGGTGGTAACCGAGCGCCGCCCAGTGGCCGGTGATCAGCCTGAGCCCGGCGTTGCGCCGGCCGGGCAGCTCGAACCACGGCTTCAGGCCCGGCGGCTGGCTGCCCGGCGGCCCCTTCTGGTCGAACGACAGCGAGCCGTCGGGCCCGCAGAAGCGCATGCGCGTCATCACGTTGACGATGTGGCGCAGGCGCTCCTCGCCGGCGAGCTCGTCGTGCCACACGCGCGGCTCGCTGCCGAACATGTGGGCGAGGAAATCGGCGTGGTCGGGGCCGCGCAGCACCGCCTCGACCTCGGCGGCGCAGGTGCGGGCGAGGTCGAGGTCCCAGTGCGGCGACAACCCGGCGTGGACCATCGTGAAGCCGAGCGCGTCGTCGTGGTGCAGCATCGGCAGGTGACGGATCCAGTCGATCAGCTCGGCGGCGTCGGGGGCGTCGAGCACGTCGTGGAAGGTGTCCTTCTTGCCGGGCTTGACGTGGCCGGCGGCAATCGCCAGCAGCGTGAGATCGTGGTTGCCGAGCACGGTCACCGCGGTGGCGCCGAGCCCGCGCACGAAGCGTACGGTTTCGAGCGACTTCGGTCCGCGGTTGACCAGGTCGCCGGTCAGCCACAGGCGATCCCGCGCGGGATCGAAGTCGAGCTTGTCGAGCAGGCGACGCAGCGGATCGAAGCACCCCTGCACGTCGCCGATCGCGTAAACGGCCATCAACGCAAACCTCTCTCGCCGGTCCCGGGCCGGACCGGCCCCGGGGGCTGTGCAGCATGCCCCAGACGCTCAGCCCTTTTCCACCACGATGCGCCGGAACCACCCGCCGGCGAGCGCCGGACGGTCGTCGAGCACGCGCAGCGCCGGCGGGCACACCGCCTCGAAGACCACGTCGGTGCGCGAGGCGAGGCGCCCGAGCAGCGGGCTCAGCGCGCGGCGCAGCGGGGCGCGCTGGCCGGGGCGCAGGAACTTGTCGAACACGAAGGCGCGCCCGCCGGGGCGCAGCACCCGGGCGGTCTCGGCGAGCACGCGCACCGGCTCGGGCACCACGGCGACGATCAGGTGCAGCAGCACGGCGTCGAACTGCGCATCCGCGTAGGCGAGCGCCTGGGCGTCGCCGGTTTCGAGCTGCAGCGCGAGCTCCGGCCGCCCGCCGGCGCGGCGGCGGGCACGCGCGAGCATCGCCGGGGTCAGGTCGAAGGCGGTGTAGCGCGGGCCGAGCGGCAGCGCGGGAATGTCGAGCCCGGTGCCGATGCCGGCGATCAGCACCGTCGCCGGGGCGAAGGCGGCGAGCGCGGCGACGCTGGCCTGGCGCGCCGGTGCGGTGGCGGTGGCCACCACGGCGTCGTACAGCGGCGCGAACAGCGTGTAGGCGCTGCGCAGGCTCATCGCGCGCCGCGCCTCAGTGCAGGGTGCGCGGCACGCTGAGCGTGAAGGCGGGGATGTCGGCGTCGAAGGCCACGCCGTCGTCGGCGAGCATCTGGTAGCTGCCGTGCATGCTGCCGACCGGGGTTTCGAGCAGCGTGCCGCTGGTGTAGCGGAAGCCCTCGCCGGGGCGCAGATAGGGTTGCTCGCCGACGACGCCGTCGCCACGCACCTCGGTGACCTTGCCGTTGGCGTCGGTGATCACCCAGTGGCGGGTGAGCAGCTTGGCCGGTACCGCGCCGGCGTTCTCGATCGTCACGGTGTAGGCGAAGGCATAGCGGTTGCGCGCCGGGTCGGACTGCTCGGCGAGGAACTGCGCCTGCACGCTGACGTGGATGGCATGGTCGGGGTCGCTCATGGCAGCGCGTCCCATCAGGCCGTCACCGCGCGCGCCTTGGCGGCGATGGCGGCGAGCAGGCTGTCGAAGGCGGTGGCGAAGGCGGCGACGCCTTCGGCTTCGAGCCGGTCGGTGACGGCGGCGAGGTCGATGCCGAGCGCGGGCAGGCGGGCGAGCGCCGCGGCGGCGGCATCGAGGTCGGTGTCGAGCGTGCGCGCGACCACGCCGTGGTCGCGGAACGCGGCGTAGGTCGCCGGCGGCATGGTGTTGACGGTGTCGGGGCCGATCAGCGCCTCGCAGTAGAGCACGTCGCTGTAGGCGGGGTTCTTGGTGCCGGTGCTGGCCCACAGCAGGCGCTGTGGCTGCGCGCCGGCGGCGGCGAGCACGGCGTAGCGCGCACCGGCGCGCAGCTCGGCGAAGTGGCGGTAGGCGAGGCGCGCGTTGGCGATGGCGATGTGGCCGCACAGCCCGGGCGCGGCGGCGGCGAGCTGCGGATCGAGCGCGGCGTCGACGCGCGACACGAAGAAGCTCGCCACCGAGGCGATGCGGTCGACCGGCTGGCCGCGGTTCAGGCGCTGTTCGAGCCCGCGCAGCCAGGCCTCGGCAACCTCGCGGTAGCGCTCGACCGCGAACAGCAGCGTGACGTTGACGTTGATGCCCTCGGCGATCAGCTGCTCGACCGCCGGCACCCCGGCGCGCGTCGCCGGTACCTTGATCATCACGTTGGGGCTGTCGAGGCGCGCGTGCAGCTCGCGCGCCTCGCGCACCGTCGCCGCGGTGTCGTGGGCGAGGTCGGGCGCGACTTCGAGGCTGACCATGCCGTCGACGCCGCCGCTCCTGCGGTAGACCGGCAGCAGCACCTCGGCGGCGGCGCGGATGTCGTCGATCGCGAGCCCGGTGAAGAGCTCGCGCGGCGTGGCCTGCGGGCGACGCGCCAGCGCCTGGGCGATCGCCGCGTCGTAGTCGCTGCTGCCGCCGATCGCCTTCTCGAAGATCGCCGGGTTGGAGGTCACGCCGCGCAGGTCGTCGCGCTCGACCAGCGCGGCGAGCTCGCCCGCGGCCAGCATCGAGCGCTGGATGTTGTCGTACCAGACGCTCTGGCCGCTCGCGTTCAGCGCCCGCAGGGGATTGTCGTGCTCGCTCATGGCTGGTTCCTCATACGTCGGTGAGGGGCGCCGGTCCGGCGCCGGCGACGCGGTTCGCCAGGGCGGCGAAATCGGCCAGCGACAGCGTCTCGCCGCGCGCGCCGGGGTCGACGCCGGCCTCGGCGATCGCCGCCGCCGACAGCAGGCCCTGCAGGGCGTTGCGCAGGGTCTTGCGCCGCTGCGCGAAGGCGCGCCGCACCACTTCGGCATAGACCTGCGGCGCGGCCACCGCCACCGCCGGCGTGGCGCGCGGCAGCAGCCGCACCACCGCCGAATCGACCCGCGGCGGCGGCGAGAAAGCCTCGGGGCCGATCTCGAACAGGGGTACCACCTCGCAGTGGAGCTGCACCATCACCGACAGGCGGCCGTAGTCGGGTTCGTCCGGCCCGGCGGCGAGCCGCATCACGACTTCCTTCTGCAGCATGAAGTGCATGTCGCGCACGCACCCGGCGAAGCCGAGCAGGTGGAACAGCAGGGGCGTCGAAATGTTGTACGGCAGGTTGCCGACCAGGCGCAACGGCCGCCCGGGCGCGGCGAGCGCGCCGAAGTCGAAGTCGAGCGCGTCGGCGCCGTGCACCACCAGCTCGCCGGCGCCGGCACAGCGGCGCTGCAGGTGCGGAATCACGTCGCGGTCGAGCTCCACCACGTCGAGGTGGCCGGCGGCGGCGAGCAGCGGGCGGGTGATCGCGCCGAGGCCGGGACCGATCTCGACCAGCGCCTCGCCGGGCTGCGGCGCCACCGCGGCGACGATGCGCCCGATCACCCCGGCATCGGTCAGGAAGTGCTGGCCGAAGCGCTTGCGGGCCTGGTGGCGCTCGCTCATGGCGCCGCGGCGCGCCACGCGCGCCGCACCAGGTCGCCGGCACAGTCGAGCGCGGCACGCAGGCTGCCGGCGTCGGCGCGACCGCTGCCGGCGAGGTCGAGCGCGGTGCCGTGATCGACCGAGGTGCGGATGACCGGCAGCCCCAGCGTGATGTTCACGGCGCGGCCGAAGCCGGCGTACTTCAGCACCGGCAGGCCCTGATCGTGGTACATCGCCAGCACCGCCGCGGCGCCGGCGAGGTGCTGCGGCTGGAACAGCGTGTCGGCCGGCAGCGGCCCGACCAGGTCGAGGCCGCGCGCGCGCAGCGCGTCGAGCAGCGGCGCGATGATCTCGACCTCCTCGCGGCCGAGGTGGCCGCCCTCGCCGGCATGCGGATTGAGCCCGCACACCAGGATGCGCGGCGCCACCAGCGCGAAGCGCGTGCGCAGCTCGCGGTCGAGGGTCAGCAGCACGTGTTCGAGGCGCGGCGCGGTGATCGCGTCGGCCACCGCGCGCAGCGGCAGGTGGGTGGTGGCGAGCGCCACGCGCAGCTCGCCGGCGGCGAGCATCATCACCGGCGTGACGCCGCCGCAGCGCTCGGCGAAGAACTCGGTGTGGCCGGAGAAGGTCACGCCGGCGTCGTTGATCACGCCCTTGTGCACCGGGCCGGTGACCAGCGCGTCGAACTCACCGGCCAGGCAGCCGTCGCAGGCGCGCGCGAGCATCGCCAGCACGTGCGGCGCATTGGCCGGATCGAGCCGGCCGGGGCGCACCGCGGCGGCCAGCGGCACCGGCAGCACGGTGAGGCGGCCCGGCCGCGGCGGCGGCAGCGGCGCCGCGGCGTCGTAGGGGTCGACGGCGAGCGGCAGCGCCAGCGCGCGGGCGCGCTCGAGCAGCACCGCCGGGTCGGCGGCGACGACGAGCGCGGGCTCCGGCGGCGACTGCGCCAGCGCGACGCAGAGATCGGGGCCGATGCCGGCAGGCTCGCCGGCGGTGAGCACCAGGCGGGGCGGGCGTGCGGCGTTCATGCCGGCGGCAACGCGGCCCGGCGGGCGGGGCCGGTCGTCACAGACGGATCTCGACGTAGGCCTCGTCGCGCAGGCGGCGCAGCCACAGGTCCCACTCCTCCTCGACCTTGCGCTTGTACAGCGCCTCGCGCACCTGCTCGCGCTGCGGGTCCTTGCCGGCCGCACCGCCACCGCTGCCACCGCTGCCCGCGGCGACCTGCCGGCGCTGCATCACCTGCACCAGGTGCCAGCCGGCGTTGGTCTTCACCGGCTGGCTGATCTCGCCCGGCTTCAGGCCGACGATCGCCGCCTCGAACGCCGGCGGCGCATCCTTCGGGCCGACCCAGCCGAGCACGCCGCCGCGCGCCGCGCTGCTGGTGTCCACCGAGGCCTCGCGCGCCAGCGCGGCGAAGTCCTCGCCGGCGAGCGCGCGGGCGCGCAGGCGCGCGAGCTGGGCGCGCGCCTGCGCATCGGTCATTCCCGGGCCGGAGCGCAGCAGGATGTGACGCACCAGGATCTGCGTCTGCTGCGGGCCGGCGGCCTCGCCGACGCTGCGCACCTCCAGCAGCTTGACGATGTGGAAGCCGCTCGGGCTGCGCACGAGGTCGGTGAACTGGCCGGGCTGCAGCCGCCCGACCGCCTCGGCGAAGGCGCTGGGGATCTGCGCCTGCGGACGCCAGCCGAGGTCGCCGCCGTCGAGCGCCTGCGGCGCGTCCGACACCGACACCGCGAGGGCGCGGAAATCGGCCCCGCGCTTCAGCTCCTCCAGCACCCGCTCGGCCTTGACCCGCGCCGCCTCGACCTGCTCGGGGCTCGCCCCCTCGCCGGCCGCGACCAGGATCTGCGCCAGGTGCAGCTCGCGCTCGGCGGCGGGTGCCGCCGCAGTCGCCGGCTCGGCGCCGCCGGCGAGGCCGCCGCCGCGCCCCATCGCCATGTCGACTTCCTGGTCGGTGACGTTCACGCGCCCCTCGACCACCTTCTGGCGCAGGCGCGCGCCGAGCATCTCGCGGCGGACCTGCTCCTGATAAGCCGCGAAGCTGTAGCCGTCGCGCTCGATCGCGCGCTTGAGCTGCTCGCGGCTCATGTTGTTGCGCTGCGCGATGCTGTCGATCGCCGCGTTCAGGCTCTGGTCGTCGACGGTGACGCCGTTGCGCTCGGCGGCGCGCTGCTGCAGCAGCAGCAGGATCTGGCGCTCCAGCACCTGGTGCTCCAGCACCTGCGGCGGCGGCACCGGCGTGTTGCGCTGGCGCAGCTGGCGCAGCGTGGTCTGCACCGCGTGGTCGAGTTCGCGGCGGGTGATCACGTCGTCGTCGACCACCGCGACCACGACGTCGAGGGCGGAGCCGCCGTTCGCGCCGGCGGCGGGTGTCGCGCGGTTGGCCGGGCCGAACTCGAGCCCCTGCTGGGCCTGCGCCGGCAGGGCCAGCACCGCCGCGAGGGAGAGGACGAGCAAGGGTCTGTTCATGACGGGACGGGTCTCAATAGCGGCTTGTGCTGCCTGGGTGGGTGTAGCCCAGGATCGACTTGTTCAGGAACTGGTCGACCCCGGCACCGATCGAGCTGAGGCCCTTGAGTTCGAACTCGAGGAAGAACGCGTTCTTGGCTTCCTCGTCCTGCGGGTAGTCGCGGTACTGGCGCCCGAGCATGCGCACCGCCCAGCAGCAGTCGCTGTACTCGACGCCGGCGAAGGTGTCGACCACGTGCTCGTCGAGCATCGAGTAGTTCCAGCGGCCGAACAGCCGCCAGCGCGGATTGACCGGCAGGACGCCGGTGAAGTCGATCTGGTCGGTGTCGGCGGGCGCGCCCTGCGCCGGCGGATCGCCGCGGTTCGAGTAACGGTAGGCGATGTTGAAGACGGCGCCACGCTCGCCGCGGTAGCGCAGGTCGACCGCGTTGCGCCGGGCCTCTTCGTTGTGCGGGTCCCACTGCGCGGCGATGCGCAGGTACCAGTCGCGGCCGAGCGTCACCTGGCCCTCGGCGATCAGGTCGGAGCTGCCGGTGTCGACCAGCTGGTCGGCGCCGAGCGCGACGCGGCGATCCTCGAAGTACTGGATCTGGCCGAGGCTCAGGCGCATGCGCTCGCGGCCGTCGGCGGCACCGATGATGCGCGTCGACACCGCCGTGGTCAGCTGGTTGGCATCGCCGAGGCGGTCGGTGCCGACGAAGCGGTTGTCGTAGAACAGCGCGTTGAACGAGGTGTTGACGAGGGTGGTGTCGAACACCGGGATGTCGCCCTGGCGGCGGTAGGGCACGCGCAGGTAGTACAGCCGCGGTTCGAGCGTCTGCGTGAAGGCGCTGTCGCCGAAGCCCAGCGGGCGCTCGAAGATCAGCCCGGAATCGAGGCTCAGGATCGGCGCGCCGCGGTTCGGCGAGGTGTCGTTCGTGGCCCCGGTGTTGCCGGGGTAGTCGAGCTGGTACTGCGTCTGCCGGTAGGCGACGCGGGGTCGCACGAAGGCGTAGGACCATTCGAGCGGCAGGCTCACCGCCGGCTCGATGTCGAAGCGCGTGCCGGTGACCATGGTCGGGTGGTCGAAGGCGACCACCTCGGTGCGCAGGTCGTAGCGCAGCAGGCCATGGTCCCAGCCGCCGAAATAGACCATCTGCGGCAGCCGCGAATACGGCGGCACGCGCTTGAGGTCGGGCGCATCGAGCGTCTGGTAGCCCTGGAAGCGCGTCAGCAGCACGCCGCCGAAGGGCACCGCGTAGGTGGTGTCGAAGGTGCGCTGCAGGTAGGCGGTGTCGACGACGTCGAGCTGGTTGCCGAGGTCGCGGAAGTAGTCATCATCCGACACCCAGTCGTAGATCAGCGAGCTGCTGAGTCCCGGGAACCAGGCCCCGCGCGCGCGCAGGTCGACCATGCCGCGGTCGCGCTCGGCCTCGCGGTCGTTCGGCAGGTACTCGCCGTAGAACTCGCCGCTGCCGCGCGTGCCGAGGTAGCGGTACTCGGTGCCGAGCTGGAAGCCGCGGTCGGTGATCACGCGCGGGGTGAGGGTCGCATCCTGGTTCGGCGCGATGTTCCAGTAGTACGGCAGCGCCAGGTCGAAGCCGTTGCCGCTGCTGCTGCTCAGCCGCGGCGCGAGGAAGCCCGACTGGCGCTCGTCGGTGATCGGGAACGACAGGTACGGCGAATACAGCACCGGCACGCCGCCGATCGCGACCGTGGCGTCGTGCGCCACGCCGCGGCCCGTGTTGTAGTCGAGCTTGAGGGTGTCGGCGCGGATCTGCCAGAGCTCGTCGCCGCGCTTGCAGGTGGAGTAGGTGGCCTGATCGAGGTCGGTGACGGCCTTGTCACGGTCGTCGACGACCTTCTTCGCACTGCCCTGGGCGTTGCTGCGGCCCATGAAGTACTCGGCGTCGTCGTAGTGGCCGACGTTCTGGTCGAGCGCGATCTCGGCCTTCTTGGCGCGGAAGGCGAACTGCGGCGTGCCGCCTTCGGCGCCCTCGGTGGCGTAGCCGATGTTGGTCTTGCGGTCGAGTTCGAGGCGCGGCGCCAGCAGGCGCTGGTCGCCGCGGTTGACTTCGACGTTGCCGCTCAGCGAGGCGCGTTCGGGGGTCGACTGGGCCGCGTCGGCCTCGTAGCGTACCGGCCCCTGGTCACTGGCCCCGGTGTCGGGACGCAGCAGGGCGGCGAGCTCGTCGGTTTCGCACAGTTCCGAGGCCTCGGGGCCCGCCCCCCGTCCCGGAGAGGCGCCATGCGCGTACGCCGCCGGCGCCAGCCCGAGACACAGGGCTGTTATGATGACTCTGCGATGCGTCACGAAAGCTGCGGGCTGGCCGAAAAAGGGCCCCACGATCGCATAGATCGCCCGGAGCATCAATTCTCGCCGCCCGCCGGGCGGCCCCTGCCGCGGCCTGCCGCGACGAGGAAACCCACCCGTGGATGAGCGATTCGACACCGTGCGGCAGTGGCTCGCCGCGGTGCTGCCCGAGCCCGGCCTGCGGCTCGAGCCGGCGTCGGCCGACGCCAGCTTCCGCCGTTACTTCCGCGCCCGCTGGGACGGCGGCAGCGCGATCGTGATGGACGCGCCGCCCGCGCACGAGGACTGCCGGCCGTTCGTCAAGGTGGCCGGGCTTCTGCACGCGGCCGGCGTGCACGCCCCCGCGGTGCTGGCGCAGGACCTCGAGCGTGGCCTGCTGCTGCTCTCCGACCTCGGCACGCAGACCTACCTCGACGTGCTCGACGCCGACAACGCCGACACGCTGTTCGCCGACGCCCTCGCCGCGCTGATCCGCTGGCAGCGCGCGAGCCGCCCCGGCGTGCTGCCGCCCTACGACCGCGCGCTGCTCGCGCGCGAGCTGGCCCTCTTCCCCGACTGGTACCTGGGCCGCCACCGCGGCCTCGCGCTGGCGCCGGCCGAGCGCGGCGTGCTCGACACCGCCTTCCGCCGCCTGGAGGACGCCGCGCTGGCACAGCCGCAGGGCTTCGTGCACCGCGACTACATGCCGCGCAACCTGATGCCGAGCACCCCCAACCCGGGCGTGATCGACTTCCAGGACGCCGTTCACGGCCCGCTCGCCTACGACGTGATCTCGCTGTTCAAGGACGCCTTCCTGTCCTGGCCCGAGGCGCGCGTCGAGGGCTGGCTCGCGCACTACCACGACGCCGCGCGGCGCGCCGGGCTGCCGCTGCCGGCGGACTTCGCCGCGTTCCGCCGCGACTGCGACTGGATCGGCCTGCAGCGCCACCTGAAGGTGATCGGCATCTTCGCGCGCATCTGCCACCGCGACGGCAAGCCGCACTACCTCGCCGACGTGCCGCGCTTCTTCGCCTACGTCCGCGACGTCGCCGCGCGCTATGCCGAGTTCGACCCGCTGCTCGACCTGCTCGACGCGCTGGAGGCGCGCACGGACGTACCGGCGTGAGGCGACGATGAAGGCGATGATCCTCGCGGCCGGGCGCGGCGAGCGCATGCGCCCGCTCACCGACCACCTGCCCAAGCCGCTGCTCGCGGTCGGCGGCCGTGCCCTGATCGAGCACCACCTGCTGCGGCTCGCCGCCGCCGGCTTCACCGAGGTGGTGATCAACCTCGGCCACCTCGGCCACCTGCTGCCGCAGCGCCTCGGCGACGGCAGCCGCTACGGCCTCAGCATCACCTGGTCGCCCGAGCCGCCGGGCGCGCTCGAAACCGGCGGCGGCATCCACCACGCGCTGGCGCTGCTCGGCGACGCGCCGTTCCTGCTGGTGAACGGCGACGTCTGGACCACGCAACCGCTCGCGCCGCTGCGCCACGCACTCGCCCCGGCCGACCTCGCGCACCTGGTGCTGGTCGACAACCCGCCGCAGCATCCGCGCGGCGACTTCGCGCTCGCGGCGGGACGGGTGCGGGCCGGGGAGGCACCGCGGCTCACCTACAGCGGCGTCGCGGTGCTGTCGCCGGCACTGTTCGCCGGCCGCGCGCCCGGGCGCTACCCGCTCGCGCCGCTGCTGGTCGCGGCGATGGCCCGCGACGCGGTCAGCGGCGAGCACTTCCGCGGCGACTGGCGCGACATCGGCACCCCCGAGCGCCTCGCCGCGCTCGACGCCGAACTGAGCCGTCACGCCACCCCGGAAGCCGCGCCATGACGAGCTTCAAGGACCACTTCTCGGTGCTCGCCGCCGCCTACGCCCGCTACCGCCCGAACTATCCGCCGGCGCTGTTCGACTTCCTCGCCGCCGCCGCCCCCGCACGCACGCTGGCGTGGGACTGCGGCACCGGCAACGGCCAGGCCGCGGGCGCGCTCGCCGCCCGCTTCGCGCGGGTGGTGGCGAGCGATCCGAGCGCGGCGCAGATCGCCGCGGCGACGCCGGCCGCGAACATCGACTACCGCGTCGAGCCGGCCGAGGCGTCGAGCCTCGCCGACACCAGCACCGACCTGCTCACCGTCGCGCAGGCGCTGCACTGGTTCGACCATCCGCGCTTCTTCGCCGAGGCGGCGCGCGTGCTGCGCCCCGGCGGCCTGCTCGCGGTGTGGTGCTACGAGGGGGCGAGCGGCACGCCGGCGGTGACGCCGATCGTGCAGCACTACTACGCCGACATCATCGCCGCGGACTGGCCGCCGGAGCGCGCCTGGGTCGAGCGCGGCTACCGCGACTTCGCGCTGCCGTTCCCGGAGGAGCCGGCGCCGGCGTTCGAACTCGCCGCCGAGTGGACGCTCGCCGAGCTGCTCGGCTACCTGGGAAGCATGTCGGCGACGCGCCGCTACGCCGAACGCGTCGGGCACGATCCGCTCGACCGGGTCCGCGACGACCTCGCCGCCGCCTGGGGCGACCCGGCCGCGCGGCGGCCGATCCGCTGGCCGCTGACGCTGCGCCTGGCACGCAAGCCGGGCTGAGCGCCGCGCCTCACTCGACCCCGGCGGCCAGCATCACGCGGTTGCGCCCGCCGTGCTTGGCGCGGTACAGCGCGCGGTCGGCGGCGCCGAGCAGGGTTTCGGTCTCGACGCCGTGGCGCGGGAACACCGCGACGCCGAGCGACAGCGTGACGCGCCCGACGTGGGCGTTGCCGACGAGGTGGTCCTGCGCCTCGGCGAGCGAACGCACGTGCTCGGCACGCGCCTGCGCGACCTCGGTGTCGGCGCCCGGCAGGATCAGCACGAATTCCTCGCCACCGTAGCGGCAGACCACGTCACTCGGGCGCACCGCCTGCTTCAGCAGCGCGCCGACGGTGCGCAGCACGGCGTCGCCGGCATCGTGGCCGAAGGTGTCGTTGATGCGCTTGAAGTGGTCGATGTCGAGCAGCACCACGGCCACCGGCGTGTGGCTGCGGCGCGCGCGGGCGAGTTCGCGCCGCAGGCAGTCCTCCATGAAGCGGCGGTTGTAGACCCCGGTGAGCGCATCGTGCAGCGACTGGAAGCGCAGCGATTCGCGCAGCTCCAGGTTGGCGAAGGCGAGCCCGACGCGCTCGGCAGCCTCGCGCGCGAGCGCGGCCGCGGCGTCGGCATCGACCCCGGCGCCGGGCAGCAGGTGCAGCAGCGCGAAGACGCGCCCCTGCACGCTGAGCGGCACGCACACGGCGGAGCTGCGCACCGGGTCGGTGTGCGTGCAGCGCGGCGCCGCGTGCTGCGGCGAAACCACGTGCAGCTTGGCGCGGCGCAGCGCCCAGCAGTCCTCGGCGAAGAACGTGGCGGCGCTTTCGACCGGCGCCGCGCCGCCCCAGCTCGCCACCGTCAGCAGCGGCTCGCTGGCGGCGCCGAGGCGGTAGAGGGCGCCGGCGCAGCCGGCGAACAGCCCGGGCAGGCCCGCCGCCAGCGTGGCGTAGGCCTCGTCGAGGCGATGCGCGGTCTGCAGCAGGTCGGCGAGCTCGGCGAGGCGCGCCGCCTGGCGCGCGCGCCGCTCCGACTCCTCGGCGCGGCGTTCGAGGGCGCGATTGGCCGCGTCGAGTTCCGCGGTGCGCGCGGCGACGGTGGCCTCGAGCACCTCGGCGCCGTGCTTCAGCGCCTGCTCGGCCCGCTCGCGGCGGGCATCGGCCTCGAAGCGGTCGAGCGCATAGGAGAGATC
Source organism: Plasticicumulans lactativorans (assembly GCF_004341245.1). Classification (GTDB taxonomy): domain Bacteria; phylum Pseudomonadota; class Gammaproteobacteria; order Competibacterales; family Competibacteraceae; genus Plasticicumulans_A; species Plasticicumulans_A lactativorans. The sequence goes on along the minus strand of NZ_SLWY01000004.1, from coordinate 203,941 downwards.
GTTCGCCATCTGGCCGAGCAGGCGCACCATGTCGGGGTCGAAGTAGCCGACCTCGGCGGCGTAGAGGTTGACCACGCCGGCGACCGCCCCGCGGCGGCGCAGCGGCAGCGTGGCCGAGGCCGCGATGCCGGCGCGGCGCGTGCGTTCCGCCCAGGCGCAGGTGCGCGGGTTGGCCTGCACGTCGTTGCAGATGTACGGGTCACCGCTGCGGTAGGCGATCGCGGTGGGGCCTTCGGCGCCCGGCTGCCCGGGGCGCAGCGACAGCTGCAGCGCGGCGACGAACTCGCAGCCTTCGGGCACACCGGCGACCGCGACCGGGCGCACGTCGCCGCTGCCGCTGTCGACCGTGCCGACCCACGCCGCGAGGAAGCCGCCCTCGCGCCAGGCGATGTCGCAGACCTCGGCGAACAGCGCCTGCTCGCCGGTGGCACGGACGATGGCCTCGTTGGTTCGCGACAGCAGCGCGTACAGGCGCGTCTGCGTGCGCAGGCGCTGTTCCATGCGCACCCGCGCCGAGATGTCCTGCACCAGGATGACGAAATGTTCGGGTTCGCCGGCCGTGCGCACGCAGCGCACCACCAGGTGCGTGTGCAGCACGCCGCCGTCCTTGCGCAGGTAGCGCTTGTCGAGGACGTAGCCGTCGGTCTCGCCGCGCAGCACGCGTTCGAACTCGGCGACGTCCCGCAGCAGATCGTCCGGGTGGGTCAGCTCGGACCAGCTGCGCTGCAGCAGCTCCTCGCGCGTGTAGCCGAGCATCCGGCACAGCGTGTCGTTGGCCTCGATCCAGCCCTTGTCGGGCGCGGTCATCGCCATGCCGATCAGGGACTCGTCGAAGTACTGGCGGAAGTGCGCCTCGCTCTGGCGCAGCGCGCGTTCGGCCTCGCGGCGGCGGGCGTCGGCGCGGAAACGTCCGAGCGCGTAGGAGATGTCGTCGGCGAGGCGGCCCAGCAGCGCACTCATCTCGGCATCGAACCAGCCGGTATCGTCGGCGTAGAAGGTGACCGCGCCGACCAGCTCGTGCATCGCGAACAGCGGGAAGCTCGCCGCCGAGGCGATGCCGAGCGGACCGAGCACGTCGGGCCAGGGGCCGAGGTCGGGGTCGCTGGCGAGGTCGTTGCAGACCGTCACCGCCTGGCTGCGCAGCGCGCGCAGGGTCGGCCCGCGGCTGTCGCCGTTGTCGGCGCCGAGCACCATGCGCGCGCGCGCCAGCGTGCGGTGCACCTCGGACGGTCCCTCGAAGGCGGCGACGCGCACCTCGCCGCTGCTGCGATCGAGGCTCGAGAACCAGCACGCGCGAAAGCCACCCTCGTGCACCGCGATGCGGCCGATGGCGAGGAACAGCATCTCGTGGGTGTCGGCGCGCACGATCGCTTCGTTGCCGCGGCTGAGCAGCACGTACAGGCTCGTCTGCTTGAGCAGCTTCGCCTCGGCGATCTTGCGCTCGGAGATGTCGCGGATGATCGCCTGCAGGTAGTGCTCGTCGCCGACGTCGAAGGCCCGCAGGCTGACCTCGACCGGAAAGCTGCTGCCGTCGCGGCGCCGGTGCACGGTTTCGTAGGTGGCGCCGGCCGCGGCCTGGCGCCACTGCTCGTCGAAGTCGTCGCAGGCATCGATGGCGCGCAGGTCGCGGGCGTGCAGGGCACGCAGTTCCTCGGCGCTGTAGCCGTAGGCGGCGAGGCCGCGGTCGTTGATGCGCAGCACGCGGCCGTCGCCGTCGAGCAGCACGATGATGTCGTGGGCGTGCATCGACAGGAACTCGATCTCGCGTTCGAGGCGGGTCTGCTCGGCCTCGCGCCGGCTGTCGGCGAACTGGCGACGCGCCTGCTGGCGGGTCAGCGCGGCGAGCGTGACGATGCCGGCGGCCACGATCAGCACCACCACCAGCCCCCCCATCATCCAGGCCATGCGGTCGAGCGGTGCGAACACCTCGGCGTGGTCGATCTTCGCGATCAGGAACCAGGGCATGCCGCCGACGCTGGCGATCGCCCCGACCACCGGCACGTAGCGGTAGTCCTTGCCCTCGGTGAAGCCGCGCACGCCCGCCCGCGCCTGCGCGGCCAGCAGCGTCGGGTCGTCGGCCGGCAGCCGCAGCGCCAGTGGCTGGCCCTGCAGGAAACGCAGCGCGCTCAGGTAGATGACGGTGTCGCCTTCGAGCCGCACCAGGTAGGTCTCGGCGCTGCTGCTCGGGCCCGGCCACTGGCGCATCAACGCATCGAGGTAGGCGCGCGGATCGATTACCAGGACCACGGCGGCGATCGCGGTCGGCGCGCTGCCGCGCAGGTCGATCAGGGGCGCGATCAGGGCCATGCGCGCCGCGGACTGCCCGCCCGCGGTCGCGAGGTAGAGATCGGACACCAGCGCCGTGCGCCGCTCGATGGCCTGCCCGATCAGCCCCTCGAGCAGGCCGTCGGGTGCTGCCGGCGAGGTACCGGCGCTCAGCACCGGGTGGCCGCGGACGTCGGTGAGCCACGCCGATTCGTAGCCCTTGACGCGCTGCAGGGCGGCGAGGCGTTCGCGCAGGCGCGCCTGCCAGGCGGTGTCGGCGTGGTCGCTGGCGAGCCAGTCCGCGGTGCGCTCGGCGTAGGCGCGGTCGCTGGCGAGGGTGTCGGCGTCGGCGCGGCGCTCGTCGAGCCAGTCGGCTAGCTGCTGCCCCTTGAGGTCGGCGACGGCGAGCAGGGTGCGCTGCACCTGCTGCCCGACCCGCACCGATTCCCAGCGGTAGGAGAACACGCCCGCGGTGAGGATCGCCGCCGCCAGCACCACGAACACCAGCAGGGACGGGAAGGCGCTTTCCCTGCCGGCTTCCGCCGAGCGTTCGTGGCGGATGGCAGCGGCGCGCAGCACCACGAACACCAGCACCGCGGTGACGAGGAGGAAGCCGCCGTCCCGGGCCAGGTCGACGAAGCCGGCCTGCGCCCCGTTGGCGAGGCCGCCGAAGCGCCCGGCCAGCACGTGCCAGAGTACGCCGAAGACGAGGTAGAGCCCGGCAAAGGCGAGTGGTCCATAGCGCACCCGGTGCGCGGGCCGGTTCGATGCCATCGTTAGATCTCCCTGGGCGGCCGGCGCTGCGGATGCGGCAGGCGACGCGCTGGGGCGCCTGCGCACGGCGTCCATCGTCCCATGCCCGCCACCGCGACCCCACCGGGGCGGTCGGTCAGCGGTACCGGCCAACCTCCTAACTCTAGCGCGTGAAATCCCTCGCTACCGACCGGACGGTGTCCCCGCGGCGTCCACAGCCTCGTCCACCGTTTCTGTTGAAAACCCGCCCCTGCCGCGGGCGGCACCCGTCATCCGGCCGCGCCTTCGGGGCCGGGCTGTCCAACGGTCATCCACCGCGCCGTCCACCGTTTCTGTTGACAAGTCTTCGCGCGGCGGCGGCGACGGGCCTCAGACGTCGAGGTTCGATGCCGACAGCGCGTTCTGCTCGATGAAGTCGCGCCGCGGTTCGACCTCGTCGCCCATCAGCGTGGTGAACACCTCGTCGGCGGCGATGGCGTCCTCGATGCGCACGCGCAGCAGCCGGCGGGTCGCGGGGTTCATCGTGGTCTCCCAGAGCTGCTCGGGATTCATCTCGCCGAGACCCTTGTAGCGCTGCACGTGCTGGCCGCGCTTGGCCTCGTCGAGCAGCCAGTCGACCGCCTCGCGCAGGCTCGCGGCGGGGTGGCTGCGCTCGCCGCGGCGCACCACGGTGTCGGGGCCGAACAGGTCGACCACCTTGTCGGCGAGCCGGGCGATGGCCTCGTACTCGGGCGAGCCGAAGAATTCGGGCCCGAAGCGGCTGTCGCGCACGAGGCCGTGGCGCAGCGCGCTGACCACGAGCATGTGGCCCTCGCCGCCCGCGCGCGGCTCGAGCCGTGCGCCGTAGTCGGCGTGCTCGCCCTCCAGGGCGTTGAGCCGCGCGACGAACTCGGCGATCCAGGCCTCGAGCCCGCTGCCGCTGCGCACCACCTCGCTGCCGACGCGCGGCAGCTGCGCCATCAGGCTCAGTGCCTGGGCATCGAAGCGGCGCGACAGGCGGCGGATGATCGCGGTGACGGTCATGTGCTCGCGCGCGAGTTCCTCGAGCGCCACGCCGCGCACCGGCGGGGTGTGGGCGTCGATCGCCAGCTCGGCGCCGTCGAGCGCGGCGGCGAGCAGGTAGGCGGCGAGCTCGGCGTCGTCCTTGACGTACTGTTCCTGCTTGCCCTTCTTGACCTTGTAGAGCGGCGGCTGGGCGATGTAGATGTGCCCGCGCTCCACCAGTTCGTGCATCTGCCGGTAGAAGAAGGTCAGCAGCAGCGTGCGGATGTGCGAGCCGTCGACGTCGGCGTCGGTCATGATGATGATGCGGTGGTAGCGCAGCTTGTCGGGGTCGAATTCCTCGCGGCCGATGCCGCAGCCGAGCGCGGTGATCAGCGTGCCGACCTGCTCGGAACCGAGCATGCGGTCGAAGCGCGCCCGCTCGACGTTGAGGATCTTGCCGCGCAGCGGCAGGATCGCCTGGAACTTGCGGTCACGCCCCTGCTTGGCCGAGCCGCCGGCGGAGTCGCCCTCGACCAGGAACAGCTCCGACAGCCCCGGGTCGCGTTCCTGGCAGTCGGCGAGCTTGCCGGGCAGCCCGGCGATGTCGAGCACGCCCTTGCGGCGCGTCATCTCGCGGGCGCGGCGCGCGGCCTCGCGGGCGCGGGCGGCCTCGACGATCTTCGCGGTGATCGCCCTGGCTTCGCCGGGCTGCTCCAGCAGGAACTCGTGGAACTTCTCCACCACCAGTGATTCGACCACCGGCTTGACCTCGCTCGACACCAGCTTGTCCTTGGTCTGCGAGGAGAATTTCGGGTCGGGCACCTTCACCGACAGCACCGCGGTGAGGCCCTCGCGGGCGTCGTCGCCGGTGGTGGCGACCTTGGCCTTCTTGAGGATGCCCTCGGCCTCCATGTAGTCGTTCAGCGTGCGCGTCAGCGCGCTGCGGAAGCCGGTCAGGTGGGTGCCGCCATCCCGCTGCGGGATGTTGTTGGTGAAGCAGAAGATGTTCTCCTGGTAGGAGTCGTTCCACTGCAGCGCGACTTCGACCTCGATGTTGTCCTTGCGCGTGCGGAAATAGAACACGCTCGCGTGCAGCGGCGTCTTGTTGCGGTTGAGGTGCTCGACGAAGGCCTGGATGCCGCCCTGGTACTCGAACACGTCGCGCCGGTCGCTGCGCTCGTCCTCCAGGCAGATGCGCACGCCGCAGTTCAGGAACGACAGTTCGCGCAGGCGCTTGGCGAGCACGTCGTAGTGGAACTCGAGGTTGCTGAAGGTCAGCGGGCTCGGCCTGAAGCGCACCTCGGTGCCGGTGAGCTCGGTGTCGCCGATCACCTTCAGCGGGTACTGGGGTTCGCCGTGGCGGTATTCCTGCACGTGCAGGTGGCCGTCGCGGCGGATGGTCAGCCGCAGGTACTCCGACAGCGCGTTGACCACCGACACGCCGACCCCGTGCAGGCCGCCCGAGACCTTGTAGCTGTTCTGGTTGAACTTACCGCCGGCGTGCAGCACGGTCATGATGACCTCGGCGGCGGAAACACCTTCCTCGGGATGCAGGTCGACCGGAACGCCGCGGCCGTTGTCGGTGACGGTCACCGAGTTGTCGGTGTGGATGATCACCCGCACCTCGGTGCAGTAGCCGGCCAGAGCCTCATCGATGGCGTTGTCGACGACCTCGAACACCATGTGGTGCAGCCCGGTGCCGTCGTCGGTATCGCCGATGTACATGCCGGGACGCTTGCGCACGGCGTCGAGACCGCGCAGAACCGTGATGTCGTTCGCGTTGTAAGTACTTGTTTCGCTCATCGAATCGATCCCGGAAGGCCAAGCGCCCGATTATATCAATTTCGTGATCAGGCCGTCGTCGAGATGGAAGCGCGCCGGGGCCTCCCAGGCTTCGGTGTCGAGGCTCGCCGGTTCGATCGCGGTGACGAAAACCTGCGCGCCGACGCCGGCGAGGCAGCGCATCACCCGCGCCCGGTGCGGACGGTCGAGCTCGGCCGGCAGGTCGTCGATCAGCAGGGTACAGGCACGGCCGCAATGCGCCCGGTAGAGCGCCGCCTGGGCGAGCACCAGCGCGGTCACCAGGAGCTTGTGCTGCCCGCGCGACAGGCTCTCGGCCACCGCCCGGCCGCCGACACGCACGCCGAAGTCCGCCCGGTGCGGCCCGCTGCGCGTGTGGCCGAAGCGTCGGTCGACCTCGCGGCCCTCGGCGAGCACCTCGGCCAGTTCGCGCTCGCGGTGCCAGCCGCGGTGGTAATCGAGACGCAGCTCGCCGAGATCGAGCAGGGCGTCGGCGTAGCCACCGAGGCGCGCTTCGAGTGCCGCGCAGAAACCGCGGCGGGCGGCATCCAGCGGCAGCGCGGCGGCGGCGAGCTCGGCCTCCCAGACCGCCAGGCCGCGCGCCGCGACGCCCTGGCGCAGCGCGGCGTTGCGCTGTCGCAGCGCGAGGTCATAGCGCCGCCAGTGGCCGATGAAGGCCGGATCGGCCTGGAACAGCCCCCAGTCGAGCAGCCGCCGCCGCTGCTTCGGCCCGCCGTCGAGCAGGCGGTGGCTGTCGGGCGTCAGCAGCAGGACCGGCAGCGCGCGCGCGAGGGTGGCGAGCCCTGCGACCGGCTCGCCGGCGAAGCGGGCGCTGAAGCCGCTGGCGTCGCGCTGAATGCCGAGCCGTGGGTGGCGACCGTCAATGTCGAGTTCGGCGACCACGCGCCAGGCCTCGGCACCGCGGCGGATCGCCTCCTCGAGCCGCGCGGCGCGGAACGACTTGCCCCGGCCGAGGAGGTAGACGGCTTCGAGCAGACTGGTCTTGCCCGAGGCGTTGTCGCCGCTGACGACGTTCAGCCCCGGCGAACACGCCAGCAGGGGACCGCGCAGGTGGCGGAAGTCCGTGAGTTCCAGCGTAACCAGCGCCATGGCGGGATCGATGACGACGAAGAAGGAGGGCGGCCGGCGCGCGGGCCGCCAGCCCCGGGGAGCGCGGCCTACAGGCGCATCGGCATGATCACGTAGCGGCAGTCCTCGCTGTCGGGGTTCTGCAGCAGGCAGCTCGAATTGGCGTCATTGAACGACAGCTTGACGAGTTCGCCGTCGAGCGCGCCCAGCGCGTCGAGCAGGTAGGCGACGTTGAAGCCGATCTCGAGCCCGTCGCCGCTGTAGTTGACCTCGACCTCCTCCTCGGCCTCCTCCTGCTCGGGGTTGTGCGCCTGCACCCGCAGCAGCCAGTTGTCGAGCTGCAGGCGCACGCCGCGGTACTTCTCGTTCGACAGGATGGCGGTGCGCGTGAGCGCCGTACGCAGCACCAGACGGTCGGCCAGCACCACGCGACGCCCCTCGCGCGGAATCACCCGCTGGTAGTCGGGGAACTTGCCGTCGATCAGCTTGGAGGTGAAGCGGATGTCGCCGATGACGACCTGGATGTGGTTGGTACCGATGCGCACCTGCGCGGGCTCGTCGCTGTCGGCGAGCAGCCGCGCCAGCTCCTGCACGCCCTTGCGCGGGACGATCACCTGGGCCGCCGCCGCTGCCGTCACCGCCGCGCAGGCGTAGGCCAGGCGATGGCCATCGGTCGCGACCGCGCGCAGTTCGCCGTCGACGCAGTCGAGCAGCAGGCCGTTCAGGTAGTAGCGCACGTCCTGCTGCGCCATCGCGAACTGCGTCTTCTCGATCAGCGTCTTCAGCGTCCGCTGCGGCAGGCTCAGCTCGAGATCGAAGGGGATCTCGTCGAGCGTCGGGAAGTCTGCGGCCGGCAGGGTGGCCAGCGTGAAACGCGATCGACCGCTCTTCAGCACCGCGCGCTCGCCGTCGAAGCCGAGCTGGATCGCCGCCTCCTCGGGCAGGTTGCGCAGGATGTCGAAGAGCTTGCGCGCCGGCAGCGTGACCTCGCCGCTGTCGCTGGTGATGACGGAAGCTCGGGTGACCAGCTCGACTTCGAGATCGGTCGCGGTGAGCGTGAACGCGTTGTCGTGCATCTCCAGCAGCACGTTGGCCAGCACGGGCAGGGTCTGTCGGCGCTCGACGACGTTGACCACGTTCTGCAAGGGCTTCAGCAACTGCTCGCGCTGGATCTCGAGTTTCATCGGCGGCCTCGTGGTAATGACCAGGGTTATATATGAAAAGACCTTGTTATTATTGGCAAGGTCCCGATCTGTGGATAGTTTATAGGTTTGTTTTTCGAGTCAATGGGTTGAGCGTGGTTTCCTGTGGATAAGCAGGGGATGATTCGATCATCCGGGTTGTTGCTGACCTGTGGATGAAAGGCGCGAGAGGAGCCTGCCCTTTTTTATTCAGTTGTTGCCCACAGGTTTTCCGGCACTACATCGACAGGGTTGCCAACAGGTTGTTGTAGTCCTCGCGGATGCGCGGGTCTTCGCCCTGCAGCTCGGCGATCTTGCGGATGGCGTGCAGCACCGTGGTGTGGTCGCGTCCGCCGAAGGCATTGCCGATCTCGGGCAGGCTGTGGCTGGTGAGTTCCTTGGCCAGCGCCATGGCCATCTGCCGCGGGCGGGCCAGCGAACGGTTGCGTGACGGCGAGTTCAGGTCGGCCACGCGAATCTTGAAGTACTCCGCCACCGTCTTCTGGATGTTGTCGATGGTGATCAGCTTGTCGTGCAGGCTGAGGACGTCGTGCAGGGCCTCGCGCGTCAGCTCCAGCGTGATCGGCCGGCCGGTGAAGTGGGCGTTGGCCATGACGCGGCGCAGGGCGCCTTCCAGTTCGCGCACGTTCGAGCGGATGTGCTTGGCGATGAAGAAGGCCACCTCGTGCGGCAGCGACAGGCGGGCTTGGGCGGCCTTGCTCATCAGGATGGCGACGCGCGTCTCCAGTTCGGGCGGCTCGATCACCACCGTCAGGCCCCAGCCGAAGCGCGACTTGAGGCGGTCCTCGAGGCCGTTGACCTCCTTGAAGTAGCGGTCGCAGGTCAGGATCACCTGCTGGCGCCCTTCCAGCAGCGCATTGAAGGTATGGAAGAACTCCTCCTGCGAGCGCTCCTTGTTGGCGAAGAACTGGATGTCGTCGATCAGCAGGGCGTCGAGCGAGCGGTAGAAACGCTTGAAGTCGTCCATCCGGTTGTGCTGCAGCGCACGCACCATGTCGGCGACGAAGTGTTCCGAATGCTGGTAGAGCACGCGTGCCTGCGGGTTCTGGCCGAGCAGCAGGTTGCCGACGGCGTGCATCAGGTGGGTCTTGCCGAGGCCGGTGCCGCCGTAGATGAACAGCGGGTTGTAGGCGGTGCCCGGATTCTGCGCGACCTGCGTGCAGGCGGCGCGTGCCAGCTGGTTCGACTTGCCGGCGACGTAGTTGTCGAAGGTGAAGTCCGGGTTGAGGTTGCTCGACAGCGGCTCGACGTCCACCGCCGGTTCTTCGATGACCGGCAGCGCCGGCTTGCGGACCGGTTCGGGCCGGCGCTCGGCGACCTGGCGGCTGCTGCCGATCTCGAGGTGCACGCCCACCTCGACATCGGGGCTGACGTCGGCGAGCGCGGTGCGGATCACGCCCAGGTAATGGTCGCGGACCTGGTCGAGCACGAACTTGTTGGGGGCGAGCAGGCGCAGCACGCCATCCTCCTCGATGGCATGCAGGGGACGGACCCAGGTGTTCAGCAACTGCTCGCTCAGCTCGTGTTCGAGTCGATCCAGGCAGCGCTTCCAGAGAGCATCGGTCACGCGGATGGAACCTTGGAAGTGGCGCTCAAAGGCGGGCAGTGTAGGCATCCGTCATGGAGTTATCCACATGTGCCCAAGTGTTTGTCCACATGCCGTGCCTTGACAGTCCGCGGCGCCAGCCGATAGATTCGCGCCCCTTGTGTCGAACGCCCCGCCCCGTCGCGGGGTCCGTCGTCGAAATTCTTCTGCCGAGCGGATCGCCCCCATGAAGCGCACCTTTCAACCCAGCAACCTGCACCGCAAGCGCACCCACGGCTTCCGTGCGCGCATGGCGACCAAGAACGGCCGCCTCGTGATCAAGGCCCGCCGTGCCAAGGGCCGGGCGCGTCTGACGCCGTAAGCCTGCGCGTGAGCACCGCGCGCTTCGACCGGCGCGCCCGGTTGCTCGACAAATCCGATTTCAGCGCGCTGTTCGAGCGCGCCGAACGTTCGGCCGACCGCTACTTCGCCGTGCTCGCCCGCCCCAACGGACTCGGCCATCCCCGCCTCGGTCTGGCGATCTCGAAACGCTCGGCCAAGTTGGCAGTGGTCCGCAACGGCATCAAGCGGGTGATCCGCGAAAGCTTCCGGGTGCGCCAGCAGCTGCTCGGCAGCAACGACTTCGTGGTACTCGGACGCCCGGGAATCGCCGGTACGGCCAACCAGGCGTATTTCGAATCGCTCGAAGGGCACTGGCGGCGACTGGTGAAACGATGCGCACGATCCTGATGCTTCTGCTGCGTGCCTATCGTTACCTGATCAGTCCCCTCCTCGGTCCACGCTGTCGCTTTTATCCCAGTTGTTCCTCCTACGCGCTGGAAGCGGTCGAACGCTTCGGTGCCGCCCGGGGCGCTTGGCTGGCCTTGGGGCGCGTGCTACGGTGCCACCCCTGGCAGCCCGGCGGCCTCGACCCCGTTCCCGATCAGATCAAGAAAAACTGATGGAAAATCAAAGACTTTTCCTCTTTTTCGCGCTTATTCTCGTACTTTTTCTGATCTGGCAGGCGTGGAACGAGGAGAAGGTCGCGCGCCTCGCTCCGCCCGCCTCGCCGGTCACCGCGGTGACCCCGTCGGCTCCCGCGGGCGCTACCGGCGGTGAGGCGGCGGCGCCGCGCCATGACGTGCCCGGCTCGCCGCAGCAGGCGCTGCCGGCTGTGCCCGGCGGCTCGACGCTGAAGAGCGGCACCCGCATCCACGTGCAGACCGACGTCTACGACATCGTCATCGACAGCGTCGGCGGCGACCTGCGGCAGGCCGGCCTGCGCACCTACCCGCAGTCGATCGACCACCGCGACCGCCCCTTCGTGCTGATGCAGGACGGCAGCGAGTTCTACATCGCGCAGTCCGGGCTGGTGGCGTCCGAGGGCGAGGCACCCGACCACTACGCGGTGTACAGCGCCGAGCAGACCGACTACCGCCTGGCGGACGGGCAGGATCGGCTCGAGGTGCCGCTGGTGTGGACGTCGCCGTCCGGGGTGAAGGTCACCAAGACCTACACCTTCCATCGCGGCAGCTTCGTCATCGATCTCGACCATCGGGTCGTGAACGCCTCGGCCGAGCCCTGGCGCGGCAGCCAGTACCGCCAGCTGCAGCGCACCGGCGTATCCACGTCGGTCGGCATCGGCCAGACCTACACCTACACCGGCGGCGTGGTGTCGACCCCGGAGAAGAACTACGAGAAGCTCGACTTCGCCTCGCTGGCGAAGCAGGACTTCAACCAGGACGTCACCGGCGGCTGGCTGGCGATGATCCAGCACTACTTCGTCAGCGCCATCGTGCCCAACCAGGGCGAGACCAACGCGTTCTACTCGCGCGCGCTCGGCGACAACCGCTTCGTGCTCGGCATGCGCGGTGCGGCGCAGAGCGTCGACCCGGGCGCCAGCGCCGATTTCGCCACGCGCCTGTACGTCGGGCCGAAGCTGCAGGACGAGCTCGCCAAGGTCGCGCCCCATCTCGAACTCACCGTCGACTACGGCAAGTTGACGCTGATCGCGCAGCCGCTGTTCTGGGCGCTCAAGCACATCCACGGCCTCATCGGCAACTGGGGCTGGTCGATCATCATCCTGACCGTGCTGATCAAGCTCGCCTTCTTCAAGCTGTCGGAGACGAGCTACCGCTCGATGGCACGGATGCGCACGCTCGCGCCGAAGATGCAGGACCTCAAGCAGCGCTACGGCGACGACAAGCAGAAGCTCAACCAGGCGATGATGGAGCTGTACAAGAAGGAGAAGGTCAACCCGCTCGGCGGCTGCCTGCCCATCGTGGTGCAGATCCCGGTGTTCATCGCGCTCTACTGGATGCTGCTCGAATCGGTCGAACTGCGCCAGGCACCGTGGCTCGGCTGGATTGCCGACCTCTCCGCGCAGGACCCGTTCTACGTGCTGCCGATCATCATGGGCGCGACGATGGTGATCCAGCAGAGGCTCAACCCGCCGCCGCCCGACCCAGTGCAGGCCAAGGTGATGATGTTCCTGCCGGTGCTCTTCACCTTCATGTTCCTGTGGTTCCCGTCGGGGCTGGTGCTGTACTGGGTGGTCAACAACACGCTGTCGATCCTCCAGCAGTGGGTGATCACCAGGCGCGTCGAAGCCGGCAAGGACGCGGCAACCGCCTGACGCGGCGTTACCCGGCGCATCGTTTCGACAGGGGTGGGTGCCGGACGGCCCCGCCCCTTTTCATTTCAGGCCCTGACGCCCGCGCCCGACCATGGCATCGCCCGACGCCCCCGATACCATCGCCGCCATCGCCACCCCGCCCGGCCAGGGTGGCATCGGCGTGGTGCGGGCCTCCGGCCCGGCGGTGCCGGCGATCGCCGCGGCGCTGTGCGGCAGCTTGCCCGAGCCGCGGCACGCGCGGCGCTGCCGCTTTCGCGACGCCGCCGGCGCGGCGCTCGACGACGGCCTCGCGCTGTACTTCCCGGCGCCGCATTCCTTCACCGGCGAGGCGGTGCTCGAATGCCACGGGCACGGCGGGCCGGTGGTGCTCGACCTGCTGCTCGCGCGCATCTGCGAACTCGGCGCCCGTCCGGCACGCCCCGGCGAGTTTTCCGAACGCGCCTTCCTCAACGGCAAGCTCGATCTCGCCCAGGCCGAGGCCGTCGCCGACCTGATCGCCGCCACCAGCGCGGCCGCGGCGCGCGCCGCGCTCGCCTCGCTGGAGGGCGCCTTCTCGCGCCGGGTCGAGGCGCTGGCGGCGGGCCTGGTCGAACTGCGGGTGTGGATCGAGGCGGCGATCGACTTCCCCGAGGAGGAGATCGACTTCCTCGCCGACGGCACGCTGGCCGAGCGCCTCGACCGCCTCGCCGCCGAGCTCGACGCGCTGATCGCCGCGGCCGGCCAGGGGCGGCTGCTGCGCGACGGCCTGACGCTGGTGATCGCCGGGCGCCCGAACGCCGGCAAGTCGAGCCTGCTCAACCATTTCGCCGGCACCGACGCGGCCATCGTCACCGACATCCCCGGCACCACCCGCGACGTGCTGCGCGAACGCATCGCGCTCGACGGCCTGCCGCTGCACCTGATCGACACCGCCGGCCTGCGCGACTCCGACGACCCGGTCGAGCGCGAAGGCATCCGCCGCGCCTGGGCCGAGATCGCCCGCGCCGACCGCATCCTGCTGCTGGTCGACGACGCCAGCGGCGTCACCGCGGCCGACCGCGAACTGCGCGCGCGCCTGCCGGCGGGCACGCCGCTGACGCTGGTGCGCAACAAGATCGACCTGAGCGGCGCCGAACCCGGCGCGATCTCCGGCACCGACCCGCCCGAGTGGCGCGTGTCGCTGAAGACCGGCGCCGGGCTCGACGCACTGCGCCACCACCTGGTCGACTGCGCCGGCTACGCGGGCGGCGGCGAAGGCACCTTCATGGCGCGCCGCCGCCACCTCGACGCGCTGGCGCGCGCCCGCACGGCGCTCGCCGCCGCCGGCGGACAACTGCGCGCCCGCGCCGGCGAACTCGCCGCCGAGGAACTGCGCGCCGCGCACCACGCCCTCGGCGAGATCACCGGCGCCTTCACCAGCGACGACCTCCTCGGCGCGATCTTTTCGAGCTTCTGCATCGGCAAGTAGCGCGGGCTCCATGGCGATCCATGGAGGTCTCCTGGCCGGCCTTTTCAGGGGCAGCCCCATGTCCCGCCGCTACCTGGAAGGGCGTCCCGCCTCGCATCGGCGGCAGGCCGATCGGCACCGCCGGTGGCAGTGCTCAAGCCTCTTGTCATTTTCTATCCCGGAGATCGCGGAGACTTGCTCCGGTGTGAGAGCCGGGGCATGGCGCTGCGGGCGATGAAGGCCGAGGGTTTGAACGAGCCGATGGGTAAGGGGCGCGGGGCGCGGTGGTCTCGAATAGTCGGAGGCACACCGACATGGCAGATGAAACGGATCTATTGACAGGCGTAAGGCCGACCCTACAGCAATGATGGAAAACTAAGTGGCATCCACCGGACAGAAGATCGAACGCTTCATCGACACGCTGGCCTCCATGGGGGGCTCCGCAGGCAACCAGCGGCTGCGTGAAGCACTGGGATGGGAGGAATCCACCTATGGCGCCATCAGGCAGCAACTGCTTGATGACAGCCGGATCGTTCCCGGGCGCGGGCGCGGTGGTTCAGTTGCCCTGGCCACTGCCCATGCCGCACGCACACAAGTCCCTGCATCGCTGGAGGTACGCGAGGCAGGGGTGCCGTACCTGAAGGCAAGCGTGGAAGCAGGTGTGCCATCAGGGGTGCAGGAAACCGCCGCAGCGGCGACAGCCCCCCGCGCCGCACAGCGCAATGGCGTGGTCAGGAAGTCCGACCTCTACAGCTCCATCTGGGCTTCCTGTGATGAACTGCGCGGCGGCATGGACGCCAGCCAGTACAAGGACTACGTGCTGTTCATGCTGTTCATCAAGTACATCAGCGACAAGTACGGCGACAGCGATGACTTCGCCCCGCCCGTGGTCATCCCGCCCGGCGCCTCGTTCAAGGACATGGCGGTGCTCAAGGGCAGGCCGGACATCGGCGACAGGATCAACACCCAGGTCATCCAGAAACTGATCGAAGCCAACACCCGGCTGGCGCGCAGCGACTTCCCCGATTTCAACGATCCCAACAAGCTCGGCGAAGGCGCCGCGATGGTCGAGCGCCTGGGCAACCTGATCGCCATCTTCGAGAAGCCCGAACTGAACTTTGCGAAGAACCGCGCCGAAAACGACGACCTGCTCGGCGATGCCTACGAATACCTGATGCGGCATTTCGCCACCGAGAGCGGCAAGAGCAAGGGGCAGTTCTACACGCCGTCCGAAGTCAGCCGCATCATTGCCAAGGTCATCGGCATTTCGCGGCAGAACACCAAGGGTTCCACGACCGCCTATGACCCGACCTGCGGCTCGGGGTCGCTGTTGCTGAAGGTGGCCGCCGAAGCCGGCAAGCAGATCACGCTGGAAGGGCAGGAAAAGGACGTGACCACCGCGGGCCTGGCGCGGATGAACATGATCCTGCACGGTTTCCCCACCGCGACCATCATGACCGGCGACACGCTGGTCAATCCCAAGTTCAAGGATGGCGAACAACTGCGCAGCTACGACTACGTGGTCGCCAATCCGCCGTTCTCGGACAAGAAGTGGTCGACTGGTCTGGATTCGGCCAGGGACCCCTACCAGCGTTTCACCTGGGGTGAGCCGCCGGCCAAGCAGGGCGACTATGCCTATCTGCTGCACGTCATCCGCAGCATGAAGGCCACCACCGGCAAGGGCGCCATCATCCTGCCGCACGGCGTGTTGTTCCGTGGCAATGCGGAGGCCACCATCCGCCGGCAACTGGTGTGCTCCGGCATCCTCAAGGGCATCATCGGGCTGCCGGCCAACCTGTTCTACGGCACTGGCATCCCCGCCTGCATCCTGGTGCTCGACAAGGAAAACGCCAGCGCCCGCCAGGGCATTTTCATGATCGATGCCAGCAAGGGCTTCATCAAGGACGGCCCCAAGAACCGCCTGCGCGAGCAGGACATCCACCGCATCGTCGATACCTTCCGCCGAGGCGTGGAGGTGCCGCGCTACGCCCGCAGGGTGTCGCTGGACGAAATCGCCGACGCGAAGAACGACTACAACCTCAACCTGCCGCGCTACATCGACGCGAGCGAGCCGGAAGACCTGCACGACATCGATGCCCATCTGAACGGCGGCATCCCCGAGCGCGACATCGATGCCTTTGCCGCCGACTGGCAGGAAATGCCCGGCCTGCGCCACGCGCTTTTCTCCCCTCTCCCCCTGGGAGAGGGGCCGGGGGTGAGGGTTCGCCACGGCTACGCCCAATTGAACGTACCGGTGGCCGAGATTCGCCAGACCATCCTCGCGCACCCGGAATTCCAGCGCTTCCGCGCCAAGGTGGAAACTCTGTTCGACAAATGGCGGCAAGCCATCACCCCGCTGCTCACCGGCATCCAGCCGGGCGACCACCCCAAGGCGCTGATCGAGACCGTCTCCGAAACCCTGCTCGCCACTTTCCAGGCCGCGCCCCTGCTCGATCCTTATGACGTCTACCAGCACCTGATGGACTACTGGGCCGAGACGATGCAGGACGACGCGTACCTGATTACTGCCGACGGCTGGGTGGCGCTGCCCCGGCGTATTCTGGAGACCGACAAGAAGGGCAAGACCCGCGACAAGGGCTGGACCTGCGACCTGCTGTCCAAGCCCGCTATCGTTGCCCGCTACTTCGCCGCCGAGCAGGCCGAACTGGAAGTCAGGCAGGCCGAACTGGAAAGCCTCACCAGCCAGATTGCCGAACTGGAGGAAGAGCACGGCGGCGAGGAGGGTGTTTTCTCCGGCTTCGACAAAATCAATGCCGCGCAGGTGAAGGACCGCATCGCCGAAATCGGCAACGACGCGGATAGCGCCGAGGAACGGGCCGTGCTCAAGCAATGGTTCAAACTCAGTACCGAGGAGGCCGCATTGAAGAAGGCGGTCAAGGCGCTCGATGCCGGACTCGACCGGAAAGCCTTGGAGCAATACCCGAAGCTGACCGAGGCCGAGGTGAAAACCCTGGTGGTGGACGACAAATGGATGGCCCGGCTGCAACAGGACGTACAGCAGGAACTGGAGCGTGTATCACAGACGCTGGCCAATCGCATCCGCGAACTGGCGGAGCGCTATGAAACACCGCTGCCCCGGCTGGAAGCGGACGTTGCCGCCCTGAGCGCGAAGGTGGAGGAGCACCTGAAGAAGATGGGGGCGGTATGGAGGTAAGGCCAGGATACAAGCAGACGGAGGTGGGGGTAATTCCGGTGGATTGGAAAGCTAAGTCCCTCGACTCTATTGCCGCCGTGACGAGTGGAAAGAGATTACCGCTTGGCTACTTGGTGGGAGAGAAGGTGACTCCATATCCGTATATTCGTGTTACGGATATGCGCCCTGGCGGACTAGTTACAGAAGATATCAAATATGTTCCTGTCGAGGCTTATCCTGCCATAAGTCGATATCGGATTTTTAAGGAAGATTTATTCATCTCCGTTGCAGGGAGCCTGGGTATCGTCGGAAAGATACCTGTGAAACTTGATGGTGCGAACCTTACGGAAAATGCCAACCGAATTAGTGAAATAAAGTGCGATAGAGACTACTTACTTTATGTGTTGATGTCTCCGGTCGTGCAGGATGTTATAAATTCGACTCAAACTATTGGTGCACAGCCGAAATTAGCACTGACAAGGATTCGAAATTTTGTAATCCCGCTGCCTCCGACTCTTGATGAACAACATGCCATCACCACCGCCCTCAGCGACATGGACGCACTGCTGGACGGCCTGGATCGCCTGATCGCCAAAAAGCGCGCCATCAAACAGGCCACCATGCAGCAACTCCTCACCGGCCAAACCCGCCTGCCGGGGTTCAGTGGGGAGTGGGAGGTGAAGCGGTTGGGGGAGCTTGGAATATTTCTGAAGGGTACTGGCATACGTAAGGATGAAGCACAAAGCGGAGTTCTGCCTTGCGTACGTTATGGCGAACTTTACACGCACCATGATGACATCATCAGGTTATTCAACTCATACATTTCAAGAGAAGTTGCGGAGTCCGCTATCAGAATCAAAAAGGGAGACATCCTATTCGCGGGTTCTGGAGAAACGAAGGAAGAAATTGGTAAATGTGCTGCCTTTGTTGATGAAATTGAGGCGTATGCAGGTGGGGATGTTGTGATTCTTCGGCCGATTGGAGTGAATTCAGTTTTTATGGGCTATTGCTGTAACACGCCTGCTGTGACAAGACAAAAGTCCAGTTTGGGACAAGGTGATGCTGTTGTTCATATCAGCGCAAATGCGTTATCCAGCATCGAGGTTTATTTGCCTGATACTTCGGAGCAAACTGCCATTGCGACTATCCTCAGTGACATGGACGCCGAAATCACCACCCTCGAAATCCGCCGCACCAAGACCAGCGCCCTCAAGCAGGCCATGATGCAGGAATTACTGACTGGCCGGACGCGGTTGGTGTAGGTATTTCACTCATTGGGATCACCACAGGAGAATCGAGATGTTCAAGATCGACGGTCTGGACAAACTGACGAGACAGCTTGAACAAGCACAGCAAGCCCTCGAAGAATTCGATGGTGAACTGGGGACGGTGAACTTCGACCCCAATGACCCGGCCAGCATCGAAGCGGCCATCCAGCAAGCCAACGCCACGCTTGAGGCCAAAGTCTCGCCTTGGGTCGACGATCCGCTGGTTGCACAGATGGTTGACGGGATGAAGGAGCAATTCCGCGAAGCCATCATTGAGCGCGCTGCGGCAGCACGACTTGAAAGTGACGAAAAATGACAGCACTGGATTTGTTTGATCAGATCAATTCGGCGGTGCTCGACCTTCAGGGCGCAACGCTCCAGACCTACGGGCGTTCACTCAGAAGGTTAGGTCAACTGCTAAATCACCCAGACTTGTTCCAGATCAACGAAGGTCTAACTGCCGGTCTGAACCTTGAACAGTTCATTGAGGATGGCAGAAAAACCGGTGGTAGCCTTGTTGGCAGCAGCGTTCTGCAATGGCCGGACGATCCGAAGAAACAGTTGGGGATGCAATTGCTTCTGGTGAAGCACTTGGCGGAAGACCCGCAAAGGGCAATCAACTTATCGCACGACTTTTACTACTCCGGAAAGAAGGTCATCAGCGGCATTCAGACCATGACGGGGCAGTTGATTATTCCGTTCGTGAGAGATTTCAAGGCTTATGTCAGAGCCAACGGGAGCACAACTGTACAGCTTTTGGCGCCGCCCAAGTCTAACAAGGTTTTCATCGTGCATGGTCACGATGTTGCTGCACGCGAATCGGTTGCGCGTTTCCTTGAAAAAATCGGCATTGATGTGGTGATTCTGCATGAACAGGCCAACCAAGGCCGCACTATCATCGAGAAGATCGTGGCGAACTCGGATGTTGGCTTCGCCGTTGTCCTGCTTACGCCGGATGACGAGGGGCGTTCTGTTGGGGGAGACAGTTTGGAACCTCGTGCCCGTCAGAACGTGCTGCTGGAGCTTGGTTATTTTATTGCCAAGCTAGGTCGGGGGAACGTTTGTGCATTGAAGAAGGGAAGGCTTGAGATCCCCAGTGACTTTGCTGGTGTCGTCTGGTCGGTAATGGACGATAACAACGGCTGGAAAACAGAACTTGCCAAGGAACTGAAGGCTGCGGACTACCCGATAGACTGGAACAAGGTGATGGGGTAGCAAATGCACAGTCAAGTGCTCAAGTGGATTGATTTGGGGTAAGGCGCATGACCGAACTTCATCAGGACGTAAAAAACTGGTTGGCCGAACTTAAGGGCCGCATCCACATAGCACAGCAGCGCGTCGCGCTGGCAATCAATCGGGAACTGGTGGGGCTGTACCGGCAGATCGGCTGCGACATCCTGGCACGGCAGGCTGAGCAGGGCTGGGGTGCGAAGGTGATCGAGCGGCTGGCGCACGATCTGCGCGCGGTCTTTCCGGACATGAAGGGCTTTTCCCCAAGCAATTTCAAGTACATGCGTGCCTTCGCCGAGGCCTGGCCCGACGAGTCGATTGTGCAGCAACCTGCTGCACAATTGCCCTGGGGCCACAATTTGGTGCTGTTGGATCGGCTAAAATAGCCCGCCGAGCACTTGGCCTACGCCCGCGCCGCACTAGAGCATGGCTGGTCGCGCAATGTGCTGAGCATCCGCATCGAAACCCGCCTGCTGGCGCGTACGAGCAAGGCCGTCACCAATTTCGACCAGCGTCTGCCGGCGCCACAGTCCGACCTAGCGCGGGAATCCCTGAAAGATCCCTACCGCTTCAACTTTCTGGGCTTGGCGGGGGAAGCGCAGGAGCGCGAGATCGAACAGGAGCGTGGAGGACATCCGCGAGGGCAAGACCAACCGCCGCAACCCGACGTTGACGGAACATGCCTCGAAGGTGCTGCCTTATCGTGGGCTGGGCAGCGGTGTGCCGCGTGCGTTGAAGGAGTGGCCCCGGATCGAATTCGTCGATGATGTGTCAGGCAACCAGTTCAGCGCCGTGGTCCAGCGGCCGGAGGTGGAATGGCAGAAGGCCGCCGGCCAAGTCACCCCACCAGTCACTCCACCAGTCACCCCACCAGTCGCAGCCCTGCTGATGCTGCTCGCGGAAACTGGCGAATTGGGCAATGTGGAAATCCGCGGGCACCTGCAACTCAAGGACCGCACACATGTGCGCGAACGCTACATCGAACCGGCGCTTGCACAGGGCCTGATCGAGTACACATTGCCCGGCAAGCCTAACAGCCGTTTGCAGAAATACCGCCTGACCGACGCTGGACACGCGATGCTGCAATCCCTGCGCAAGGAGCCGCCGACACCATGACCCCTTCCATTCCCCGTTCCGAGCGCAATACCCAGAACCGCGTGGTCCGGCTCTTTTCCGCCCCTCTGGAAGAAAGCGGCCTTGGCTACGACTATCTCGGCAACTGGGGCAAACGCGACGACAACCGCGCCATCGAGACCGAACTGCTGCGCGCCAATCTGGCCGCGCGCGGCTATTCGCCCGCCCACATCGGCGCTGCCTTGCAGAAGCTGGAAACGGCGGCAGATGTCACGGGCATCACCCCGTATCAGGCCAGTCTGCGCACCTACCAGTTGCTGCGCTACGGCGTGCCGGTGCAGGTGGCTATGGGCCAGTCGCATGAAACGGTGCAACTGATCGACTGGGATCATCCGGAGCGCAACCACTTCGCGCTGGCCGAAGAGGTGACGCTGAAGGGAGAGCACGTGCGCCGGCCGGACATCGTGCTCTACCTCAACGGCCTGGCGGTGGCGGTGATCGAACTCAAGCGCAGTTCGGTGGAAATAGGCGATGGCGTTCGCCAGTTGATCAGCAACCAGGAGCCGATCTTCAACCAGGGCTTCTTCAGCACGGTGCAGTTGCTACTGGCGGGTAGCGATGCGCAGGGGCTGCGCTACGGGACGACCGGCACGCCGGAGCAGTTCTTCGTGCAGTGGAAGGATGAATCTCCCGAGGCGGCCGCCACCGGCGTGGCTGGCACGCTGCTGGATCGGCCGCTGGCGCAGATGTGCCGGCAGGATCGGTTGCTCGATCTGGCCCGTAATTTCGTGATCTTCGATGCCGGGCAGAAGAAGGTGCCACGGCCGCATCAATACCTTGGCATCAAGGCGGCCCAGGAGCGCATCCGGCAGCGCGAGGGGGGCGTGATCTGGCACACCCAGGGCAGCGGCAAGAGCATCCTGATGGTGCTGCTGGCCAAGTGGCTGCTGGAACACGACCCGCAGGCGCGGGTGCTGGTGGTGACCGACCGCGACGAACTGGACAAGCAGATCGAAGGCGTGATGCGCAATGCCGGGGTGATCGGTGCGGAGTCGCCTTCGCCGCGCATCACCTCGCGCGCGGAATTCGTGCAGAAACTGAGGGAGACCGCGCCGCGCCTGCTGTGTGCGCTGATCCACAAATTCGACGCCGCTGACCTGAAGGGTGAACCACCATCCATCCACGGGCGCTTCTACGTGTTCGTGGATGAATGCCATCGCACCCAGGGCGGCAACATGAACAAGCAGATGAAGCGCTGGCTCCATGGCGCCATCTTCATCGGCTTCACCGGCACGCCTCTGCTGCGCAAGGATCGGCAGACCACCCGGGACGTGTTCGGCACCTACATCCACACCTACAAATTCCACGAGGCCGTGGCCGACCACGTGGTGCTGGACCTCAAGTACGAGGCCCGCGACGTGCCGCAGCGGCTGACCTCGCCGCAGGCCATCGACGCCTGGTTCGAGAAGAAGACACGTGGCCTCAACAACTTCCAGAAGGCTCTGCTGCGCAAGCGTTGGGCAACGATGGAAGAACTGATGAGCGCCGGCGAGCGCAAGCAGCGCATCATTGCCGACATCATCGAGGACTTCAGCCTCAAGCCACGCCTGAACAACGATCGCGGCACGGCCATCCTGGTGGCGGCCTCCATCTACGATGCCTGCCATTACTACCGGCTGTTCCAGAACACGTCCTTCGGGCGTCACTGCGGCATCGTCACCTCCTACGAACCCAACCATAACGCCATTTCGCGCGCACCCAGGGACAGCGACGAGCGCTACAAGTACGACACCTACAAGGATTACGTGCTGCGTAATGGCCGTACGACCAAGCAGTACGAGGACGAAGGCAAACGCCGTTTCATCGAAGAGCCGGCCAACCTGAAGTTGCTGATCGTGGTCAGCAAGCTGCTCACCGGTTTCGATGCGCCCAGTTGCACCTATATCTACCTGGATAACGAACTGCGCGACCACAACCTGTTTCAGGCCATCTGCCGCACCAACCGCCTGGACGGGGATGACAAGGACTATGGCCACATCGTCGACTACAAGGAATTGTTCGGCGACGTCCAGCAGGCCATTGCCGTGTACAGTTCCGACGAGCTGGACATCGACCAGGGCAATGGTGGCGACAACAATGTCAATTTGAAGAACTGGCTGGCCGAAGGCCGCAAGAAACTGGATGAAGCCCGCGAGGCATTGCATTACCTGTGCGAGCCGGTGGAGCAGCCGCGCGAACTGGAGCAGTTCATCCATTATTTCTGCGGTCATGCGGGCAACCCGGAAGCGCTCGATGCCACCGAAGCACTGCGCATCGCCTTCTACAAGGCAGTGGCGACCTATATCCGCGCTTTCGCCGCCATCGCCCAGGATTTGTCTGCAGCTGGATACTCGGATGACGAAGCCGCCATCTTGCAGCGGGAGATCGAGTTCCATGCCGAAGTGCGATCCGCGATCAAGCACTACAGCGGCGAAGAACTGGACATCAAGCCCTACGAGGCGGACATGCGCCACCTCATCAACACCTACATCCAGGCGGAACCGGCAGAGGCACTGGGCGAACTGGACGGGATGTCGCTGACCGACCTGATCATCATGACCGGCATCCACGACGCCATTGCCCGCAAGCTCAACGAGAAGGGCAGGCTGTCGAAGAACGCGATTGCGGAAACCATCATCAACAATGTCCGCAAGACCATCATTCGTGATCGCCTGACCGATCCGCGCTTTTATGAACAGATGTCCAAGCTGCTGGACGATCTGATCAAGCAGAGTCGCGAGGATGCCGAAGCCTACGAAAAATTCCTGCGCGATGCGGAAGCCCTGGTGAGGAAGCTGCACGAAAAGCAGTCCGACAGTGATGAGCCCACCATCCTGTGTGGCAACCCTGCTGCCTTGGTCATCTATCGCAAGCTGCCGGAGATCCTTGCCGGAGCCCCAGTGGTGGATAGCGTGAAGGAATCACAGGCCGACTACGATGACAGCGTCGCATCGCTCGCCCTGAAAATTGATCGCGCCATGCACGAACACGCACCGGCCGGATGGCGGGGAGACGAGGCCAAGGAGCGCACGGTGCAGAATTTTCTGTACCCATTGGTCGGAAAGAACCGTGAGGCCACGCTCAAGCTCTTCGAACTTCTCAAGAATCAGCCCGGCTACCGATGATCCATACGCGCATACAACTGGGGGGGCTGGACATCGCCGTCACTTTCAAGGCGGTCAAGCATGTCCACCTGTCGGTGCATCCCCCCGAGGGTAACGTCACCCTCGTCGCGCCGAACGGTACGCGACTGGAAGTCGTGCGCGCATATGCCATTTCCAAGCTCGGCTGGATTCGCCGGCAGCAAGCCCAGTTGCTGGGTCAGGCGCGTGAAACGCCCCGTCAGTTCGTAACGCGGGAAAGCCATTACATCTGGGGCAGGCGCTATCTGCTCAACGTGGTACAGCAGGATGTTCCGCCGTTCATCAAGATGGATCATCGGCGCATTACCTTCAGTGTCCGCCCCGGGACCGATGCGGCGAAGCGCGCGGCCATTTACCAAGGTTGGCAGCGCTCCTTGCTGCACCAGGTCATTCCGCCGTTGATCGGCCATTGGGAATCCCGGATCGGTGTCGAGGTCGCGGGTTATTTTCTCCAGCGCATGAAGACCAAGTGGGGCAGTTGCAACCATGACCGCGCCCATATCCGGCTCAATACGGAACTGGTCAAGAAGCCTCGCGACCTGCTCGAATACGTGATCGTGCACGAGATGATTCATCTGATCGAGCCCACGCACAATGAGCGCTTCATCGCCTTGCTGGATCGGTTCTACCCCGCTTGGCGAGAAGCCAGATCGGAATTGAACGAACTTCCATTGGGAACGGATGGCACCGGCTGAACGCTGTCGGCCGGAATAAGCAATCGACATTGCCGGGCTGGAATGTGGGACGCTTCGCGGTGCTGCCCGATGACGGCCTGCGCCTGCAGGCCGCGCGTTTTTACCCGCCGCCCCCGCTCACCGCCGCCCGCAGTGCCCGGCAGCGCGACAGGTAGCCGCCGGCGCCGGCGGATTCGAATACGGCTTCGGCGGCGGCGAGTTCCATCGCTGCCGCGCCGTGTTCGCCGCACGCGGCGAGGGCTTCCGCCAGGCGCAGGCGCAGCAGTGCCGCGTCCATGACGGCGCGCTGGTGGCGGAGGACGTCGGCGGCGCGGGCGAACAGGCGCAGCGCTTCGTCCTGCTCGGCTGTCGCCCACGCGAGTTCGGCGCGGGCGCGGTCCACCTGGGCGGCCGCGGCGCCGGAGGCCCACATCGCGGGCGCGCGGTCGAGGGCCTCCAGCAGCGCCCGGGCCTCGTCGAGCGCCCCTGCCAGGCTCGCGATCTGGCAGGCGTGGGCGAGGTAGCGGCCTCTGCGCTCGCCGGCCACCCAGTTGGTCAGCGTCGCGGCGCGTTTCAGGCCCCGCACCGCCTCGTCGCTGCGGCCGCGCTGGTGCAGGAGGATGGCGTAGCCGGGATACGGGTCCCAGCCGTGCTGGTAGGCGTGCAGGTAGCTCTGTTCCGCCGCGTCCTCCTCGCCGCGGGCGAACAGCACGTCGCCGAGCAGGCGGTAGGCGTCGCCGAGGGCCCAGGGGGCGCCGGCGCGGATCAGCGGGTCGGCGCGGGCGATGGCGTCGTGGGCCAGCGCCAGGCGGCCGGACATCGCGAAGACCTCCGCGCGGTGGATCAGGCAGGCGCCGGCGAAGGTGTCGATGTGGCAGCGCTCGCACCAGCGGGTGAAGCTGTCCGTCCACTGCTCGGCGCGCCGCCAGTCTTCGCTGTTGCAGCAGCTGGAAATCACGCCGCAGTAGACGATGCCGCCGACCAGCGGCGAGACGTCGCCGGCCAGCACCGCGGCCGCGGCCTCGTCCTGCAGGGCCATGCCGGCGGGGGTGTCGCCGCGCGCCTGCAGCCCGATGCCCCAGATCAGCAGCCCCATGGACTCGATGTCCGCGTTCTGCAGCTCGCGGCCGATGTCGCGCGCCTCGATGGCGCAGCGGATCGCCTCGGCGAGGTCGCCGTTGTAGAGGTGCAGGCGGGCGCTCATCCAGGCGAGGAAGCCGTGCTGCGCGCCGCGCGGCAGGCCGCTGAGCAGGCGGCGGGCGCGGCGCAGGCAGCCCTGGGTCACGGCGACGTCGAGGGATTCGATCTGGATGCGCGCGAGGCCGATGGTGACGCGGGCGGCCGCCTCGGGTTCGCTGCGGCTGGAGTAGGCGACGGCCGCACGCTCCAGGGGCGGGGCGGCGGCGGCGAGCTCGCCCGCGCATTGCGCGGCGGCGGCCCAGCGCTCGAGGCATTCGGCGCTGAGCGGCGTTGCGCGGTCGGCGCTGGCGAACGCTGCCATCGCCGCCCGCCACCGGCCGGCCGCGAAGGCGCATTCCGCCTCGGCGAGGGCGTCGCCGTCCTGCGCATCGGCCGCGGTGGCCGGCGGCGGCTCGTCGACGAGGAAGCGGTAGCCGCGTCGCGCGTAGTTGCGGAGGGCCTCGCCCAGCCCGCCCTGCTGCAGCGCGGCGCGCGCCAGGCTGACCGCCCGCTGCAGGGAGCCCTCGGTGACGATCACCCCCGGCCACAGGGTGTCGAGGAGTTCCTCCTTGCTCACCACCCGCTCCCGGTTCTCCACGAGGTAGAGCAGCAGGTCGAACACGCGCGGCTGCAGCGGGATTTCCCGGCCGTCGAGGCGCAGGGCGCGGCCGTCCCGGTCGAGTTCGAAAGCCGCGAAGCGATGGATGCCTGCTGTCATGGGCGGGTCGGGGCAGCACTCGGCCGGAAGGATTTCGGGGCAATGATAAGAACTTGATCAGGCTGCGGAAAGGATTCGGAGCCCGGTGCCGGCGCAGGCTGTGGTCGTCCGCGGGCCCGATCGAGATCGAGGTCGAGGTCGAGGACGGCGGGCGCCGCCGGCGCCGGCCACTGCCCATCCTGAACCGAGGAGTCCGATCATGAAAACCTTCGTCATTCGTCGCCGCAGCAACTGGAAGGATGTCGACGAGCTGGGCATCACCGCGGGCGTGTCCGCGCGGGTGGGCAACGAGGAGATGCCCGACCAGGTGCGCTGGATCCGCTCCTACGTGGTGCACGAGGTCGACGGCCGCCTGGGGACGGTGTGCATCTACCAGGCCACCGATGCGGCGGCCATTCGCGAGCACGCCCGCCGCGTCGGCATGTCCGCCGACGAGATCGTGCCGGTCGCGGACACCGTGATCGTCCGCGAGGACCCGGTCGCGCAGGCGGAGGCGTTCGCCTAGGCCGTGGCGACAGCCCGGCGCCGGGGGCCGCCGACCGGTCGCCCCCGGCCCGCACCCGCGGGTGCCTGTGCGGACGACGGCCACCCGCGGCGCATCCTCGCGGCATCACGCCGCTTCTCCGCGGTCGCACGGGCCCCGCGGATACCCCCCGCTTCAGGCGGTGTCCGCCGCCTGCAGCCGCCGCACCTCGCCGGCGTCGCCGTCGACCTCCAGCATCTGCCCGTCCTGCAGCCGCGCGAGCGCGCCGGGGACGTTGACCACCGCCGGCACGCCGAACTCGCGCGCGACGATCGCGCCGTGCGACAGGAAGCCGCCGGTCTCCATCACCAGCGCCGCGGCGCGCAGGAACAGCGGCGTCCATGCCGGGTCGGTCGACGGCGCCACCAGCACCTCGCCGGCGGCCAGCCGCACGCCGGCGTCGGGGTGCGGCACCCGCCGCGCCGGGCCGCGCGCGCTGCCGGCCGCCGCCCCCAGCCCGCGCAGGCAGGCGGCGTCGTGTGCCTCGGGCGCGACGGCGTTGCGCGGCGCGTCGTCGAGCCACAGGTCGGGCGCCGTCTGCGCCTCCCACGCGGCGTGCTGCGCGCGGCGGTCGGCGGCCAGCGCGGCGAGCCCCGCGGCGCCGCGGTCACCGCCGAGCGCGCGTTCGAGTTCGCGCCAGGTGCAGAAGTGCACGTCGTCGGCGTCGGCGAGCACGCCGCGCGCGGCGAGGCGCTGGGCCAGCGTGCGCGCGACCGCCCGCAGCGGTTCGAGCCAGGCGACCAGCGCCGACTTGGCGAGTTCGCGCTGCGCGGCCTCGCGCGCGGCCTGCGCGACCAGGCGGCGCAGCAGCGGGTGCAGCCAGCGCGGCACGCGCGTGCCGAGCTCGGCCCAGGCGCGCGCGGCGAGCGCCTGCTGGCGCGCGGCGGGCGGCGTGCCGTCGGTGTGGCCGAGGCGGGCGCGGATCAGGTCGAGCAGGTAGCCGGGGTCCTCGCGCCAGCGCGGCGTGCGCAGGTCGACCTCGTACACGCTGCGGTGGCCGTAGGCGTCGAGGAAGGCGGCGAAGTCGCGGCGGAACGTCGAGTCGGCCGGCAGTTCGCGCCAGGCGGCGGGCACGAAGGGCTCGGCGGCGAAGAACGCGCGGGCGGCGGCATCGTCGGTGGCCCGCGCCGCCAGCGCCTCCAGGCGGTAGCCGTGCTCGGCGCTGGTGATCGTGCCCTGGCCGGCGAGCAGCGCCGCGGCCAGCGCATCGCCGCGGCCGGGCAGGCGGCGTTCGAGCAGCCCGGCGAGCACGAACAGCGTCGCCCCGCCGCTGCCGAGCAGCAGCTGCACGCGGGTGTCGCCGGCGGCCTCGGCGCGCAGTGCCGCGAGCCGCGCGAGCAGGGTGGCGTCGTCCAGCGCCGCCCAGTCGATGTCGCGGTAGTGCGCGGCGCGCGCGATCACCGCGGCGAGGTGGCCCTCGGCGCCGCGGCGCAGGCGCTGCAGCGCCTGCCCGAGGCGCAGGTTGCGCCACAGCCGCTGCCCGCGCGTGCGCCAGGGCGTGTGCGCGGGCAGCGTGATCGTCGGCTGGTGGCCGCCGGTCAGCGCGTTCAGCCGCTCTGGCGGGAAGCCGAGGGCGTCGTGGTAGTCCCACTGCAGGCGCGTCACCGCGAGGTAGGCGCGCCCGGCGTGCAGGCGCGCGAACGGCCGGCCGTGCGGCAGCGGGTAGCCGGCGAGCGCGAACGGCGTGTGCATCACGCGCTGGATCATCGGCTCGGTGAGGCTCCAGTTGAGCGGGGTCTGCACCATCGGGATGGCGTCGCGGAAATTGCCGTTCGACCAGGCGACGGCCTGCCCGGCGAGGGCCGCCGGCGCGTCGGCCGGCAGCGCGGTGACCGGGCGCGCCTGCACGAGCCGGAACGCCTGGCCGTCCCACACCCATTCGATGTCCTGCGCCGGCCGGTCGAAGCCGAGTGCGTCGGCGACGTCCCACGCCAGCCGCGCCAGTTCCAGCGCCGCCGCCTCGGGCAGCACCGGGCCGTCGGCGGCGGGGTCGGCGACCAGTTCGGTGCCGCCGCCGGGCGCCGGCACGCAGCGCCGCGCCGGTTCGCCGCGGCGGCAGGTGGCGAGCGCGGGTGCGGCGTCGGCCCAGGCGCGGGTGAGCACGTAGGTGTCGGGCTCGACGCGGCCGCCGACCAGCGCCTCGCCGAGGCCGCGGGCAGCGTTGATGACCACGGTGTCGAAGCGTCCGCGGTGCGGGTCGCAGGAGAAGGCCACGCCTGCGGCCTGTGCCGGCAGCAGCGGCATCAGCACCACCGCGAGCGCGGTGGCGCGGTGGGTGAGGCCGAAGCGGCGGCGGTAGGCGAGCGCCTGCGGCGTCCACAGCGACGCGTACACCGCGGCGATGGCGTCGAGCACCGCGGCGGCGCCGCGCACGTTGAGCCGCGACGCGTGCACGCCGGCGAAGGAGGCGCGCGCCGAGTCCTCGGCCACCGCCGACGAGCGCACCGCGAGCGGCACCTCGGCGAGGCCGGCGGCGGCGAGGAAGGCGTCGACCGCAGCGCGTACCGCCGGCGGCGCCGGTGTCTCGAGGATGCGCGCGCGCACGGCGTCGAGCGTCGCCGCGTCGGGCCCGGCGGCTTCGAGCGCATCGAGCTCGGCGTGCCACGCGGCGTCGGCGAGCCAGGCGGCGTGCGCGGCCACCGGCAGCACGCCGCCGTCCGCCACCGGCAGGCCGTAGCGGGCCAGGCGGGCGAGGTTCCAGCCCTTGCCGCCGACCCGCGCCGGGCCGGCGGCGAAGGCGTCGGGCCAGTCGAGCACGGCGAGGGCGTCAGCGCTCATCGCGCACCCCCGCGCCGTCGAGGAACAGGCTGAGCATCTCGGTGAGCGCCGCCGGCAGGTCGAAGCCCGGCGGCGCGGCGAGCCAGCGCAGCAGCACCGACAGGTAGGCGAATTCGAGCTGCGCGGCCAGCACCGGCACGGCGATGTCGCCACGGACCTCGCCGGCGGCCTGGCCGGCGCCGAGGATGCGGCCGATGATCGCGTCGAGCCCGCTGCGCTGCGCCGGGTCGGGGGCGTCGATGCGCAGGTGGCCGAGGCGGTAGGCGATGTGCGGGCCGAGCAGCTCGCGGTGCGGCTCCAGCCACGCCGCGGCGCAGGCGAACAGGGTGTCGAGGCGCGCGCGGGTGTCGGCGGCGGCGGCGAGCCGCGGGGCGAGCTGCGCCTCGCCGGCGCGCAGCTCGGCGCGCATGTAGTCGCCGAGGATCGCCTCCTTCACCGGGAAGTGGGCGTACAGCGTGCCCTTGGCGACGTCGGCGCGCGCGGCGATCTGCTCCATCGTGGTCGCGGCGTAGCCCTGCTCGGCGAACAGCTCGCGTGCCGCCTGCACGATGGCGTCGGCGGTCTGCTGGCGCTTGCGCTCGCGGCGCCCGCTCGGTGCTTCGTTCATCGCTGTCTACTTATGGACGACGTTCTTTATTGAACGACGTTCAATATTATCGTGATGCTGTACCGGGTCAAGCGCGGTGGCGGCGCCCTGCCCGGCGCCTGCGCCCGACATGGCGGTGAATCCTGCTAGAGTGCGGGCGCTGCGCGCGGCACGGCGCCGCGCCGAGTGCCCCGCCGGTGACGCCGATGAGCATCCGCCCCACCGAGATCCTGCTGCGCCAGGTGTCGCGCATCCTCGACATCACCTTCGAGGACGGCGCGCATTTCGAGCTGCCCTGCGAGTACCTGCGCGTCTACTCGCCGTCGGCCGAGGTGCGCGGCCACGGGCCGGGCCAGGAGGTGCTGCAGGTCGGCAAGGAGGACGTGACCATCCGCGACATCGAGCCGGTCGGCCACTACGCGGTGCGCCTCAGCTTTTCCGATGGCCACGACTCCGGCCTCTACACCTGGAGCCTGCTGTACGAACTGGGGCGCGACCAGGCCGCCAACTGGCAGCGCTATCTGGAGCGGCTGCAGGCCGCCGGGCATGTGCGCCGCTCCCCCGACTGAGTGCGGCCGCGACGACGGCGCGTTTGAGCGCGCCGGGTGGCGTCCGTATGCTGTAACGCCGCCGCGTGCCCCGGTCGTCGGGGTGCGCGGGGCCACGACGGAATCAAGCGATGTCTGAGCAGGAAACCACGCATTTCGGCTTCGAGCAGGTCGCGGTCGACGACAAGGCGCGCAAGGTCGCCGAGGTGTTCCATTCGGTCGCGTCGCGCTACGACCTGATGAACGACCTGATGTCGTGCGGCGTGCACCGGCTGTGGAAGCGCTTCGCGATCAACCTCGTCGGCGTGCGGCGCGGCGACCGCGTCCTCGACCTCGCCGGCGGCACCGGCGATCTCAGCGTGCGCCTGGCGCGGCTGGTCGGCCCCAAGGGCTGCGTGGTGCTGTCGGACATCAACGCCTCGATGCTCGGCGAGGGCCGGCGTCGCCTGCTCGACGAGGGCATCGTCGGCAACGTCGCCTTCGTGCAGGCCGACGCCGAGCGTCTGCCCTTCCCCGACAACCACTTCGACGCCATCACCATCGCCTTCGGCCTGCGCAACGTCACCCGCAAGGAAGCCGCGCTGGCGTCGATGTGGCGGGTGCTGAAACCGGGCGGGCGGCTGGTGGTGCTCGAATTCTCCAAGCCGGTGCTGCCGGGCCTGGCGCCGGTGTACGACGTCTATTCGTTCCGCGTGCTGCCGCTGCTCGGCAAGCTCGTCGCCGACGACGCGGCGAGCTACCGCTACCTCGCCGAATCGATCCGCATGCACCCCGACCAGGACACGCTCAAGGGCCTGCTGGAGCAGGCGGGTTTCGAAGGCGTCGAGTACTTCAACCTGACCGGCGGCATCGTCGCCGCGCACCGCGGGTACAAGTTCTGAGCCCCCCGTCCACCGGCCCGGCGCTGCTCGCCGCCGCCGCCCTCGAGGCGGCGCTGGCACGCCTGCTCGCCCTCGACCCCGACGCCGCGCCGCGGCTCGCCGCGCTCGACGGGCACGTGGCGGCGGTCGAATTCAGCGGCCTCGGCCTGACCCTCTACCTGCTGCCGGGGGCGTCGGCAATCCAGGTCGTCGACCGCTACGCCGGCGTGCCCGACGTGCTCGTGCGCGGCAGTCCGGCGGGCTTCGCGCTGCTCGCCCGCGGCACGCCGCTGACGGCGAGCGGCGTCGAGATCGTCGGCGACCCGCTGCTGGCCAAGACCCTGCGCGAGCTGTTCGAGGGGCTGCAGATCGACTGGGAGGAGCCGCTCGCGCAACTGCTCGGCGACGTCGCCGCGCACCAGATCGGCCGCGCCGTGCGCGAGGGCTTCGCCTGGCTGCGCGGTGCGCGCGACAGCCTCGCCGCCACCGGCGCCGAGTTCCTGCACGAGGAGCGCCGCGCGCTGCCGACCGCGGCCGCGGTCGAGGACTTTCTCGCCGCCGTCGACCGCCTGCGCGAAGGGGCCGACCGCCTCGACGCGCGGATCGCGCGCCTCGAACGCGCCCGGTGTCATCCCGGGCGCCATCCCGGCTGAGCCGCCCGCCCCCACCGCGACGACCTCCATGTTCCGACCCGCCCAGGTGCTGCGCCTGCTGCACATCAACCGTGTGCTGGTGCGCCACGGCCTCGACGACATCGTGCTCGCCACCCACCTGTTCCGGCCGATCGGCTTCATCCGCCACTGGCTGCCGTGGAACTGGCTGCGCGGCGAGGACGCGCGCCCGCGCGGCGAGCGCATCCGCCGTGCGCTGGAGGACCTGGGGCCGATCTTCGTCAAGTTCGGGCAGATGCTGTCGACGCGCCGCGACCTGCTGCCCGACGACATCGCCGAGGAGCTGGCGCGGCTGCAGGATCGCGTGCCGCCGTTCGCGCCCGAGCAGGCGCGCGCGATCGTCGAGGCCACGCTCGGCAAGTCCGTCGCCGAGCTGTTCGAGCGCTTCGACGAGGCCCCGCTCGCCTCGGCCTCGATCGCGCAGGTGCACGCGGCGCGGCTGCCCGGCGGCCGCGAGGTGGTGGTGAAGGTGCTGCGCCCGGGCATCAACCGGATCATCCGCCGCGACGTCGACCTGCTCTACATCATCGCCGGGCTCGCCCACCGCTACTGGAAGGAGGGGCGGCGGCTGCGGCCGCTGGAGGTGGTCGGCGAGTACGAGAAGACCATCTTCGACGAGCTCGACCTGATCCGCGAAGCCGCCAACGGCGCGCAACTGCGGCGCAACTTCGAGCACTCGCCGATCCTCCACGTGCCCGAGATCTACTGGCCGTACTGCCGCCACGACGTGCTGGTGATGGAGCGCGTGCGCGGGATACCGGTGGGCCAGATCGAGACGCTCAAGCTGCTCGGCGTGGACATGAAGAAGCTGTCGGAGCGCGGCGTGCAGATCTTCTTCACGCAGGTGTTCCGCGACAGCTTCTTCCACGCCGACATGCACCCCGGCAACATCTTCGTCGACGCCACCGACCCGGCCGACCCGAAGTACATCGCCATCGACTTCGGCATCATCGGCACGCTGTCACCGACCGACCAGCACTACCTCGCCGAGAACTTCCTCGCCTTTTTCCGCCGCGACTACCGGCGCGTGGCCGAGCTGCACATCGAGTCGGGCTGGGTGCCGCGCGACACGCGGGTGGACGAGTTCGAGAGCGCCATCCGCACCGTCTGCGAGCCGATCTTCGACCGCCCGCTGCGCGAGATCT
This sequence comes from Plasticicumulans lactativorans, assembly GCF_004341245.1. Lineage (GTDB taxonomy): Bacteria > Pseudomonadota > Gammaproteobacteria > Competibacterales > Competibacteraceae > Plasticicumulans_A > Plasticicumulans_A lactativorans. The sequence goes on along the minus strand of NZ_SLWY01000004.1, from coordinate 170,672 downwards.
CGTTCGGCGGCTTCCTGCTGACGCTGTTCCAGACCGCGCGCCGCTTCAACATGGAGGTGCAGCCGCAGCTCGTGCTGCTGCAGAAGACGCTGCTCAACATCGAGGGCCTCGGCCGCCAGCTCGATCCCGACCTGGACCTGTGGAAGACCGCCAAGCCCTTCCTCGAAAACTGGATGAACGAGCGCGTCGGCCCGAAGTCGGTACTGAACAAGCTGAAGAGCACGCTGCCGCGGATGGCCGAGCACCTGCCGGACCTGCCGCTGCAGCTCAGCGAGCTGGTGCGCCTGGCGCGCGCCGGCGAGCTGACGGCGCGCCTCGAGTCCGGTGCGCTCGAACGGCTGCGCCACGACATCCACCGCGACGGCGAGCGCACGCGCCGCACCACGCTCGGCGCGGCGCTGATCGTCGCCGCCGCGGTGATCTACGGCTTCAACAGCCTGCACCCGGCGGTCGCCGCCGGCGCGCCGCTGGTCACCTGGCTGCTCGGGCTCGGCGGCCTGGCGCTGGTGCTGCGGGCGGCGTTCGACCGCCCCTAGCCGTTGCTCCCATCCCCATTCATGGCGCGAGGAGACTTCCGATGCTCTGGACCCTGCTGATCGGCCTGCTCGTCGGTCTGGTCGCGAAACTGCTGATGCCCGGGCGCGATCCCGGCGGCTTCATCGTGACGATCGTGCTCGGCATCGCCGGTGCATTCGTCGCCTCGCTGGTCGGGCAGACGCTCGGCTGGTATCTCCCCGGCCAGCCGGCGGGCTTCATCGGCTCGGTGGTCGGGGCGATGGTGCTGCTCGGGCTCTACCGCGCGCTGAAGCGCTGAACGCGCCGCCCCCGCTCAGGAGGCCGGGCGCATCAGCGCCAAGCCCTTCAGCAGGTTGAGCGCCTCGTTCAGCGGGTAGTCCGACTTCGCCAGCGGCGTGGCGCCGGCGTCGGTCTTGGGCGCCGCCGGGCGGCCGCCGCCGCCGTTGGGGTTGCCGAGGTGGCCGGCGAGATCGGCCTCCTTGAGGCGCTCGGTCACCTCGAGCTCGGTGACGCGCAGCGCGTCGATCAGGATGTCGGGCGTGATGCCCTCGGCCTGGATCGAGCGCCCGCGCGGCGTGAAGTAGCGCGCCGTGGTGATCTTCAGCGCGGTGCCGTCGACCAGCGGCATGATGGTCTGCACCGAGCCCTTGCCGAAGGTGCGCTCGCCGACGATCAGCGCGCGGCGGTGATCCTGCAGCGCGCCGGCGACGATCTCCGAGGCCGAGGCCGAACCGCCGTTGACCATCACCACCAGCGGCGCGCCGCCCAGCAGGTCGCCGGGGTTGGCGTTGAAATTCTGCCGCGAGTCGGGGTCGCGCCCTTCGGTGTAAACCACCAGGCCGCCGTCGAGGAAGGCGTCGCTGACCTCCACGGCGCCCGAGAGCACGCCGCCGGGGTTGTTGCGCAGGTCGAGCACCAGGCCCTTGAGCGTGCCGCCGGCCTCCTGGCGCAGCTTGTCGAGCGCCTCGCGCAGGTTGGGGGCGGTGCGCGTCTGGAACTGGGTGATGCGCACGTAGCCGAACCCCGGTTCGAGCATCCGGCTCTTCACGCTCTTCACCTGGATGATGTCGCGTTCGAGGGTGATCTCGATCGGCTTGTCCTGCCCGCTGCGCACGATGTTGAGCTTGATCGGGCTGCCGGCCGGGCCGCGCATCAGCTTGACCGCCTCGGTGAGGCTCATGCCCTTGGTCGGGGTGTCGTTGATGCGGATGATCAGGTCGCCGGCGAGGATGCCGGCGCGCGCCGCCGGCGTGTCGTCGATCGGCGCGATCACGCGCACGAAGCCGTCCTCCTGGCCGATCTCGATGCCGAGCCCGCCGAACTCGCCGGTGGTGCCGACCTGCATCTCGCGGTAGGCCTCCTTGTCGAGGAAGGCCGAGTGCGGATCGAGTCCGTTCAGCATGCCCTTGACCGCCGCTTCGAGCAGCTGGCGGTCGTCGACCGGTTCGACGTAATCGCGCTTCACCCGTTCGAGCACCTCGGCGAAGGTGCGCAGTTCGTCGAGCGGCAGCGCCGGCGGCGGGTCGTCGGCCAGCGCATGGCCGGCACCGAGGCCGAGCGCGAGGGCGATGCCGAGGGCCAGCGCGGGGCGGATCTTGAGGCTCATGGGGACTCCGGCGAAACGGTGGGAAGAGGCGCAGCGGTGGCGTTGGTCGGACGGCGGCGGGAAGGTGCCGGCAACGCTACGGCAGCCGGTGGTCGTGCACCGCATCGGCCTCCCGCGGGCGCCGCCACCGGCCACGGCGGCCGCACGGCGCACCGGGCGCGGGATGGCCGCGACCGTTGCGGAGATGGCGCGGGGCCGGTACCAGGGAGGGCGGGGCGGCGGACATGGGGGCGTCGGCGTGGCACGGAAAAAGTCCTGAGAGGATAAAACCTTGGCTGCAGCGGCGCCAGCCGGCGACGCCACGGTGCGCTGCGCCGGCGACAGCGGATGGCGGGCGGGGCCCCTTGGGCCGGGCGAACGGGTACACTTCGCCCACCATCGCCGGCCCCGGCCGGTTCCGTCGACGTCACCGCAGAGACCCCGTATGCCCGAATTCCTCGCCTTCGCCCAGAAGCACTGGATGCTTTTCGCCGCCCTGTTCGCCATCCTCGGCATGCTGATCGTCGGCGAGTTCCGCCGGCGGACGAGCGGCGCCTACAGCGTCACGCCGATGGAAGCGCTGCGACTGATGAACGATGCCGATGCCGCGGTGGTGGACGTGCGCGAGGTGAGCGAGTTCCGCGTCGGCCACATCCCCGAGGCGCGCAGCCTGCCGGCGGGCGAACTCGACCGCCGGGTCGGCGAGCTCGAGAAGTTCAAGTCGAGCCCGCTGATCGTCTATTGCCAGAATGGCGAGCGCTCGCTCGCCATCGCCCGCAAGCTGCGCGACCAGGGCTTCGCTTCCGCGCGGGCCCTGGCGGGCGGCCTGTTCGCCTGGCAGGGCGCCAGCCTGCCGACGGTCAGAAAGTAGCGCGACGCGGGGCCGGTGCCGGGCCATGCCTGAGATCGTGATGTACGCCTCCGCCTGGTGCCCCTACTGCCGGGCGGCGCGAGCGCTGCTCGACCGCAAGGGCGCGAGTTACACCGTGCTCGACGTCGACGCGCAGCCCGACTTGTGGGACGAGATCCTGCGGCGCAGCGGACGCGACACGGTGCCGCAGACCTTCATCGGCGAGCACCATGTCGGCGGCTACGACGACATGGTCGCGCTGGACCGCCGCGGCGAGCTCGACCGCCTGCTGAGCGGCTGAGACGCCCCGGCGGTGGACCCGCCACCGCGGGCGCAGGTATAAAGCGACGCCCCGTCCGCGGGGCTTTCCCCACCGACAGCAGGCCATGTCATGAGCGACGAGAACACGCAGCAAGAAGCCGTGCAGCAGCAGTTCGAGATCCAGAAGATCTACGTCAAGGATGCTTCGCTCGAGATTCCCAATGCCCCGGTGGTCTTCACCGAGCAGTGGCAGGGCGAAAGCAACCTGCAACTCGGCAACGCCTCGAACCAGCTCACCGACGAGCTCTTCGAGGTGGTGCTCACCGTGACGCTGACCACCAGCAATGCCGGCAAGACCGCCTACCTGGTCGAAGTGAAGCAGGCCGGGATCTTCACGCTCAAGGGCTTCAGCCGCGAGCACATGGGGGCGATGCTCGGCGCCTACTGCCCGAACGCGCTGTTCCCGTACGCGCGCGAGACCATCTCCACGCTGGTGCAGAAGGGCGGCTTCCCGCCGGTGTGGCTGCAGCCGGTGAACTTCGACGCGCTCTACCTGCAGCACCTGCAGGCGCAGCAGCAGCAGGCCGGCGCGGCATCCGCCTGACCCCGCGCGTGTCGTCATGACGCAATGCGTGGCGGTACTGGGGGCAGGCTCGTGGGGCACGGCGCTGGCCCTGCAACTCGTGCGCAACGGACATGCGGTCCGGCTCTGGGGGCATGATCCGGAGCACCTTGCGCGCCTTGCCCGCGAGCGGGTCAACGCGGCCTTCCTGCCCGACATCCCCCTGCCGCCGGCCCTGGCGCCCTGCGCCGATCTCGCCGCGGCGGTCGCCGGCGCCGCCCTGGTGCTGATCGTCGTGCCCAGCCACGCGTTTGGCGCGACGCTCGCCCGCCTCGCGCCGTTGCTGCCGGCGGGGCAGGGGGTGGCCTGGGCCACCAAGGGGCTCGAAGCCAACAGCGGGCGGCTGCTGCACACCGTGGCGGGGGCCGTCCTCGGCGACGGCCACCCGGGTGCCGTGATCTCCGGGCCGAACTTCGCCGCCGAGGTCGCGCGCGGGCTGCCGACCGCGACGACCGTGGCCGCCACCGATACCGCCCACGCGCGCTTCGTCGCCGGGCTGTTGCACGGCCCGGGGTTCCGCGCCTACACCAGCTCCGACATGGTCGGTGTCGAACTCGGCGGCGCGGTCAAGAACGTGCTTGCGATCGCCTGCGGCGTGGCCGACGGCCTCGGCTTCGGCGCCAATGCGCGGGCCGCGATCATCACCCGCGGTCTGGCGGAGATGGTCCGGCTGGGGGTGGCGGCCGGCGGCCGGCTCGATACCTTCATGGGCCTCGCCGGCGTCGGCGATCTCGTGCTGACCTGCACCGACGACCAGTCGCGCAACCGTCGCTTCGGCCTGGCGCTGGGGCACGGGGCGACGACGGCCGCGGCGCTCGAACGGATCGGGCAGGTCGTCGAAGGCGCGCGCGCGGTTCCTGAGGTGCTGCGCCTCGCACGTGCGCTCGGCGTCGAGATGCCGATCGCCGAGCAGGTGGAGCGCGTGGTCCACGGCGGCCTCGATCCGCGCGCCGCCGTGAGTGCGCTGCTCGCGCGCGAACCCAAGGCCGAAGGCTTCGCCTGAGGCCATGGCGAACCATCCGCGGACCGGCCGGTTGCCGCCGCGGATATCCGAAGGGTGTATCCGCAGGGAGGGGGAACCGTGTCGCTCGCTACCGTGAACTGCCGCGCCCGCGTCGGCATCACCGCGCCGGCCGTGCTCGTCGAGGTGCACCTGTCCAACGGGCTGCCGGGGCTGACCCTGGTGGGCCTGCCCGAGGCCGCGGTCAAGGAAAGCCGCGACCGCGTGCGCGGCGCCATCCTGAACGCGCGCTTCGAGTTCCCGGCGCGCCGCATCACCATCAACCTCGCGCCGGCGGACCTGCCCAAGGAAGGCGGGCGCTTCGATCTGCCCATCGCGCTCGGGCTGCTGGCGGCGAGCGGGCAGATTCCGGGCGAGCCGCTCGCCGGCTTCGAATGCCTCGGCGAACTGGCGCTCGGCGGGGAACTGCGGGGCGTGCGCGGCGTCCTGCCGGCGGCGCTCGCCTGCCGCGACGCGGGGCGCAAGCTGCTGGTGCCACGCGCGAACGCCGATGAGGCCACGCTGGTGCAGGGGCTCGACGTCTTCGCCGCGGACCACCTGCTCGACGTGTGCGCCCACCTGCGTGACGGGCACACCCTGCAACCGTACGTACCCACGCGCGCGGCATCGGTACCGCGGCTGATGCTCGACCTCGCCGACGTGCACGGCCAGGCCCACGCCAAGCGGGCGCTCGAAATCGCGGCGTCCGGCGCGCATAACCTCTTGTTCTCAGGCCCGCCTGGCACCGGCAAGACGCTGCTGGCGATGCGCCTGCCCGGCATCCTGCCGGCGATGAGCGAAGCGGAAGCGATCGAGGTGGCGGCGATCGCCTCGGTCAGCAGCCAGGGATTCTCGGCGCTCGACTGGGGGCGCCGCCCGTTCCGCTCGCCGCATCACACGGCGTCGGGGGTCGCACTCGTCGGCGGCGGGGGCAATCCGCGCCCCGGCGAGATCAGCCTGGCGCACTGCGGCGTGCTGTTCCTCGACGAGCTGCCCGAGTTCAACCCGCGGGTCCTCGAAGTCCTGCGCGAGCCGCTGGAATCGGGGCACATCACGATCTCCCGCGCCGCCCAGCAGGCGGATTTCCCGGCCCGCTTCCAGTTGATCGCCGCGATGAATCCCTGCCCGTGCGGGTATCTCGGCGATCCCGAGCGGCCTTGCACGTGCTCGGCGGAAACCGTCAGGCGTTACCGCGGGCGTCTGTCCGGCCCGTTGCTGGACCGCATCGATCTGCATGTCGAGGTGCCGCGGTTGCCGCGCCATCTGCTGCGGGGTGACGATCCCGAGGAGCCATCGGCCGCGGTGCGGGACCGGGTCGAGAGGGCGCGGGCGCGGCAGACGGCGCGGGCGGGTGTACCCAACGCGGCGCTGGGCCCGCGGGAGATCGTGCGCGACTGCCGCCTGGGCGATGCGGATCATCGCCTCCTCGAACAGGCGATGGAGCGCCTGGGCCTGAGCCCGCGTGCCTATCACCGCATCCTCAAGGTCGCACGGACGATCGCCGACCTTGCCGATGCGCCGTCCATCGGCACCTCCCATCTCACGGAAGCGATCTCCTACCGCCGGCTGGATCGGGCACGCTGATGCGGCGTGTCGGGATCAGCCAGAGCGGCTATCGCTGACGCCCTCACGCCGCGTTACTCCGCCGGAGCGTGCTGCCCGGCATCAGTGGCGCCACCGCCAGGCGTCGGGGCAGCGAAACGCGTCGACGCGGGGCGATGCTACGCTCCGGGGCGTTCCCGTCACCGTCGAAGGAGTAGGCCCTCGTGAGCGCTGTCGACAACTGCGTGTTCTGCAAGATCGTCAAAGGTGAACTGCCTGCGGTAAAGCTGTTCGAGGACGCGGACGCCCTGGCGTTCATGGATGTGTTTCCTGCCTCGGTGGGTCACGCGCTGGTGATCTGTCGGGACCATCACGCCAACCTGCTCGACATGCCTGACGACGGCCTGGCGGCAACCGCGGTCGTCGCACGCCGCATCGCGCAGGCGATCATGACGGCGCTGCGGCCGGATGGTTTCCAGATCCGCCAGTTCAACGGGGCGGCGGCCGGGCAGACCGTTTTTCATTACCACGTCCACATCGTGCCCGTGCACCAGGGCGTCGGCGCACCGGCGCATGGCCGCGAGCGTAGCGATCCCCACGTGCTCGAGGAACTCGCGGCACGCATCCGCGCGGCGCTCGCCTAGCTGCGCGTATCGACTGTTACCGGTTGTCACGAGTTGTTGTTTGCCTTGTCGTGCGGGCACCACATCCCTATGATGTAGACACGACGTATATACGAGTGCTTGCCATGGTTGGAAAGAAGAAGAAAAAGGGAGACGAGGATAAGGAATGCAAACTCGTGGTGCGTATCGAGAAAGGGTTGCGCGACGCTTTCGTTGATCGTTGTCGCGACCTCGACACCACGGCGTCGCGGGAAGTCCGCCGGTTCATCCGGAGCTTCCTGAAACCGGTAGATCAAGAAGGGGAAGACGGCCGCTAGCGCGATCGTCGAATACACCCTCACAGTTCAATGGCGGGAGAAGCGCGTCACCGAACTCAATCACGTACTCTGGAGGTCATCGTCATGCAGGAGCGAGTGGATATCACCCATAGCCAGACCCAGGCGGCCATCGACGCGATGGAAGCGTATTTCGCGGCGCGCGCGCGGGGCGCGCCGCGTGCCGAACGCGAGCGTCTCGAACGACACTGGCTGAGTGCCGCCCGGCGGTTGCGCATCAGCAGTGCGTCGTGACTCCCGGCGCCACGGTGGAGGCGATTCCGGGCCTGTCGTTCGGCAGAGGGAAGCTGCCGATCACGCGGCAACGCCTCGGCTCATGAACCTTCACCGTGGCCGGCCGTTCACTTACGGGGCGGGCGGCATTCCGAGGTCATCGCGGGCAGGCGGAAGCGTGGTCTGAGCGTGTTCGATCCACGCTTCGGTCAAGGCGATGAGTTCCTTGCCGCTGCGGTGAGCGCTGTCGATGGGAGGACCGATCACGAAGTGGATCGTGCCCGGATATTTGATGAAGCCTCGCCGCGGCCAGACTTCGCCCGCATTGTGGGCGATTGGCAGGATGCTGCTTTTGGCATGCGCGGCCAGAATCGCGCCGCCAGCGTGGTACTGGCCGCGCGCGCCGGGGGCGACGCGCGTTCCTTCCGGGAAGATGACCACCCAATCTCTCTCTTCCAGCCGCTGCTTGCCTTGGGCGAGGACCTGGCGCATGGCGCCGCGCCCATCCTTGCGGTCGATTGCGATCGGCTTCAGCAGGGCGAGGGCCCAACCGAATACCGGCACCCAGAGCAGTTCACGTTTGAGGACCCATACCTGCGGCACGAAGAGGTGCTGCATGAAGAGGGTTTCCCAGGTCGACTGGTGCTTGGCGAGAATGACGCAAGGCTGCGCCGGGATGTTTTCGACGCCGCTCAACACCGTCCGTACGCGACACGTGACACCCAGCCACCAGACCATGAAGCGGGCCCACTGGCGCACGACGCCGTAGCGAATGCGCAGCGAAAATGGCCACGTGAGTAGCGACAGCAGCGACCAGACGGTAACCGAGACGACCCCCCCGACGCTGAAAAGCAGGGAGCGCAGAAAGAGTTCGGCCTTCCGGGGGCTCATGAACGGACCTCGCGCGCCGGATTGCCCAAGCGATATTCCGCCCACCCGTGCAGGTTCGGGAAAGCCTCGCACTCCGTGCCGACCACCATGCCGGGCGTGTACAAGCGCACGGTCTGCGCCCCACTGGCATGTGCGCCGGCGATGAAGGCATCGCTGACACCAATCGCGGTGAGCGCGTGTACCGGTTGATGCAGCCGCCGCGCGATCGCTTCGAACAGTCCGGGATTGGGCAGGTGCCACGGGTGCCGGGGGTCCGTACCGGTGTGGACGACGACGGCGTCGATCGCGCCGCCCGCCTCGTGGATGCGTTGCTGCATCAGATTGTGTACGCGGTGCAGGGACTCGAGCGTCATGCTGCCACGACCGATGGCGGGTTCATGGTGGGCGACGACGATCTGCCATCCGGCATGGCAGATCCGGGCGAGCGCTTCGAGTGATCCGGTGATCGGATTCCACAGGGCAGGGGAGGTAACCCCTGCGTCGACCGGACAGTTGAGAACACCATCCCGTTCGACGATCAGCGCGAGCATTGGGCGTTACCTACCTGACGACGTTCGGAGTGAATGGCGGATCCGTTGCGGGCGCGTTCAGTTGCTCAGCTTCGACAGATCCGCCACGCGCAGGAACAAGCTACCCAGTTCGTTCAGCAGCGCGATCCGGTTCTGGCGCAGCGCGGTGTCGTCGGCCATCACCAGCACGGCATCGAAGAACGCGTCGACCGGTGCACGCAGGCCCGCCAGGCGACTGAGGCCTTCGGCGTAGAGACTCGCCTCCAGCATCGGCACGGCTTCCGAGGCAATCTCGGCGAGAGCGGCGGCCAGCGCCAGTTCGGCGGGCTCCACCAGCAACTCGGTACGCACGGCGAAGGGTAGTTCACCTTCCAGCTTGCGCAGGATGTTCCGGATGCGCTTGTTGGCCGCTGCGAGGCTCTCGGCCTCGGGTAATTGACGAAAGTCGGTAACGGCCCGGATCCTGCGGTCGAAATCCAGGGGCCGGGGGGGGCGTAACTCGGCCACCGCTTCGAAGGCATCGGCCTTGAAGCCCTGTTCGATGTAATAGCCGCGCAGACGCTCGGACATGAAGTCGAGCACCGTGTCGATCGCCGCCGCGGTGTGAACCGCGGCGGGGAAGGCCGCGGCAGCCTCGTGCAGCACGGCCGGGAGATCGATGTCGAGCCCGCCCTCGATGATGATGCGCAGAGCGCCGAGAGCGGCACGCCGCAACGCGAACGGGTCCTTGTTGCCCGAAGGGCCCTGCCCGATGGCGAAGATGCCGACGAGCGTGTCGAGGCGTTCGGCGAGCGCAAGGAGACGTCCGGTCGCGGTGCCGGGGATGGCGTCACCGGCGAAGCGGGGCCAGTACTGCTCCTCGATGGCGCGTGCGGTTTCAGCGGACTCGCCATCGTGCTTCGCGTAGTAGTGCCCCATCGTGCCCTGCAGTTCGGGGAACTCCTGCACCATGCTGGTGAGCAGGTCGCATTTGGCCAGCCGCGCCGCATGCTCGACGCCGTCGGGGTTGCCGCCGGTCGAGCGGGCCAGCGTGCGGGCAAGTGCCGCGACGCGTTCCGACTTGTCGTACAGCGAACCGAGCCGTTGCTGGAAGACGACGTTCTTCAGTGCAGGCTGATGGGATTCGAGCCGGGTCTTGCGGTCCTGATTCCAGAAGAATTCGGCATCCGCGAAGCGTGGTCGGATGACGCGCTCGTTGCCGGCACGGACCTTGGCGGGATCGCGACTCTCGATGTTGGCAATGGTGATGAAATGCGGCAGCAGCCGCTGCTGCGCGTCGACGATCGGGAAGTATTTCTGGTTGTCCTGCATCGTCGTGATCAGGGCTTCATGCGGCACTGCGAGAAAGCGCGGCTCGAAGTTGCCGACGAGCGCCACGGGCCATTCGACCAGCGCGGTGACTTCGTCGAGCAGCGCGGGCTCGATCACGGCGGTGCCGCCCAGCTCGCTGGCCAGGTGGGAGGCCTGGCTGCGGATCGCTTCGCGACGCTGGCCGAAATCGGCAAGCACCTTTCCGGTTTCGGCCAGCACTGCCGCGTAGGCTGCAGCGCGTGGTAACGGTATCGGCTCCGGGTGGTGGAAACGGTGTCCGTGCGAGTCGCGTCCGGCCCGCACGCCGAGGATGGCGCCGGGTACGACGTCGTCACCGAACAGCATCACGACCCAGTGGACCGGACGGACGAACTCCTCACTGCCATTGCCCCAGCGCATGCGCCTCGGTATCGGCAGCTCCTTCAAGGCCGTTTCCACGATCTCGGGAATCAGCGTGGCGGTCAGGGCGCCGGGCACGATCGAGTGGTAGGCGAGCCAGGCACCCTTCGCGGTTTCGACACGGTCGAGCTCGGCGACGGTCACGCCGCACGAGCGCGCGAAGCCCTCGGTCGCCTTGCTGGGATTGCCAGCCGCATCGAAGGCGGCAGCGAGGGCGGGTCCGCGGCGTTCGACCCGCCGTTCGGGCTGCACCACGATCAGGTCATGGACGAGTACGGCGAGCCGGCGCGGCGCCGCGAAGCGTGTCAGGACGCCATGTCCGAGTTCCTTGCGGCTCAGCCCATCGCGGATGCCGGCTTCGAACGCTTCGGAGAGCAAGTGCAGGGCCTTCGGCGGAAGTTCCTCGGTTCCGATCTCGATCAGCAGGTGGCGCGTCTCAGCCATGACTGGCCACCTCTGCGCGCTTGCACATCGGGAAGCCGAGCGCTTCGCGCGACTGCAGGTAGGCCTGGGCGCAGGCGCGGGCGAGGGTGCGCACGCGCAGGATGTAGCGCTGGCGTTCGGTCACCGAGATGGCCTTGCGGGCGTCGAGGAGGTTGAAGGTATGCGAGGCCTTGAGCATCTGTTCGTAAGCGGGCAGGGCAAGGCCGAGTTCGATGAGGCGACTGGATTCGCTTTCGCAGGTATCGAACCAATCGAACAGCTTCGTGGTGTTGGCGTGTTCGAAGTTGAAGGTGGATTGCTCCACTTCATTCTGGTGGAACACATCGCCGTAGCTGATGCGACCGAAGGGGCCATCGGTCCAGACCAGGTCGTACACGCTTTCGACGTTCTGCAGGTACATCGCGATGCGTTCGAGACCGTAGGTGATCTCGCCGGTAACCGGCCGGCAGTCGATACCGCCGACCTGCTGGAAGTAGGTGAACTGGGTGACCTCCATGCCGTTGAGCCAGACTTCCCAGCCGAGCCCCCATGCGCCGAGCGTCGGCGACTCCCAGTTGTCTTCGACGAAGCGGATGTCATGGATCAGGGTATCGATGCCCAGACGCTCCAGGGAGCCGAGGTAAAGTTCCTGAAAGTTGTCAGGTGAGGGTTTGATGACCACCTGGAACTGGTAATAGTGCTGGAGGCGGTTGGGGTTTTCGCCGTAACGCCCGTCGGTGGGGCGACGCGAAGGTTGTACGTACGCGGCAGCCCAGGGCTCGGGGCCGACCGAGCGCAGGACGGTTGCGGTGTGGAACGTGCCGGCGCCGACTTCCATATCGTAAGGTTGTAGGAGTGCGCAGCCTTGTTCGGCCCAGTACTCCTGAAGGGCCAGGATCAGGCCCTGAAACGTCGATACGTCACGCACGTGTTGCCTCCGGACCGGAACGCGCAAGGAAGGCCCGCGTAGAGCCATGAAAGGGCACGGAGTATATCCCGAGTGGTGGAGACGGTTCATCCGAGGCGGGGGGCGTCCCGAGGCGTTTCACGTGAAACCTCGGCAGGTGCCCGAAGACCCAGCAAACGTCGCAGGCGCGGATAATCGTTGCAGGCGTCACGGTAACCGAGGGCGATCAACTCGCGGCAGAAACCCTGTTCGAACAGCAGGTAGCTGATCAGCGGGCGGCCGCGTCCGCGCGTCGCGCCGATGCTGCGCAGCAGATAGTGGACGGAGCGTGGAAAATCACCGGCGTGTCGTTCGGCCAGTGGCCGGACGTCCTCGCTCGGGAACACCGTCATCAATTCGATGGTCCGCAGGGCCTGCCGTGACCGCATGGTCGACGGTACGTACTGCAGCGTGTGATTGATGCGTCGCAGACGCTCGATGTCCGTCGACAGCCCATCCATGAAAATGGTGTCGAGGATGAAGCTCGCGATCTGGCCGGGCGACGGGTGTTCGAGGTAGGCCACGGGAGGACGGTTGGGGTCGTCCGGCATTTCATTGCGGGCCCCGATGGCGAGCAGTCGCGATGCACCGAGATGCAGCGCACAACTCAAGGGGGCCAGTTGGCGCATGGACCCATCACCATAGTAGTCATAGCCAATGCGTACGGCTGGAAACAGGAACGGGATCGCTGCGGACGCCAGGATGTGGTCGATCGTCAGCGGGCGGGGAATCCCGATGCGGCGCGTGCGTTCCCAAGGGGGGATGGAGGCGTGGCCTTGGAAGAAGGTTGTCGAATGGCCGCTGTTGTAGGCGGCCGCGGTCAGGCTGAAGGCGTGCAATCGCCCATCATCGATCCAGCGCTGGATGCGCACGGGATCGACATGGGCTTCGAGCAGCATGCGCAGCGGAGCGTTGTCCAGCAGCGACCGTGGCGTGTAACGGCCGATCCCTCCGAAGAGCAGAGACAGTGTCCAGAGCAAGGCGCTCTTCGCAGCCAGCCGGGGAGCCGTACGAAAAACCTGCTCGCAGTGCATGTTCGACCACACGCGCTCCAGCGTCGCCACTCCGCGCTTGAAGTGGCCGGCTTCCGTCGCCAGCACGGCTGCGTTGATGGCGCCTGCCGAGGTTCCGCAGATGATCGGAAACGGGGTCGGCCCGTTGTCGGGCAGCAGTTCAGCAATGGCCTTGAGCACGCCCACCTGGTAGGCCGCCCGTGCGCCGCCTCCCGTGAGCAGCAGTCCGGTCAGATCGTTTGGGCTGCCGAGCATGTTCCCGGAGTCCAGGTGGCGGCGGGGCTCTCAGCCCGCCTTCTCGGGAAAGCCCAACTCCGCCAGCCGCTGGCGTACGGCAGGCCCCACCGCTTCCGTGTCGACCTGGATGGAGACGATTCCGTGGGCGACATCGACGCTGATCGTTCCGACGCCGGGCGTGTGCCGTAAACCCGTTTCGATAGCCTTGGCACAGCTACTGCAGCCGATGTTGTCGACTTCGAGCTTTATTTCCATCACCGGATACCCCGCTTTGAGTGACTATCGTTTGTAGAACATATGGATAACGGAAACACTGATCCGGAAGCTTGTTCACAGTTGGCGTATGCTTTGCGCTGTCGCGTTGACAGGAGGATGACCCTAGGTGATCGGTGCCAATCGATCTCCGATCCCATTGTCATGGTGTTGATGTGTCCTGTTGATATGGTTTGAACCCGTCCTGTGTGACCCATTTTAGTGCGCATGTGCAATTGTGGTGCACGATTTTGATGCACCAAGACTTGGCACCTGCTTGTCCATATACTGTCCGCCGACTGAAACCGTAATCCTCAATTCTGGCACGCTTCATGCTGATAGTGAGCGCGCGAGTGATCGGCCGTCGAGGCCGAGTATGGTCGTTTCACCACCGTCATCCGAAGTTACGGAGGAAGTTCAATGCCCGCTGCTGATGTTCTGAAAAAGATCCAGGAAGAAGGGATCAAGTTCGTGGACTTTCGCTTCACGGATACCCGCGGGAAGGAGCAGCACGTCACCGTTCCCGCCAGTACCGTAGACGAGGATGTGTTCGACAGCGGCAAGATGTTCGATGGCTCTTCGATCGCCGGCTGGAAGGGGATCAACGAGTCCGACATGATCCTCATGCCCGATCCCGCCACGGCATTCGTGGATCCCTTCTTCGACGAGCCGACGATCAATATCACCTGTGACGTGATCGAGCCGGCCACCATGCAGGGCTACGAGCGTGATCCGCGCTCGCTCGCGCGCCGCGCCGAGGCCTACCTGAAGTCCACCGGCATTGCTGATACCGCCTACTTCGGGCCGGAGAACGAGTTCTTCATTTTCGACGACGTCCGCTTCTCGACCGAGATGGGGCGTGTGTCTTATACGATCGATTCCGAAGAAGCGGCCTGGAATACCAACAAGCAGTACGCCGACGGCAACATCGGCCACCGGCCGGGCGTCAAGGGCGGCTATTTCCCGGTGCCACCGGTCGATTCCCTGCACGATATCCGCGCGGCTATGTGTCTGGCGCTGACCGATGCCGGCTTGCGCGTCGAAGTTCACCACCATGAAGTGGCCACGGCCGGTCAGTGCGAGATCGGCGTGGGCTTCGACACGCTGGTGCGCAAGGCCGATGAGGTTCAGGTACTGAAGTACGTGATACAGAACGTCGCCCACAACTACGGCAAGACGGCGACCTTCATGCCGAAGCCGCTTCACGGCGACAACGGTTCGGGCATGCACGTGCACCAGTCGCTGGCGAAGGACGGCAAGAACCTGTTCTCCGGCGACCTCTACGGCGGGCTGTCGGAGACGGCGCTGTTCTACATCGGCGGCATCATCAAGCATGCCAAGGCCTTGAATGCGTTCACCAATCCGTCGACGAACTCGTACAAGCGCCTGGTCCCGCACTTCGAAGCGCCGGTGATGCTCGCCTACTCGGCCCGCAACCGCTCGGCGTCGATCCGCATTCCGTACGTTTCCAATCCGAAGGGGCGGCGTATCGAGGTTCGCTTCCCGGACTCCACCGCCAATCCCTATCTGGCGTTTGCGGCGATGCTGATGGCCGGTCTCGACGGCATCCAGAACCGCATCCACCCGGGCGATGCGATGGACAAGGACCTGTACGACCTGCCGCCGGAGGAGGAGAAGCTCATCCCGCAGGTGTGCTTCTCGTTTGAGCAGGCCCTGGCCGAACTCGACGCGGATCGCGCCTTCCTGACCAAGGGCGGCGTCTTCACCGACGACCTGATCGATGCCTACATCGCGCTCAAGACCTCCGAGGTCCAGCGCGTGCGGATGATTCCGCATCCGGCCGAGTTCGAGCTGTACTACAGCCTCTGATCAACGCGTCGTTACGCCGATGCGAACGCCCCCGCAAGGGGGCGTTCCTGTTTTTGGAGGGGCCATCGCCGCTGCTTCATGGGATGTTGCCGATTCAGCGGCGAATTCAGTTCGCAGTCGCAAGCCGCTGGTCGGCATGTGATGCACTAATTTGGTGCTGCTGATGCCTCAAATAAGCGGGCTCCGATGCACGGGGCAGGATCATGTATGAAGTGCCTGCCCTATCGCAGGTGCCCGGATGCCCAGTTTTAGGCTCCAAGCGGTCCGCAGCGCATGTCGGAGCACCGTTCTCCTGCACGATTTTGGCGCTGGCTCGGGTCTTGCAAGCACCGCCGACATGTACCGGGAGATTGCCGTCGTGGTCAGGACTGATTACCCCCGCCGCGTCATGGACAACATGACTACCGGTGTCATAGTGCTGGATCGAAATCTGCGGACGGTTTACATGAACCCGGCCGCGGAGATGCTGTTTGCCCTCAGTTTCCGCCAGGCCCTGGGCGCCAATTTCTCGGACCTTGCGATCGGTGCCGAGGCGCTGATCAAGGGCATGCGGCGCTGCCTGGAAGCCGCGCACCCCTACACGGAGCGGGGCTTGCAGCTGACGTTGCCGGGGGAACACCTGATCACGGTCGACTGCACCGTCACGCCCATCGTCGAGTCCGAGCAGCCGCTCGAACTGCTCGTCGAGTTGCGCCAGGTCGACAGGCAATTGCGCATCACGCGCGAGGAAAACCTGATCGCCCAGCAGACCACGGCGCAGGCCCTGGTGCGCAACCTCGCTCATGAGATCAAGAACCCGCTGGGAGGTCTGCGCGGTGCGGCCCAACTGCTGGAGCGGGAGTTCGGCGAAGAGCGCCTGAAGGAGTACACGCGCATCATCATCCACGAGGCCGACCGCCTGCGTGGATTGGTCGACCGCATGCTCGGGCCTACCCGCCCCCCCGTGCGCACGGAAACGAACATTCACGAGGTCCTCGAGCGCGTGCGCAGCCTGGTGCTCGTGGAGGGCATCGGCAGCACCGAATTGGTTCGCGACTATGATCCGAGTATCCCGATGCTGAAGGGCGATCCGGATCAGCTCGTGCAGGCGCTGCTCAATATCGTGCGCAATGCCGTGCAGGCGCTCGCCGGCCAAGGCACCATCACGCTGCGCACGCGTGTTCAGCGTCAGTGCACGATCGGCGCAAAGCGCCACAAACTCGTAGTGAGGGTGGACATCGTGGACGATGGGCCCGGCATTCCTGAAGCCATCGCTGAACGCATCTTCTATCCGATGATCACCGGGCGCGCCGATGGGACCGGACTCGGTTTGTCGATTGCGCAAGGTTTGGTCAGCCAGCATGGCGGGCTCATCGAATGCACCAGCCAGCCGGGCGAGACGACATTTACCCTGCTTTTGCCGATGGAGTGAATCAAACGATGGCCAGGAAAGAACAGGTCTGGGTGATCGACGATGATCACTCGATCCGCTGGGTGCTCGAAAAGGCGCTGCAGCGAGAGGCGATGACCGTGACCTCGTTCGAAAGCGGCAATGCCGCGCTCGCCGCCCTCGAACGCAGCCCGTCGCCGGATGTCATCGTCGCGGACATCCGCATGCCCGGCATGAACGGACTCGAACTGCTGGCGTGCCTGCGTGAACGGGCTCCCGGTCTGCCGGTGATCATCATGACCGCGCATTCCGATCTCGACAGCGCCGTTTCGGCCTATCAGGGCGGTGCTTTCGAGTATCTGCCCAAACCGTTCGATGTCGATGAAGCCGTTGCGCTCGTGCGGCGGGCAAGCGACCTGCGCCGGCAGCAGGCGGCACAGGTCGACAGCGCCGGTCCGATGCCCGAGATCATCGGCGAAGCGCCGGCGATGCAGGAAGTCTTTCGGGCCATCGGGCGACTGTCGCGCTCCAACATCACGGTGCTGATCAACGGCGAGAGCGGGACGGGCAAGGAACTGGTGGCGCGCGCCCTGCATCGCCACTCGCCACGCGCCGACAAGCCCTTCATCGCATTGAACATGGCGGCGATTCCCAGGGATCTGCTGGAATCGGAACTGTTCGGTCATGAGCGCGGTTCGTTCACCGGTGCGCAGAGTGCCCGCCAGGGGCGATTCGAGCAGGCCGACGGTGGAACCCTGTTTCTCGACGAAATCGGTGACATGCCGGCCGAGCTGCAGACGCGGCTGCTGCGCGTGCTCGCGGAAGGGGAGTTCTATCGTGTCGGCGGTCACACACCGACCAAGGTCGATGTCCGGGTGATCGCGGCAACTCATCAGGACCTGGAGGCACGTGTACGCCAGGGGCAGTTCCGCGAGGACCTGTTCCACCGCCTCAATGTGATCCGGATCCACCTGCCGCCGTTGCGCAAGCGCCGGGAGGACATCCCGCTGCTGATGAATCATTTCCTGAAGGCAGCCGCGCGCGAACTCGACGTCGAACCGAAGACCTTGCGCCCGGATGTCGTGGGTTTCCTGAGTCAGCTCGAATGGGCGGGTAACGTACGCCAGCTGGAGAATCTGTGCCGGTGGCTGACCGTGATGGCGTCCGGCCGCGAGGTCCATCTGGAGGATCTGCCGAGCGAGCTGCGCAGCCCTCCGGTCAACAGCGCTGAAGGCATCGTCGGCGTGTCGGACTGGCGCCAGTCGCTGTCGGACTGGGCTGCAGCCAGCCTGGCCCGCGGTGAAAGCGATCTCCTCAACACGGCGCTGCCGGATTTCGAGCGGATCCTCATCGATGTCGCCCTGAAGCACTCGGGCGGCCATCGGCAGGATGCCGCAAGGTTGTTGGGCTGGGGCCGTAATACACTCACCCGCAAGATCAAGGAGCTTCACATGGAGTGAGGACGTGCGGGGTTTCAGCGTGCGATCCGTGTTTCACGTGAAACACCAGGCGAGAAAGTCGATGTGGAACAATCGCCCGCGAGAGCCGTAACAACCGAGGACTGCGATGAACGACGAGCAATTCGACAAAGGGCTGAAGGTCCGGCGGGAGGTCATGGGGGATGCGTTCGTCGACCGGGCGCTGGCAAACCTCGACGACTTCACCCGCCCCTTGCAGGAACTGGTGACCGGGTACGCGTGGGGTGAGATCTGGACGCGGCCCGGGCTGGATCGACGGACGCGAAGCCTGCTCAATCTGGGGATGCTCGCTGCGCTGAATCGTGGCACCGAGTTCAAGGGGCACGTCCGCGGAGCGCTCAACAATGGCTGCACCCGCGAGGAGATCGTCGAGGTGCTGCTGCAGGCAGCCGTGTACTGCGGAATGCCGGCAGGTGTCGAGGCCTTTCGCAATGCCAAGGAAGTGCTCGATCAGATCGACACGGAGCGCCGTGCGGCCGATCAAGCCTGAGCGGCGTCCCCCTGCGGCAACAAAAAAGGCGCTCAGGCGCCTTTTTTGTTGCCGCAGGGGGCGTGGTGCGACTCACTGCATCTGCGCACTCGCAGGCGCCGGTGCCTTACCGCTGCGGACCTGCTTCAGTTCGCCCAGCAGGCGCTTGGCGTCTTCGTCGCCTTGATTGGCAGCGAGCTTCAGCCACTTCTCCGCCTCGGCATAGCTCTGCTTCACGCCCAGCCCGTTGCCGTAGTACACGCCCAACTGGGTCTGGGCCGGCGGCAGTCCCTGATCGGCAGCCTTGCGTACCCATTTGGCCGCCTCCGTGTAGTTCTTCTCGACACCCACGCCTTGGGCATACAGCAGGCCGAGCTGCATCTGGCCGGGAGCCCAGCCTTGCTCGGCGGCCAGGCGCGTGAGCCGCACGGCTTCCGCCGGGTCCTTGTTGACGCCCCCCTGGCCGAGCGCATAGGCGATCGCCAGGTTGGTCTGCCCGCCAGGGAAGCCCTGATCCGATGCCTTGCGGAACCAGCGTACGGCTTCGTTGATGTCCTGCTCCACTCCGGCACGCGGCTCTCCACGGGCATAGAGCAGACCAAGCTGCGTTTGGGCACCCGGGTTGCCCGCTTCGGCCGCAGTCCGGAGCTGTTTCATCGCCTGCGCGACTTCGGGTTTGACATCCGCTGCGGCGGCGCTGGTCGACTTGTCGTCGGATTTGGCGGCGTTCATCGCGGGGAAGGAACTGCAAGCGGTACCGGTGAACACCAGCGCCGCGATCAACAGCAATCGTTTCAACAGTATGTCCTCGTCAGTAAGAAGCGTGATCCCGCATGGGCGGACCTGCGTGATCGGACAATTATGACCCTCTGTCCGTGTCCGCGAAAACCGGCGCATATCATTCGCAACGGGCATGGCCCGGGACTTGGCCGATCGTCAGCGGGGGAGCGAATCGAACCGATGTGTGTGTCATGCCCACGGGCGTCTAAAGTTCAACGTACCGCATTTCGAGTGCTACCCGCGGCAGATCGTTCACCGCCGATGCCGCCGGGCCTCTTCCAATAAAGCCAGCCGCGATCCGTGCCGAAGGAGCACCTGCATGAAAATCCGAGCCGCCGTTGCCTGGGCGCCCCAACAGCCCCTCGACATCACCGAGATTGACATCGAAGGCCCGCGCGCGGGGGAGGTCCTGCTGCGCGTCGTCGCTACCGGCGTATGCCATACGGATGCGTTCACTTTGTCCGGCGATGATCCGGAAGGGGCCTTTCCCTGCGTGCTCGGCCACGAAGGCGGCTGCATCGTCGAAGAGATCGGCCCCGGCGTCAGCACCCTGAAGCCCGGCGACCACGTGATTCCCTTGTACATCCCCGAGTGCGGGCATTGCGAATACTGTGCCTCCACCAAGACCAACCTTTGCCAGAGTATCGCGTCGACCGTGTGGACGGGTTACATGCCCGACGGTACCCGCCGCTTCTCGAAGGGGGGCGAACCGATCTTTCACTACATGGGCTGTTCGACCTTCGCCGAGTACACGGTCGTGCCCGAAATCGCGCTGGCGAAGATCAACCCTGCCGCGCCCCTCGACAAGGTCTGCCTGCTCGGCTGCGGCATCACCACCGGCATCGGTGCCGTGTTGAACACCGCGAAGGTCGAACCGGGATCGACGGTCGCCGTGTTCGGCCTCGGCGGCATCGGCTTGTCGGTGATCCAGGGCGCGGTGATGGCCAAGGCCGGGCGCATCATCGCCATCGACACCAACCCCGGAAAATTCGACATGGCACGTGCGCTGGGCGCGACCGACTGCGTCAATCCGCACGACCACGGCGTGTCGGTGAAGGAGGTCATCGTCGACATGACCCGCGGCGGCGTCGACTACTCGTTCGAATGCATCGGCAACGTCGAGGTGATGCGCGAGGCCCTGGAGTGCACCCACATGGGCTGGGGCGTGGCGACGATCATCGGCGTGGCGGGGGCCGGCCAGGAGATCCGCACGCGGCCGTTTCAGCTCGTGACCGGGCGTACCTGGAAAGGCACCGCCTTCGGCGGCGTCAAGGGTCGCTCGCAACTGCCCGGCTACGTCGAGAACTACCTGGACGGCCGCATCGAGATCGACCCGATGGTGACGCACGTGATGGGCCTCGAGGACATCAACCGGGCCTTCGACCTGATGCACGAGAGCAAGAGCATCCGCTCGGTGATCGTCTTCTGACGGCATGACCGGCGCCGCGATTCGCATCCGCCCCTACCGGCCGACGGACGTGACGTGCCTGATCGCCCTGTTTCGCGACACGGTGCGCCGCGTCAATCGCCGTCGCTATGGACCGCGACAGGTGCGCGCCTGGGCACCCGAAACGATCGACGTCGCCGCCTGGTCGCAACGCCTGACCGCTCACACGAGCTTCGTCGCCGCGCGCGGCAGTCGTGTGCTCGGTTTTGCCGAACTGGCTGCCGATGGCTGCGTCGACACGCTGTACGTGCATGCACGGTGGCAGGCGCAGGGGATCGGCTCGCGCCTGCTGGCTGCGGTCGAGGCCGCGGCGCGCACGCACCGCCTGGCGCAGCTCTACGCCGCAGCCAGCCTGAGCGCCGAAGGCTTCTTCGCGGCGCACGGCTTTCGCCTGCGGCGCCGGCAGATCGTCGAGTTGCGAGGCGTGGGTTTTCGCAATGCCGTCATGATCAAACCTCTCGCTCCCCCGCGCCGTCCGCGCCCGGGCCTCACGTGGAGAACTGCATGAACGCCCCGATCCGCATCGAGCACGTCCGCGAACACGGCGGCTGGCTCGACCGCTACACGCACATGTCGGCGTCGTGCCAGTGCGCGATGACCTTCTCCGTTTACCTGCCACCCCAGGCCGAGTTCGGGCCGGTGCCGGTGCTCTACTGGCTGTCGGGGCTGACCTGCACGGACGACAACTTTCGCGTCAAGGCCGGCGCGCAGCGCTATGCGGCCGAGCTCGGTCTCGTGCTGGTGATCCCCGATACCAGCCCGCGGGGGAGCGAGGTGCCCGATGATCCCGCCTACGATCTCGGCCAGGCCGCCGGTTTCTACGTCGATGCCGAGCGCTCCCCCTGGAGCACCCACTACCAGATGCACCGCTACGTCACGCAGGAGCTGATCGGGTTGGTGGAAGCCCACTTCCCGGTGCGGCCCGGCGTACGTGCCATCAGCGGCCACTCGATGGGTGGACACGGCGCCCTGGTGCTCGCACTGCGCAACCCCGGCCTGTTTCGCAGCGCATCGGCCTTCGCGCCGATCTGCCACCCGTCGGCCTGTCCGTGGGGTGTGAAGGCCTTCAGCCACTACCTCGGCGAGGACGAGGCCGCCTGGCGGGCCTGGGATGCCACCTGCCTGATCGAGGACGGTGCCAGTGCGCCACCGCTGCTGATCGACCAGGGTACGGCCGACGAATTCCTGTCCGAGCAGTTGCACCCGGAGGACTTCAGCCGCGCCTGTGCCCGGCGCGGCGTTCCCCTGACGATGCGCTGGCAAGCCGACTACGACCACAGCTACCACTTCGTGGGCAGCTTCATCGGCGAACACCTAGCCTGGCATGCGCGCGCCCTGCAGGCGGCGGAAGCCGCGTCCGGCGCCGTGCCCAAGGGCCCGGTTCAGGAACGCACGGCATGACGTCGCGGGTCATGGCGGCGCCACCGCCTGCCTGAGCGTCGTCGTCCCCGATGGCCGGCCGTGGACGGCATCGTCTGGCGTGCGGGGCATCACGGTGCCACGTCCGGGTGTCCGGGCCGCGCACCGGTTCCGTCATCCGGCTCCAGCACGACGTGCGGCGACGTCCGGGTCGTGTGGCGCAGCGGCAGGATCAATGCGCCGAGCGGGCTCGGCGCAAGCATTGCCTCCTCAGCCGTAGCGTGGCGCAGCGGCCGTAATCGGTCCGTGCAACCCGCAGCGGCGTGCGCGTGTCGAACCAACGCCTGTCCCGCCACGCCGCCCCGAGGTGCAGCATGAAGACCGTCGCCGTCGATCTGCTACGTCGCCGCCTGCTCGCCGCATCCGCGCTGTGGATCGGCGGCAGCGTGCTGATCCCCGTCGCGCGGGCGCTGGGTGGCGTGCGGGCGCCGACGCCGGCCAATGCGCTCGGCCCGTTCTATCCGCGCCATCCGCCGGCCGAGGTCGATGCCGATCTCGCCGTCGTCGAGGGGCAACGCGGACGCGCAGCCGGCACGCCGCTATCCGTCAGCGGCCGGGTGCTCGATCGGCACGGTCGAGCCATCGCCGGAGCGCGCATCGAGGTATGGCAGGCCAACGCGTACGGCCGTTACCACCACCCGGGGGATGGCAATGCCTCGGGGCCCCTCGATCCGGCCTTCCAGGGCTACGCGCTGCTGCACAGCGGCGGCAACGGCAGCTTCCGCTTCGCGTCCGTGATGCCGGGGCCTTACACCGGCCGTACGCCGCACATCCACTATCTGATCGACGCCGCCGGAACGCGCCTGGTGACGCAGATGTTCTTCGCCGGCGAGCCCCGCAATGCGGAGGACTTCCTGTACGCGGCGCTGCCGGACGCGGGGCGTGTGGCGGCGACCGCGATCGACGTCGCCGCTCCCGCTGCCGGCGGGCGTGCGGTGCAGTGGGACATCGTGCTCGCCACCGGCTGAGCGCTTTGTCGGCGGTGCCGCGATGTCGCGCGCCGGGGCGCGGCGGTCCTACGCGTGCTCGGCGAAGCGGATAAGGTTGCCGTTGCAGTCGACGATCGCGAACTCGCGCAGGCCCCAGGGCCGGACCGCGAGTTCCCCGTTCGGGTGGATGACCCCATGGCTGCGGCACTCGGCGTAGAGGGCGTTGATGCCGACGACGTTCAGGCGGCAGCCCGAGGCTTCGGCCATCGCGCGATCGGGGCACAGCCAGAAGTGAATCTGCACGCCGTCGCGGCTCACCGCGGCATGGGTGGGCTGCCGGAACTCGGTCTTGAACCGCAGCACGCGTCGATAGAACTCCAGGGTGGCATCGAGATCCTGGGCGGGCAGCACGGGAACGGCGGAAGCGATGCGGCTCATCGAGGTCTCCTGGCCGGTGGCTGGCGGCGAAGGATGGGCGGATTGTCGGGACACGGCAAGGTGGCAGCCGCGTTGTGCCGGTCGTTGGCTGACGGGATGGCGAACGCCGTGGCCGCGTCGTCACGGCTCGCACCGCCATCGTCTCTCCGGCACGCCGCTGGCCGCGGGCGACAGGCGGAGCGCGTGCACCGGTATTGCGCGTCGAATCGGAAAGGCTGCGGAGCCGCGTCGGCGACCCGCACCGGTGCCGTGCACGGCGTGTGCGCGTCGGCTGCGCTGGCGGGCTGCTGAAACCCCGCCCGCCGATGCCCGTCGAGGCGTGACAGGCCCTCCCCCACCGCGCGGGTCATGGAGATTCCGCGTCGCAGCCCCGTCGTGCACCAGGTCGGGGCATTGGATCGCCGGTGCGTTCGGCACGTCGTCAGGGAGTCCTGGCGAGCAGTCCGGCGGCAAATGCCCATCGGCCCCAGGCGGGTCGCACGGCGGCGGATGACCCGTCCGGGCCCCGGACGCCTCCCCGCGGCGGGCATGCGACGGTACGGCGACCCGATGGGGCGCCGGCGGGCTTGGTGGCGCCCGCCGCCTGCTGCCCGCCGGCGGTCTTCACGCCAGCGGAAACGGGCGGTGCAGCGAGCATGCGTCGGCGGTGGCGAACGTGGACGCCGGCATGGAAATCCCCCGCTCCGCAGGGGATTTCCAGCGGAACTGGCCGTCACCGGCGCCCTGCGGGTGAAGACGGCGGGGCGCGGCGGCCAGGGGTCAGGTCAGCCTTGCAGGCCCACGTCCTCGGACGGCGGGGCCGCTGGGGCAACCGCCAGTACCTGTGCTTCGAGTGCTGCAACGCGGGTTTCGAGTTCTTCGAGGCGTGCCCGGGTACGGGCGAGCACGGCGGTCTGCACGTCGAATTCCTCGCGCGTCACCAGTTCCATGCGCGCGAACGCCGCCTGCAGCGTCGCGCGGAAGTTCTTCTCCAGGTCCTGTTGCAGGGTGCGCAGGCCCGGCGGCACCGCTTCAGCGAAACGGCGGGCCAGATCGTCGAGCATTTTGGGATCGATCACGGCAGGGGTCCTCATGCGTAAGGTCAGGGGGAGCGAGTGTAACGGTCCGGCGCCGGCGCGGAGATCGTGCCGATGCACCCATCTGGTGCATCATATTGGGGCGCTCTGCCCCAATGGCACGCAAGACGTGCGCACGACTTGCGGGCATTGCTGCAACTTGCTGATTCAAAGGGCCCACCACTGAATGGCATGGTGCGTGCTTGAGTTGTACAGCAGCGTTCCGTCGGCCAGCGGCACGACGGAATCCGGCAACCCGTACTCGAGCATTGGTATTCAGGAGCACCGACATGAAGCTGGTCACCGCCATCATCAAGCCTTTCAAACTCGACGACGTCCGCGAGGCGCTCTCCGACATCGGCGTGCAGGGCATCACCGTCACCGAGGTCAAGGGCTTCGGGCGGCAGAAGGGCCACACCGAGTTATACCGCGGCGCCGAGTACGTGGTCGATTTCCTGCCGAAGGTGAAGATCGAGATCGGCATCGACGACGGCCTGGTCGACCGCGTCGTGGAGGCCGTCAGCAAGGCGGCGAACACCGGCAAGATCGGTGACGGCAAGATCTTCGTCTACGACCTCGAGCAGGCCTTCCGCATCCGCACCGGCGAGAGCGGCGCGGCAGCGCTCTGAGACCCGGCCCTTTTTCGTCTCGAACGAGGAACCCTTCCATGCAAAAGAAAAACCTCTCCGGGGCCATCGCCCTGCTCGCCTTGCTCGGCGCGCCCGTGCTGGCCCTAGCTGAAGAGGCCGCTGCCGCCGCGCCGACGCCCACCCTCGATGCCGGCAACACGGCGTGGATGCTGACCTCCACGGCGCTGGTGCTGTTCATGACCATCCCGGGCCTGGCGCTGTTCTACTCCGGCCTGGTGCGTGCCAAGAACGTGCTGTCGGTGATGATGCAGTGCTTCGCGATCACCGCGCTGGTGTCGGTGCTGTGGGTGCTGTACGGCTACAGCCTGGCGTTCGACACCACCGGCATGGTCAAGGGTGAAACCAACTTCCATTCGATCATCGGCAGCTTCGCCAAGGCGTTCATGGCCGGCGTGGGGCGCGACAGCCTGACGCTGACGATTCCCGAGACGGTGTTCGTGACCTTCCAGATGACCTTCGCGATCATCACCCCGGCGCTGATCGTCGGTGCCTTCGCCGAGCGCATGAAGTTCTCGGCGATGCTGCTGTTCATGGGCATCTGGTTCACCATCGTGTACCTGCCGGTCGCGCACATGGTGTGGAGCGGCGACGGCGCGCTCTTGTGGGACTGGGGCGTGCTCGACTTCGCCGGCGGCACCGTGGTGCACATTAATGCCGGTATCGCCGGCCTGGTGGCCTGCCTGGTGCTCGGCAAGCGCAAGGGCTACCCCACCACCGCGATGCCGCCGCACAACCTGACCTACACGCTGATCGGCGCCTCGATGCTGTGGGTGGGCTGGTTCGGCTTCAATGCGGGTTCCGCGGTGGCTGCCGACGGTTCGGCCGGCATGGCGATGCTCACCACGCAGGTCGCCACCGCTGCCGCAGCGCTGGGCTGGATGTTCGCCGAGTGGCTGGCGCACGGTAAGCCTTCGGTGCTCGGCATCGCCTCGGGTGCCGTCGCCGGTCTGGTCGCCGTGACGCCCGCGGCCGGCACCATCGGCCCGATGGGGGCGATCCTGCTCGGCGTGATCGCCGGCGTGGTCTGCTTCCTTTCCTCCACCAAGCTCAAGCGCGCGCTCGGCTATGACGATGCGCTCGACGTGTTCGGCGTGCATGCAGTTGGCGGCATCATCGGCGCCATACTCACCGGCCTGTTCGCCGACGCGAGCTTCGGTGGCAAGGGTCTGGCCGAAGGCGTGAGCATCGCCCAGCAGTTGTGGATCCAGACCAAGGGCGCGGGCTTCACCATCATCTACAGCACGGTGCTGAGCTTCGTGATCCTGAAGATCGTCGATGCCATCGTCGGCCTGCGCGTCAGCGACGAGGAAGAGACCCAGGGTCTCGACATCTCGCTGCACGACGAGCGCGGCTACACCCTCTGAGCCCGCTGCAGGGAGCGTGACCGGGGGTGGCGGGCGCAGGGGATGCGCCGCCACCCCGCGGCGTTTCTCGGGTCGGCTACGACAAGCCGTGCTCATCGGTTATAGTCCGGCGCACGCTCGCCTCTGCATCACTCGCCAACTCGTCACAGGGGATTCGCCATGAAGCTTGTGTCCGCGATCATCAAGCCGTTCAAGCTCGACGACGTCCGTGAGGCGTTGTCGGAGATCGGCATCCAGGGCATCACCGTCACCGAGGTCAAGGGCTTCGGGCGGCAGAAGGGGCACACCGAGCTGTACCGCGGCGCCGAGTACGTGGTCGATTTCCTGCCGAAGGTGAAGATCGAGATCGGCTGCGACGACAGCAACGTCGATCGCGTGATCGAGGTGATCTCCAAGGCGGCGAACACCGGCAAGATCGGCGACGGCAAGGTGTTCGTGTTCAACCTCGAACAGGCGATCCGCATCCGTACCGGCGAGAACGGCTCCGACGCCCTCTGAACACGCCTGCCCCTGTCAGGCCGTGACGGGCGCCCTCGTGGCGCCCTTTCTGTTGGTGGTGCCCGCCCGTCTCAGTTGCGGATGCCGGTGCCGCGTTCGAGCAGCCACAGCGCGTAGCCGCCGAGCGCGACCACGGCGATGACGATGATGGCGAAGGCCGGCGTCATCGCGATGTCGGAAACGCCGAGGATGCCGTAGCGG
Source organism: Plasticicumulans lactativorans (assembly GCF_004341245.1). Classification (GTDB taxonomy): domain Bacteria; phylum Pseudomonadota; class Gammaproteobacteria; order Competibacterales; family Competibacteraceae; genus Plasticicumulans_A; species Plasticicumulans_A lactativorans. Next base: position 143,217 of record NZ_SLWY01000004.1, on the reverse strand, counting down.
AAGGCGTTGACCATGTACAGGATCGGGTTGGCCAGCGACACGCCGCGCCAGAAATCACCGAGCATGTTGATTGAGTAGAAAATGCCGCCGAGGTAGGTGAGCGGTGTCAGCACGAAGGTCGGCACGATCGAGATGTCGTCGAAGCTCTTCGCGTAGATGCCGTTGACCAGGCCGGCGAGCGAGAACACCACGGCGGTCAGGAACACCACGCCGATCGTCACCCCCCAGTGGCTCACGTGCAGATCGGTGAAGAACAGCGCGATCGCCGTCACCACCGCCCCGACGGCCAGCCCGCGGGCCACGCCGCCGCCGACGAATCCCGCCAGGATCAGCCAGTTGGGGATCGGCGCGACGAGCATCTCGTCGATGTAGTGCTGGAACTTGGAGCCGTAGAAGCTCGACACCACGTTGGCGTACGAATTGGTGATGATCGCCAGCATGATCAGCCCCGGCGCGATGTACTGCGGATAGGTGAAGCCGTCCATCGCCCCCACCTGGCCGCCGATCAGCCTGCCGAAGATCACGAAGTACAGCGTCGTGGTGATCGCAGGCGGCAGGATGGTCTGGATCCAGATGCGCGCGAAGCGCAGCACCTCCTTGATGATGATGGTCTTGAAGGCGATCCACTGGTCGTGTGCGTGCATGATGCTCGTTCGCGGGGCGTGCGGAAGGGATGTGCCGGAGGGCGTCGGGACGTCGCGCGTCAGGCGGCCTTGCCTTCGACCAGCCGGATGAACAGCTCCTCCAGCCGGTTCGCCTTGTTGCGCATCGACATCACGCTGATGCCCTGCGCCGACAGCCCCTCGAACAGCGCATTCATGCCGCGGTCCTTGGTCACGTCGGCTTCGAGCGTGGTGTCGTCGATCGCGGTGAGTTCGTAGCCCGCCACGCGCGGCGCATGCTGCAGCGGTGCGGCGAGGTTGAGGACGAAGGTCTCCACCTGCAGGCGCGCCAGCAGGGACTTCATGTCGGTGTTCTCGATCAGGCGCCCGGCATCGATGATGGCGATGCTGCGGCACAGGCTCTCGGCCTCTTCGAGGTAGTGCGTGGTCAGGATGATGGTGGTGCCGGCGGCGTTGATCTCGCGCATGAAGTCCCACATCGAGCGGCGCAGTTCGATGTCCACGCCCGCGGTGGGTTCGTCGAGGATCAGCAGGCGCGGCTCGTGCACCAGCGCGCGGGCGATCATCAGCCGCCGCTTCATGCCGCCCGACAACTCGCGGGCGGCTTCGCGGCGCTTGTCGAGCAGCCCGAGCTGCTCCAGGTAGTGGGCGGCGCGATGGTAGGCGAGCTTGCGCGGGATGCCGTAGTAGCCGGCCTGGTTGACGACGATCTCCTCGACCGGCTCGAACTGGTTGAAGTTGAACTCCTGCGGCACTAGGCCGATGCAGCGCTTGGCGTCGAACAGTTGCGCATCGAGGTCGTGGCCGAAGATGCGCACCTCGCCGGCGGTCTTGTTCACCAGCGAGGCGACGATGCCGATCGTCGTCGACTTGCCGGCGCCGTTGGGGCCCAGCAGGGCGAAGAAATCGCCGGGCTCGACGCGCAGGTCGATGCCCTTCAGCGCCTCGTGGCCGGAACGGTAGGTCTTGCGCAGGTCGCGGATGTCGAGGGCGGGGGGGGTCATCGCTGGGCATGCTCCGCGAGCACCTGCGCCACGCAGGCGGTGAGCTTCTTGGCCGTCGGCAGGTCGAGGAATTCGTTCGGGCCGTGCGCGTTCGAGTGCGGGCCGAGCACGCCGGTGACGAGGAACTGCGCCCGCGGGAAGCGCGCGCCCAGCATGCCCATGAACGGGATCGAGCCGCCCTCGCCCAGGTACATCGCCGGCGCGCCGAAATGGCTGCGCGAGGCGGCGTCGACCGCCTGCCCGAGCCAGCCGGCGAGGGGCGGTGCATTCCAGCCGTCGCTGCACTTCTCGAGCTCGAAGCGGATGCGCGCGCCGTACGGCGGATTGCGCTCCAGCGTGGTCTTGACGTGGTCCGCGGCCCGTTCGGCGTTGCAGGTGGGCGGCAGGCGCAGCGAGAGCTTCACCGCCGTCAGCGGCCGGCAGACGTTGCCGGCGGCTTCCAGCGCCGGCAGCCCGGCCGCCCCGGTCACCGACAGCGCCGGTCGCCAGGTCCGGTTGAGCACCAGGTCGGCGAGGTGCGGGCTCACCGGGCGCGCACCCGGCACGAACGGGAACTTCTCGTAGACCGCGGTGCCCAGCGTGTCGGCCGCGCGCATCGCCTGCACCGCGCGCTGCGGCGGGATGTCGACGTTCAGCACCGGGGCGAGGATCTCGCCCGAGTGCTCGTCCTCGAGCCGCGACAGCAGGCAGCGCAGCACGCGGAAGCCGTCGGCGACGATGCCGCTCGCATCGCCCGAATGCACCCCTTCGGACAGCAGCTCCACGCTCAGATTGCCGGCGATCATCCCGCGCAGCGAGGTGGTGCACCAGAGCTGCTCGTAGTTGCCGCAGCCCGAGTCGAGGCACACGACCAGATCCGGTTCGCCGATGCGCTCGGCGAGGCACTCGATGTAGGCCGGCAGGTCGGGGCTGCCGCTCTCCTCGCTCGCCTCGATCAGCAGCAGGCAGCGCGCGTGCGCCAGCCCCTGCGCCTGCAGCGCGCGGAGCGCGGTCAGGCTCGCGAAGGCCGCGTAGCCGTCGTCGGCCCCGCCCCGCCCGTACAGGCGTTCGCCGCGCAGCACCGGCGTCCACGGCCCCAGGCCTTCGGCCCAGCCGCTCATCTCGGGCTGCTTGTCGAGGTGGCCGTAGAGCACCACGGTGGCATCGAGCGCGCCCGGCACCTCGACGACGATCAGCGGGGTGCGCCCGGGCAGGCGCAGCACCTCCAGGGTCAGGCCGGCGAGCGGCTGCGCGGCGCACCACCCGGCGATCAGCGCGACGGCACGCTCCATGTGCCCGTGCGCCTCCCAGTCCGGATCGAACAGCGGCGACAGGTTGGGGATGCGGATGTACTCGATGAGCTGCGGGACGATGTCGGCGTCCCACTGCGTGTCGATCAGCGTGCTAGCGAGTTGCGGGTCCATGGGGAAGGTCCGGCCGGTGAGTGACCGATTCTAGCGCCGCCGTCCGCGCCCGTACGTATGCGTTCGTGCATGGCGGCCCGCCGGCGGCGGCGCGGTCGGCGGGGGCTCAGGCAGGTGCCGCCGCGACGGCGGGCGCGCGCGCGTGCACGCGCCGCGCGGCACGCATCACGTACATGTCGAACAGCGCGTAGAAGGCGCCGGCGAGGATCGGCGGGTTGGTGGTGGCGAGCCCCAGGTGCGGCAGCACCGGCTGCCAGCGCCAGTTGCCGAGCCAGGTGCCCCAGAGCTCCAGCAGCAGCGCGAGCACCAGCATGGTGGCGTAGAGCTTGCGCGAACGGCCGTGGCCGTACGCGACCAGGAACAGCGCCACCAGCAGCACTTCGAACTGGCTCCAGCCGGCCACCCATGCCCACAGCGCGTAGGCGACAGCGACGGCGGGCACCAGCACGGTGATCAGGTCGGGCAGGCGGCGCGCCAGCGTCGGCCCGAGCATGAAGAGCAGCACGTGGCCCGGGGGCACGAAGGCGGGCACGTTGTGGAAGCGGTAGTCGTAGAACCCCAGGCCGAGCGAGAAAAACAGCTCGGCGCACATCGCGAACGCGGTGGCACGCACCAGCGCGCGCCGCCACGGCGGGGTTTCCGCGTGCAGCAGCAGCGCCCACAGGGTCCAGACCACCGCGCTGACGACGAACTGGCCGACGAGGTCGGTGTGCGCGTCGACGGCGAGGCCGAGCAGCAGCACCAGCGCGATCGCCACGGCCTTCAGCTCGGCGTGCGGGCCGGCGAGCGGGGCCGTGCGGCCGACGAGTTCGCGCAGCGCGGCGGGATCGGGAGAGGGAGCGTGCCGCGCTTTATTTCGAAAAGTTCTTTCAAAGCTGCGAGAATTCAATTTGCGATCCGATCTCTTACCGTAAGCTATTGCACCCGCACATTTCGCAGTCCCAGCCGTCCCGAGACTTCCATGACGTCCAGCGACAAGTACACCGTCGAAACCATCACCTACATCCAGCCGTGGAACCCGAACCTGTTCACATTCCGCACCACGCGGTTTTCGGGCTACCGCTTCATCCCTGGCCAGTTCGCCCGCCTCGGCATCCCCGACGGCGACCGCATCATCTGGCGCCCGTACTCGATCGCCTCGGCCAACTGGGACGAACACCTGGAGTTCTACTCGATCGTGGTGCCGGAGGGGGAATTCACGCCCCGCCTCGCGCAGCTGCGCGTCGGTGACACGCTGCTGGTCGACAAGACCAACTACGGCTTCCTGACCACCGACCGCTTCGAGTGCGGCAAGGATCTGTGGATGCTGTCGACCGGCACCGGGCTCGCGCCGTTCGTGTCGATTCTGCACGACTTCGACACTTGGCAGCAGTACGACAACCTGATCCTGGTCCACGGCGTGCGCCACGCCAACGAGCTCGGCTACGCCGAGCTGCTGCGGGCGCTCCCTGAGCACGAGATCTTCGGCGAGTTCGCCCACAAGCTGCACTACGTGCAGGCGGTGACGCGCGAGGACGTCCCCGGCGCGCTGCGCGGGCGCATCACCGAGCTGCTGGATTCCGGCGAGCTCGAATGCACCACCGGCGTGACCTTCGACGCCGAGCGCGCCCGCGTGATGATCTGCGGCAATCCCGATCTGGTGGAGGATCTGCGCGGCATGCTCACCGCGCGGGGCATGAGCCTCGCCAAGCGCGGCCGGCCCGGGCATTTCGCGATCGAAAACGCCTACTGAGCGGCCGGGAAGGCCACGTGGCGTAGCGAAACAAGGTGTAACTGCGGCCGAGGCGGCCAGGGGGTAGGGTAAGTCCATCCCCGGCGCCGCGCCCGCCCGCTCAACCCCGCATCGATTCCCCTCATCCGGGGCGCGGGCGGCGTCGGGGAACCAACACCCCGGAGCCCGCCATGCGCAGCCAGACGCCGCCCGAACTCGAACAGCTCGAACGCCTCCAGCGCGCGGCGCGCGACGCCGGCGTCGGTAGCGGCGAAGCCGGGCCGGCACGCTGCGAGCGCTGCGGCACCACCCTCACGCCGCTGCGCCGGGCGCGGGGTCACGTCCTCTGCCCGGGCTGCGCCGGCGGGATCGCGCAGCGCCGCTGACGCGCTTCGTTCCAGTCCCTCTCACCCCGCCGCGTAGAAGTAATACGTGGCGCCGAAGTCGACCCGCACCTTCTTGCCAGCGGCCTTCTGTGAGCAGGCCTTCGCCGCGGGCGGCAGTCCGCCGCGGGTGTCGAGGCGCTGGATGCTGCTGACTGTGGTCATCAACCCCTCTCCTTCGTGGGCCTGCGCGGTCAGCAGCTGCCAGGGCAGCGCCGCGGCGGGGTCGGGGGCGGCAACCTCGGCTTTCACGGCACCGACGACCTTGCCGCCTTCGCGGATCTCCCAGCTCGGGCCGGCGTAGTGCAGGCCGATCTTGTTGCCGTCGGCATCGAACAGCGTCGCTTCGGGCGCCCCGGCTACCCAGGCGTAGCGACCGCCTTTCTGCGCCCGGCATTCGTAGGTCTGGGCGCCCTTGGCGGGGGTGACGAGGACCAGGCGTTCGCCGCTGCCGACGGTCAGCGGGGCCGGCACCTCGGGGGCGGCCGGGCCGCGGTTCAGGCCGAGGCTGGTGCAGCCGGCGAGCGGCAGCAGGCAGAGGGTGACGAGCACGGAAGCACGACGGTCGGACATGACTAGTTCCTCGCGAACGGGGGCGGCCGCGCGGCCGCGATCGCACAGAGCATAACGGTCCGCCGCACCGGGCGGGCAGCGTGTGCTGCGGTGGGCGGTACGTCCGGTGTACGGGATGCGTGTGCTACGATCGTTCACCTTTCGTTCGTCGGTATCGCCGCGCACATGCCTACTCCGGCTTCACCGGAACCCCCCCCGTCGCTGACGGCACGCCGTTCGAACCGTTCCCCCCAAGCATGCCGGCACGGCGCCCCTGACGCGGACGCCGGGCGCGCCGGCCCGTTGCCCGTTCGTTCTGAGGATCCCTGAGTCATGTTCGCCTGGGAGATCGTGATCGTCCTGCTGTTGATCGTGCTCAATGGCTTCTTCGCGATGTCGGAACTCGCGGTGGTGTCGGCGCGGCGTGCGCGCCTGCAGGTGCTGGAGCAGGACGGCGTCGGTGGTGCGCGCGCCGCACTGCACCTGTCCGAGGCGCCCGGGCGCTTCCTGTCGACGGTGCAGATCGGCATCACGCTGATCGGCATCTTCGCCGGCGCCTACGGCGGTGCCACCATCGCTGGCGCGCTCGCGGTGTGGCTCGACGAACACTTCGCCAGCCTCGGCACCGAAGCCGCCGGGGCCCTGGCGCTGGCGATCGTGGTCGCCGCGATCACCTACCTGTCGCTGATCGTCGGCGAACTGGTGCCCAAGCAGCTCGCGCTGCGCCACCCCGAGCGCATCGCCGTGCTGGTGGCGCCGATCATGCTCGTGATCTCGCGCCTCGCCCTGCCGCTGGTGTTCCTGCTCGACGTGTCCACCCGCATCGGGTTGCGGCTGGTCGGCGGGCATGCGGCATCGGAGCAGAAGGTCAGCGACGAGGAGATCAAGACGCTGATCGCCGAGGCCACCGAGGTCGGTGTCGTCAAGCAGGCCGAGCGCGCGATGATCGCCGGCGTGATGCGCCTCGCCGACCGCCCGGTGACGGCGCTGATGACGCCGCGCCCCGACATCGCCTGGCTCGACCTCGACGATGACGAGGCCGCGACGCGTGCCGCGCTGCTGGAGTGCCGCTACTCGCGCCTGCCGGTGTGCAAGGGCGATCCGGACGAGATCCAGGGCGTCGTGGAGGCCAAGGACCTGCTCAACCGCGCCCTCGCCGGGCAGCCGCTCGACCTGCGCGCGGTGATGCGCGAGCCGCTGGTGGTGCACGACGGCGTCAGCGCGCTGGGGCTGCTCGAATCGATCAAGCAGTCGCCGCTGCACATGGCGCTGGTGGTCGATGAGTACGGCAGCCTGCGCGGGCTGGTCACCGCCAACGACATCCTCGAAGCCATCGTCGGCGAGCTCGCCGAGCACGGCGCCGAGGCCGACCCGTCGATCGTGCAGCGCGAGGACGGTTCCTGGCTGATGGACGGCGGCGTGGCGATCGACGAGATCAAGGAAACCCTCGGCCTGCGCAGCCTGCCCGACGAGGACGACTACGACACGCTCGCCGGCCTGGTACTGGCGCAGCTCGAACGCCTGCCGAGCGCCGGTGACCACTTCACGCTCAGCGGTTACCGCTTCGAGGTGGTCGACATGGATGAACGACGCATCGACAAGGTGCTGATCAGCGCCGTCGAGCCCTAGCCCGCCGCCGATGGACGCTCCCGCGCCGACCAGCCCGCCCGCCGCGCCGCGCGTCGGCATCGCGCTCGGCAGCGGCTCGGCGCGCGGCTGGGCGCACATCGGCGTGCTGCGCGCGCTGGCCGCGCTCGACATCCACCCGGAGATCGTCTGCGGCACCTCGATCGGCGCGCTGGTCGGCGCGGCCTACGCCGCCGAGCGCCTGGACGCGCTCGAGCGCTGGGTGCTCGACATCGACCGCTGGCAGGTGCTGCGCTTCATCAACCCCGGCTCCGGCGGGCTGGTCGAGAGCGAGCGCCTGATGCAGGCCTTCGGCGAGCAGGTCGAGGACTGCGCGATCGACAGCCTGCCGCGGCGCTACGCCTGCGTCGCCACCGAGCTGCACAGCGGCCGCGAGCGCTGGCTGCGCCGCGGCAGCCTGCTCGACGCGGTGCGCGCCTCGATCGCGCTGCCGGGGCTGCTGCGGCCGGTGTACCGCGATGCCGTCTGGCTGGTCGACGGCGGGCTGGTCGACCCGGTGCCGGTGTCGCTGTGCCGGGCGCTCGGCGCCGAGGTGGTGATCGCCGTCAACCTCAACGGCGAGCTCGTCGGGCGCCCGCCGGCGCGCCCGCGCAGCCGTGCCGCCGAGCTGCTCGAACCCGTCGCCGGGCGCCTGCAGGAGCTGCTCGGCCTCGGCCGCGAAGCCGCGCCGCCCGATACCCCCGGCCTGTTCGAGGTACTCGGCGGCGCGCTGCACATCATGCAGGACCGCATCACCCGCAGCCGCATGGCCGGCGACCCGCCCGACGTGCTGCTCGCGCCGCGGCTCGGGCAGATCGCGCTGTTCGAGTTCGACCGCGCCCCCGAGGCCATCGCCGTCGGCCGCGCGGCGGTCGAGCAGAACCGCAGCGCGCTGTTCGCCGCCCTCGGCCGCCCGGAGCCCGACCCCGCGTGAACGTCGACGACACCCGCTACCTGGCCGCCGCCGTCGTGGCGCTGCTCGGCGGCGTGCACTGCGTGGGCATGTGCAGCGGCATCGTCGGTGCCCTCACCCTCGGCCTGCCGGCACCGGTGCGCGGGCGTTTCGGCGCGCAACTGCCCTTCCTGCTCGCCTACAACGCCGGGCGCCTGGCCAGCTACACCCTCGCCGGCGCGCTCGCCGGCGGCGTCGGGGCGTGGGCCGCGCACCTCACCGTCGTGCACCAGGCGCAGCTCGTGCTGCAGGCCGTGGCCGGCGCCTGCATGGCCGCCCTCGGCCTGTACCTTGCCGGCTGGTGGCGCGGCCTGCTCGCGGTGGAGCGCCTCGGCGCCGTGCTGTGGCGGCGGCTGGAGCCCTTCGGCCGGCGCCTGCTGCCGGTGCGCTCGCCGCTGCAGGCGCTGGCGATGGGCGCGATCTGGGGCTGGCTGCCCTGCGGCCTGGTCTACAGCGTGGTGATCTGGGCCGTCGCCGCCGGCAGCGCGCGCGAAGGCGCGCTGCTGCTGCTGAGTTTCGGCATCGGCACGCTGCCGGCGCTGCTGACGATGGGCGCCTTCGCCGCCACCCTCGCCGGCCTCGTGCGCCGCCCGGCGGTGCGCATCGCCGCCGGCCTCGCGGTGCTCGGTTTCGGCCTGCTGCAGCTTGCCCGCGTCGCCGCCGCGCTGCCCGGCTGAGCCGCGCCAGGCGCCTTGACGCTTCCCCGCGGGCTCGCGTAGAACCGCGTCCTGCCGATGGTTTTTCCCGCCGAGGAGAAGGCGCCCATGTCCACCACCCAGATCGAGAACGTCAACGTCGCCTCCATCGAGATGCTGCTGACGCCCGAGGAGCTGCACAAGCGCCTGCCCCTCAGCGCCGCCGCCCGCGACACCGTGCTCGCCGGTCGCGCCGCCGTCGAGGCCATCCTCGACCGCCGCGACCCGCGCCTGTTCGTCGTCGTCGGCCCCTGCTCGGTGCACGATCCGAAGGCGGCGATGGAATACGCCCACCGCCTCAAGGCGCTCGCCGGAGAACTCGCCGACACGCTCTACCTGGTGATGCGCGTGTACTTCGAGAAGCCGCGCACCACCACCGGCTGGAAGGGGCTGATCAACGACCCCGACATGAACGATTCCTTCAACATCCAGAAGGGGCTCGGCATCGCCCGCCGGCTGCTGCTCGACATCGCCGAGCTGGGGTTGCCCACCGGCACCGAGGCGCTCGACCCGATCAGCCCGCAGTACCTGTCGGACCTGATCACCTGGGCGGCGATCGGCGCGCGCACCACCGAGTCGCAGACCCACCGCGAGATGGCCTCGGGCCTGTCGACCCCGGTCGGCTTCAAGAACGGCACCGACGGCAGCCTGACGGTGGCGATCAACGCGCTGCTGTCGGTGTCGAGCCCGCACAGCTTCCTCGGCATCGACGGCCAGGGCCAGTGCGCGATCATCCGCACCCGCGGCAACCGCTACGGCCACGTGGTGCTGCGCGGCGGCGCCAAGCCCAACTACGACTCGGTGACGGTGGCGCTGTGCGAGCAGGACCTCGCCAAGCACAAGCTGCCGCCGAACATCGTCATCGACTGCAGCCACGCCAACTCCAACAAGAAGCCCGAGCTGCAGCCGCTGGTGCTGCACGACGTGGTCAGCCAGGTCTGCGAGGGCAATCGCTCGATCGTCGGCGTGATGATCGAGAGCAACCTCAACGCCGGCAACCAGGCCATCCCCGCCGATCTCTCGCAGCTCAGGTACGGCGTGTCGGTCACCGACGCCTGCGTCGACTGGGCCACCACCGAGACCATGCTGCGCGAGGCCGCCGCCAAGCTGCGCCCGGTGCTGGCGCGCCGCGCCGGCTGAGCCGGCCTCAGCGCCGCGGCCGGGCCGCCGGCAGCGTCGGGTCGTCGAAGCTGCCGAGCCAGAGCCCGCGGCCGGCGGCGCGGGCGGCGTCCTGCGCGCGCAGGTAGCGCGCGCTCTCGTCGCGGCGCGCCACCGCCCAGCCGGCTTCCACCATCGCCAGGCCGACATCGGTGCCGTCGACGTAGCAGGTGGCGCTGTCCGCCGCCTCGCGCACGCACACCGGCTCGCGCCCGGCCACCAGGCTCTGCAGGAAGGCGCGCGCGTGCTGGCCGCAGGGGTAGCGGCGCGGGCCGTTGTCGCGCAGCTCCTCGCAGGTCTGCTCGGGATCGGGCGCGGCCACGCCGAACAGGCGCACGCGCTCGCCGCCGACGCTGATGCTGGCGGTGTCGATGCCGCGCGGGCCGGCGGCCGTGGCGGCCGCGGCCAGCGCCAGCAGCGCGACGGCGACGAGGGAGCGGATGGCGTTCAAGGGGTAGCTCCCGTGGCGGCGCGCTGCGCGGCGTCGAGCACGCGCTCGGCGAGCGCGCGGTAGTTCTCGTCGAAGTGGTGGCCGCCCGGCAGCCGCAGCACCGTCGGCCTGGCGTTGCTGCCGAGCTCGACGCAGGCGGTGTCGTCCTCGTCCTCCACGCCGTACACGCACAGCGCCGGCACCGCCAGCTGCAGCAGCTCGGGGGCGACCAGCAGCGCGCGCGGGTTGTGGCTGTCGTCGCTCGCGCCGATCCAGTCCCAGGGGTGGAACTCGAACTCGACGCGCCGGCTCGGCGCCAGCAGCGCGGCGAGCGCGACGCCGTCGCGCCCGGCCGGGCTCATGCGGTTGACCGCGAACGGCAGGATGTCGGCACCGAGCGAATAGCCCACCAGCAGCACGCGGCGCCGGTCCCACGCGCTGCGGTAGTGGGCGAGCACGCGCTCGAGGTCGCGCCCGGCCTCCTCGGGGCTGCGCGCGCGCCACAGGTACTTGAGCATGTTGAAGCCGACCACCGGGATGCCGGCGGCCTGGAAGCGTTCGCCGAGTTCGCGGTCGATGTCGGCCCAGCCGCCGTCGCCGCTGAGGATCACCGCGAGCCAGTCGGCGCTGCCGCGCTGCGTCGCCTGCGCCGGCAGCTCGATCAGCGGCAGGTCGGCGAGCGCCGTCGTCGGCGCCGGTGTCGCCAGCGCCTCCCAGGCATCGCCGAAGGGCGCGAGCCAGGGGGTGGGCACGCCGGCGAGCGCGGCGTCCGGCACGTCCACCGCGTGCGCCCGCGGTACCTGCGCGACGAAGGCCTGCAGCGCCGCGTCGGTGACGCCGTCGGCGCCGCCGCGCAGCGTGGTCCAGCGGATGCGCAGCTGCGGCGGCGGCACCAGGTGCTCGCCGGGGCTGCCGGCGGCGGCCTGCGCCACCCGCCCCTGGTCGCCGTCGCACAGCGGCCACTGGCTGGTCCATGCCGGGTCGAAGCCGAGCGTGAGCACGCCGCGGAAGGTGTTGATGGTGCTCTGCGCCGCCGCGGCCCAGACCAGCTGCGCGCCGAGCCCGCTGCCGACCAAGAGCGGCTGGCGGTAGTCGGCGAGCCCCAGAGTTTTTTCGGCGTACTGCGCGAAGGCCTCGAAATCCCAGCCGATGAACGTGCAGGCGTCGGCGCCGTCGTCCTCGGGCCTGGCCTGGCGCCACAGGCGCCCGGCGTCGACGCCGAGCACCAGCGTGCCGCGGGCGCGCAGGGCCTCGGTGAGGGCGGCGTCGAGCGCGCCGGGGCCGGCGGCGTCGGAGGCGAGCACCGCCACCGCGCGCGGCTCCCCGGCCGGGCGCGTCACGCTGACCGTGCCGAAGCGGCCGTACTCCAGGGTTTCGGCGCCGGCGGCGAGGCTCGCGGCGAGCAGGCCCGCACAGGCGGGCACGAGGCGGATGGCACTCACTTCTTCACGACTCCCTGCACGCTGCCGGCGATCAGCGTGGTGAGGTTGGCGAGGATGTGCGGCAGACGCAAGCCGCCGGGCACGGCCAGGTAGCGCGGCTCCCACACCGGCCCGAACTTGTCCTTGTACTGGCGCACGCCCTTGAAGTTGTAGAAGCGCTCGCCGCGGCCGAACACCAGCGCGCCGAAGCGGTTCCACAGTGGCGCCAGCGCGCGCGAATGCAGGCCGGCGAGCGGCGCCATGCCGAGGTTGAACCACGCGTAGCCCTGCGCGCGGCCCCACAGCAGCAGGTGCACGAAGAGGAAGTCCATGGTGCCGTTGGGCGCGCCCGGCACCTGGCGCATCAGGTCGATCGACAGCTCGTGATGCCCGGCACCGCACCACAGGTTGGCGAAGGCGACCAGCGCCCCGTCGCGCTCGACCAGCGCCAGCGGGCCGCCGGCGAGGTACTCGGGGTCGAAGCGCCCGAGCGAGAAGCCCTTCTCGCCGGTGTTCTTGGCGTCGAGCCACGCCGACGACACCTGCGCCAGCGCCGGCAGCAGCGCCGGCACCTCGGCGGCCGGCGCGATGCGGAAGGTGTAGCCGTCGCGTTCGAGCTTGGAGCGGATGTTGCGCAGGTTCGCGCGCGCCTTGCCGTCGAGCGTGAAGCGGGCGAGGTCGACGCGCGCCTCCTCGCCGATCTTCAGCAGCGTCAGCCCCAGCTCCAGGTAGAGGTCGAGGTTGACCGGGCTGACCTGGTAGAACACCGGCCAGCCGGCGTGCGCCTCGACGCGCTCGCGGAACGCCCAGGCGAGTTCGCGGCGCTCCTCGGCGGTGCCGATCGGGTCGCCCATCGACACCCAGGAGCGGCCCTGCACGCCGTACATCAGGAAGCCGTCGCCCTGCTGCGACAGCAGCACGCTCTTGTCGCCGAGCAGCGCCAGGTGCGCGTAGGTCAGCGGGCAGGCGGCGACGCGCGGGCGCAGCGCCTCCAGCGTGGTGCGGTCGGTACCGGTCACCGGCTGCGCCGGGCGCAGCAGCCGCGCCAGCGCCAGCGCCGCGAACACCGCCGCGACGCCGACCAGCGCGCGCAGGAAGCGCGGCGCCTCGCCGTCGTCGTCGAAGGTGAACTGCCACCACAGCTCGCGGCTGTAGTCGACCTCCTTGTACGAGAAGAAGCCGAGCCACACCGCGGTGGCGGTGATCATCGCCACCGCCGCAAGCCAGCCCGGCGTGAAGCGCTCCTCGAACAGCGAGGCCTTGCGGTAGAAGTGGCGCCGGCACGGCAGCAGCGCGAGCAGCAGCAGCGCGAGCAGCAGCGCCTCCTCGTAGTCGGCGCCCTTCAGCAGCGCGCTGACGCTGCCGGCGCCGAGCAGCAGCACGGTCACCACCCAGGCCGCGTCGAGGCGCCGCTGCAGGCTCTGCGCGAGCAGCAGCAGGCCCATGCCGATCACGCTGCCGGCGAAGTGCGACAGCTCCAGCAGCGACAGCGGGATGACGTGCGCGAGCCAGTCGAGTCGCCCCTCGGCCGCCGGGCTCACCACCGAGAACAGCAGCACCGCGCCGCACACCGCGCTCATCAGCGCCAGCAGCGGCGGCAGCAGTGCCGGGACCAGCGGCGCCACCAGCGCACCGAAGCCGCCGAGGCGCGCGCGCAGGCGCGTGGCCTCGTACAGGCCGAGCGCGAGCGTGGCGAGCAGCAGCGGCAGCAGGTAGTAGATGACGCGGAAGGCGAGCAGCCCGCCGAGCAGGTCGGCGGCCTCCAGCCAGGGTTCGAGGGTGCTCAGCACCACCGCCTCGAACACCCCGAGCCCGCCCGGCACGTGCGAGATCAGCGCCGCGATCTGCGCCATCAGGAACACCGTCAGGATGTGCAGGAAGCCGAGCTCCTCGGCCTTCGGCAGCAGCACGTAGAGCACCGCCGCGGCGAGCACCCAGTCGGTCGCCCCCACCACCACCTGGCGCCAGGCGAGGCGCGTGCGCACCACCGGCAGCTCCCACGGCCCCAGCCGGAACGGCTGGCGGCGCAGCCGCGCCGCCACCAGGTAGCCCGCCACCGGCAGCAGCAGCAGCACGCCGAGGGTGCGCCCGTGCGGCAGCGGCACGTGCAGCAGCTCGGGCAGGTCGACCGGCTTGGCGATCAGCACGCCGCCGGCCGCCACCAGCAGGCCGAGCCACAGCGTCAGCGTCGAGAACAGCACCACGCGCGCGATCTCCAGCGCCGACAGCCCCCAGCCGGAGTACAGCCGCAGCCGCAGCGTGCCCGAGGCGAACACCGACAGGCCGATGGTGTTGCTGAAGGCGTACGACAGGAACGACGCGAACATCACCTTGTACATCGCCAGCGGCCGGCGGATGTAGCGCATCGCCAGCAGGTCGTAGGCGGTGATCACCGCGTAGCTCAGCACCGTGAGCACGCCCGCGCCGAGCAGGTTGAGCGCGGGCAGCTCGTCGAGGTAACCGACCATGTCCTCGTACTGGTAGTCGGCGAGCTGCGCGTGCAGCGCCCAGAGCGCGATCAGGAACAGCGCGAGCGCCGCGAGCGGTGCAAAGTTGCGAAGGGGTGGCAGGGTCATCGGGCAGTGGGCGGGGCGTGGGCTGGGGCGCGCAGTCTACGGCTTCGGCGGCGTTCAGGCGCCACCGGCGTAGCCGTGCTGGCGCCAGGCCTCGAACAGTGCCACCGCGACCGCGTTCGACAGGTTCAGGCTGCGCTGCCCGGGGCGCATCGGCAGCCGCAGCCGCGCGTCGTCGGCGAAGCCGGCGAGCACCTCGGCGGGCAGCCCGCGCGTCTCCGGCCCGAACAGCAGCGCATCGCCCGGCGCGTAGGCCAGCTCGTGGAAGCCGCGCGCGGCCTTGGTGGTGAAGGCGTAGACGCGGCCCGGCGCCACCGCGGCGAGCGCCTCGGCGAGCGAACGGTGCTCCTGGAGCCGCGCCCACTCGTGGTAGTCGAGCCCGGCGCGCCTGAGCTTCGCGTCGTCGAGGGCGAAGCCGAGCGGGTGCACCAGGTGCAGCGTCGCACCGGTGTTCGCGCACAGGCGGATGACGTTGCCGGTGTTGGGCGGGATCTCGGGCTGGAACAGGATGACGTGGAACATGCGCGGCTCCGGGGCGGGGCGCCGAGCTTAACGCGTCCGCGGGGCGGGCCGCTGGCGGCGCATCGCGCGCGGGCGCGCAACGCGGCCTGCCGGCGCCGGCGGAAGGCGTTCTTCAGGGCGCCCGACCGAGGCGCCGGAGCGGTCGCCGGCGGATCGGCGCACCCGCCCCGTGACGAGGACGCCTGATCGCGGCCGGCCCGCCGTTCATGTCGGTGGCGTGCTGCAGATCACCGTCTCACCGATCAGGCGGCCCGGCGCGCAGCGCATCGATCACCGCCGCCAGCAGATGCACCCCTTGCCGGATCTGTTCGACCGCCAGGCTGGCGTAGCCCAGGATCAGCCCCACCGGGGGCGCCTGCAGGCGGGACTGCGGATCGGCGAACAGCGGCGACACCGGGTAGACGCCCACGCCCCTGCCGCGGGCGGCAGCCACCAGCGCGGGTTCGTCCTGCGGTCGCAGGAACGGCAGCCACAGCACCACGTGCAGGCCGGCGGCCGTACCGCTGACCTGGGCGTCGCCCGGCAGGTGGTGGGCGATGGCATCGAGCAGTGCCGTGCGGCGGCGCTCGTTCTCGCGCCGCACACGCCGGACGTGACGCTCGTAGGCGCCGCTGTCGATCAGCGATGCCAGCACGCGCTGCTCCACCACCGGCGCATGGCGGTCGGTCAGCCGCTTGGCCTGCCGGAACACCGGCACCAGCTCAGGCGGCAGCACCAGGTAGCCGAGCCGCAGTTGCGGCGACAGCGCCTTGGAGAACGTGCCGACATAGATCACGTGGCCATCGGTGTCGATCGACTGCAGCGCGTCGATCGGGCGCTGGCCGTAGCGGAACTCGCCGTCATAGTCGTCCTCCACGACCCAGGTGCGGTGCTGCCGGGCCCACTGGAGCAATTCGATGCGACGGCCGATCGGCATCACGCCCCCCAGCGGAAACTGGTGCGACGGCGTCACGTATGCCAGGCGGACCCGTTCGTCCCGGGGGAGGCCGGTGGTGACCAGGCCGTGCCCGTCCACGGGCGTGGCGAGGCACCTGGCCCCGGTGGCCTCGAAGCAGTGGCGGGCCATCAGGTAACCGGGGTCCTCGAAGACGAAGGCGTCGCCGGCGTCCAGCAGCAGCCGTGCGCACAGGTCGATGGCCTGCTGCGAGCCCTGTACCACGAGAATCTGCTCGGCCTGGCAGGCCAGTCCCCGGGCACGCCGCAAATAGCCCTGGAGCGCGCGCCGCAGCGACGCATCGCCTTCGGGCGCGGCGTAGCGCAGGCTCGGCTGCTGGCGCAGCAGTTCGGCCTGGTATGCGCGCCGCCAGGCCAGGGTCGGAAAGTCCCGGGACGCCACCGCGCCGTACAGGAAGTCGAATCGGGGCGGTTCGGCGCAAGGCAGCGCCGGCATGTCGCTTCCCGCCACGCGACGCCCGAACGCGGACAGGGGCGGCGCACGCCTGGCACTGCGGCCTGCCGTCGCAGCGGCGGGTGCGGGGGCCGCCAGCGGGCTGGCCACCCGGGCCACCCGCCCCGTGGAGGTGACGAGGAAGCCCTCGGCCGCGAGCTGCTCGTAGGCGGCGGTGACGGTGCTGCGCGAGACCCCCAGCTCGGCCGCCAGGGCGCGCGTGGACGGCGTCCCCGCGCCCGGCGCCAGGGTGCCGTCGGCGATCTGGGCACGCAGCAGGTCGTAGATGCGGCGCCCGGCCCCGGCGGCACCGCGGCGATTAGCGGTCGGTTTGCGAAACTGGTCCATAAAGAATCAAGGAAACTGGCTCTTCATGCTGTGCCGGTTGAGGGTGATAGTGAGCTGAATTCCGTCGCCACCCGTTCGTCCGCCCACTATGTACATTCCAGCCCACTTTGCTGAAACCCGACCGGAGGAGCTCGGCCGCATCATCCGCGAACATCCGCTGGGCATGCTGGTCACCCAGGGGAGCACCGGACTGGATGCCGATCACCTGCCGTTCGAATTCGATGCCGACGAGGGCGCGCATGGCGTGCTCACGGCCCACGTGGCCCGCGCCAACCCGCTCTGGCAGCGCTGCCCGACGGGCACGCCGGTCATGGTCGTATTTCGCGGCGCCGAGGCCTACATCTCGCCCAACTGGTACCCGAGCAAGCACGAGGCGCACCGCCAGGTGCCGACCTGGAACTACGAAGTGGTGCACGTACACGGCACGCTCATCGTGCATGACGACGAGCGCTTCGCCCTCCGCATCGTGGGGCGCCTGACCAGGCGCCACGAGGCGGCCGAACCCCGGCCCTGGAAGATCAGGGACGCCGCGCCCGAGTACATCAGCAGCATGCTGCGCAACATCGTGGGCATCGAGATCGCCATCACTTCGCTGGTGGGCAAGGTCAAGCTCAGCCAGAACCGGGAGGCGCGGGATCGCCTCAATGCCGCCGACACCCTGGAGGCGCGCGGGTGCGGTGAAATGGCGCATGCCATGCGCCATGCCGAATGAACCACAGCAACCCTGCCGGGACCACACAGCGCCATGTACACATCCACCTTCACGTTCGCGAAAGGCGAATTCGACGATGCGTTCCACGCGCTGGACGATGAGATCGCCAGGATCGCGAGAGCCATCCCCGGCTATCTGGGCGAAGAAAGCTGGGAGAACCCCTCAACGGGGCTCATCTCCAACGTGTACTACTGGGAAAGCATGGATTCGCTCCAGGTGCTCATGAAGCACCCTGCGCACGTCGCCGCAAAGCAGCGGCAGGCGCAGTGGCTCGATGGCTATCAGGTCGTCATCGCCGAGGTCATCAGCAGCCATGGCGATGGACGGATTCCGCACCCGCTCGCTCACCTGACGCCACCGGCCAACGGACGGCGCCCGTACGGCGGCTAAGGCGCGTGCACGACACGATCCGTCCAGCCATTCGTGGTCGAAGCCTTGAACGTCAGGACCGCGCTGTCGGGTCCTGCTGCACCCGTTTCACGGCGGCACCCTTGCGTTTCTCCTCGGGCTTTTGCGCCGCGGCCGGCCGCTCATTCTGCCTTCGCATCCGCGCCGTGCTCGGAAAGCTGCGCCCCGAACCATCGGTGCACGGCGGTCAGCAGGTGGATATCCGTTGTCTCGAACGTGATCTCCGCGCCGTCCGGAAGCGCGGTGTAGCTGACCCTGATGCGGGAGGCGCCTTCCTGGAGTTCCCTGATCCCCGGCATGGCCGGCCCATGCAGCTTCGCCGGGTCCGAATAATCACCGTTCTGGAATCTCTCGGCTTCATGCGCCAGGTGCTGCTGAATCAGGGCAATCTGCTCGCCGGCTCCCGCGTCCCTGGCAATGACGCGCTGCACGCCTCCCTGCTCGGTCATCCTGAAGATGTGCACGCTCCTGGACACATCGAATGGCATCACGCCATGCGACATCTGGTGGACGTGCTCCTGCTGCGTCATTTGCGCCGGAGCCGGGGTGACCGCGCAGGCAAGCAGTAGCGCCGCCAACGCGTTAAAGGGCGTGCCGAGTTTTCTCATGGTTCTCCTCTGGAAGCCTCCACCTTGTGCACACGGAGAGGGGCCCAACGCTGGTTTGATTTGTGGTTTGGCGTAGCCCGTAGACTTGTAGGTTGGGCTTCATAAAATGAAGCCCAACCTACTGTGCTGTGCGGTTGGTGAACGAGTTGACGGTTAACGTTTGCCATAACCAACAGTGAAAAGCGGTACGGCGAAGAAGCGTCGCTTCTCACTGTTCGAGTTGATGGCGTTGCTCGGCATCATTTTCGTGCCCGTTGATCAACTTGACGAAATACCCAAGCCCATGTTGCAGGATTGATTTTTCCCTGTCCCCAATGCCTGCTGGTTTTTGGAAAAGCTTCTTCAAGGATACCTCGAATTTCTTGCATGAGTTCATCAGTATGAGTGAGCCCGGAAAACGGTTTTTCGCCAAAGATAAGCTCATACTCTCTGATTCCACGTTCTTGCCAGTATGTGCCATAGAAAGGAACTGCATGTGCGTGCAGCCAGATCCACATGAATTCTGGGTCAGCAACATTTGGAGCTTCGGCATGGCACTGAGCACACAAGAGTATGAGATTTCTAGGACTCTCATCCCCTCCAAGAGCACGTGGAATGATGTGGCAGCGCTGGAGCAGGCGTTTATGTGCACAACGCCAACACAGTTTTTCTGCTTCTGCCCAATCCACAGACAAACCGCACTCGCTTTGGTGGTTGGACCAGTACTCTACAATTTCACGATGAGTTGTATTCATGATGCTGAACGCTAGAGATCAGCCGCGGATTTGCTGTCGCGAAGCGAAGTCAAATACGTCGACTGGAGTACCTTGTTGGATGACAGTTGCATTGATTTAGCGGTATTTTTTAGCACTGATATCGACCTCGAATATGGTTTGTGTAGTAAGTGCCTTTTGAGCCAGAGCGAAGAAAAGCATCAAAGACGTTTTGCGGAACTCTACAAAAATCGTATGCACCGCCCTCCTTGAATCGTATGCGCATGCGCATAGTGCTTGGATCATAGCCGATGGCGGAAATAGCGGATGAAGATACCGTAATCATGTTCATTTCTTTGCTCTTCAACTAGAAGTAACCGATCTATCGGCCGCATAAACGCGTCAGCAGCCCATGGCCCGTAGGTTGGGCTGAGCTTGCGAAGCCCAACGTTTAGAGTGACAAGTGATAACAGGTGAAGTAGAGCCCTGCATTACCTGTGAGTTGCGGATCAATAGGCATATGAAGAAACCCCACTACAATTGGACGATCTATCGGTCACATAAACGAGCCTGCAGTTGCGGGAGGCTTTCAGAAAAATAGTGGTCGGTCAATCGGTTGGCAAGACTGCACTTGAATGTCCGCATAACACCTGATTCGGTTCATCGGAAATGCTTGCGGACCGCATCGGCACGCACCCGCCCGTCCGCCACCATGACCTTTGCGCACGAATGACATGGCAGCGTGCAGCCCCCGGCCCGGACGGATTTCACCCGTGCCCGTACATACCCGCAGCGCACGCGTCGGCCTTCCCCCCGCGGCAGCCCCTGTGAGCGAACGTCGCTGGTGGCGGCACGGCCGCAGCCCGCGCGGCCGTGGTCGCCGAGCGCGTGTCGGTTTGGTTGATGCAGGTCAATAGATCGGCGCGGGGGCGGGCGTAAAAGGCGCGCCTTGGACCTCATATCGTGACAAGGAAGGCGGCGCGCGGCGCAGGCGGGGCGTGCGCGCCCCGGTCCCTTTCACCCGCCGTGGGGAGGTAAAGATCATGTCCCTGATCAAATGGGATCCGTTCCGTGAGCTGGAGGAAGTCTCCGATCGCCTCAACCGGCTGTTCACACGGCCCGGTGCACGCGCCGAAGGCGCCGAGAAGGGGATGGCGGTGACCGACTGGACGCCGGCGGTCGACATCAGCGAGACCGACACCGCCTACCTGATTAAGGCCGAGCTGCCCGAGGTGAAGAAGGAGGACGTCAAGGTCACGCTCGACCGCGGCATGCTCACCATCGAGGGCGAGCGCCGGCAGGAGAGCGAGGAGAAGAACCAGCGCTTCCACCGCATCGAGCGCTCCTACGGCCGCTGCGTGCGCAGCTTCCAGGTGCCCGACGGGGTCGACACCGCGCGCATCGGCGCCAGGTTCGACAACGGGGTGCTGGCGATCACGCTGCCGAAGTCGGAAAAGACCGCCGCCGACGTCAAGAAGGTGGAAATCGCGTGATCCCGGCGTATACCGGGTCTACGCCCGGGACGAGGGATCGCGGCATCGGTCGCGAAATGTATGCCGGGCGCAGGAGGTTGACGACATGAACGCCAGCAGCAACGAGATGTTCGAGCAGTACATGAAAGCGGAACGCCAACTGTGGAACCAGTGGCTGGACGCGGAACGCCAGTTCGAGGAGGCCACGCGGCCGTTCTGGCAGAACAGCATCGGCCCGATGAAGCTCTGGAGCGAGCAGATGTCGACGCTGTTCGAGGCCAGCCGGGCCTGGCGTGAAGGCTGGATCGGGTTGTGCGGTGGCGGCTTCGGCGCGGCCACCCCGACGCTGTTCGACGGCTACCGGCAGATCCTCGAAGCGCAGCTCGCCTGGCAGCGGCAGTGCGCCGAGCTGTTCATGGGCGCGGCCGCCGGCGGCGCCGAGCACGCCTCGTGGGAGGCGCTCTGCGAGCAGGCGCTGAAGTCGGTCGACGCGGCCATGCGCATGATGCCGGTCGCCGGTGCCGAGCACGCGACGACCTCGGTCGCCGGCGGCCCGCGGGAGCACCAGCGGCAGGCGAAGTCGGCTTGAGCCGGCGCGCCGCCGCGCGTCAGCCCGCCGCCGCGCAGGCGGCGGCGAGGCTTGCCGGCAGCCGCCGGTCGAGCAGGATCGCCTCCTGTTCGAGCCACAGTCCACGTTCCGCGAGCGTCGCCAGCAGCGGATGGCGCTCGCCGGAAGGCGCTTCCGGCCAGGGCGCTGCCGCCGCGGCCGGCGTGAGCCCGAACCCCGCCTCCAGGTACTCGCCCCACCACTCCGGGATGAACGGCGCCGGCGCCCGTCCGAGCGCCGCGGCAAGGCGTTCGCCGATCGCCAGTCCCGCGCCGTCGAGATCGCCGAAGTGCAGCCAGCCGCGCCCGCCGGCGAGCGCCGGCAGGTGGCGCAGCGCGAGCGCCTGGTCGTGCCCCGGCACCCACAGCACCGCCCAGCGCTGCGGCAGCGGCAGCTCGACGTAGGCGCCGAGGTTCTCGACCGTGATCAGCCCCGCCGGCCCCGGCGCGTCCCAGCCGAGGCCGGCATCGAGCGCGCGTTCGGCGAGCACGATCTCGCCCTCGCGCGCGGTGCGTTCGCCGGTGCCGAGCGGCGTGCCGCCCAGGCAGAGTTCGAGCCCCGGCGCGCAGCGCAGCCGCAGCACGCCGTCGGCGCTCGGCGGCACGCGGTGCAGCTCGTCGCGCGCCTGCTTCGAGTGCGCGCCCCACAGCGCCTGCTGCACGCGCTGGTTGAGCCGCGCCGGCAGCGCCACGGGCAGCGTGCGCGCCAGCAGCGCCGCGCGCTGAAGCGCGCGCAGCTCCTCCGGCCGGCCGGGGTCGAGGCCGCCCGCGGCGGCCTCGGCGATGAGCGTGCGCCACGCCGGCAGCAGCCGGTCGAGGCGCCGCTCCAGGCTCGCGCGTGCTTCGGCCGCCGCGCGCGGCGCGCCGGGCAGGCGCCAGCGCCGCGCATCGGCGCGCTCGATGCAGTAGTCGCGGTGCAGGCGTTCGAGCAGCGGGCGCAGCGCGGCGGTGTCGGCGAGGGTGCCGTCGCGCCACAGGCGCAGCAGCGCCGCCGGTTCGAGGTTCGGGTCGGGCGGGTGGCTCACGGCGGCGGCGCGATCTCGATGCGGCGGCTGATCACCCGCTCGCGCCCGTCCTGCAGGATGCGTTCGAGCAGGTAGCCGATGCCGGGGTGGGCACGGTCCACCTGCGGCGCGGCCACCAGCAGCTGCAGCGGCATGCGCTCGCAGAGCTGGCGCAGCGTCGCCAGCGCGTCGCGGTCGAGGCGCGAGGCCTCGTCGAGGAACATGAAGCGCAGCGGCGCGAAGCGCCGGCGGCTGCGCTTCAGCGCGGCGGAGTCCTCCCACGCCTTCAGCGCCATGATCAGCACCGCGATGCCGGTGCCGATGGTCTCGCCGGTCGACAGCGTCGAGCTGCTCGCCACCTCCCAGTGCTGCGCGCCGAAGCGGTTCACCTCCACGCGCAGGTCGAGGTATTCGCGGTAGTCGAGCAGGCGCTCGCCCTGGATCTGCCCGCCGGTGACCTCGCGGTACAGCTCGGCGAGCGCGTCCTCCAGCGACAGCTCGGCGCGGTGGAACAGCTCGCCCTGCCCGCCCAGCGCGTGCAGCACGTCGAGCATGTGCGGGTGCGGCTCGGCGTTGATGCGGATGCGGTAGATCGCGCCGAAGGCGGCGTCGCCAAGCGCGGCGTTGAAGCGCTGGATGCGGCTGCGCTCGCGGCGGATCTGCTGGCCCAGCGTGTAGACCACGTCGGCCGAGCTCATGCGCAGCTTGTCCTCGGCGCTCGCCAGGCTGTCGCGCACCTCGGTGAGGCGCCGCTGCAGCTGCCCGAGCGCGGCGCCGAGGTCGGCGAGCGCGGCGGCGTCGAGCGGCAGCGTGTCGAGCAGGTGGCGGCGCACTGCGGCCCACAGCGCGAGCGCGGCGCCGGCATCGGCGTCGGCGGCGCCGGCGAGCGCCGCCTTCACGCCGTCGTCGTCGCCCAGCGCGTGCGCCTGCTCGTCGCGGAAGAGGAGCTCGCGCAGCGCCGCGCAACTGGCGGTGGCGCGCCGGCGCAGGGCCTCGGCGTCGAGTTCCGCCGCCTCGGCCGCCAGCGGCCCGCGGCCCAGCCAGTGCGCGGCGTGCGCGTGCGCCGCCGCGCGGGCCGCGCGCCAGCCGGATCGCGCCGCGCGCAGTGTCTGGCGCGCCGCGGCGTAGCAGGCGCGGGCGGCGTTGACGTGGTCGGCGGCGCGCTCGCGCGCGTTCATCGCCGTCGAGCGTGCCGCGACCGCCGCATCGCGGCGGCCTTCGGCCTCGCCCAGGGCGGCGGTGGCCGCCGTCACCGCGGCCACGGCGGCGGCGAGCGCGGCGGCGCTGCCGTCGTGGCGGTGGCGTTCGAGCCGCGCGCGGTGCTCGGCGACGCGCGCCTGCAGGTGCCCGCATTCGCCGTCGAGCCGGGCGATCCCGGCGATGGCGTCGTTGAGCTGCGGGCGCAGGCGGTCGAGTTCCGCGCGGGTCGCTTGCAGCGCCAGCGCCTGGTGCGCCTGCTGTTCGCGGCGCGAGGCGAGGAGGTCCTGGCTTTCGGCGAGCTCGGCGGCGGCGCCGGCATAGGCGGGGCCGAACTGGTCCTGCGCGACCGCGTGCGCGAGCGTCTCCACCGCGAGCAGCGTGGCTTCGAGCGCCTGCGCCTCGGCCTCGCAGCGCGCGCAGGCGGCCGCGAGCGCCGCCGGGTCGGCGGTCGGCGGGGCTTCGAGGTCCGGCAGCAGCCGGCGCAGCGCGCGCGCGGCGTCGCGGTCGAAGGCGCGACCGCGGGCTTCGAGCCCGGCGAGCGCGCGGCGCCGCGCGGCGGCCGCGTCGGCGTGGTCCTCGGCGTCGAGCAGCTCGGCCTCGGGCTCGGCGGCCTGCCATTCGCGCAGGCGCAGCGCCAGCGCGTCGTGCTCGCGCCGCAGCGCCTGCGCCGCGTGCGCGTTCGCGCTCAGCCGCTGGCCGAGCGTGTCGCGCTCGGCGGCGAGCGTCGCGAGCTCGGCGCCGGCGGCGTGCCAGTCGAGCGCGTGCGCGTGCGGCGCCAGCGCCCGCGAGCACGCCAGCGAGCGCTGCAGCGCCTCGCGGCGTGCTTCGAGCTCGCGCAGCGTGTGCCGCTGCGCGGCGCAGCGCGCCTCCAGCTTCTCGCAGGCGCGCAGCCGCGCGGCGCGGCCGAGCGTCGGTTCGGCCGGCACCCGGCTGAGGCGCAGCGCCGCGCCCTGTTCGACCAGCCGCCAGTCGGCGGACAGCGCCTGCGCCGTCGGCGCTTCGCCGGGGCCGAGCAGCCACAGGGTGTCGAGCGCCGGGGCGGCGGCGACCAGCGCGGTGGTGGCGGCGGCCGGGTCGGGCACCACCAGCGCCTGCGCCAGCGGCCCGAGCCGCGCTTCGGCCTCGGCGGCCGCGGTCTCGTCGAGCTCGTCGTAGCGGCGGCTCAGCGGCTCGCCGGCGCACAGCTCGGCGAGGCGCACGAGTTCCGGGTCCTCGCCGTGCAGGCGGGCGCGCAGCGCGGCGTGCGCGGTGTCGAGCCGCGCGCGCTCGGCCTCCGCGTGCAGGCACTCGCCGTGCAGCAGCGCGTGTTCGGTTTCCAGCGCCTCGGCGAGCGCGCGCCAGGCGGCTTCGCTGTCGACCTCGCGGCCGCAGGCGGCGTGCAGCGCATCGGCGCGGTCGCGGGCCTCGCGCCAGGCGTCGGCGCGCCGCGCGGCCTCGGCGTGGCGGGCGTCGGCGTCGCGGCGGGCGTCGAGCAGCACCTGCCGCGCTTCGGCGGCGGCCTCGATTTCCTCGTGCAAGGCCTCGGCGCGTGCGCCCTCGCGGGCGAGCGCCGCGCGGAAGCCGGCGGTGTCGGTGGCGTCGAGCGTCGCGGCGAGGCTGCGCAGCCGCGCCTGGCGCGGCGCGAGGCGTTCGTGGTGGCGCAGCGCGTCACGCAGCGCCGGCAGTTGTTCGAGCGCGGCTTCGAGCTCGCGCCAGCCGGCGTCGAGCGCGCGCGCGGCGGCGTGGGCGTCGGCCGGCGCCGGCAGCGGGTCGGCGACCCGCGCCAGCGCGGCGTAGGCGGCATCGAAGCGCTGGCGCTGCGCCGCGGCGGTGGCGTGCTGCTGGCGCAGCGTGGCCAGCCGTGCGGCGAGCGCCAGGCGCTCGCCGCGCAGGCGCTCGTGGTGGGCGGCGGCGGCCTCGGCGGCGAGCCCGGGGGCGGCGAGCGCCGTGCGCGCGGCGTCCAGCGCGGCGCAGGCGCCGCGGTAGACGGCGTCGCGGCGGTAGGCGCCGTCGTAGGCCGCCTGCAGGTTGCCGACTTCGTGGCCGAGGGTCTGGTAGCCGTGCTCCTCGGTCTGCTCGCGGGCCTGCAGCTTTGCGTGCCCGACGGCGAGCGCCTGCCGGTGCGCCTGCGCCGCGTCGCGCTCGCCGGCGGCGGCGGCGAGGCGCGTTTCGGCGGCGTCGAGCTGCTCGCGCTCGGCGCGTGCCGCGGCGGCGTCGCTGCGCTCGGCCTCGGCCTGCTCGCGCCGCTCGCGCGCCCGTTCGCGCTCCGCCTCGGCGGCCTGCCGCGCGAGTTCCGCGGCGTCTTCGCGGGCGATCGCGGCGCTGAGCGTCCGCGTGGCCTGGACGCCGTCGGCGCGCTCGCGCAGCGCCTGCGCCGCGGCGGCGCGCGTCGCGGTGCGCGCGGCGAGCCAGGCGGCCTCGGCCTGCTCCTCGGCGCGGCGGTTCAGCATCTCGATGCGCCCGGCGTGGTGGGCGAGGCGTTCGATCTCCAGGCGGTTGCGCTGGCAGCGGTCGAGGTTGTCGCGCATCTCGCGCACCGCGTTGCCGATGCCGCGGTCCTCGGTCAGCAGGTAGCTGCGCAGGCCGCGCTGGATGTCGCCCGACAGCCCGCCGTACAGGCTGGTGTGCAGCACGCGGTGGAAGCGCGCGCGTTCGGCGTGGTCCTGCATCGGCAGGCTGGTGAGGCCGAGTTCGTAGAGCTGGTCGAGGTAGTCGCGCAGGGTCTCGAAGGTGGTGCAGGTGGCGCCGGCCTCGTGCGCGCGGCGGCGCAGCTCGGGCAGGTCGAGCACGCGCAGGCGGGCGTCGGGCAGGGACTCGACCAGCAGCTCGCGCAGCGCCTCGGGGGCGGCGAGGCCGTCGATCATGAACGGGCGGATGTCGAGCTCCTGCCCGCGCGGGCGCAACTGCACGCCGATCGCCACGCGCCCGCCGCGGCCTTCGAGCACCAGCGCGCTGTAGGCCGGGGCCTCGCCGCCGAGGCGCCCGAGCAGGCCGCTGTCGCCGCCGCCGCGGCCCTCGCCGAGCGCCTGGAAGCGCAGCAGGCTCTGGTCGGGCATCAGCACCACGAAGGCGGCGATCATCACCGTGGTCTTGCCGGCGCCGTTGCCGCCCTGCAGCGTGGTCAGCGCCGGGTCGAGCGCGTAGTCGCGGTAGCTCACGCCGCGCCAGTTGACCAGCGTGAGCTGGCGTGCGCGGCTGAAGTCAGGCGGCGTCATCGGCATCGTCCCCGCTGTCGGCGTCGTCCTGGCCGAGCATCACCACGCCGCGCGCGGCCAGCCGCGCGGCGTCGAGCTGCCCGGCGCCGTCGCGGAACGGCTCGGCGAAGCGGTACAGCGCCTTGCGCAGGCGCACGCAGGGCACGCGCTCGCGCGTCTCGCGGTCGATGAAGCCGAGCCGCGCGAGCCGCGACAGCGCGCGGCCGACCGCCTCGCGGATCTCGCGGTTCCCGGTCTCCTCGTCGACCGCGCGCTTGCGCCCGCTCAGCACCTCGGCGAGCGCGCCGCGGCCGACCGCGTTCTGCAGCGCGAGCAGCACGGTGTCCTCGTCGAGCAGCCACAGCCGCTGCAGGTGGTGCGGGTCCATGCGCAGCAGCGCCAGCACCAGGCCGACCAGCATGTCCTCGCGGGCGA
This sequence comes from Plasticicumulans lactativorans, assembly GCF_004341245.1. Taxonomy (GTDB): domain Bacteria; phylum Pseudomonadota; class Gammaproteobacteria; order Competibacterales; family Competibacteraceae; genus Plasticicumulans_A; species Plasticicumulans_A lactativorans. The sequence continues at coordinate 116,119 of NZ_SLWY01000004.1, read as the reverse complement.
GGTGGCGGCGCGCGAACAGCGCGCCCGACTCGCCCGGCAGCAGGTAGGCGTAGCCCTCGGCGGCGCGCACCAGGCGCGCGCCGTAGCGCGCGTAGAACGCCGCCAGGTGCTCCTCGGCGGCGTTCAGGAAGTGCCAGCGGCGCGCATCGGTCTCGTCGAGGTGCACGCCGCGGCGCAGCAGCGTGTCGACCTCGGGGAACAGCTCGTCGGCCAGGGCGTCGGCGAGCGTGGGGTAGAGCCGGTCCATGTCTCAGCGGGCCTCGGGGGTGAGTTGCAGATCCTCGACCTGCAGCCGCGCGCCCAGCGCCACCGGTGCCGCGGCCGGTTCGTGCGCGGCCTGCGGGTGGCGCGCCAGGGCGTGCGCGAACAGCCGCGCGTACAGCGCGTAGCGCAGGTCGAGGGGGGTGTCGGCGGCGCTCGCCGCGAGCAGCCCGGCGAGGCTCACGCTGCCGCCGCCGGCGAGGGTCGCGTCGAGCGCGGCGGCGAGCGCGGCATGGCGGGCGTCGAGCGCGGCGTCGGCGTGCGCCGGTGCGCCCTCGGCCTCGTCCGGCAGCGTCGCCGCGTGCGCGTCGGCGGCGGGGTCGACGGCCTCGGGGCGCAGCCGCAGCAGCTGGCCGGCGTCGTTGACCACCAGCGCCCAGGGCGCGTCGGCGTAGCTGCGCAGCGCCTCGGCGAGGCGTGCGGCGACACTGCGCTCGCGGTCGAAGCGCACCTGCGTGCGGATGAACTCGTTGACGGTGCGGGTGTACTCGCCCCAGCGCTCGAAGCGCGACTGGCACCACTGCGCCACCGTGCCCAGGCGCAGCAGCAGGCCGGCGGCGCGCGCCGCCACCGCGGCGTGGCCGCCGGCGAGGGCGGCGCTCTCGATCGCCTCCAGGCGCTCGTTGAGCAGGCTGGTCTGCTCGAACATCGCCTCGCGCAGTTCGCGCAGCGTCCCGGCGGCGGCGTTCAGCAGCGGGCCGCAGCGCTCCAGCGCGCTGTCCCAGTCGGCGTCGAGCAGCGCCTGGATCGCCTGGCGGGTGTCGCGCTGCTCGGCGTCGAGCGCGTGCTGGCGCCGCTCGATCGCGCCGATCAGCTCGTGCACCACCAGCCGCAGCGGCGCCTCGACCTGCGCCTCCCAGTGCGCCGGGTCGGCGTCGTGCCGTGCCGCGGCCTCGATCTCGGTCAGGTGCGCGAGCACCGAGCCGAGCACCACGGCGAGCGACTGGCGGTCGAGCCGCTCCGGGCCGAGCGCGTGCTCGAGCAGCGCGCGCGCCAGCGCCGACAGCGTGTAGGTGCCGCCGTGGCGGATGCCGCCGAAGTCGAGCCGGGTCAGCAGGCGCTGCTCGATCAGCCGCCCGACCGCGCGCTCGGCACGCTCGCCGCCGCCGCCGAGCGCGCCGACCACCTCGTCGACGCTGCGGTGCACCTGCATGAGCGTCGCCAGGTCGAACTCGGTGGTGGCGTCGATCTCGCCGGTCAGCGCGAGGCCGGCGAGGAAGGCCAGGTCCTCGGGCGTCACCTCCAGCCGGAAGCCGCTGGCGTAGGCCTGCTGCACGCGCAGCGGCACGCTGACGGCGGCGGCCGGGGGCGGGGACGCGGGCGGCGGGGACATGCGCGGGGCGGCTCTCGCGGCAGGGGCGGGAGCCGGAGTCTAACAAGGTGGCGCCGCCGCGCGTCACGCCGGCGGCGGCCCTTCAGTGGAACAGGTCGGGCACCACGTCGACGATCAGGCCGGTGGTGACCGACACCAGCACCAGGTCGGTGCCGCAGCGCCACCAGCGGTGGTCGACGACCGGCGGCAGCGTCTCGCCGAGTGCCACCGGCACCGTGTGGCGGGCGATGCCGGGGGGCACCGGCTTGCCGCGCACCAGGTTCATGCGGATGCCCGGCGGCAGCGGCTTGGTGCCGATGGCGACGATGCGGTCGTCGTCGTCCACCAGCGCGAGCACGCTGGTGCGCGTCAGGCTGCCCACCACGTAGCCTCCCGGCGTCTTCGTGCCGAGCACGTCGCCCGCGGCCGGCGCCTTGGCGCGCGACTTGTCGCTGCGTGCCGCGGGGGATGCCGGCGCGTGGTCGGCACTGCGGCCGTGCGACCCGGAGGCAGCGCCCGCGCCGTCGTGGCCACCACCCTGGCCGCCGCCCTGGCCGCCTCCGGGGCCACCCCCGCCGCCACCGTGTCCGCCACCCCCACCGTGTCCGCCACCACCGCCCCCTCCACCACCACCTCCTCCCCCACCACCGCCACCGCCTCCTTCCTTGGCGAGCACCACGGGGCTGCCGGCGAGCGCCAGCAGGGAGAGGAGCACCAGGGCGGTCCGGGCGTTGCGTTTGCGCATGGGGGCGTCTCCGGGAGAGCAGTCGATGTCTGCGTCGGCGGCATCAGGTTTCGTGCCAGCATGCCGGAGGCTCGTGCCGACGGCCTTGCCGATCAGGGGTTTGCGTCGGCGCCAGGAGGGAGCGCCACGTGGGCTGCCGTCGTGCCGCGGCGACGGGCGGCGGGCTTCGTCGCACCGTTCCCGCGCCGGATCAGCCCTTTCCGCCGTCGCCGCGCGGCGACGGTGGCTGTCGTCCAGCGGCGACGGTGGCGCGCTACTTACTCGGTGGCGACGTGCTGCGGCGGTTCCTCGCCTTCGGCGAAGAACTCCAGCGAGGCCGAGTTCAGGCAGTGGCGCTCGCCGGTCGGCGGCGGGCCGTCGGGAAAGACGTGGCCGAGGTGGCCGTCGCAGCGCGTGCAGCGGATCTCCACCCGCACCATGCCGTGGCTGGTGTCGCGCAGGCGGCGCAGGTGGGATTCGTCGACCGGTGCGTAGAAGCTCGGCCAGCCGGTGCCCGACTCGAACTTGGCCTCGGAGCGGAACAGCGGCAGCCCGCACAACCGGCACGCGTAGACGCCGCGGCCGCGGTTGTGCAGCAGGCCGCCGCAGAACGGCGGCTCGGTGCCCTGGTAGAGCAGGATGCGCACCGCTTCGGCCGGCAGGCCGGCGGCGAGGCGTTCGCGCTCGGCGGCGCTGAGCGGGGCGAGATCGTAGCCGGCAGCGGAGCGCGGGCGGGTAGCGGGGTGGATGGGCATGGGTGACCTCCCGGTTTTATCGTTGTTGGCGCATACCTTGCGACAACCGCAGCGGCTGGCGGTTGCACATGGACGCCGGGCCTCGCGTGCGCGTGCGCGCCCGATCGTCACCCCCAGCCTAGCAGCCGCTCCACGGGCTCAGCGCGGCGCGGGCGGCGCCGGCAGGGCAGGGCTTTCCCTGGCGAGGGCGTCCCAGCGCCGCCGCAGTTCGTCGAGCCGGGCCGCCAGCTCGGCCTCCTGCGGCGGCGGAAACGCCTGCAGCAGCGCGAGCTTGCGGTGCAGCGCCGCGCACCGCGCGGCGGCCTCGCGCTGGCGCAGCGCGTGCTCGGCCTCGTCGCGGAAGGTCAGCACCGCCGCCAGTACCGCGGCGAACACCCCGGCCAGCGCGGCGAGCACCCGCGCGCCGGCCTCGGGCCCGGCGGCGAGCGGCAGCAGCCCGGCGGCGACGGCGAGCGCGATCGTCGCCAGCCCGAACGCCAGCCGCCGGCGCCCGGCCCGCGTCGCCGCCCGTTCGTGCGCCCACTGCCGGCGCTGCACCGCGCCTTCCCAGTCCGCCACCAGCGTCCGCTGTTCGTCGTTCATCGGCATCGCCCTCCGGCCGCCCGCTGCGGCCCGCCGATTGTCGGCCGCCGCCGCGGCGCACGCCAAACCGCCCGCGTGGCCGCCGCCGGCCGGCACGCCGCAGCGGCTACAATGCGGCCCCCTTCCCGCTCTCCCGGCCCCGCCGTGCACACGCTGAACCCCCCGCAACGCGAAGCCGTGCGCTACATCGATGGCCCCCTGCTGGTGCTCGCCGGCGCCGGCAGCGGCAAGACGCGCGTGATCACGCAGAAGATCGCCTTCCTGGTGCGCGAGTGCGGCATCGCCGCGCGCCACGTCGCCGCGGTGACCTTCACCAACAAGGCCGCGCGCGAGATGCAGGAGCGCGTCGGCAAGCTGCTGCAGGGCGCCGATGCCCGCGGCCTGCGCGTCAGCACCTTCCACACCCTCGGGCTCGACATCCTGCGCCGCGAGGGCAAACACCTCGGCCTGCGCGCGAACTTCTCGATCTACGACGCACGCGACAGCCTGCAGCTGATCCACGCGCTCGCCGGCGACACGCTCGACGCCGAGGCCGCGCAGAAGGTGCAGTGGATCCTCTCGCACTGGAAGAACGCCGGCACCGACCCCGCGGCCGCGCTCGCCGAGGCGCAGGACGAGCCCACCGCCGAGGCCGCGCGGCTGTTCGCCGCCTACGTGCAGCAACTGCGCGCCTACAACGCAGTGGACTTCGACGATCTGATCGGCCTGCCGCTGGCGCTGTTCGAGGCCGACGCGGCGATCCGCGAGACCTGGCAGGGGCGCATCCGCTACCTGCTGGTCGACGAGTACCAGGACACCAACACCTGCCAGTACCGGCTGGTCAAGGCCATCGTCGGCGCCCGCGGCCAGCTCACCGCGGTCGGCGACGACGACCAGTCGATCTACGCCTGGCGCGGCGCCCAGCCACAGAACCTGCGCCTGCTCGCCGAGGACTACCCGCGGCTGAAGATCGTCAAGCTCGAACAGAACTACCGCTCCAGCCGGCGCATCCTGCGCGCCGCCAACACGCTGATCGCCAACAACCCGCACGTGTTCGACAAGCGCCTGTGGAGCGACCTCGGCCACGGCGAGCCGATCCGCGTGATCGTCTGCAAGGACGGCGACGACGAGGTGGCGCGCGTCGTCGGCGAGCTGATTCACCACCACTTCAAGCACCGCAGCGCCTGGCGCGACTACGCGGTGCTCTACCGCGGCAATCACCAGTCGCGCCCGTTCGAGACCGCGCTGCGGCAGAACAACATCGCCTACCGCATCGCCGGCGGGCAGAGCTTCTTCGCCCAGGCCGAGGTCAAGGACGTGCTCGCCTACCTGCGCCTGCTCGCCAACCCCGAGGACGACGCCGCCTTCGTGCGCATCGCCAACGTGCCGCGGCGCGAACTCGGCCCCGCCACGCTGGAGAAGCTCGCCGGCTACGCCGCCGGGCGCGGCATCGCGCTGCTGCCCGCCTGCCTCGAACTCGGCCTCGCGCAGCACCTGCCCGAGCGCGCCGCCGACAAGCTCGCTGGCTTCGCGCGCTGGCTCACCGACCTCGCCGAGCGCGCCACCCGCGGCGACCCGGCCGTCGCGGTGCGCGACCTGGTGCGCGAGCTGCACTACGAGGACTGGCTGAAGGAGCAGGCCAGCGACCCCAAGGTCGCCGCCAGGCGCATGGCCTCGGTCGAGGAGCTGATCGACTGGTTCGCGCGCATGGGCGAGGTCGCCGAGGGGCCGCCGCCGAGCCTCGCCGAGCGCGTCGCCAAGATGGCGCTGATCGACCTGCTCGAACGCCAGGAGGAGGAGGCCGAGGCCGACGCGGTGACGCTGATGACCCTGCACGCCGCCAAGGGCCTGGAGTTCCCGCACGTGTTCATCATCGGCATGGAGGAGGAACTGCTGCCGCACCGCGCGAGCCTCGACGCCGACACCGTCGAGGAGGAACGCCGCCTCGCCTACGTCGGCATCACCCGCGCCCAGCGCACGCTGACCTTCACGCTGACCAAGCGGCGCAAGAAGTACGGCAACTGGGAAAGCTGCGAGCCCAGCCGCTTCCTCGCCGAACTCCCCGCCGAGGACCTCGAATGGGAAGGCGCCGGCGTCGAACTCGCCCCCGAAATCAAACAGGAACGCGGCCGCGCGCACCTGGCGAACCTGAAGGGGCTGCTGGGGAAGCGCTGAGGAGGCGGTGCGGGCCGATGCTGCCGCCGTCGTGCGTGGGCACGATCGGCAGCGGTGGTGTCGCGGAAGGGGCCGCGGTCGAAACCGGCGCGTGGTCGGCAACGGCGAGACGAACCGGGGAGCGCGACCTGCAGGCCGATGGGCAGGGGGTGACGTGGCGACGAACGACGAGAAGAAGCCGCTCAGGCGAAAGAAGACCCCGCGCTTCGAGGAGATTGCCGCCGCCACCGGCGTCAGCATCAGCACCGTGGACCGGGTCCTGAACGAGCGGGGCAGCGTCTCGCCGGCCACCCGGGCCAGCGTCATCGCCGCCGCCAGAAAGCTGGGGGTGCCGCGCATCCTGCCCGACGCGCGCCACGGCCTGCTGCGGCTGGACGTGCTGCTGCCAGACAACAACACCCCGTTTTTCCGGCGACTGCGCCAGGCCTTGCAAAGGGTGTCGCAGATGCTGGACAAGCGCGTCGTCGTGCGGCAGCTGATCCTGCCCGAGCACGATGACGGGGCCATGTACAAGGCGATCCTGCATCCGCCCTACCGTCGCCACGGCCTGATTGCGACGGTGCCGGACAATGAGCGCGTTCGCGAAGCCCTGCGCCAGGTCCTCGCCGAGGGCGTTCCGGTCGTGGCCATGGTCAATGCCATTGCCGACATGCCGCAGCTCCATTACGTGGGGATCGACAACCACCGGGCAGGACGGACCGCCGGGTATTTCCTCGGCCGGCTGGTGCGGCGGCCGGGGCGGGTGCTGTTGCTGGGCGGCCGGCTCGACTACGAGGCGCACGTCGATCGCAGCCGTGGCTGCCGCGAGGTGCTCGCCGAGCTGTATCCCGAACTGACGTGCAACGCGCAGACCGTCACGACCCACGACGACCCCGACCAGTGCTACCTGGCGGTCGCCCGCACCCTCAAGGCGAACGACGATCTGGTCGGCATCTACAACAGCGGAGCAGGCTCTCCCGGTATCGAGGCCGCGCTGCGCAAGTTCGACATGGCCGGCAAGGTCGCCTGGGTGGGACACGAGCCCTCCGACGAGCACCGGCAGTACATCAAGAACCGCGTCATGGACCTCGTCATCGACCAGGACCCGGACGGCCAGGCGATCAACGCCCTGCAATACCTGCTGCACGCCTGCGGCATGGTCGAGGTTCCCCCGCCCAGCGCACCGAATGAGTTCCGTCTCTACTGCCTGGAGAACATGTGGCAGCGGCACTACCTGCCCGGCGGTGCCGACGGGAGCCGGTCACGACGGCCATGAAAACCGGCCGGGCCGTCGCAGCCCGGCCGGTGCCCGCAGGAGGGGCCGTCGCGCCGCTCACCTGCCGTAGAAGGCCGGGCGCGGGGCCATGCGCACGGGCACGATGTCCCCCGTCTTCTGCGCCAGCACGCAGGCATCGGCCGTCACGGCGGCGGCATAGCCATCCCACGCCGACGGGCCGCCGACCTCGCCCTGCCTGACCGCGTCGATGAAGCCCTGGAGTTCCACGTCGTAGGCGTCGATGAAGCGCTGTTTCCAGTCGGTCAGGATCGCCACCGAGTTCCTGGCCTGGCTGCGCATCGGCACCGCCGACGGCTCCGGCAGCCTGGCGATGCCGGTCTCGCCGACCACTTCGCACTGGATGTCGTAGCCGTACTGGCAGTTGACGAAGACTTCGACGTCGATGCGCACGCCCTTGGCGGTCTCCATCAGGATGATCTGCGGATCGGCCAGGTGGGACGAAGCATTGCGGGTCTTCTTCGGATAGACCACCTGCACCGAGGCGTAGTCGTCGTCCAGCAGCCAGCGCAGCACGTCGATCTCGTGGATCACGGTATCGGTGATGGCCATGTCGGTGGTGTAGCCGTCGCCGACGGACGGGTTGCGGTGGGCGCAATGGACGATCAGCGGCGCGCCGATCTGATCGCTGTCGATGACGTTCTTGAGCGCGCGATAGCCCTTGTCGTAAGGGCGCATGAAGCCGACCTGGACCAGCCGTTTACCGTGCTCGACCTCGGCCTGCACGATGCGCATGCAGCCTTCCGCGGTGACGGCCAGCGGCTTTTCGCAGAACACCGGCTTGCCCCTGGCAATGGCGGCCAGCACGAATTCTTCGTGCGTCGGGCCCCACGAGGTCACCAGCACGGCCTCGACGTCGGCGGCGGCGATCAGGTCGTGGCCGTTGGCGTACACCGTGGCATTCAGCCCGAGTTTCTGCACCACCTCCTGCGCCTGCTGCGGATGGATGTCGGTGACGGCCACGACCGTGGCGCCCGACAGGCTCTGGGTGATTCTGCGGGCATGATCCTGGCCGATGGCCCCGGTACCGATAACACCGATCTTGAGCGTCATGACGTATTGCTCCCGATATGGCTGAGGCTGAATGCAGACGCCGCTTACAGCAGCGCGGTGCGGATGAAATCCATGCTGGTTTTCAGGATGCGCTCGCTGTCGGAGGCCTCCATGACTTCGGCGGCGAACGGCTCGAACGACACGACGCCGTCGTAGCCGCGCTCGCGCAGGATCTTCAACTGGCGCAGGTTGCCCAGACGATCGGCCTCGCCGACCAGGACGCGGTGGCCATCGCGCATCTGCGCGTCGGCGAGCTCGGCGGATTCGACGCCCGAGATGTGCACCAGCCCGGTCAGGTCGGGATAGAAGACGTCTTCGCCCGACAGGTAATGGTGGAAGGTGTCGTGCACCAGGCGGTAATTCTTCTCGCAGCCGGCGTCGTAGATGGCGTTCACGGCATCGGACTTGCGACGCAGCGAGCATTCTTCGAAGCCCAGCGGCTCGACCAGGCCGAGCAGGCCGTTGTCGTCCAGGATGGGGCGCAACTGCTTCAACGCGGACACCAGGTCGACGCGGCGTTCGGCGGCGCTGCGCTGGTCGTCGCGGCTGTTCAGGGGGCACATCACCAGCGCCTCGGCGCCGCAGTCACGGGCGTAGTTCGCGAGGCTGACGGCGCGCTGGGCGAGGTCGGCATCGAACACGTCGAACGGGTACAGGGCGTTGATCGAGCGGATCGTCACGCCGGCCTGCTCGGCCGCCGTCCTGATGGCGCCGGCGGGCGTGCCATCGCTGATCTCGACGCCGTTCAGGTCGTTGCGGATTTCGATGGTGGTGACACCCAGGCGCTTGCACATCGCCAGGTACTCGTCGAAAGCCAGGCGGGGCGCGCTGATGCGGTTGAGGGCGAAGCGGATGGGCTTGCTCATGTCTCTATCCTCTGGTCATAAAAGGGCGCTGGATGGGACGCCGTGCGTTTTCCGGGCAAAGCGCGGCCACTCCGGCTGCTGCCGGAGAACGAAACGGCCGTGGAGTCGTGGATTACCGGCTCAGCGGCGCGGGTACTGGTCGAGGTAGCGCTGGATTTCCTGGCGCATGAAGCGGCTGGAGTCCTCGGCGCGCTCCTCCCAGGCGAACACGCAGGCCGACAGCACGCCGTCGAAGCCCACCTCGGCGAGCGTGGCGAAGAACACGTCCCAGTCGATCTCGCCTTGGCCGATGTCCAGGTGCTGGTGCACGCGGATCTGCGTCGAGCCCGGCGGGTTGACGATGTAGCGCAGCTGGCTGCTCTTCTTGTGGTTGAAGGTGTCGGCCACGCGCACGTGCGCCAGCACCGGCGCGGCCTCGCGGATCATCGCCGCCAGGTCGTCGCCGTAGTAGAAGGTGTGCGGCGCGATGTAGCTGAGCTTCAGCGCCGGGGAGCCGATGTTCTTGACGATGTCGGCCGCCGGCTGCAACTGCTCCACCCAGTCCTCGGGGTGCGGCTCCACCGACAGCGTGAGGCCCTCGCGCTCGAAGATCGGCAGCAGTTCGTCCATCGAGCGGAACCAGGCCGCCTCGCACAGCTCCCGGGTGTTCGCCCCCGGGCGCTCGCCCACCGAACGCTCGGGCGAGGCGCCGCGGCCGAACTCGCTGATCATCAGCCGGCAGTCCATCTCGATGGACACCTCGATGGCTTTCTTCCAGCAGCGCACCGCCCACTGGCGCTCGTCCTCGAAGGGGCTGGCCCAGCGGTACATCGGCTGCAGCGTGGCGAGGCTCACGCCGTGGTCCTTCAGGGCGCGCTTGAAGGCGGCCATGCGCTCTTTCGTCGCGCGCGGCATGACCCACCAGTCGAGGAAGTCCGCACGCGGGGACAGCTCGATGTGCTCGTAGCCGAGCTCGGCCGTCGCCCGGCACAGCTCGGGCAGCGACAGGTGGCGGATCATGTAGGGGTCGAGGGCGATCTTCATGGCTGTCTCCTCACATTGGAACGTCACGCTGCTGACGACCTTTCTTCCCCGCCGGGCATGGTCGCGGGGGCCGCCGACCGAGGGGGATGCGGTTGTTCCGCGGCGCCCAATGTAGGGAAGGGAGGGCGCCGTCACACCTGGAATTTTGACGATTTATCGTCAATCCATCTCCCGCCCTTCACGCCAGTGGCTCCCTTTCCGTTCCGACGCAGCGCAAGCCCCGATCGCTCCAGCGACGGCTTGATTCGGCGCAGGTTGGCGGTGAGCGCAGCGAACCCCAACATGGCGGCGTGTGGGGCGCCGGGGTTCGGTCATGCCCGCGCCAGCGGGCACCCAGCGACCGGCGCGTTTCCCGACGCTAGCCACATTGGCAGAGAACGGCGCTTTCCTGCCGCCCGGGGCGAAGCCAGCGCCGTCGGGTTCCCGCGTCGCCGTGGCGCATGGCATCATCGCCAGCGCGCCGGCGGCATCGCCCCGGCCCGTCCCGTCGACCTGCCACCCCGCCTTTCGCCCATGCCGAATCGCCTGCGCCACGCCGTTCTCCGCTTCGCCGTCGCGTTCGCGCTGCTGGTCTGCCTGGTGCCGTATCCGGGTGCGGCGCAGCCCTCGTTCAGCCCCCTGCTGCGCGATGCGATCGACGCCGTGCGCCACGCGCGGCTGGCGGTCGCGGTCGACGATAGTGCGCACACCCACAGCGATGGCACGCCGGCCGAGCGCCTGCCGGGGCACCGGCACGGCGTCGACGCGGCCGACCACGCGCACGAGACCGCGAACCTGCCGCCGCCGGTCGCGGCACCGCTGCACCGTGCCGCTGCCGGCTGGCAGCCGCATTACCGCTTCAGCGTCCGCGGCGCACCGCCGGCGCGCCTCGAACGACCTCCCCGCCTCGCCGCCTGCGCGTGAGCCGCCGCCCGGCGGCCGCGCCCGACTCCCTCGTCATGCCGCCGACCGCGCCGTGCGCGGCCCGCGGCTGCGCGCGGGCGCCCCGTTGCGGGCGCCCGCCGGAATCGATTGGTCCTGCGAGGCATTACCGATGATCCACGGCATCCGCCCCCTCCGCGCCCTGCTCGCCGCCCTGCCGGCGCTGCTGGCGCTCACCCCCGCCGCGCTGGCGCACGGTGTTTCCGCCGCACAGCGCCAGGTGCTCGTCGACGGCGGCCCGCTCGCCTACCTGCTGTCGGGCGCGCTGCACATGCTGACCGGCTACGACCACCTGCTGTTCCTGTTCGGCGTGGTGTTCTTCCTGACGCGCTTCGTCGACGTGGTGACGTTCGTCACCGCCTTCACGCTCGGCCACAGCATCACGCTGATCGCCGCCACGCTGCTCGGCATCACCGCCAATGCCTACCTGATCGACGCGGTGATCGCGCTCAGCGTGATCTACAAGGGCTTCGAGAACACCGACGGCTTCCGCCGCAAGCTCGGCGTCGCGCCACCCGACCTGCTGTGGATGGTGTTCGCCTTCGGCCTGATCCACGGTTTCGGCCTGTCGACGCGGCTGCAGGAACTGCCGCTGCCCGAGGACGGGCTGGTCGTGCGCATCCTGGCGTTCAACCTCGGCGTGGAACTCGGCCAGGTCGCCGCGCTGACCGCGATGATCGTGCTGATCGCCGGCTGGCGCCGCACCCCCTCGTTCCAGCGCTTCAGCCGGGCGGCGAATTACGGCCTGATGGCGATCGGCGTGCTGCTGTTGCTGAGCCAGTTGCACGGCTACCAGCACACCGTCGGCGACCCCGAGAACCTGAGCTTCAACCAGGAGGAGCACCTGCACCGCCACCGCGACATGGATGCCGCCGTGCGCGCCGCCGAACGCGACAACCTCACCGCGGCGCTGCCGCCGGCGGATTTCCACGCCCTCGGCGTCGCCGCGGCCGACGGTGCGACGGTCACCCGCGACAGGGCCGTGCTGTACGCCCGCCAGGCCGTCGACGCGATGGTCGAGCGCGCGATCGTCGAGGCGCACTGGCTGGCCGCCGCGGTCGCCAGCGCCGAGCGCAGGCTGCGCTACAACCAGCCCGGCTGGACCGTGGTGCTGCAGCAGCCGCAGGCCGCCGATCCGGCCCGGCGCGAGCTGTACGTGTTCCTCGACACCGCCGGGCGTTACCTGGCGGCGAGCCATACGGGGCGGTGAGGGGGCGCGGGCCCTCGCTGCGGCCGGCATCCCTCAGGTGCCGGAAGCGGCCGTCGGCCGGGCGCGCCGGTCTTCGGACCGATCGAGCCCGGCAGCGGTGTGCTACCGCTGCTTCGGCGCCTTGATCACGTCTCGGCGGGATCGTCGGCGATTTCGTCGACTCTTGCGCTCAGATGCCTTCGACGCCCATGCCGTGTTCGGCCAGCCAGGCCTTGCGCTGCGCGTAGTCGGGCAGCGCGCGTTCGACGCGCAGCCAGAACTCCGGGGTGTGGTGTGGCTGGTGCAGGTGGGCGATCTCGTGCACCACGATGTATTCCGCGATGCGTGCCGGCAGCAGGATGGTCTTCCAGTGGAAGTACAGCCAGTCGCCCTTGCCGCAGGAACCCCAGCGGTAGCCCAGTTCCTGCACCTTGACGCCGGCAGGCTGGACTTCCATCCGGGAGCGGTATGCAGCCACCCGTGCCGCGAGCCAGGTCCGCGCATGCTCGCTGTACCAGCGCACGAACTGCTCGCGTGCGTCGGGCAGCGCATCGCGGCGCAGCGCGAAGCGGCCGTTGACCAGCTTCAGCGGCGCCTCCTGCTGATCGACCAGCTTCAGCCGATGGCTGCGCCCGAGGTACAGGAAGCCCTCGCCGTCGACGTATTCCTTGCGCGGCACGTGGCACCGCAGCCGCTCCTTTTCCGCCAGCTTGGTGTAGATCCAGAAGCGCTTCTCGATCACGAAGTCGCGCAGGGCTTGATCGCTGACGTCGGGCGGCGCCGACACGATCAGCTCGCCGTTGCGTTCCACGGTGATCTGCAGCGTCCTGCGGCGTGCGCTGCGGCGGACCGTGAACCGCAGTTCATCGACACTGAACTGGTTCGTGGCGGCGTCAGTCGGGGGATGCGGTGGGCGATTCAGCGGGGCCAGCATGCCCTTACACCTGCAGCAGCCTGTCGTGGCTGGCCCGGGCCTGCTCCATCAACTGATCCGCCAGGATGCCAGCCGCGTCGGCACCGACCAGCGGCGGGCGCAGGCGCATCAGGTGGTCGAACAACTGCCCGTTCAGGTCGTCTTGCGCTGCGCGCTTGTGCGGGCTCCAGATACTGCGGTTGCCCTGCAGTTCCTGCACCAGCAGCTCGACCAGCTCCACCGTCACATCCTTCAGGCGCAGCAACTCGGCCGCGGAAGGCGTGGCATCGGCACAGATCACCTTCAACACCGTCCGCAGGAAGGGCGCGCAGTGTTCAGGCAGGTCCGCGGGTGCATCGGCGATGCTCGCCCGGCCGCTGCGCAGCTCGTCGATGATCTGCTGCAGTTGCGCGAGGAGCTGGTCCCATTGCTCGCCCAGCGACCTGAGGATGTCGTTAAGCCGCTCCGACAGCTTGCGGTACAGCACCGGGTCCTCGTCCAGGTGCTTGCGGATGTGGGCGCGGATGGCGTGCTCCATTTCGGAAGCCTTGGCGCGGTCGCCGGATGCACGGGCGACGTGGCTGTCGAATTCGACGTCGGTGAGCTGGATCGGCGGGATCTTGGGGTCCACTCCCAACGAAATCACGTGGTCGTCGATCAGCTTGCGCACCTTGGCGCCCACGTCCTTGCCGAGGACCGGCATGTCCTTGTAGCGGTTGCGGGCCCGCGCGTGGATGTAGGCCAGTTGCTTCGCGTCACCCGAGTACGGCAATCCTTCGGGGCGGGGCAGCACGGTGTCCAGCGAGGCGAGGAAGGCCTTGAGCTTGACCGCGAACTCCGCGCGCAGGCGCTCGTCGCCCAGCACCGCGACGCAGGCCTCGGTGTCGGCAAACGGGTCGATGCCCTGCTGGCGGAACAGGTCCACGACGCGCAGATGGCGATCGCGCAGCACCGGTACCTCGTCCCCGAGGCTGGCGAGCGCGCCTTCAACGTCCTCGTCGGCGTAGGCGGCGAGCGCTTCCTTCAGGTGCTGCGCCACGCCGTAGTAATCGACCACGACACCGCAGCGTTTGCCGAAGCCGGTGCGGTTGACGCGTGCGATGGCCTGCAGGAGTTCCGCTTCGCGGATCGGTCGGTCCAGGTACATCACCCCCTCGATGGGTGCGTCGAAGCCGGTCAGCAGCATCGACTTCACGACCAGGAAGGTCAGCGGATCGGCCTTGTCGGGCCGGGCGTGGAACAGGGGCTTCTTGAAGCGCTTGATCAGTTGCTCCTGCGCCGCGTTGTCGGTCCATGGCTTCCAGGCCGGATCGTCGTTGTTGCTGCCGGAGATGATCGGCGCGAACTCGATGCGGGCCAGGGTGTCGCGGTAGCGCCAGGCCTGCACCACCGCCTGCACCTTCGGCGGCCGCTGGCACAGCGCCTCGTCGTCCAGCGCCTTGTCGGCCGGCGACAGCGCCTGCGCCTCGGCGAGCAATTCGTCGCGGGCCTTCCCGAGCGCATCGAAGTAGCGGATCGCCGCCAGCCGGCTGTACGCCACCACCTGCGCCTTGTAACCGTTGGGCAGGATGTGGGTGACGTAATGGCGGAGGATGTCGCGCGCCTTGTCGGCAATGAGCAGCGGCGCGTCGAAGATGTGCCCCTTGGTGGCGTACTTCCGCTTGATCGCCTCCAGCTCCTCGGGCGTGTGCTGGCGGAACAGATCCTCGAACAGTTCGTCCAGGCTGGCGCCGTCCTTGATCGCCCCGACGGCGGTACGCCCCTCGTAGAGCACCGGCACCGTGGCGCCGTCGGCCTCGGACTCCCGGATCGTGTAGCGGTCGATGAACTCGCCGAAGATTTCGTGGGTGCGCTTTTTTTCACCCATGATGATCGGCGTGCCGGTGAAACCGATGCGCGCGCAGTTGGGCAGGCCGGCGAGCAGGCTGGCGTGCAGGTCGCCGGCCTGGGTACGGTGCGCCTCGTCCACCAGCACGAGGATGGCCTCGTCCTCGTTCAGCACCTCGAAGGGCCCGCCCGCCTCATAGGCCGCCTTCGGTTCCGCCAGCCTGGGCAGATCGTCCGCCGTCAGCGGGGCATCGCCTTCGGTGTCGGTGTTGCGGTACTTCTGGATCGTGGCGAAGACCAGCCCCGGCCCCTTGCGTCGCGCGAGTCGCCGGATACCCACCGCGCTCTCGGCCACTTCCACCACTTCGCCGGTGAGCGTGGCCGTCACCGACAACTGGCCCTGCAGGTCCTTGCGGTCGGTGACGACGATGACCTTGAACCGGCGCAGTTGCGCGTCGGCGCGCATCTTGCGCACCAGGAACACCATCGTCAGCGATTTGCCCGAGCCCTGCGTGTGCCAGATGATCCCGCCGCGCTGGTCGTGCTCGCCGTGTTGCAAGCGGGTCTGGCCGGTCTTGAGCCGGGCGATCGAACGGTTCACGGCCCGGTACTGCTGGTAGCGGCACACCGTCTTGATGGTCTGCCCGCCCACCTGCATGAACAGCAGGAAGTGGCGCACCGCGTCGAGCAGGTGCGAAGGCCGCAGCAGCCCGGCGATCAGGCGTTCCTGCTCCGAGAGCACGGACTTGCCGAGCCCCTGTGCCACCTCGATCTCGCTGCCGATCCCGTCGGGGCCGACCACCGTCTTCCACGCCGCAAAGTGCTCGCAGGCCGCGCCGACGCAGCCCACCCGCGCCTCGTCGAAGCTGGTGACCACCAGCAACTGGTTGGTGGCGAACAGCGCCTCGCAGCCTTCGTTGTCCTCCACCTCGAAGGCGGTCTTGCGCTGGTTGCTGTAGCGGCGCAACTGGTCGACGGCTTCGGCCAGCGGCTCGGGGATGGATGGGCTCTTGCACTCCACCACCACCAGCGGCACGCCGTTCACCAGCAGCACCAGGTCCGGCACGATGAAGGCCTTGGCCGCGTTGAAGCCCGGCGGGCAATCCACCCGGTACTGGCTGACGACGGTGAAGCGGTTATTGGCCGGGGACTCCCAGTCGATGTAGCGGATCGTCTGGCCGCGTCCGCCGTCCCAGCCGGGCAGCCCTTCGACCGTCAATCCGAGGGTGAGCAGTTCGGTGGCCTTTTGGTTGGCCTCCAGCAGCTTGTGGGTGCCCAGCCGCGTGATGGCGGCCACGGCCTCCGACAGGCGGGCGTCGTCCAGCCACGGTGCCCCGCCGGGGCCGGGGTTCAGCGCGTGCAGGCGCTCGCGCAGCACGCGCTCCTGGATCACCTCGGCGAAGCTCGCGCGGTCGCTGGCGGCCGGGGCGTCGAGGCTGCCTGCGACAGGTGCCCAGCCCAGCGCCTCAAGCTGTGCCACAAATGGCTTTTCGACGTCTTCGAGTTCCCGACCCATGCTGGCTCCCTACGTTTTCTGGCGTTGCGCATAAGTGCGCATAAGCGCGCATAAGCGCGCATAAAGTCCGGATTCACGGCGCGCCGGGCAGCGTGTAGTAGGCCCCGCGCTTCTCGCCGTGTGCCACCAACCGTCCTTGCTCCACCAGCTTCCTGAGCAGGCGGAAAGCCTGATCGTCGGTCAAACGGCACAGTTCCATCGCCTCGGATCGCTTGATGCGTCCGTGCTGGCTGACGAAGTTCAGCACCATCTGTTCGGTCTGGATGCCGGAGAAACCCTTCTGCCGGGTATAGGCCGCCTTGCTCCCCGCTCGCTGGTACACGCTTGCCGACAGCGTGTAGCTGCGCCCCCTCGTCGTGCCGTGTGCCTCGACCAGCCCCGCTTCCGTCAGCGCCTCCAGCGTGCGCTTGGCGCTGGCGGCGTCGCGCTGGATGCGCAGCGCCAGCTCGTCGGCCGACACGCGCTTGAGTTCGCGCAGCGCTGCCAGCGCGATCAGGCTGTCGATCGGCAGCTCGCCATTGCTGCGGCGCTCTTCCTCGACCACCAGCCGCCTGAAGTCGAGGTCGGCGGCGTCCGTTCCCAACCTGACGATGACGCTGGTCGTGTCCGTGCGGGCATAGTCCGGCGCCGGGCGGCCAAACTTGAGGAGGCCGCGATAGATCTTGTCCACACCGCGACCGGATCGCTCGACGATGCCGATGCGCTTCATCGCATCGGCCAGCACGCGGTTGCGCGGGCGCGGCTCCGTGGTGAGCAGGTTGGCCAGGGTCACCCCGTCCACCAGCCCGCCGGGGTTGCTGACCACCAGCGCATCGTTCTCCAGGCGCACATGCACCGCACCGAGGCGATAATAATCACGGTGGATCAGCGCATTGGCGACCGCTTCACGGAAGGCGCCCATATCGACCTTGGGAACCGGCACGCGGAACAGACCGACCTGCAGTTCTTCTTCCGGGTTGTAGGGCAGGAAATTGGTTTCCAGCCAGTCGATCGCCTTGATCAGCGGAAAGTTGCGGAACTCGTTGAACCGAACGGCCTGTTCCGCGAGCACCTGGAACGCAAACTCGTGCGTGGGAACCAGCGCGCGCAGCGACGCCTCGCGCCCGATCACCAGCAGTCCGGTCAGCGTTGGAACCCGGCTCCCGTCAGGCTGGCGCACTGTGAAGCCGAGCGCGCCGTCGACGGCTTCGTCGTCCAGCTCCAGCAGCACTCGATCGCCGCCGTGCTTCTGCACCGCCTGCCGCAGGCGCTCGCGCTCGAGTGGATCGAAGTCCGCCAGCGTCGCGCCCTCCACAGCCTGCGCCGAGACATCGAGTGCGCCCATGCTCGACGCGCGGCTCACCCGGTCGTGCGGCAGCATCGGCGCGCATTCGGGCGTGCCGTCGAACTTGATGCGGCGGCGCAGATACACGCCGGCGCTGGTAGACACCTCCGTGCGCTTCGGCACGACGATGCGCGCCACGCGCACCCCGCCGACCACCGGCGCATCGACCTGAACCGTGACCGACGGCGCCGTCCGCGCGGCGACCAGCCCGACGAGGCCGTTGAGGTTCTGGTGTTCGGGATGCAGCCCGGTGGGCGTGCCGTCGTCCTCCACGCCCAGCCACAGCTCGCCGCCCTCGGCATTGGCGAGGCAGGCGACGGCCTCGACCAGTTCGTTGTCGGGCAGGCGCTTGCGGTCGCTCTTGAACTCGACGGTGAGCGATTCGGCGGGCGGCAGGCCGGGGGTCATGACGCGGCGTGCTCCAGCAGCGGCGTGACGCGGACGCGGCCGGTGAGGAGGTCTTCCTCGACACCCAGAGCCGTAGCACGGAGCGCCTTCAGCCAACTCTCCTCCGCGGTCAGCCTTACATCGACTTGCAGTACCGATGCCACGATGGCCCTCTGCTCAGGCAGCGGCGCTCGCGGCACGGGGAGGATCCGCATCTCCCCGATATTGAAATTGTGCTGTGCGCTACCGAACTGCAATCGAGACACTTGCCGTTGCCCCATGGGGGCGTTCATGTACTGCGCTAGGAACGAAGAGTTCAGGCGCTGTCTTTGCGGTGTCGCGACCACTAGCGAGAAGCAATTCGAACCGTCAAGAGAAGCCGGGATCACCGCCGCTGTGCCTGGATACCCCGTCCGAACGATCACAACGTCGCCTTCGCGCAAAACCGACTTGATCTGCTCTCGGTTGAACCGCTGTGTGACGTGGAGAAGGTCTTCCAACATGATCTGATTCGCCCGTACGTTCTGTGAGCGTATGAATGGAACTCCCTCCGGCACATACGCGTGCGTGGCAGTGTTCACAACCCCGACGGTTAGTCGGTCACAATAGGTCGCCGCGGGACCAATCTCCCACTCCTTCGGAATCCACCCCAGCGGCGACTCCTTGTAGAGTTGTGGCGCCTCGGCCTGGGGCGGGCGCAGTTCGCCGTTGGAGTCGATGCCGCGTGTCAGCAGGTCGTGCAGCAGGCCCTGCTTGACGGCCTTGAGCTTGGCGATGATCGCCTCGGTTTCGTGGATGGCGGTGTCGAGGGTGTCGAGGATCTGGGCGATCTTCGACTGCTCAGGAAAGCCAGGACAGAAGACCCCCAGTTCACTCAGGTGCTTCCACGAAGTTCGCGGCATCTTCGTGCCGACAGATGTCATCTCAGCCGCCGCGCCGACTAGCTCGGTCCGAAGCACTTTTCCCGCAAAGCTTGGATCGATCCCCGTATTCGGTCGCAAGACCAAGATGTCCGTTGAGCAGTAGCCGTCGAAAGGTGCAACGACGCATTTGCGCAGGTTGGGGCGCAGCTTGCCGAAAAGGATGTCGCCGGCCTGGAATATGGCATTGGTGCTGATTGACGAGCTTGCGATCGCCCAACCCACCAAGTGCGCACCACGCGAAGGGATGTTTTCCAGTCCAACGTATGGCTTTATCGGGTCCTTGCGTACAGTGATCTTGGTGTCGACCGGCGACACTAGTGCTGACAGTGCGCGGTAAAGACTCGCTTCGTCGTCAGACATACCCCAACCCCTTCAAAAACCCCTGCAGCGCCCGCGCCGCCGCATCCCGCTTGTCCTCGATCTCGGTCAGCGTCACGCGGTACTTGTCCCACCCGTTCTCGAATGCCGCGACGATCTCCTTGCGCTGGGCGGCGATGTAACGCTCGACGATCGCGCGCATGTCGTCGTGCAGGATGGCTAGCAGCAGCTCGGCGGCGGCTTCGGGCGACAGGCCATCGACGGCGGCGTTGATGTGCTGCTTGAAGCTGTCGTCCTTGGCCTTGAGCTGCTTCTTGACCGCGGTGAGCTCCTTCTTCCAGGCCTTGAGCTGGGCCTCGTCCACCGCGTTCTCGTCGTCCTCATCCCCGTCCGCGGCCTCGGTGCCAGCCTCGGCGTCGGCACCGTCTTCGCCCTCGGGCACCGAAGGGCTGGCGGCCTTGATCTGGCCGTCCAGCTCGGCCTTCTTCGCCTCCAGCTCGTTGATGGCCTCGACGAAGTCGCTCATCAGGAACTTGACCAGCTTGTGCTCCAGCGGGCTTTCCTTGGCTCCCTTGTCTTCCCGCGCGGTGACGATGCCGGTGCGCCACGCGTCGACCACGCCCCTGGCGCCGCGCGCCATCAGGGTGAGGAAGTCGTACTTGGTCTGGTACCAGAAGCCGGCGACGATGCCGCGCACCTGGAAGGGATCGAGCAGGCCGATGGCTTCGAGCGACTCGCTGAAGCTGGCCAGCAGGTCGTTGCGCAGGGCGACGAGGCTGGCCGCGTTGTCCATCTGCCCGGAAAGCTGAGTGATGCGGGTGCTGTGCGCCTGCCACCAGCCCTCGAAGGCTTTGCGAATGGCCGCTTCCTTGGCGACCAGCCCGGCGTTGCCTTCGATGGCCGGCTTGAGGTCCTGCCGCTTGGCCAGCTCGGGCCGGAAGTCCAGGTACTTGGCGTCACGGTCAACCAGCAGGTCCATCGGGTTCAGGCCATGTGCGGCAAACAGCGCGGCCTTGGCCGCGATTTCGGCCTTGGGCACGCCGCCGATCAGGTGCGCGCGCACGTCGTGCGGCTCGGGCGGCGGGGCGTTGTCGGCGTAGCGGCGGATGTTGAGGTTGTAGTCGTTGGCCTTCAGCGTGGCGTTGTCGACGATGGCCGAGAAGCCGGGCACTTCCCGGAAAGCGTCGAAGGTGGTGACGATCTTCTCGATGTGCTCGGGCAGCAGGTGGTTCTGCGCCCGGCCTTCGAAGAATTCGCGGTCGGCGTTGATGAACAGCACGCGGCCCTGCCGCTCGGCGGGTTTGCCGCTGACGCGATGCGCGCCGTTCTGCTGCTGTTTCCGCAGCACCAGGATGCAGGCGGGGATGCCGGTGCCGTAGAACAGGTTGGGCGCGACGCCGATCACGGCTTCGAGCAGGTCGTCATTGATGATGCCGGCGCGGATGGCCCTTTCCTCGCCACCGCGGAACAGCACGCCGTGCGGCATGACGGTGGCGACCATGCCGCCGTCGCGGGTGACGGCGAGCATGTGCTGCAGGAACATCAGATCGGCCTTCTTCGCGCCGAGCGGCACCTGCCCATAACGGAAGCGCTCGGGGAAGCGGGGGTTCCAGGCCGGGTTGCCGTCGGCGTTCTTCTCGGCGTTGCCCCAGTTGATCGAGAACGGCGGGTTGGTCAGCACGCGGTCGAAGCGCATCAACTCGCCGCCTTCGACGTGCTGCGGATCGGTGAGGGTGTCATCGTTTCGCAGGTCCGCCGTGCTGATGCCGTGCAGCAGCATGTTCATCTTGGCGATGGACCACACCGTGCCGTTGAACTCCTGGCCGAACAGGTTGGCCTTGCGGCCGTCCTCGCCGTGCTCGTCGATGTATTCCTTGGCGGCGATCAGCATGCCGCCCGAGCCGCAGCAGGGGTCGTAGATGTCGTGGGCGAGCCGGGGTTTGAGCAGCCGCACCATCATCCGCACCACCGAGCGCGGCGTGTAGAACTCGCCGCCCTTCTTGCCGGCGGAGTCGGCGAACTCGCCGATCAGGTACTCGTAGGCGGCGCCGAGCAGGTCGGGGAACTCGAAGTCCTCGTTGCGCAGGCGGTAGGTGCCGAAATGGGTGATCAACTGGCGCAGCTTGCTGTCGGGGATCTTGCTGCTGCCGATCTTGCGGGTGAAGTCGATGTGCTCAAGCACGTCGTACAGGCTGGTGTTGGCCGTTTCGATGCCCGTCAACGCCTTGTTGAGGAAGTCGCCTACGTTATGGTGCGCCTCGTTCAGTAGATAGCCGTATCGAGACTGGGGTGGCACCCAGAAGAAGCCTTCCCGCTTGTACCAGCGCTCGACTTCGGCCGACAGGCGGGCCTGGCCTTCGGTCTTGCCCGCGTCCATTTCCAGCCGGATGACCTCCTCGCGCCGCTGCTCGAACACGTCGGAGCAGCGCTTCAGGAACAGCATGCCGAAGATGTATTCCTTGAACTCCGACGCGTCCATCTTGCCGCGCAGGATGTCGGCGGCCTTGAACAGGTGGCGTTCCAGTTGGGGCAGGGTCAAAGGCATCGGTGGGCTTCCAGTCGTCGGCCGGTCATTGCGCGGGGTCGCGGGCGGGGTGGGATGATCCGGGGTCGCGAGGCTGGTTGCCAATGCCCTGGAAGCGGGTGGCCCGGGACCACGCGGGCGGGTGCGCCGCCATCATCGGCGCTAACGTAGGCGCCCCGCCGTCACCGCACCCGTCCGCCGCGCCATGCACATCGACCTCACCACCGCCCCCGATCCCGCCGACCTCGCTGCGCTGGAGGCCGGGATGTGGCGTTACACGGTATCGGTGCTGCCCGGGCTGCCCGATGCGTCGGCGGACGTGCCGGTGGCGGCGTTCGTGCGCGACGGGGACGGGGTGGTGGTGGGCGGGATCAAGGCCGCGGTGTACTGGAACGGTGTCGAGGTCGAGGTGCTGTGGGTCGACGCGGCGTACCGGCGGCGCGGGATTGCGTCGGCGCTGCTCGGGCGGGTCGAGGACTTCGGCCGCGCGCACGGGGCGGTGGTGGCGTTCCTGAAGACGGTGGGCGCGCGGGCGTTCTACGAGCGCCTCGGCTACCAGGTGTACGGCGTGCTGGAGGACCGGCCGATCGGCACCCTGCTGTACCACATGAAGAAGCGCCTCGACCGCTGACGCGCCGGCGCGTTGTCCGGCCCTGCCCGCTCACGTATCGTCGCGCCGCCCCCCGGCGCCGGGCGCCCCGGGGCCGACCGCGGCGCCCGGCGCCGTTTCGGCCGCACGGCGCAGGTCGCCGGACGGCCCCCAGCGGGGAGACTTTCCAGTTGAGCAACACCGATCTGATCGCCGCGCTCGAACGGCAGGAGCAGGCGCTGGTCTTCAGCGCCTTCGACGAGACCACCGCGTTCGAGCTCGGCTGCGCGCTGCGCGCCGCGGCGGCGGCGCGCGAGGCCGCCGTCGTCATCGACATCCGCCGTGTCGAGCGGCGGCTGTTCTTCGCGGCGCTGCCGGGCTCCTCGGGCGACAACGACGAGTGGGCGCGGCGCAAGAGCAACGTGACGCTGCGCTTCCAGTGCTCGTCGATGCTCGCCGGGGCGAAGTTCGCGGCCCAGGGCAAGGTGCTGGGGCCGGACATCGGGCTCGACCCGATGGATTACGCCGCGGTCGGCGGCAGCTTCCCGGTGCGCGTGCGCGGCGCCGGGGTGGTCGCCGCGATCACCGTCTCCGGCCTGCCGTCGCGCGAGGACCACGCGCTGATCGTCGGCGTGCTGGGCGCGCACCTCGGCGTCGACGGCGTCGCCGCGCTGCCGTGAGCGCCGCGCGGCTCAGCGCCGCGCCGGGAAGTGCGCGTCGAGGAAGCCGCCGAGCGTGCGTGCGAGCGCGTCGAAGTGCGGGTTGGCCTCGCCGTTGTAGGGGTTGCTGCGGCGCACCAGGTACGAGTGCGGCAGCGCGTCGGTGGTGATCGGCAGGATGCGCCCGCCGTTGGCGAGTTGCGGCGGGTCGCCGGCCTCGGGCACGCCGGCGGTGACGACGACGACCGGCGCGGCGATGCTGCCGGCGAAGGCGAGTTCGGCCTGCGGCGACACGCGCTCGTCGGCGTAGGTCAGCGCGACGAAGGTCGGCACCCGCAGCTGCGCGCCGAGCGCGCGCACCTTCTCCTCGGTGGTCACCGCGCCGTCGCGCCGCGGTTCGCCGTGGGCGAGGTTGTGCGCCATCAGCCGGCGCAACTGGCACACGCCGTTGCCGACGCGCACCTTGTACTTGACCGGGTTCTCCGGGATCGCGGTGACGACCGCTTCCTCGCGCAGGCCGGGCGCGCAGCTCAGCCCGGCGACGGCGTCGTAGTGGCGCAGCTCCAGCGCCGGCACGAACAGCACCAGGCCGTGGATGTCGGGGCGGCGCAGCGCGGCGTCGATGCCGAGCGCGGCACCGAGCGACATGCCGCCGACCACCAGCTCGTCGCCGAACATCGCCGCCAGCGCCAGGCCGGTTTCGACCTCGGCGCGCCACTGCTCGGCGGTCACGTCCAGCATGTCGGCGGTGCGGGTGCCGTGCCCCGGCAGCAGCACGGTGACGACGTTGAAGCCGTGCGCGTAGAGCAGGTCGGCGAGGTCGGCCATGTAGTAGGCCGAATCGTTGAGGCCGTGGACCAGCAGCGCGGCGTAGGCGGTGCGCCCGGCGTGCAGGCGGGCGACCGGGGCGCTCGGCAGGCGGTCGCGGTCGCCGCGGGCGCGGATGGTCTCGATCTTCGCCCGCCGGTAGTCCTCGAACTGCGCGCGCCCGGCGGCGAAGCAGGCGTCGGGCACCGCGGCGCAGCTCGGTGCGGGCGGGGCGGCGAGTTCGGCGAGCGGGCCGGCGCAGCCGGCGAGCGCGAGCGCCGCGCAGGCGTGCACGAGCGCGCGGTGCAGGCGGCGGGCGTTCATGCGGCGGGCTCCGCCGGCGGTGCGGCGTCCGCGTCGGGCGGGGGCGGGGTGCCGTCGTCGCGCCGCGGCAGCGTGCACAGGCGCTCCTGGAAGCTGCGCAACTGCTGCACGGTCAGGTCGCTGCCGAGCAGCGTGCAGTAGTGACGCAGGCGCGACGCCGGCAGGCCGGCGGCGTCGGCGATGTCCTGCAGCGCGGCAGGGTCGCGGGTGGCCGGCAGCAGGTCGAACATGCTGCGCACCTGCGCCTGGCGCAGCGCGACGATGTCGTCCTTGAAGTAGGTGTAGAGCCGCGCCTGGGCGATCCAGTCGATGATCTGGGTCGGGTTGAACGAGGTGCGCACCACCAGCTCGATGAAGTTGGCGCAGGCGAGGTTCTGCGCGTCGTCGACGCCGACCTCCGCCAGCCGCGCGCGGTGATAGACGTTGATGCCCTCGATCATGCTGAGCGGCAGCGCGTGGGCGGCGCGGCGGGTGTCGGCGAACAGGCGCACGCGCTCCTTCAGGAACTGCAGCGCCTCGTCGGGGAAGAAGCCGACCAGGAAGGCCGTCGCCGGCAGCGTATTGCGCACCACCGCGACGTTGCCGGCCTCGGCGCTCAGGTGCGACACCATCAGCGCCAGCGCCGGCGCGAGCATCATGCGGATGCCGGCGCTGAAGTACACCGAGGGCGTCAGGTCGCCGGCGTTGAGCCGCCGCAGGATCGCCTGCGCCGACCACAGGTAGGCGCCGAGGAAGGCGAGCGTCATCACCGTCATCCCCTGCAGGCGCAGCGCCTGCATCTGCTCGACGCTGCCGCTGAACACGCCGGTGAGCAGGAAGTTGGCCTTGCCCGGATGCTCGCCGACCAGGTCGGCGCCGAACAGCAGCGCGTAGAAGCCGAGGATCGACATCAGCCACGCGAACAGCACCGGCAGGCGGTAGTTGCTGCTGGCGTACTGCTCGGTCACGCGGTCGCGGGCGAACTCGGCCTCGTCGTCGGCGATCGCGAGCATCTGCACCACGCGGGAGAACTCGGCCTTCTTCTTGGTCCGCCGCACCAGCAGGAAGGAGGCGATCGTGACCGGCATCAGGCCGCTGAGGAACAGCGTCAGCAGGCCCTTGAACATGTCCGAGGTCATCATGGTCGCCCCGTCCCCCGCCGCCGCGCCGGTCGCCGCGCCGCTTCGGCGCGACGGTGCGCGTCATCGGGTATAGACCGTGCGGCGGCGGCCGTCGCCGTCCGCGGCGGGCCTCAGCCGACGTCGAGGGCGGCGTGGTCGAAATCGGCGGGCGTGGTCTCGCCGGCGGTGGCGAGGAGCAGCTCGACCGGCGCGCGCAGCACCTCGTCCTCGAGGAAGCCCTTCAGGTCGACGAAGCGGTCGAAGCTCGGGTCGCCGAGGAACTCCACCAGCAGCTCGACCGGGGCGTCCGCCGCGGCCTCGTCGCGGATCGTCGCGCCGCACAGCACCAGCCGGCGCACCCCGAAGCGCTGGGCGATGACGGCGCGGTGGCGGCGGAGGCGGGCGAGGGCGAGGTCGCGGCGCATGGGCAAGGCTCCAACGGGGCGGGGATGGACGGCAGCTTCACCGGGGCGGTGGCAGGGGCGCTGCCCCGCGAGGCGGGGCGTGGCCGTCACTTATAACAGGCCGGGGGCGCATCGCGCGCGGCCTCAGTGCGCCTCCTCCCAGTTGTCGCCGACGCCGACGTCGACGTCGAGCGGCACGCTGAGCGCGGCGGCGGCCGACATCAGTTCGCGCACCCGCGGCACGAAGGCCTCGACCGCGTCCGCGGCGACCTCGAACACCAGTTCGTCGTGCACCTGCATGATCATCCGCGCCGCCGCGCCGCCGCCCTGCAACCAGGCGTCCACCGCCAGCATCGCGCGCTTGATGACGTCGGCGGCGGTGCCCTGCATCGGCGCGTTGATCGCGGTGCGCTCGGCGGCGGCGCGCCGCGCCGGGTTCTTGCTGCGGATGTCGGGCAGGTACAGGCGGCGGCCGAACACGGTCTCGACGTAGCCGCGCTCGGCGGCCTCGCCGCGGGTGCGGTCCATGAACGCCTTCACGCCGGGGTAGCGGGCGAAGTAGCGCTCGACGTACTCCTGCGCGGCGCCGCGGCCGATGCCGAGCTGGCGGGCGAGGCCGAAGGCGCTCATGCCGTAGATCAGGCCGAAGTTGATCGCCTTGGCGGCGCGGCGCTGGTCGGTGCCGACCCGTTCGAGCGGCACGCCGAAGACCTCGGCGGCGGTGGCGCGGTGCACGTCCTCGCCCTGCGCGAAGGCCGCGCGCAGGCGCTCGTCGCCCGACAGGTGCGCCATGATGCGCAGTTCGATCTGCGAGTAGTCGGCGGCGACGATGCGCGTGCCGGGCGGCGCGACGAAGGCCTGGCGGATGCGCCGGCCCTCCTCGGTGCGCACCGGGATGTTCTGCAGGTTGGGGTCGCTCGACGACAGCCGCCCGGTGCTGGCGACGGCCTGGTGGTAGCTGGTGTGCACGCGCCCGGTGCGCGGGTTGACCAGCGCCGGCAGCTTGTCGGTGTAGGTGCCGCGCAGCTTCGACAGGCTGCGGTGTTCGAGGATCACGCGCGGCAGCTCGAACTCGGCGGCGAGCTCCTCGAGCACCTCCTCGTCGGTCGAGGGCTGGCCGGTGGGGGTCTTCTTCTTCACCGGCAGGCCGAGCTGGTCGAACAGGATCGCCTGCAGCTGCTTCGGCGAACCGAGGTTGAAGGGCTGGCCGGCGAGCCCGTGGGCCTGGCGTTCGAGCCCGAGCAGGCGCTGCGCGATCTCGCCGCTCTGCCGGCGCAGCAGCGCCGGGTCGATGCGCACGCCGGCGTCCTCCATGCGCGCCAGCACCGGCACCAGCGGGATCTCCAGCTCGCGGTAGAGCGCGGCGAGCCGCGGCTCGGCTTCGAGTCGCGGCCACAGCGCCTGGTGCAGGCGCAGGGTGACGTCGGCGTCCTCGGCGGCGTACTCGCCGGCGGCGTCGATCGGCACCTGCTCGAAGCCGATCTGCTTGGCGCCCTTGCCGGCGACCTGCTCGTAATGGATGGTCGTCTCGCCGAGGTACCTGGCGGCGAGCGAGTCCATGTCGTGGCGCGTGGCGGTGGAGTCGAGCACGTAGCTTTCGAGCATGGTGTCGTGCGCGATGCCGGCGAGCGCGACGCCGTGGTTGCGCAGCACGTGCCAGTCGTACTTGAGGTGCTGGCCGACCTTGGCGCGCGCCGGGTCTTCGAGCAGCGGCCTGAGCGCGGCCAGCACCTCGGCGCGGTCGAGCTGCTCGGGGGCGGCGGGGTAGACGTGCGCGAGCGGCACGTAGGCGGCGCGGTGCGGCTCGACCGCGAACGACACGCCGACGATCTCGGCCTGCATGTAGTCGAGGCTGGTGGTCTCGGTGTCGAAGGCGAACAGCGCCGCGGCTTCGAGCCGCGCGAGCCACCCGGCGAACGCGGCCGCGGTGACGACCACGTCGTAGTCGCGGACCTTGGCGGGCGGGTCGGCGGGCGTGGCATCGACGGCCACGGCGTCGCCGGCAGCCGCCTCCCCGCCCGCCGCGTCGACGGCGACGGGCGCCGGGGCGGGGGCGGCTTCGAGTTCGCGCAGCAGCGAGTTGAACTCGTAGCGGCGGTAGAGCGCGAGCAGCGCCGGGCGCTCGGGGCCGTGGTAGGCGAGCCCGTCGAAGCCGACCTCGAGCGGCACGTCGCAGCGGATGGTGGCGAGCGCGCGCGCGAGCGGCAGCTGCCCGAGGTGTGCGCGCAGCGTGTCGCCGGCCTTGCCCTTGATCGCGCCGGCGTTCGCCACCAGCGCGTCGAGCGAGCCGTACTCGGCCAGCCACCTGGCGGCGGTCTTCGGGCCGACGCCGGGCAGGCCGGGGATGTTGTCGACGCTGTCGCCCATCAGCGCGAGCAGGTCGACGATCGCCTCGGGCGGCACGCCGAACTTGGCGAGCACGCCGGCGCGGTCGTAGACGCTCTCCTCGCCGTTGCGCTTCATCGTGTCGAGCAGCGTGATGCGCGCGTCGACCAGCTGGGCGAGGTCCTTGTCGCCGGTGGCGACCACCACCGCCAGGCCGCGCGCGGCGGCGTCACGCGCGAGCGTGCCGATGACGTCGTCGGCCTCCACCCCCGGCACCGCCAGCAGCGGCAGGCCGAGCGCGCGCACCATCGCGTGCAGCGGCTCGACCTGCGCGCGCAGGTCGTCGGGCATCGGCGGGCGGTGCGCCTTGTAGTCGGGGTAGAGCGCGTCGCGGAAGGTCGGCCCCGAGGCGTCGAACACCACCGCGGCGTGGCTGGGGGCGAAGCGCTCGACCAGGTTGCGCAGCATCATCACCACGCCGCGCATCGCCCCGGTGGGCTCGCCGGCGGCGGTGGTGAGCGGCGGCAGCGCGTGGTAGGCGCGGTAGAGGTAGGAGGAGCCGTCGACGAGCAGCAGCGGAGGCGTGGCGGTCATGGGGAGGTCCGTGTGGTGGCCGCGCACGGCGGCCGTCGAGCCGGTGAAGGGGCCGCCGGGCGGGCGCGCCGCATCATTCTGACACCCGCGCCGCGCGTGCGCGTGCTAAAGCTGCGGGAGTGCGGCGCACGCCGCGTTTCCGTCCCGAGCCAGGTAACCAGGCGCCATGAACACGCAGAACAAACACCACCACCCCGGCCTGCACCCGGTCAACGACGCGCTGCTGACGCGCGAGTCGTGGAAGATCTTCCAGATCATGGCCGAATTCGTCGAAGGCTTCGAACGCCTCGCCCGCATCAAGCCGTCGGTGAGCATCTTCGGCTCGGCGCGCACCACCGCCGGTTCGCCCTACTACGTGCTCGCCGAGGAGATCGCCCGCAGCCTGTCGGACGCCGGCTTCTCGGTGGTCACCGGCGGCGGTCCGGGCATCATGGAGGCCGCCAACAAGGGCGCCTTCGACGGGCGCTCGCCGAGCATCGGGCTCAACATCCAGCTGCCGCACGAGCAGCACGCCAACCACTACCAGAACATCGCGCTGACCTTCCGCCATTTCTTCTCGCGCAAGGTGATGTTCGTGAAGTACGCCTCGGCCTACGTGGTGCTGCCGGGCGGCTTCGGCACCCTCGACGAGATGGCCGAGATCCTCACGCTGGTGCAGACCGGCAAGACCCGGCGCATCCCCATCGTGCTGGTCGGCGCGACGTTCTGGACCCCGCTGATCGACTGGTTCCGCGACACGCTGGCGGCGCAGGGGATGATCGACATCGAGGATCTGGGGCTGTTCCGTGTGCTGGACAAACCCCAGGAGGTCGTGGATGCTATTTTTGAGCACTACGAGAGCCGCGGTTTCGAACCATCGGCCGAAGAACAGGAAATCCTGCTCGACCTCTGATCCGCCCACTTTCCAAGGATTGCCCCGTATGCGCGCACTGCTCCCCGCCCTGCTGCTCGCCAGCGGAATCGCCGTCGCGGCCGAAGCGGTCGATGCGCCGAAGCCGCCCGCCCTCCAGCCGCTGCCGGAGGGGGCCGAGGACGCGCAGGAGGAGCTGGCGCCCGAGGTGACGATCGTGCGCGGCGCCGACGGCGTCACCGAGGAGTACCGCGTCAACGGCACGCTGTACATGGTCAAGGTCACGCCGCGCAAGGGCCTGGCCTACTACCTGGTCGACACCGACGGCGACGGCAACCTCGAGACCCGCTACAACGACCTCGACCCCGGCATCGCCGTGCCGAGCTGGATCCTGCTGCGGTGGTGAACGCCGCCTGACGCACCCCGAGGCCCCGTTCCGCGACGGGGCCTCGTCATTTTCCGGAAGCACCCCGCCATGTCGGTCTACACCTCGGTCGAGCGCCACGAGCTCGAAACCTTCCTCACCGCCTACGATCTCGGCACGCTGGTCGACTTCGAAGGCATCAGCGAAGGCATCTCCAACACCAACTACTTCGTCACCACCAGCCGCGGCGCCTACGTGCTGACGCTGTTCGAGCTGATCGGCTGCGACGACGTCCCCTACTACCTCGACCTGATGGCCTACCTCGCCGAGCGCGGCGTGCCGAGCGCGCACCCGCTCGCCGACCGCGACGGCCGCTACATGCGCGTGCTCAAGGAGCGCCCCGCCGCGCTGGTGCAGAAGCTCGGCGGGCGCGGCATCCGCGGCGTGCCCAGCCCCGCGCAGTGCATGGAGATCGGCCGCGCGCTCGGCCAGTTGCACCTGGCCGGCGCGGGCTTCGCGCAGCGACGCGACAACGACCGCGGCCCGCCGTGGTGGCAGGCGGCGGCGGCGCGGGTGCTGCCGCTGCTCGGTGCCACCGACGCCGCGCTGCTGCGCGACGAGCTCGACCACCAGGCCGCCCACCCGCGCGCGCTGCTGCCGCAGGGCGTGGTGCACGCCGACCTGTTCCGCGACAACGCGCTGTTCGACGGCGAGCGCCTGACCGGCCTGATCGACTTCTACTACGCCTGCACCGACGCCTACGCCTACGACGTCGCGGTGACGCTGAACGACTGGTGCTCGCAGCCCGACGGGCGTCTCGACCACGCCCGCGCCGAGCCGCTGCTCGCGGCCTACCAGGCGGTGCGCCCGTTCACGCCGTCCGAGCGCGACGGCTGGAGCACGGTGCTGCGCGGCGCGGCGCTGCGCTTCTGGCTGTCGCGGCTGGTCGACCAGTTGTTCCCGATGGCCGGCGAACTCACCTACATCAAGGATCCGGACGAGTTCAAACGCATCCTGCTGGCGCACCGCGCCGAGCCCTGGCCGCTCGCCTGAGGTCGCCGTCCGACCCGCGCCGCGGCAGGGCGCCGCGGCAGGGCGCCGCGGCGCGCGGCTATCATCAGTGCGCCCGATCCCAACCGCCACGAGGCTCCCCCGAATGAAAGCCGGCATCATCGGACTGGGCGCCATGGGCTACCCCATGGCGCTGAACCTGCACCGCGCGGGCCTGCTCGCCACGGTCTGGAACCGCAGCGCGGCCAAGGCCGCGGCGGTGGCCAGCGCGACCGGTGCCGTGGCCGCGGCCGACGCCGCCGAGGTGGCACGCAACTGCGACGTGGTGATCACCTGCGTGTCGGCCGACGCCGACCTGCTCGAGGTGGTCGATGCGCTCGCCGCCGGGGCGCACCCGGGGCTCGTGGTGTGCGACTGCTCGACGGTCGCCGCGGCCACGGCGCAGGAGGCGGCACGGCGCCTCGCCGCGACCGGCGCGGCGTTCCTCGACACGCCGGTGTCGGGCGGGGTCGAGGGGGCGAAGAACGCGACGCTCGCGGTGATGGCCGGCGGTGATGCCGCCGCGCTTGAGCGCGCCCGCCCGGTGCTCGCGGCGCTGTCGGCGCGGATCGTGCTGATGGGGCCGGTCGGCAGCGGCCAGGCCACCAAGGCGGTCAACCAGATCATGTGCGCCGGCATCGGCCAGGCGGTGACCGAGGCGCTCGCCTTCGGCCGCGCGATGGGACTCGACCTCGAGCGCGTGATCGAGGTGGTCGGCGCCGGCGCCGCCGGCAACTGGTTCCTCGACAAGCGCGGCCACACCCTGATCCGCGACGACAACGCCGTCGGCTTCAAGACCCGCCTGCTGATCAAGGACCTGAACATCTGCGTGGCGATGGCGCGCGCCGCCGGCGGGCACCTGCCGACGATCGAAACCCTGCTGCCCCAGTACGAACAGCTCGTCGCCGAAGGCTACGGCGACGAGGACCACTCGGCGCTGTACCGCCTGAAGAAGCGGCTGTTCCCGGCCGGCTGAACGCCGCCGCCCGCGCCGCGCCGTCCCATCCACCCCAGGAGCCCGCCATGAAGGCCCGCCTCGCCGCCGCCCTGCTCGCGCTCGCCAGCCTCACCGCGCAGGCCGAGGAGCCGTTACCGACCGTGCCGCAGGTCGACCTCGCCCGCTACGCCGGGCGCTGGTACGAGATCGCGCGCCTGCCGATGTACTGGCAGCGCGACTGCGTCGCCGAGGTCAGCGCCGACTACGCGCTGCGCGAGGACGGTGCGATCGCCGTGCACAACCGCTGCCGGGTGGCCGACGGCCGCTACATCGAGGCCGACGGCGTCGCGCGCGTCGCCGACCCGGCGGCCGGCAACGCGCGGCTGCAGGTGCGCTTCGCGCCGTCCTGGCTCGGCTTCCTGCCGTTCATCTGGGGCGACTACTGGATCCTCGCGCTCGACCCCGACTACCAGTGGGCGCTGGTCGGCGAGCCCGGCCGCGAGTACCTGTGGATCCTCGCCCGCACCCCCGAGCTCGACGCCGCCATCGAGGCCCGGCTGGTGGAGCGGGCGGCGGAACTCGGCTTCGACGTCTCGCAGCTGATCCGCCCGCAGGGCGACGGCGAGGGCCGCTAGCCGCGGGCGTGCTCAGTCGACCTTGAGCGCGATCGAGGGCACGCCGACGCCGGTGAGCTTCTGCTGCACCTGGCGCGCGGCGGCCTCGTCCTTGAACGGCCCTAGGCGCACCCGGTGCACCGGCGTGCCGTCGGGCAGGCGCCCGGCCTCGACGCGCGAGCTCACCCCGTGCAGCGCGAGCCGGGCGCGCACGGCATCGGCCTGGGCCGCCGACGGGAAGGCGCCGGCCTGCACCAGGTAGCCGCGCGCCGCCGCCGGCTGCGCCGGGGGCGTCGGCGCCGTCGCCGGCTTGGACGCGCCGGCGGCGGCCGGCGGGGTGCCGGTGCCGCTCAGGATGGTGGTGATCGCCACGGTCGAATCGGCCACCGGCGG
The DNA here is from genome assembly GCF_004341245.1 of Plasticicumulans lactativorans. Taxonomy (GTDB): domain Bacteria; phylum Pseudomonadota; class Gammaproteobacteria; order Competibacterales; family Competibacteraceae; genus Plasticicumulans_A; species Plasticicumulans_A lactativorans. Next base: position 83,264 of record NZ_SLWY01000004.1, on the reverse strand, counting down.
CCGCGGGCCACGCCCGCCGATCTCGTCCTGCGGGATCGTCACCTGGCGATCCTTCAGCACGTTGTAGAAATCGAAGCGCGACTTCGGCACTTCGATCGGCGGTGGCGTGGTCTTGCGCACGCTGCGGGCGTCCTCGACCGGCTTGCCGCCGCGGCTGGTGGCGAGGTAGCCAGCGGCCGGCAGCGGGCCGGGCGGTGGCGCCGCGGCGACGGTCGCCGCCTGGTGGTTGCGCCACCACGCCACCCCGGCGGCGCCCGCGCCGCCGAGGCTCATCACCACCACCGCCCAGCCGAGCACGCGCACGCGCTGGTACTGGCGCGATTTGCGCGGGGTCTGGATCGGCGGCTTGTAGTCGCGACGGGCGCTGCTCACATGCTCTCCGGTGCCGACACGCCGAGCAGGGTCAGACCGTTGGCGATCACCTGCCGCACCGCGGCGATCAGCGCCAGGCGGGCGTTGCGCCGTTCGGCGTCGTCGACCAGGAAGGGCTGGGCGTTGTAGTAGGCGTGCAGGCCCTGCGCGAGCTCGCGCAGGTAGCCGGCGAGCAGGTGCGGCTCGTCGTCGCGCGCGGCGACGGCGATCAGCTCGGGGTAGCGGTCGAGCTGCAGCATCAGCGCCTCCTCGTGCGGATCGTCGAGGCGGCCGAGGCTCGCGCGGCCGGCGGCGGCGTCGAAGGGGATGCCCTTGTCGTCGGCCTGGCGCATCACGCTGCACACGCGCGCGTGCGCGTACTGGATGTAGTAGACCGGGTTGTCGAGCGACTGCTGCTTGGCCAGGTCGATGTCGAACACGAGCTGCGAGTCGGACTTGCGCATGATCAGGAAGAAGCGCGTGGCGTCGCGGCCGACCTCGTCGATGAGGTCGCGCAGCGTCACGTAGCCGCCGGCGCGCTTGGAGATCTTCACCTCCTCGCCGTTGCGCAGCACGGTGACCATCTGGTGCAGCACGTATTCCGGCCAGCCCGGCGGGATGCCGACGTCGAGCGCCTGCAGCCCGGCGCGCACGCGGGCGAGCGAGCCGTGGTGGTCGGCGCCGAGTTCGGTGACCACGCGCCGGTAGCCGCGCTCCCACTTGGTCCAGTGGTAGGCGACGTCGGGCAGGAAGTAGGTGTAGCTGCCGTCGCGCTTGCGCATCACCCGGTCCTTGTCGTCGCCGTAGGCGGTCGAGGCCAGCCACAGCGCGCCGTCGCTCTCGTAGGTGCGCCCGCTGCCGGCCAGCCGCGCGACGGTGCGCTCGACCAGCCCGTCGGCGTACAGGCTCGACTCCAGGTAGTAGACGTCGAAGGCGACGCCGAAGGCGCGCAGGTCGAGGTCCTGCTCGTGGCGCAGGTAGGCCACCGCGAAGTCGCGGATGGCGTCGAGGTCGTCGGGGTCGGCCTTGGCCTGCACCTGGCGGTCGTCGGCCACCACCGCCTTGCCGGCCAGGTAGTCGGCGGCGATGTCGCGGATGTACTCGCCGCGGTAGCCGTCCTCCGGCCAGCCGGGGGCGCCGGGTTCGAGCCCGCGGATGCGCGCCTGCACCGACAGCGCCAGGTTGCCGATCTGCACGCCGGCGTCGTTGTAATAGAACTCGCGGGTGACGTCCCAGCCGGTGGCCTCGAACAGGCGCGCGAGGGTGTCGCCGATGGCGGCGGCGCGGCCGTGGCCGACGTGCAGCGGGCCGGTGGGGTTGGCGGAGACGAACTCGACCTGGGTCTTCACCCCGCCGCCGGCGTTCGAGCGGCCGTAGGCGCTGCCCTGGTCGAGCACCGTGGCGATCACCGCCTGCCAGGCGGCGGGCGCCATGAAGAAGTTGATGAAGCCCGGCCCGGCGATCTCGACCCGCGCCAGTTGCGGGTGCGCCGGCAGCGCCGCGACCAGCGCCTCGGCGAGCTCGCGCGGCTTGCGCCGTGCGACCTTCGCCAGCGTCATCGCGACGTTGGTGGCGAAGTCGCCGTGGGCGCGCTCGCGGGTGCGCTCGATCTGCACCTCGGGGTGGACGTCGGCAGGCAGGGTGCCGGCCTGCGCGAGCGCGGCGAGGGCCTCGGTGACGAGGCGGGCGAGCAGGGTCTTCACGGGGGACTCCGGAACGGCGGGATGCGGCGGCGCGGATTCTACCCGCCTTCGTGGCGCCGGATGAAGGCGCGCGCGGCAATGCGGCTGTCCGCCTGCGTCGCGGTGCCTGCCCGCCGCGCACGGCGCAACGGCCATGCCGATGCTCGCCACCGCCCGCCACGGCATTAAGATGCCGCCGCGGCGTCCGCGGGCGCCCCGACGCCACCACCACCGGAGAAACTGCCCGATATGAACAGCCCAAGGCTCGTCGTGCTGGCCTTCGCCCTGATGCTGCTGAGCGCGAGCGGCGTGGCCCGGGGGGCCGCGACGGAGATCGACGCCATCTACGCGGATGCCGTCGCGCGCTTCGCGGTCGACGATTTCGACGGCGCCCTCATCCAGGTCAAGAACGTGCTCCAGCAGCAGCCCGACCACGCCGGGGCCAACGTGCTGATCGGGCGCATCTACATGGCGACGGGCCGCCAGAGCCTGGCCGAGGCGGCGTTCAGCGCCGCCCGCAAGCTCGGCGCCGCCCCGGCCGAGATCGAACCCTACCGCGCGGCGGGCTTCCTCCAGCAGGGCCAGTACCGCCGGCTGATCGATCAGGTCCCGGTGGCCGGGCTCACCGGCGAGGCGCTGGCGAAGGTGCTCGCCGCGCGCGGGCAGGCCTACCTGGCGCTCGGCAAGTTCGCGGACGCCGAGCGCAGCTTCGCCGGGGCGATCGAGCAGGCCGACGCGCTGCCCGATGGCCACACCGGCATGGCCAGCCTGCGCCTGGGCCTGGGGGATCTCGCCGGCGCCGAGCGCGAGGCGGAAGCGGCGCTGCAGCGCGGGCAGCGCGACGTCGCGGCCTGGATCGCCTGGGCCACGGTGCAGCAGGCGCTGGGGGCGCAGGAGCAGGCGCTGCAGGGCTACGACTACGTGCTCGCGCTCGACGCGCGCAATCTGCCGGCGCGGCTGGCGCGGCTGGAGATCCTGCTGCAGCTCGGCCGGCTCGACGACATGCGCAAGGACTTCGACGCGCTCGCCTCGACCGACCCGCTCGATCCGCGCGGCATGCTGCTCAAGGCCCAGTGGCTCGCCCGCCGCGGTGAGGCCGACGCGGCCAAGACCCAGCTCACCGAAGCCGCGAACGTGCTGAAAGCCATCCCCGACGAGGTGCTGGCGCAGATACCGCAGTTCCTGCTGGTATCCGGGGCGGTGCATTACGCGCTGGGCGAACTCGGCCACGCGCGCGAGGACCTGACGCGGTACGTGGACCGCGTGCCCGGCCATGTCGGCGCCCGGCAGATGCTGGCGACGATCCTGATGCGTCAGGGCCAGCCGGAGCAGGCGCTGGCGATGCTGGAGCCGGTGCGGGCGCAGGCCGCCGGCGATGCCCGCTTCCTGGCGCAGCTCGGCGCGGCGTACATGGCGCTCGGCCGCCAGGCGCAGGCGATCCAGGTGCTCGAAGAGGCGGCGAAGCTCGACGCCGGGGCGCCCGACGTGGTGGACCGGCTGGCCGAGGCGCGCTTCCGCGGCGGGCAGCAGGGGCAGGCGATGCAGGACCTCGCCGACACCTTCGAGCAGCACCCGGATCGCCAGACCTCGGGGCTGATGCTCGCCATCATGCAGATGCGCACCGGCAAGCTGAAGGAAGCGGTCGCGACCACCAGCCGGCTGGTGGAGGCCGCGCCCGACGATGTCGTCCTGCTCAACTTCAAGGCGCGGGCGCAGGCGGCCGACGGCGATCTCGACGGCGCCTACGCGACGCTCGAGCACGCGGTGGCGGTCGATCCCAGGCAGCTCCCGCTGCAGATGAACCTGGCGCGGCTCGACGTGCGGCGCGGGCAGGTGGACAAGGCGATCGAGCGCCTCGATGCGCAGATCAAGGCGCATCCGGACAACATGGCCCTGCTGGAGGAGGCGGGGGCGCTCTATGCCAAGGTCAACCGGCCCGACGCCGCCCAGGTGGTGTGGGAATACGCCCGGCGCCTCGACGACCGCGCCCTGCAGCCGCGTCTCGCGCTGGTGGAGATCTACCTGCGCACCAGACAGCCCGACAAGGCCCTGGCCCTCGCCAACGAAACCGCGGCGGTCGCCGCGGCGTCCCCCACCGACGCCCGCAACCCGGCGGTGTTCGCGGCCCTCGGCATGGCCCAGCTCGCCGCCGGCCTGCCGGCGCAGGCGCGGGGTTCGTTCCGGCGCCTGCTCGGGGTGGTGCCGGAGACGCCCGCCGCCTACCTGCGCGTGGCCCGCTACCAGATGCTCGCGCGCGACTACCCCGAGGCGGCGGACACGCTGGAACGGGCGCTGCGCATGGACCCGCGGAACACCGACGTGCTCGTCGCCGCGACCGAAACCTACCTGGCGGCCGGCAAGCTCACCGAAGCCGAGGCGCGCGCGCGCCGGCTGCACGCCGCCGGCGCGACGCCGGTGTCATACGGCCTGCTCGGCGAGGTGCTGCAGCGGCAGGGCAAGGCCACCGAAGCGGCGGAACTTTACACCGCGGGTTTCCGGCAGTTCCCGCGCCCGGCGCTCGTCGCCGGCGCCTACCGGAGCCTGGCGAGCGCCGGGCGGCTCGACGCGGCGGTCGCGCTGCTGCAGGAGTGGATCACCGCGCATCCGGACGACGATCCGGGGATCACGCTGCTCGCCGAAGGCTTCCTGCGGCAGGGCAACTGGCAGGTCGCCGCGGGGACCTACGAGCACCTGCTGGCCAAGCGCCCCGACGCCGTGCTGCTGCTGAACAACCTCGCGCTCGCCTACCTGCACCTGTCCGACCCGCGTGCCCGCGACGCTGCGCAACGCGCGGCGGCACTGGCGCCGGACAACGGCGCGGTGCTCGACACGCTCGGCTGGGTGCTGACGCAGCAGGGCGATGCCGCGCTCGGCCTGCCCTACCTGCGCACGGCGCAGACGCGGCTGCCCGACAACCCCGAGGTCAGCTACCACCTCGGCATCGCGCTGCACCGCCAGGGGCAGGTCGACGAGGCCCGCCAGCACCTGGCGCGGGCGGTGGCGAGCGGCAAGCCCTTCCCCGGCGTCGAGGACGCGCGGCAGGTGCTGGGGACGCTGAAACCCTGAGCCCGCGCGCGCGACTGTCGGTTTGTTTTACAAGCGCTGACAAACATCCCTTGCAATGCACTGATTTTTCTGGATGGCCATTGGTGGCTCGAAACGTGCTTTGCGTCAACGTGCCGACTTGTTATGCAGCCGGAACCTTTTCGGAGAGCCAATAAAATGACACGTTTCCACAAGCTCCCGCTCGCAGCGGTACTCGGGCTGACATGCATGGTCGGCGCGGCGCATGCGACATCGATCAACCTCCCCCCGTCCAATACCAACGCGTACCAGTACGGTGACTTCTACTCGTACTCGCTGCCGATCCTGGCCTACAAGTACGACCTGGCGAACGGCGGCGGCACCGGACCGGGCAACCCGTACTACATCGCCTCCTCGCCGGGCAACATTTCCGCCGATCTCGTCGTCGCGACCGGTACCAACAACAACCCGGTGAACGACAACCACAATCCGACCGACTACGGCCCGATCGATGACCCGTACCGGACCCCCGACGGCTCCGGCGCACCGCCCCAGTTCCAGACCACCGATGCGAACCTCGGCGGCGTCCACGACCCTGATTACTGCACCGGCGGCGGTTGCCCGGCCTACTTCACGTCGGAGTTCACCGGCGACAAGAAGGACTCCTGGGACGCGCAGGTCGGCACGCTGCTGAGCTTCCTCAACAACGGCGCCGGCGGCTACGACGAATTCGTGCTCTTCTTCAACAACAACCAGGTCAACAGCGGCGCTTCGACCAACCAGAACCTGGTCGCCTTCGCGCGCGTGACCCTGTGCGACGCCACCGACAGCAACTGCGCGACCTTCGACTTCACCAACAACCGCGGTACCGGCGGGGTGGCGGGGGGCAACGTCGCCAATTACACCTACGGCACCAACCTGCCCGCCGACGACAACATCGCGAACCCCCCCGCGGACATGACCGAGTATCTCGCGTCGCCCGCCGAGCAGTACCACTACGTGGTGTCGGGCGGCGAGATCTGCACCGACGCGACGGCCACGAGCATCGTCGCCTGCGGCAGCCCGGGCGCGGTCAGCTTCAACCACAACCTGGGCGCCAACCAGGCTGCCTATGCGCTGTGGTCGCCCGAGCTGAACGTCGCGCTGCGTTCGGGCCTGTACTCGTACATGCACACCGACATCCGCATGGGCGCGCTGAACAATGGCTATGAGCAGATCTTCGCCGGCAAGGGCATCATGGCGCCGCAGGTGCCCGAACCGGCCTCCGTCGCGCTGATGGGGCTCGGCCTGCTGGGCTTCGCCGGCCTGCGCCGCAAGGGCCGCAAGGCGAACCGCGCCGCCGCCTGAACCGGCGCCGCGCATCGCCGTCCCCGACCCCCGGTGCCGCCGCGTGCGGGCCGGGGGTTTTTCATGCCCGCGCGGCGGCCTACACCGCCACCGGTTCGGGCTCCAGCTCGATGCCGAAGCGCGCGCGCACGTCGGCCTGGATCGCCCGCGCGAGCGCCAACACCTCGGCGCCGTCGGCGCCGCCGCGGTTGACCAGCACCAGCGCCTGGCGCTCGTACACGCCGGCCCGGCCGAGGCTGCGGCCCTTCCAGCCGCAGCGGTCGATCAGCCAGCCGGCAGCAATTTTTACAGTGCCGTCGGGCTGCGGGTAGGCGACCAGCTCGGGAAAGCGCGCGCGCAGCGCCGCGGCGGTCGCGGCGGTGACGAGCGGGTTCTTGAAGAAGCTGCCGGCGTTGCCGAGCGTCGCCGGGTCGGGCAGCTTGCGCCGGCGCACCGCGCACACCGCGTCGAAGACGTCGCGCGGTGTCGGCGCGGCGATGCCGCGGGCGGCGAGTTCGTCGCGGATGTCGGCATAGCGCGCATCGACCCGGGGCGTGCGGCTCAGCCGGAAGGCGACGCGGGTGACCAGCACCCGCCCGGCGAGGTCGCGCTTGAAGCAGCTGTCGCGGTAGGCGAAGCCGCAGTCGGCGGCGGCGAGGCGGCGCTGCCCGCCGCTGGCGAAGTCGAGCACCTCGACCCATTCGCAGCGCTCGCGCATCTCGACGCCGTAGGCGCCGATGTTCTGGATCGGGCTCGCGCCGACGGTACCGGGGATCAGCGCGAGGTTTTCGAGCCCGTACCAGCCGCGCGCCAGCGCGGTTGCGACGAAGCCGTGCCAGTTCTCGCCGGCGCCGACCGCCACCGTGAGTTCGTCACCGGCTTCCGCCAGCACCTCGATGCCGGGGATGGCGACGTGCAGCACCAGGCCGTCGAAATCGCGCGTGAACAGCACGTTGCTGCCGCCGCCGAGCACCAGCCGCGGCAGCGCACCGAGGCTCGCGTCGGCGAGCAGCGCGGGCACCTGCGCCGCGGCCTCGATGCGCGCGTACCAGGCGGCGCGCGCCGGCAGGCCGAAGGTGTTGTGGGGCTGCAGGGAAACGTCGCGCTGCACGCGCAGGGTGTCGTTCATCGGGGTCGCCGCGTCGCAAAGCGGCGATTCTAGCGCCGCCGCGCGCTGCGCTCAGGAGAAGTACAGCCGCATCAGGTGGCGGGCGACGCGGTCGGCGTTGTGGCGGATCAGCGTGCGGTGCGCGATCAGGTCGACCTGCGTGCGCATCTGCGGCGGGCCGGCGAGGAAGGTGTCGCCCACCGCGCCGTAGTGCTGGCGCTGCAGGATGGCCGGGTCGAAGCCGACGCCGTACTCGTGCTCGCGGGCGTAGCGCTCGCGCAGTTCGGCGCCCGGCCGCTCGGTGTTGTAGAGCACGTGTTCGAGCACCGGGCGGCCGGCGAAGCGCTCGATCTCGGCGGCGAAGTCGTGCACCTGGAAGCCGTCGGTCTGGCCGGGCTTGGTCATCAGGTTGCACACGTAGACCACGCGCGCCGGGCTGATGGCGAGCGCGTCGCCGATGCCGGGCACGAGCAGGGTCGGCGCGAGCGAGGCGTAGAGGTCGCCGGGGGCGATCACCACCATGTCGGCGGCGTGGATCGCGACGATCGCCGCCGGGTTCACGCGCGGCTGCGGGCTCAGGAACAGCTCGGGGCGGCGGCCGCCGGCGAAGCGCGAGGCGCCGACGCGGGATTCGCCGCGCACCAGCGTGCCGCCGGGTTCACGCAGCATCAGGTGCACGTCGTCGAGCGTCACCGGGACCACGGTGCCGCGCACCGCGAGCACTTCGGCGGCGGTTTCGACGGCCTCGGCGAAGCTGCCGGTGATGCGTTCGAGCGCGCTGAGGAACAGGTTGCCGAAGGCGTGGCCGGCGAAGGTGCCTTCCTCGAAGCGGTAGTTGAACAGCTCGCGCACCCGCGGCGAGTGTGACAGCGCGACCAGGCACTGGCGCACGTCGCCCGGCGGCAGGGCGCCGAGTTCGTCGCGCAGCACGCCGGTGGAGCCGCCGTCGTCGACCATGTTGACGATCGCCGTCAGGTGGCCGACGTAGCGCTTGAGCGCCGAGAGCAGTGTGAAGCTGCCGGTGCCGCCGCCGATCACCACCATGCGCACTCCCGACACCTCGCCCACGTCCGTCGTCCCCCTGGCCTGTGCTTGCGGGCACTAGAACAGATCGACCGGATCGACGTCCAGCGACCAGCGCACCTGGCGCGCGCCGGGCAGCGCGGCGAGGGCCTCGACCCAGCGCGCGAGCAGCGCCTGCAGCAGCGGGCGTTCGACGGCCTGCAGCAGCAGTTGTGCACGATGGCGTCCGGCGCGGCGTTCCATCGGCGCCGGCACCGGGCCGAGCACCTCCACGCCGGCGGGGCCGAGCGTGCCGGCGAGGGCGGCGGCGGCGTCGAGAAAGGCGAGCGGCGCGGCGGCCGTCGCGGCCTCGGCACGCAGCAGCGCCTGGTGCGCGAACGGCGGCAGTTGCGCCTCGCGGCGTTCCGCCAGCAGGGCCTCGGCGAACGCCGGGTAGCCCGCGTGCAGCAGGCGCTGCAGCAGCGGGTGGTCGGGGTGGTGGGTCTGGATCGCCACGCTGCCCGGGCGCCCGGCGCGTCCGGCGCGCCCGGCCACCTGCACGAGGGTCTGCGCCATGCGCTCGGTGGCGCGGAAGTCGGCGCTGAACAACCCCTGGTCGGCATCGACCACGCCGACCAGCGTGACCTCGGGGAAGTGGTGGCCCTTGGCCAGCATCTGCGTGCCGATCAGCAGGCGGTGGCGGCCGTCGTGCACGCCGTCGAGCAGGCCCTCGAGCGCGCCCTTGCGGCGCGTGCTGTCGCGGTCGATGCGGGCGACGCCGACGCCGGGAAAGTGGCGCGCGAGCGCCGCCTCGATGCGCTCGGTGCCCTGGCCGAGGCCGAGCAGTTCCGCGCCGCCGCAGTCCGGGCAGGCCCGCGGCAGCGCGCGCTCGCTGCCGCAGTGGTGGCAGAGCAGGCGCTGGCGGCCGCGGTGCACGGTCATCCGCGCATCGCAGCGCGGGCACTCGGCGAGCCAGCCGCAGGCGTGGCAGTACAGCGCGGGCGCGTAGCCGCGGCGGTTCAGGAACAGCAGCACCTGGCCGCCGGCGTCGAGGTGGGCGCCGATGCGGGCGAGCAGCGGCGCCGACAGGCCCTCGTCGAGCCCCTGGCGGCGCAGGTCGATGACCTCGGTGGCGGGCGGCTGCGCGCCGGCGGCGCGCTCGTCGAGGCGCAGGTGGCGGTAGCGGCCGAGCTGGACGTTGCGCAGGCTCTCCAGCGCCGGCGTGGCCGAGCCCAGCACCACCGGGATGCCGGCGGCGTGCGCGCGCACCACGGCGAGATCGCGCGCCGAATAGCGGAAGCCGTCCTGCTGCTTGAACGACGGGTCGTGTTCCTCGTCGAGCACGATCAGGCCCGGGCGCGCGAGCGGCGCGAACACCGCCGAGCGCGTGCCGATCAGCACGCCGGCGCTGCCGCTGCGCGCGGCGAGCCAGGCGTTGAGGCGCTCGCCGTCGCTGAGCCCCGAGTGCAGCACCGCGAGCGGCGTCGGCAGGCGGGCGCGGAAGCGCTCCAGCAGCTGCGGGGTGAGCCCGATCTCGGGCACCAGCACCAGGGCCTGCCGGCCGGCGGCCAGCGTGGCGGCGATCGCGCGCAGGTAGACCTCGGTCTTGCCGCTGCCGGTCACGCCTTCGAGCAGGAAGGCCGCGAAGCCCGTGGCGGAGGTGATCGCCGCGACCGCCTCGGCCTGCGCGGCGGCGAGGGGCGGGCCGGGGTGCGTGGGCGTCGGTGCCGGGGCGACCGGGGCCGCGGTGGCGACCCAGCCGCGGGCCGCCAGCGCCCGCAGCGGCGCGACGACGTCGCCGGCGAGCGTGCGCAGCGTGTCGGCGTCGAGGCCGTGCGGGCTGGCGCCGAGGCGTTCGAGCAGCGCGCGCTGGCGCGGTGCGCGCCGGGGTTCGCCGGCGGCGAGCGCGGCGTGGCCGTCCGCGGTGAGCTGCCACACCCGCAACTGCGTCGGCCGCGCCGCGGCGCCCCGGCGCAGCGCCGCCGGCAGCAGCGTGGCGTACACCTCGCCGGGCGGGTGGTGGTAGTAGCGTGCCGCCCACTCGGCGAGCGCGAGCAGGTCGGCATCCAGCAGCGGGGCGGTGTCGAGCACCGACACGGCCTGGCGCAGCCGCTCGCGCGGCACGTCGCTGCCGGCGGCGAGCGCGAGCACCACCCCGACGACGATGCGGCGGCCGAAGGGCACGCGCACCCGCTGCCCGGGGGCGAGCGGCGGATGCTGCTCCGGCGGCAGGTAATCGAAGCAGCGATACAAAGGTGAAGGGACGGCGACGCGCAGGATGGGGGCGGTCATGGCGCGAAACCGGTGCACGGAGGCGGGATGACGCCGATCCGTCGACTTGTGGATAACTTTGTGGATGAAACCCGCGCCGTTACCCGATCCGGCCCGTATTGGCAAGTCCCGACACGCAAACAGGCTTCCCTGATGGGTCGAAAAGGCTTTCCGATCAGCATATTGTGCAGCGCGTCAGATGCGCCGGCGGAAGCCTTCGGGCAGCTCCGTCCATCGATACGCCTGTGTATAAGTGAAGTACCCGCGCTGCGGCCGTGGCCCGGCATCAACCATGGTGCGCACCGTCGGCGTGCGCCGGCAGGTTCAGGTGCCAGCGTATCGCCGCCAGCCGCACCACGAGCGTGAGGGCGACGGCGGCAAGCAGCGCGGCATCGGCGCCGGCGATGCCGAACAGCACGACGTAGGCGCAGCCGCCGAGGATCGCCGCGGTGGCGTAGACCTCGCGGCGGAAGATCAGCGGCACCTCGGCGCAGAGCACGTCGCGCAGCACGCCGCCGGCGGCACCGGTGAGCATGCCCATCACCGGCACCACCAGCGGGTGGGCACCGCTCGCCTGCGCCTTGGCGCAGCCGAGCCCGGTGAACAGCGCGAGGCCGGCGGCGTCGGCGAGGTTGAGCAGGCGCTCGGGCATCGGCCGGTGGCGCACCCAGAAGAAGGTGACGAGGCCGGCGGCGGAGGCGACCAGCAGCGCGTCGGGCTCGCGCACCCAGCCGACCGGGGCGACGCCGAGCAGCAGGTCGCGCAGCGTGCCGCCGCCGATCGCGGTGACGATCGCGATGATGCCGACGCCGAACACGTCGAGGCCCCGGCGCACCGCGGCGAGGGCGCCGGCGACGGCGAACACCGCCACGCCGAGCAGGTTGAGGAAGGCGATCACGTGGCGTTTCCGGGCGGCACGGGCGCGGTCACGCGGCCGTCAGCAGGCTGGCGCGCACGCCGTCGACGACGTACTGCGCGGCGAGCGCCGCCAGGATCACGCCGAACAGGCGGTCGACCACCATCGCGCCGGTATCGCCCATCAGCTTCAGCAGCCGCGGCGCCGCCAGCAGCGCCAGCAGCGTCAGCCCGAGCACCACGAGCAGCGCCCCCAGCGCGCCGTAGAACAGCATCGGGCTGGCCTGCGTGCGGCTGGTGGTCAGCAGCACCGTGGTCAGTGCGCCGGGCCCCGAAAGCAGCGGGAAGGCCAGCGGGAACACCGAGATGTCGTCCTTGAAGTGGGCCTCCTCCTGCTCGCGCACGGTGGCGTTGCGCATCCCCGACGGGCGCGCGAGCACCATGTCGAGCGCGAGGATGAACAGCAGCGCGCCGCCGGCGATGCGGAACGCCGGGATCGAGATGCCGAGCAGGCGCAGCAGCAGGTCGCCGGTGAGGGAGAAGAACAGCAGGATGCCGGTGGCGATGGCCACCCCCTTGATCGCCATGCGCTTGCGGTAGGCCGGCGCGCCGCCGCGGGTGAGCGAGGCGAACAGCGGCGCGATGCCGATCGGGTCGATGACGACGAAGTAGGTCACGAAGATGCTGAGGAGTTGTTCCTGCATGGCGGCAAGACCGGCAGCGGAGGGCGCGTCAGTCTAGGCCGGGCGCGGGGCGCCCGCCATGCGCCGCCGGCAGGCGGGGTTGACGGCGTGCCGCTGCGCCGCACGGCGGGTGGCGCGGTTTGGGCCCGACCACGGCCGGCGCGTATAGTACGGCGCGGTTCGCGCGGGCCTTCGCCCGGTTTCTTTTCGAGGACGTTTGATGAAGAAAGCCCTTGTCGCTCTCACCCTGGCCGTGTTGACCGCCTGCGGCGGGCCCGCCACCGGCCCGTCGTTCAAGACCACCGCCAACACGGTGTTCACCACCGGGCTCAACGAGCGTGGCCAGCCGGTGAACAGCGTCGAGGCGATCAGCCTCGACCAGGACCGCTTCTACGTGTTCACGGCGTGGAACCAGATCGCGCCCGGTGAGCACCGCTACCTCACGCGCGTGCTCGACGCCGACGGCCAGGCGGTGCTGAGCGATTCGCAGAAGCTGCCGGCGAACAACGTGAGCGCCACCAGCGTCAGCGAGTTCATGCTCAACAAGTACCTGTACAAGCCGGGCAACTGGACCATCGAGGTCTACCTCGACAACGAGCGCTACGGCGAGCGCCGGCTCAAGGTGCTGCCGGCGACGAACTGACGCCCCCTCCTATACTCAGACGCGTTGCAGCGTCCATGACAAACCACAATCACAGAGGAGAGCCCCATGGAGCGTCGTGATTTCCTGAAGACGGCGGGTGCGTCGATCGCCGCCGGCGCGACCGCAGCGGTGCTGCCCCAGGCGTTCGCCCAGCAGGCGCCCGCCGCGCCGGCAGCGCCCGCCGCCGGCGCTGCGGCACCCGCGGCGCCGGCCGGCGCGCCGGCGGTGGTGTCGTCGCAGCCGGTGATCAAGTGGCGCCTGGCATCGAGCTTTCCGAAGAGCCTCGACACCATCTACGGCGGCGGCGAGGTGCTGGCCAAGCGCATCGCCGAGATCACCGACGGGCGCTTCGAGATACGCGTGTTCGCCGGCGGCGAGCTGGTGCCGGCGTTCGGCGTGCTCGACGCGGTGCAGCAGAACACCGTCGAGTGCTGCCACACCGCCTCGTATTACTTCCACGGCAAGAACAAGGCGATCTCGCTCGACTGCAACATCCCCTTCGGCCTCGGCAACCGGCAGATGAACTCGTGGTTCGCCTACGGCGGCGGGCGCGAGGTGCTGCGCGAGATGTTCGCCGCCTACAACGTCGTCAACTTCCAGGGCGGCAACACCGGCACGCAGATGGGCGGCTGGTTCCGCAAGGAGCTGAAGTCGCTCGAAGACGTCAAGGGCCTGAAGATGCGCATCCCCGGCTTCGGCGCCGAGATCTTCTCGCGCCTCGGCGCGGTGCCGCAGTCGCTGCCGGGCGGCGAGATCTACCCGGCGCTCGAACGCGGCGCGATCGATGCCGCCGAATGGACCGTGCCCTACGACGACGAGAAGCTCGGCTTCTACAAGGTCGCCAAGTTCTACTACTACCCGGGCTGGTGGGAGCCGGGGCCGACGCTGTCGTTCTACGTCAACAAGGGCCAGTGGGAGTCGCTGCCCAGGGCCTACCAGGCGGCGTTCGAAGCCGCCGCCGCCGAGGCCAACGTCAACATGATGGCGGCCTACGACGCCAAGAACCCGCCGGCGCTGCAGCGCCTGGTGCAGAACGGCGCCGAACTGCGCCGCTACCCCGACGACGTGCTCAAGGCCGCCTACGAGACCGCGCAGAAGATCTACGAGGAGGAGTCGGCCGCGAACCCGGTGTTCAAGAAGGTCTACGAGTCGCTGAAGGCCTTCCAGCAGCCCTCCGACCTGTGGATGGGCTCGGCCGAGGGCACGCTCGCCAACTTCATGCAGGCGGTGCGCCGCGCCAAGCGCTGACGCCGCGCCGGCCGCACACCCAGAACCCCCGGCGCCGCGCGCGGTGCCGGGGGTTTTTCATGCGGCGGCGGGACTCACTTGGGCTTGTCGTCCTTGAACAGGTCGTCGAAGCCGCCGTTGTCGCCGCTGTCGGGCAGGACGATCTCGACCGGCGCCTTCGCCTTGGACGGATCGGGGCGGTCGAGCCCGATGGTGACGATCTGCGGGAACAGGATGATCAGCCCCACCATGATCAACTGGATCAGCACGTACGGCACCGCCCCCCAGTAGATGTCGACGGTGCGCACCGCGGGCGGGGCGACGCTGCGCAGGTAGAACAGCGCGAAGCCGAACGGCGGGTGCATGAACGACGTCTGCATGTTCACGCCGAGCAGCACGCCGAACCACACCAGGTCGATGCCGAGCTTGTCGGCGACCGGCGCGAGCAGCGGCACGACGATGAAGGCGATCTCGAAGAAGTCGAGGAAGAACGCCAGCAGGAACACCATGATGTTGACGACGATCAGGAAGCCCGTCGCCCCGCCCGGCAGGTCGAGCAGCAGGTGCTCCACCCAGACGTGGCCGTTGACGCCGTAGAAGGTGAGGCTGAACACCCGCGCGCCGATCAGGATGAACACCACGAAGCTGGTGATCCTGGCGGTCGCCGCCATCGACTGCACCAGCAGGTCCTTGGTCAGCTTGCGCTTCATCAGCGCGAGGATCAGCGCGCCGACGGCGCCCATCGCGCCGCCTTCGGTGGGGGTGGCCCAGCCGATGAAGATGGTGCCGAGCACCAGGAAGATCAGCACCAGCGGCGGCACCATGGCCTCGACCACGCGCGCGAGCAGCGCGGTGCCGCGCAGCGAGCGCGCCTCGGGCGGCAGCGCCGGCACCTTCGTCGGGTAGAGGATCGAGTTGATCAGGATCCAGGCCACGTACATGCCGGTGAGCATGAAGCCGGGGAGGAAGGCGCCCTTGTACATGTCGCCGACCGAACGCCCGAGCACGTCGGCCATCACGATCAGCACCAGCGACGGCGGGATGATCTGCGCCAGCGTGCCGGAGGCCGCGATCACCCCCGAGGCGAGCGGTTTGTCGTAGCCGTAGCGCAGCATGATCGGCAGCGAGATCAGGCCCATCGCGATCACCGAGGCCGCCACCACGCCGGTGGTCGCCGCGAGCAGCGCGCCGACGAAGATCACCGCGTAGGCGAGCCCGCCGCGGATGCCGCCGAACAACTGCCCGATGGTGTCGAGCAGCTCCTCGGCCATGCCGGTGCGTTCGAGCACCAGCCCCATGAAGGTGAAGAACGGGATGGCCAGCAGCACCTCGTTGGCCATGATGCCGAACACCCGGTCGGGCAGGGCCTGCAGCAGCGACGGCGTCAGCAGGCCGAGCTCGATGCCGACGAGGCCGTAGAAGATGCCCACGGCCGCCAGCGAGAACGCCACCGGGTAGCCGAGCAGCATGAACACCACCAGCGAGGCGAACATGATCGGCGCCATGTTCGCGGCGAGGAACGCGGCCATGTCAGTGGCCCTCCTTGTGGAACACGGGCATCGGGCGGTGGCCGGTCAGCGAGGCGATGTTCTTGATGATCTCCGACAGCCCCTGCAGCGCCAGCAGCGCGAAGGCGACCGGGATCGCCCCCTTGATCGGCCACCAGTAGAGCCCGCCGGGGTTGTTCGAGCGCTCGTTCTGCGCGAACGCGATCAGGAAGTAGCGCCAGGAGTCGACGGTGATCAGCAGGCACACCGGCAGCAGGAACAGGAAACCGCAGACGATGTCGATCCACACCCGCGTGCGCGGCGACAGCTTGCCGGCGACGATGTCGATGCGCACGTGCCCGCCCTGCTGCAGCGTGTAGGCGGCGCAGAACAGGAACACCAGGCCGAACATGAACCACTGCGCTTCGAGCAGGCCGTTGTGGCCCCAGTTGAAGGCGTAGCGCAGCGTGGCGACGGTGGCGCTGAGCACCGCGCAGACCAGGATCAGCCAGATCGCCACGTTGTTGATCCAGCGGTTGATGGCGTCGACCGCGGCGGAGAAGCGCAAGAGCAGATCCATCGGGCCTCCTCGGCTCGTTGTGGCGGCGTTGGCGCCTCGCGCGCTCGCCGCTCGGGTTTTGTTGGTAAGGTCACGCCCCGGCTGCCGGCACCGGGTGCAATCCGCAGGTGCCGGGATTCCGAATGACGATAGCAGAGCCGCCGCCCGCCGCGATCGCGCGGGCACGGCCCGCCCTGGAGCCACGAATGAAATACCGGGACCTGCGAGACTTCCTGCAACTGCTCGAAGCGCGCGGCGAACTCAGGCGCGTGCGCGCGGCGGTCGACCCGCGCCTGGAGATGACCGAGATCTGCGACCGCGTGCTGCGCGCCGGCGGCCCGGCGATCCTGTTCGAGAACCCCGTCGGCCACCGCGTGCCGGTGCTCGCCAACCTGTTCGGCACGCCGCAGCGCGTGGCGCTCGGCATGGGCGAGGAGAGCGTGGCGGCGCTGCGCGAGGTCGGCCGGCTGCTCGCCTTCCTGAAGGAGCCGGAGCCGCCGAAGGGCCTGAAGGACGCCTGGAACAGCCTGCCGGTGTTCCGCAAGGTGCTCGACATGGCGCCGAAGAGCGTCACCCGCCCGCCCTGCCAGGAGGTGGTGGTCGAAGGCGATGAGGTCGACCTCGGCGCGCTGCCGATCCAGACCTGCTGGCCCGGCGACGCCGGCCCGCTGGTCACCTGGGGGCTCGTGGTCACCCGCGGGCCGCACAAGCCGCGGCAGAACCTCGGCATCTACCGCCAGCAGGTGATCGGCCGCAACCGCCTGATCATGCGCTGGCTCAGCCATCGCGGCGGCGCGCTCGACTTCCGCGAGTTCCAGCTCGCCCACCCCGGGGAGCGCTTCCCGGTGGCGGTCGCGCTCGGTGCCGACCCGGCGACCATCCTCGGCGCGGTCACGCCGGTGCCCGACACGCTGTCCGAGTACGCCTTCGCCGGCCTGCTGCGGGGCGGGCGCACCGAGGTAGCGAAGTGCCTGGGCAGCGAGCTGCAGGTGCCGGCGAGCGCCGAGTTCGTCCTCGAAGGCCACATCGCCCCCGGCGACACCGCGCCCGAGGGGCCGTTCGGCGACCACACCGGCTACTACAACGAGGTCGACACCTTCCCGGTGTTCACCGTCGAGCGCATCACCCACCGCCGCGAGCCGATCTACCACAGCACCTACACCGGGCGCCCGCCGGACGAGCCGGCGATCCTCGGCGTGGCGCTGAACGAGGTGTTCGTGCCGATCCTGCAGAAGCAGTTCCCGGAGATCGTCGACTTCTACCTGCCGCCCGAGGGCTGCTCGTACCGCCTCGCGGTGGTGAGCATGCGCAAGCAGTACCCCGGCCACGCCAAGCGCGTGATGCTCGGCGTGTGGAGCTTCCTGCGCCAGTTCATGTACACCAAGTTCGTCATCGTGGTGGACGACGACATCGACGCGCGCGACTGGAAGGACGTGATCTGGGCCGTCACCACGCGCATGGACCCGGCGCGCGACACGGTGATGATCGAGAACACCCCGATCGACTACCTCGACTTCGCCTCGCCGGTGTCGGGGCTCGGCAGCAAGATGGGGCTCGACGCCACCGGCAAGTGGCCGGGCGAGACCAGCCGCGAGTGGGGCCGGCCGATCGCGATGAGCGCCGAGGTCAAGGCGCGCGTCGACGCGCTGTGGCCCGAACTCGGCCTGGGCTGAACGCCGTGCCCGCCTGCCGCCCCGGCTGCGGTGCCTGCTGCATCGCGCCGTCGATCTCCAGCCCCATCCCCGGCATGCCGCACGGCAAGCCCGCCGGCGTGCGCTGCGTCCAGCTCGACGAGCACGAACGCTGCCGGATCTTCGGCCACCCCGGGCGGCCGGCGGTGTGCGCCTCGCTGCAGCCGAGTGCGTCGATGTGCGGCGACAGCCGCGGGCAGGCGCTGCGCCGGCTGGAGGAACTGGAGCGACTCACGCGACCGTGAGCCTGACCGCCTGCATTTTCGGAACACCGATCGGGAAACCCATGAACCACCAGGTCCTGTCGTCCTTCATCTGGTCGGTCGCCGACCTCCTGCGCGGCGACTACAAGCAGTCCGAATACGGCCGCGTCATCCTGCCCTTCACCGTGCTGCGCCGGCTCGACTGCGTGCTGGCGGCCACCAAGCCCGCGGTGCTGGCCGAGCAAGCCTCGCGCGAGAAGATGGGCGTCAACCCCGAGCCCTTCCTGCGCCGGGCGGCCGGCAACCTGGGCTTCTACAACACCTCGCCGCTGGACCTGCCCACCCTGCTCGGCGACCAGGACCACATCGGCCGGAACCTCTACGCCTACGTCGATGCCTTCTCGCCGGCCGCACGCGACATCTTCGAGCGCTTCGACTTCCACGCCCAGGTCGAGCGCCTGGCCAAGGCCAACCTGCTCTACCTCGTCACCGAGAAGTTCGCCCACATCGACCTGCGCCCCGGGGTGGTCGACAACGCGCAGATGGGCCTGGCCTTCGAGGAACTGATCCGCAAGTTCGCCGAGATCAGCAACGAAACCGCCGGTGAGCACTTCACCCCGCGCGAGGTCATCCGCCTGATGGTGAACCTGCTGTTCATCGAGGACGACGACGTGCTCACGCCCGGCAACGCCGTGGTGCGCACCCTCTACGACCCGACCGCCGGCACCGGCGGCATGCTCTCGGTGGCCGGCGAGTACCTGCTGGAGCACAACCCGCAGGCGCGGCTGACGCTGTACGGCCAGGAACTCAACGACGAGTCCTACGCCATCTGCAAGGCCGACATGCTGATCAAGGGCCAGGACGTGGCCAACATCGTCGCCGGCAACACGCTCAGCGACGACGGCCACGGCGCGCGCAAGTTCGACTACATGCTCTCCAACCCGCCCTTCGGCGTGGAGTGGAAGAAGGTCGAGAAGGCCGTGCGCCAGGAGCACGAGCAGAAGGGCTTCGACGGCCGCTTCGGCCCCGGCCTGCCGCGCGTGAGCGACGGCTCGATGCTGTTCCTGCTGCACCTGCTGGCGAAGATGCGCCCGGCCAGGGACGGCGGCAGCCGCTTCGGCATCGTCCTCAACGGCTCGCCGCTGTTCACCGGTGGCGCCGGCAGCGGCGAGAGCGAGATTCGCCGCTACGTGCTGGAGAACGACCTGCTGGAGGCCATCGTCGGCCTGCCCCCCGACATGTTCTACAACACCGGCATCAGCACCTACGTGTGGATTCTGTCCAACCGCAAGCCCGAGGACCGCAGGGGCTACGTGCAGCTCATCGACGCCAGCAGCTTCTGGCAGAAGATGCGCAAGAGCCTGGGCTCCAAGCGCAAGGAGATGAGCGACGGGCACATCGACACGGTGACGCGCCTGTTCGGCAGCTTCACCGAGGCCGAACTGGTCACCGTGCTCGATGCCGCCGGCCAGCCGGTCGGCGAGCCGCAGCTCGTCACCAACACCGACGAGCCGCCCACCACCCCCGCGGGCGGACGCCTGAAGCGCGTGCCCATCGCGCGCATCTTTCGCAACGAGGACTTCGGCTACACCACCGTCACCGTCGAGCGCCCGCTGCGCGATGAGGCGGGCAATGTTGTCTTGGGCCTGAAGGGCAGGCAGAAGGGCAGGCCGCAGCCCGACAGCGCCCTGCGCGACACCGAGAACGTGCCGCTGACCGAGGACATCAGCGCCTACTTCAGGCGCGAGGTGCTGCCGCACGCGCCCGATGCCTGGATCGACGAGGAGAAGAGCAGGGTCGGCTACGAGATTCCGTTCAACCGCCACTTCTACGTGTTCGAGCCGCCGCGCAGCCTGCACGCCATCGACGAGGAGCTGAAGGCGGTGTCGGCCAACATCATGCGGATGCTGGGGGAGCTGGCGGAATGAGCCCCCGCCGCAGCAGGGACAACCCCGTGGCCAGCGGCGGTGAGGCCGCCGGGTTCAACGACATCCTCGCCCTGATCGCCGGCGCGCGGCAGCAGGCCGTGCAGGCCGTCAACACCGTGCTGATCGAGCTGTACTGGCAGGTGGGCGGCATCATCGGCCGCCGCATCGCTGCGGCCGAATGGGGCGCCGGTGTGGTGGAGCGCCTGGCCGAACGCATTGCGCACGAGCACCCCGGGCTGCGCGGCTTCACGCGGCCCAACCTGTTCCGCATGCGGCAGTTCTACGAAACCTACTGCGGGGACGAGAAAGTCTCGGCACTGCTGAGACAATTGCCGTGGACACACCATCTCATCATCCTCGGCCAGAGCAAGCGCCCCGAAGAGCGCGAGTTCTACCTGCGCCTTGCCATCCAGGAACGCTGGAGCAGCCGCGAACTGGAGCGCCAGATCAAGGGCGCGCTGTTCGAGCGCACGATGCTCAGCCCGGTGAAAGTCTCGCCGGCGCTGCGACAAACGCACCCCGAGGCGATGTCGGTCTTCAAGGACAGCTACCTGGTTGAATTCCTCGGCCTGCCGGCGCAGCACGGCGAGGCCGATCTGCACCGCGGCCTGCTGGCCCAGTTGCCCGACAAGAAACTGCTGCAGGCCAAGCTGCACGAATGGCTGGCTCAGGGGCCGTGGGAGAACGAGGGATGAGCTTGCCGAGGTATGGGGAGTACAGGGACAGCGGGGTGGAGTGGTTGGGAGAGGTACCGGAACATTGGGAAATAAAGCGCCTCCGTACCGTTGCTGAATTGAATCCGTCGAAATCCGAAATCGCGGAGCTTGACCGCAGTACCGAAGTTTCCTTTTTGCCCATGGAGGCGATTGGCGACGACGGCTCGTTGAATCTGGACCGCATGCGGCCGATTCACGAAGTTGAAGCGGGCTACACGTACTTTCGCAACGGGGACGTGGCACTGGCGAAGATCACGCCTTGCTTTGAGAACGGCAAAGGCGGACTCATGCGTGGGCTGCAAGGAGGCATTGGCTTCGGTACGACGGAACTCATCGTCGCAAGGCCCCGGCCTAGCGAAACATCTGGTGAGTACCTGAACTGGATTTTTCGCTCTCCCGCTTTTCGGAAGCAAGGCGAGGCCAGCATGTATGGGGCGGGCGGGCAAAAGAGAGTGCCCGACGATTTCGTGAGAAACATCGCTTGGGCGTTTCCTTCGCCGATGGAGCAAACCGCCATCGCCGCTTTCCTCGACCGCGAAACCGCCAAGATCCATGCGCTGATCGCCGAGCAGGAAAAGCTCATCGCCCTGCTGGCCGAGAAGCGCCAGGCCACCATCTCCCACGCCGTCACCCGCGGCCTCGACCCCGACGCGCCGATGAAGGATTCCGGCGTGGCGTGGCTGGGGGAGGTGCCGGCGCATTGGGAAATTACTCGTCTCAAGCATGCGGCCAGCCTGATAGTCGACTGCCCACATGAGACTCCTGTCTACGATGAGGATGGCACTTACCGTGTCATCAGAACCGCCAACGTCACGGAAGGACGGCTATGGATCGAAGAGATGTATTCGGTTGGCGAGCAAGATTACCTGAACCGAATACGGCGCCAAGTCTTGGCAAAGGACGACATTGTCTATGGGCGCGAAGGAGAGCGATGGGGGTATGCCGCACAGGTGCCGTCAGTTGACATGTTTTGCCTGGGCCAGAGAATGATGCAGTTCCGAGCAGCTGACTCGATGCACGCCCGCTACTTGATGTGGCAACTCAACTCGCTAAGCACGTACAGGCAGGGGCAGATGGATACGGTAGGAGCCACCTCCCCACACGTAAACGTGCGGACTATCCGCAACTACGTTCTGGCCAATCCGCCGTTGGGCGAACAGTTGGAAATCTCGGCTTTCCTTGACGCGGAGACCAGCCTGCTCGACGCACTTGACGTGGAGGCGGCTCACGCTGTTGTCCTCCTCAAAGAACGCCGCTCCGCCCTCATCGCCGCGGCCGTCACCGGCCAGATCGACGTGCGCGGCGCGGCACAAGGGGGGCACGCATGACCACCAGTGCAGCCGTCGTCGGCTTCATCGCAAACCTGCTGCCCATCTTCACCCACGACAACCACGGCAGCCTGCACTGCGCCCGTTCTTTGCTCGACGGAACCCTGGTGCTTCCAGTCTCCGCCGACGAATGGGCCGATGAAGACGCCATGGTCCGCATCCATTGGCAAGGCGATGCCAACCGGAGCAGCGTGGTGCAAGGCGAGCTTTTCGCCACGCCCATCGTCGAGCGTTATGTTCGCCTGCATGCGGCGGGTGCCACGGAGGACGCCGTTGCCGCCGAGCTATGGTTCATGGCGAAGCACTTCACTCACAAGACGGGCCGCACGCTCTATCTGCCCAACCTCCGGGAGCCGCCCCACCCCGTGGTCCGCGCCGGCAGGAAGGCGCTGGAGATCGGAGAAGGCATTCTCGTCAACCTCCTTTCCGCCAGGCTCTGAATGCCATGAGCGACATCCAGCTCTTCCGCCTGTCCGCAGGCGTCGCCACCGAGTTGCCGTCGTCCTCCGCGGCGCTGGAGCGCAAGCTGCAGGCACTGATCGAAGGCCAGATGGAAGCCTTCCTGGGCGTGCGCTTCCTCGCCTCGGAATACGCCACCGGCAAGACGCACCGCGGTCGCATCGACTCGCTGGGCCTGGACGAGAACGGCTGCCCGGTCATCGTCGAATACAAGCGCCACAGCAACGAGAACGTCATCAACCAGGGCCTGTTCTATCTGGACTGGCTGCTCGACCACAAAGCCGAGTTCCGCTGGCTGGTGATGGAAAAGCTGGGCAAGGACGTGGCCGACAGCGTGGAGTGGGCCGGCACGCGGTTGCTGTGCATCGCGGCAGACTTCACCCGCTACGACCAGCACGCGGTGCAGCAGATCCCGCGCAACATCGAGCTGATCCGCTACAAGCTGTTCGGCGATGACCTGCTGTTGCTGGAACTGGTCAACACGCAGAGCGTGCAGGACGGCGGCAGCCCCGGCCGCGCTGCCGCACCGGTCGAACCATCGCCCGAGACGCCACAGGCCGGGCGCCGGCCGGCGGGCAAGGACAAGAGCCTGGCCGAGCAGTTGGAGGGCGCGCCCGAGAGCACCCGCCAGTTGTATGCGGATCTGCGTTCCTTCGTCTTGTCGCTGGGCGATGACGTCAACGAGAAGCCGCTCAAGCTCTACACGGCGTTCCGCAAACTCAAGAACTTCATCACGGTGGTCGTGCAGGCCAACCGCCTGCTGGTCTACCTCAAGCTCGACCCGGCCACGGTTGCGCTGGAAGAGGGGTTCAGTCGCGACGTCAGCACGATCGGTCACTGGGGCACCGGCAACGTCGAGCTGTGGCTGCGCACCGCCACCGACCTGGAGCGGGCCAAGCCGCTGATCGAGCGGGCGTACCAGGAGGGGTGACGACGTGCACAGGCGGACGTCTGGCCAGAACGCCAGCCCGCCGTGTTTGTCTTTTGTTGCCTTTTTGGCAACAATCGTCGCCCAATGAGCAACGATATCGCCCTGATGGACCTGCTGTTCCCGGCCACCCGCCAGCGGGCGCTGGCCGTGCTGTTGTTGCAGCCCGAGGCGGACTTTCATCTGCGCGAGCTGGCGCGGCTCACCGGCAGCCATGCGGGCACGCTGGCGCGGGAGCTGGACAAGCTCACGCAAACGGGCCTGCTGCTGCGCAGCGAACAGGGCAACCAGGTGCGTTACCAGGCGAACACGCGCCACCCGCTGTTCGGCGACCTGGCGGCGCTGTTCCGCAAGACGCATGGCGTGGTGCCCGCGCTGCGCGAGGCGCTGGCGCCGCTGGATGCGCAGATCCGGCTGGCGCTGGTGTTCGGCTCGGTGGCGCGCGGCACGCCCTCGCCGGGCAGCGACGTGGACCTGCTGGTGCTGGGCAGCGTGGGCTTCGTCGAATTGGTACAGGCCCTGTACCCGTTGCACGCCGCGCTGGGCCGCGAAGTGAACGCGGTGCTCTACACCCCCGAGGAGTTTGCCGGGCGCGTGCGCAGCGGCGACGCGTTCGCGCGCGATGTGCTGGCCAAGCCCCAACTGTTCGTGAAGGGAGATGCGCATGAGCTTGCAGAACTTGCAGGCGATCGGGCGGCTGCAGCCCCACACGCCTGATGCGGCTGGCATTGCCAAGCTGCTGCAGGCGGCGCGGCGCAACCTGGCCGATGCGCACATCGCGCAGGTCAGCGCCGACAACCGCTTCGATGCGGCCTACAAGTGCATCATGCAGTGCGCCATGCTGGGCTTGTGGGCCAACGGCTACCGTACCTCGACCAGCCAGCCGGGCCATCACCAGACGGCCATCCAGAGCCTGGGCCTGACGATGAGCGTGGCGCAGCGGGACATCATCGTGCTCGATGCGTTGCGCCGGCAGCGCAACGTGAGCGACTACGAGGGCGACCCGGTTTCCACGGCCACGCTGGATGCGTGCATCGATCAGGCCGCACGCCTGTTGGCGCATGCGGAGCAATGGCTGCAGGCCCACCGCCCCGACCTGCTGACTCCGCCATGAACCTGCACCAGGAACACCACTTCGAAGCCGAAATCTGCGCCCACCTGGCCGCCCACGGCTGGCTCCACGCCGAGGGCGACGCGGCGCGGTTCGATCGCGCGAGCGGCCTGTTCCTGCCCGACCTGCTGGCCTGGGTGGAGGCCACGCAGCCGGAGGGCTTCCGGCGCCTGGGCAAGACCCACGGCGCGGCCTTGCCGCAGGTGCTGGCCGAGCGCGTGCGCAAGAGCCTCGATGCGCGCGGCACGCTCGACGTGCTGCGCCGGGGCGTGGAGATGCTGGGCCTGCGCGAGCCGCTGCTGCTGGCGCAGTTCAAGCCGGCGCTCGCCATCAACCCAGCCATCCAGGCGCACTACGCCGCCAACCGGCTGCGCGTGGTGCGGCAGCTCCGCCATTCGCCCAACGCCCCGCAGGCCGCGCTGGACCTGGTGCTGTTCCTCAACGGCATCGCGGTCGCCACCGCCGAGCTGAAGTCGGACTTCACGCAGAGCGTGCACGACGCGGTGAACCAGTACCGCTTCGATCGCCATCCGCAGCCCCGGGGCGGCGTCGTGGAGCCGTTGCTCGGCTTTCCGGGCGGGGCGCCGGTGCACTTCGCGGTGAGCCAGGCGGAGGTGATGACGACGACGCGGCTGGCCGGCCCGGCGACGGTGTTCCTGCCCTTCAACCGCGGCAACGCGGGCGGCGCGGGCAACGCGCCGAACCCGGACGGCTTCGCCACCGCCTACCTGTGGGAGGAGGTGTGGGCGCGCGAGAGCTGGCTCGACATCCTGCACCGCTACCTCACGGCCAGGCGCGACGAGCGCAAGCAGCTCACGAGCGTCATCTTTCCGCGCTACCACCAGCTCGACGCGACGCGCCGGCTGGTGGCCGAGGTGCTGGCGAACGGCCCCGGCGGGCGCTACCTGATCCAGCACTCCGCGGGTTCGGGCAAGACCAACTCGATCGCCTGGGCGGCGCATTTCCTGGCCGACCTGCACGATGCCCGGCACGACAAGCTGTTCGACAGCGTGCTGGTGGTGAGCGACCGCAACGTGCTCGACGCGCAGTTGCGGGAGGCCATCTTCGACTTCGAGCGCACCACCGGGGTGGTGGCGAGCATCACGGGCGAAGCCGGCAGCAAGAGCGCGCAGCTCTCGCAGGCGCTGAAGGACGGCAAGAAGATCATCGTCTGCACCATCCAGACCTTCCCGTTCGCCCTGCAGGCGGTGCAGGAGCTGGCGGCGACCGAGGGCAAGCGCTTCGCGGTGATCGCCGACGAGGCACACAGCTCGCAGACCGGCGAGGCGGCGGCCAAGCTCAAGCAACTGCTCTCCGCGCAGGAATGGGCCGAGCTGCAGGACGGCGGCGAGGTCGATACCGAATGGCTGCTGGCGGCGCAGATGGAGGCCCGCGCCGGCGGGGGGGCGGGGCTGACCTACGTCGCCTTCACCGCCACGCCCAAGGCCAAGACCCTGGAGCTGTTCGGCCGCCCCGGCGCGGACGGGCTGCCGCAGCCCTTCCACGTGTATTCGATGCGCCAGGCCATCGAGGAGGGCTTCATCCTCGACGTGCTGCGGCACTACACGAGCTACAAGCTGGCGTTCAAGCTGGCGCACGAGGGGCGCGAGTACGACGAGCAGCAGGTCGAACGCAGCGCGGCGATGAAGGGCATCATGCAGTGGGTCCGGCTGCACCCGTACAACATCGCGCAGAAGGTGCAGATCGTCGTCGAGCACTACCGCGAGAACGTGCAGCCGCTGCTGGCCGGCCGTGCCAAGGCGATGGTGGTGGTGGGCAGCCGCAAGGAAGCCGTGCGCTGGCAGAAGGCCATCCGTGCCTATATCGCCCGGCAGAGCTACCCGCTCGGCGTGCTGGTGGCGTTTTCGGGCGAGGTGCATGACCCCGAGAGCTATCCCCAGGCGGTGACCGAGGCCAGCCGCGACCTGAATCCGGACCTGAAGGGCCGCGACATCCGCGAGGCCTTCGCGGAGGCCCGGTTCCACCTGCTGCTGGTGGCCAACAAGTTCCAGACCGGCTTCGACCAGGCGCTGCTGTGCGGGATGTACGTGGACAAGCGCCTGGGCGGCATCCAGGCGGTGCAGACGCTGTCACGCCTGAACCGCGCCCATCCGGGCAAGGACACGACCTACATCCTGGATTTCGTCAACGAACCGGCCGACATCCTCAAGGCCTTCAGGACCTACTACGACACGGCGGAGCTGGAGGCCGCGACCGATCCGCACCGCATCTACGACCTGCGCGCCAAGCTCGATGCGACGGGCTGCTACGACGACTTCGAGGTCGACCGGGTGGCCCGGGTCGGCCTGGACCCGCAGGGCACGCAGAAAGCCCTGGAGGCGGCCATCGCGCCGGTCGCCGACCGGCTGCTGAGGCGCTACAAAGCGGCGCAGGCGGAGCACGCCGCTGCCGCCGGGCAGGGCAACGACGGGGCGGCCAGGGCCGCCAGGGACGTGCTCGACGCGCTGCTGCTGTTCAAGAACGACATGGGCGCGTTCGTGCGCCTGTATGCGTTTCTCGGCCAGATCTTCGACTACGGCAACAGCGCCATCGAGAAGCGCTTCCTCTTCTACAAGTGGCTGATCCCGCTGCTGGAATTCGGCCGCGAGCGCGACGTCGTGGACCTCGGCAAGGTGCTGCTGACGCACCATGCGCTGAAGAACCGCGGCAGGCAGCCGATGGGGCTGAACCAGGACGGCCGCTGGAAGCTGCCGCCGCTGGACGCGGTGGGCAGCGGCGCGGTGCAGGAGAAGCAGCAGGTCTACCTGGTCGAGATCATCGAAAAGGTGAACGGCCTGTTCGAAGGCGACCTGAGCGACGATGACCAACTCGTCTACGTGAACGGCGTGCTGAAGGGCAAGCTGCTGGAGAACGAGATGCTGGTGCGGCAGGCCGCCAGCAACAGCAAGGAGCAGTTCGCCAACTCGCCGGACCTGAAGGACGCGCTGCTGCACGCCATCATGGATGCGCTCGACGCACACACGACGATGAGCACGCAGGCGCTGGGGTCGGAGCGGGTCCGCGACGGCCTGCGCGACATCCTGCTCGGCCCGGCGCAACTGTACGAAGCGCTGCGCGCCCGCTCGGGCGCGGGCGCCGCGGCGCCGTAGCCGTCGCTCCCCGCCTGTGCCGAACCGCCCTGAAGGGGCGTCGGCGCGCCCGAAGCGGGCCGGGCCACCGGTCGAATACGGCGCAGATCCGATGCTGGCCAGCACCCGGAGCTTGCTGCCGGCACGTCGGGCGCGCGCCGAAGCCGCCACCCTGCCGGTCGTGGCTGCTGCGGCGCACGATGAGTCGGGCCGGCTTCTGCGGCAGAATGCACGCCCCCGGTGCAACCCGCAGGACGACGATGAGCTTCAAGGTGACGGTGCGGCCGAGCGGCCAGACGTTCGAGGTCGGCCCGGACGAGAGCATTCTCGAGGCCGCGCTGCGCAGCGGCGAGGTCATCCCCTACAGCTGCCGCAACGGCAGTTGTACCTCGTGCGCCGGGCAGGTCGTCGAGGGCCGCGTCGCCTACCCGCGCGGCGTGCTGCCGCCGGGGCTGAGCGCGCGCGAGGCCGAGGCCGGGCGCGCGCTGCTGTGCCAGGCGCGCGCGTGCAGCGACCTGGTGCTGGACGTGAGCAGCGAGCGCGCGCCCGGCGAACCCGTGGTCAAGACGCTGCCGGCGCGCGTGGTCGCGCTGCACCGGCTGGCGCCCGACGTGATGCGCCTGTACCTGAAGCTGCCGGCGACCGAGGACTTCGTCTGGCGCGCCGGGCAGTACATCGACATCCTGCTGCGCGACGGCCGCCGGCGGGCGTTTTCGATCGCCAACCGGCCGGGTGCCGACGAGTTCCTCGAACTGCACGTGCGCCTGGTGCCCGGCGGGGAGTTCACCACGCAGGTGTTCGAGCAGATGCGCGAGCGCGCGATCCTGCGCCTGCAGGGGCCGTTCGGGCGCTTCTTCCTGCGCGAGGCGTCGCCGCGGCCGTGGCTGCTGATGGCCGGCGGCACCGGCTTCGCGCCGCTCAAGGCGATGCTCGAACAGGCGCTGCAGGGCGGGCTGAACCGCGCGGTGCACCTGTACTGGGGCGCGCGCGACCGCGCCGGGCTGTACCTGAACGAGCTCGTCGAGGGCTGGGCGGATACCGTGCCGGGGCTGCGCTACACGCCGGTGCTGTCCGAGGCCGATGCCGGGTGGCGCGGACGTACCGGCCTGGTACACGCGGCGCTGCTCGCCGACCACCCGCAGCTCGCCGGCTACGACGTCTACATGAGCGGGCCGCCGCCGATGATCGAGGCGGCGCGGGCGGGTTTCACCGCCCACGGGCTGCCCGCCGAGCAGTTGTTCTTCGATTCCTTCGACTTCGCGAGCGACGTCCGCGCGGCGCCGTGAGCGGCGCGCTCAGGCCTCCGGCAGCGGGATGAACTCGGTCTCGCCGGGCACCGTGGCGAAGCGGCCTTCGGCCCAGTCGCGCTTGGCCTGCTCGATGCGCTCGCGGCGGCTCGACACGAAGTTCCACCAGATCGTGCGCGGCGGCCCGTCGAGCGGGGCGCCACCGAGCAGCATCACCCGCGCCGGCGCGGCGCTGCGCAGCAGCGGCGCACCGCCGGCCGCGAGCACCGCGAGCTGGCCGGTGTGCAGGGGTTCGCCGTCGAGCTCGATGTCGCCCTCGGCCACGTACACCGCGCGTTCGGCGTGCTCCTCGGGCAGCGGCAGTGCCGCCCCGGCGGCGAGGCGGGCGTCGAGGTAGAAGGTCGGCGCACGCACCGCCGCCGGCGCGCGTTCGCCGTAGGCACTGCCGGCGATCAGCGTGAGCGCGGCGCCGCCGAGCGTGAAGCACGGCAGCGCCGACGCCGGGTGGTGATCGAAGGCCGGTTCCATCTCCTCGTCGGCCTGCGGCAGCGCGACCCAGGCCTGGATGCCGTGCAGCCGGCCGCCGGCGGCGCGCACCTCGGGCGCACTGCGCTCCGAGTGCACGATGCCGCGCCCGGCGGTCATCCAGTTGAGCTCGCCGGGGCGGATCGGCTGCACGTAGCCGAGGCTGTCGCGGTGCAGGATCTCGCCCTCGAACAGGTAGGTGACGGTGGCAAGCCCGATGTGCGGGTGCGGGCGCACGCTGATGCCGGCGCCGGGGGCGAAATCCACCGGCCCGAGGTGGTCGAGGAACACGAACGGCCCGACCTGGCGCCGGGTGCGGTGCGGCAGCAGGCGCCGCACGGTGAAGCCGCCGAGATCCTGCTCGCGCGGTTCGATGAGTCGTTCGATCGCCATCCCGATCCCCTTTGCGTCACGCCCCAGTGGCCGTTCCGACTGTAGGCGATAGCAGGCTCGGCGCGCAAAATGCCGCAGTGCGGCATGCAATGATCACGATGCGCAGTTGCAGCATCAGAAGCATGAAATCGCTGGAACGCCAGCCGGCATTCGCCACAAATTATTTTGATCGTGCGAAAAAATCTCACGTGAAGCAAATAGTTGGGGTATTGACGCAGCGCAGCAGCGCGCCCATATTGCAACGCAACATCCATGTTATGTGGGTGTTGCTCCTCCTTCCTCCTTGGTGGTTTGGGCCGGGATCCCCTCCCGGCCTCTTTTTTTTGCGCGCGTTCTGTCCGGTGTCAAACAATGCGCCTGCACACACGACACGGTTTCAGGATAACCTTCGGCCCGTCGCGAATAGCCGGCCGTTTCCGGTGATGGTGGTGCCGCGTCTCACTCCACCACGACGGGCGCCTGCGATTTTTGCGCCGTTTCGCGAGCCCCGATACCGTTTTTCATGAGGACCTCCATGCATCTGCCGCTCGGATTTGCCGATGTCAGTCCGTTTGCCTGCCGCCGTGTCCTGGCGGGCGCGTTCGTCGCCGTGCTGGGGTGGGCGGCACTGCCTGCCGGCGCCCAGGAGGCCCGCCCGCCCGCACCGGTGAGCTACGTCGAGGTGGTGCCGCGCAACACGCCGAAGCAGTTCGAGTACACCGGCAAGACCGAGAGCTCGCGCCAGGTCGAAGTCCGGGCGCGCGTCGAGGGCTACCTCGACAAGATCGCCTACATCGAGGGTTCGGTGGTCAGGACCGGCGACCTGATGTTCCAGATCGACCCGCGCCCGTTCCAGGCCGCCCTCGACAACGCCAAGGGTGCGCTCGCGCAGGCCCAGGCCAAGCTCACCAACGCCACCGCCACGCTGAAGCGCGTGCGCCCGCTGGCGAAGGAGAACGCACTGTCGCAGAAGGACCTCGACGACGCGGTGGCCGCCGAGCTCGAAGCCAAGGCCGCGGTGGTGTCGGCCCAGGCCGGCGTGCGCAACGCCGAGCTGAATCTCGAATACACCACGATCCGCTCGCCGCTGAACGGCCTGTCGGGGCGCTCGACGCAGCGCGAGGGCTCGCTGGTGCAGCCGGCGTCCTCGCAGCCGCTGACCACGCTGGTGCAGCTCGACCCGATGTGGGTCAACTTCGGCATCGGCGAGAACGACGTGCTGCGCTACCGCACCGGCATCGCCGCCGGCACGCTGCGCACGCCCGGCGAGGACAAGGTCGAGATCGAGCTGGTGCTCGCCAACGGCCAGGCCTACCCGCTGAAGGGGCGCATCAACTACGTCGATCCGGTGGTCGACGCGCAGACCGGCACGCTGAACCTCCGCGCCGAGGTGCCCAATCCGCAGGGCGTGCTGAGTCCGGGGCAGTTCGTGCGCGTGCGCATCCAGGGCATCGAACTCGTCAACGCGGTGCTGGTGCCGCAGCGCGCGGTGCTGCAGGGGCCGCAGGGCAAGTTCGTCTACGTGATCGTCGACGGCGACAAGGCCGAGGCGCGTCCGGTCGAGGTCGGCGAGTTCTACGGCGATCAGTGGATCGTGCCGAAGGGCCTGAAGGCGGGTGACAAGGTCGTCGTCGATGGCGCGATCAAGCTCGCGCCCGGTGCGCCGGTGAAGGTCCTCGGACCGGCCACCGAAACGCCGGCCGCCCCCAAGTAAGCGGAGCGCCACCATGATCTCGCGCTTTTTCATCGACCGGCCGGTGTTCGCGGCCGTGATCTCGATCGTGCTGACGCTGGCCGGCCTGGCGGCGATGCGCGTGCTGCCGATCGCCCAGTTCCCGGACATCACGCCGCCGCTGCTGCAGATCTCGACCTCGTACCTCGGCGCCACCGCCGACACCGTCGCCGGCACCGTGGCGGCGCCGATCGAGGCGCAGGTCAACGGCGTCGACGACCAGATCTACATGCAGTCGGCCGCGTCGCCTAACGGCGACCTGACGATCAACGTGTACTTCAACATCGGCGTCAACGTCGACAACCGGCTGACCGACCTGACCAACCGCGTCAACCTGGCCAGCCCGCAGCTGCCCTCGGACGTGCGCCAGAACGGCGTGACGATCAAGAAATCCTCGTCGAACATCCTCATGGTGCTGGCGATCCAGTCGGACGGCTCGCGCAGCTTCGACGAGGTCGCCAACTACGCCAACATCAACGTCCTCGACGAGATCAAGCGCATCCCCGGCGCCAACCAGTCGTCGCTGTACGGCCTCACCGACTACGCGATGCGCATCAACCTGCGCCCCGACCGCATGGCCGAACTCGGCATCACCGTCGACGACGTCAAGACCGCGATCCAGCAGCAGAACGCGCAGTTCGCCGCCGGCAAGATCGGCCAGCCGCCGACCAGCGCGCCGGTCAGCATGACCATCCCGGTGACCGCGCAGGGCCGCCTGACCGAGCCCGAGCAGTTCGCCAACATCATCCTGCGCTCCAACCCCGACGGCTCCAGCATCCGCATCAGCGACATCGGCGGCGCCGAGCTCGGCATCCGTTCCTACGACGTCGACGGGCGCGTCGACGGCAAGTCGGCGACGCTGATCATCGTCTACCAGCAGCCGGGCGCCAACGCGCTGACCGTCGCCGACGCCATCAAGGCCAAGATGGCGGAGCTGTCCGGGCGCTTCCCCTCCGGTGTCAGCTACACCATCCCCTACGACACGACGACCTTCGTCAAGCTGTCGATCGAGGAGGTGGTCCACACCTTCTTCGAGGCGCTGGCGCTGGTCGTCGTCGTGGTGTTCGTGTTCCTGCAGAACTGGCGCGCGACGCTGATCCCGGTGATCGCGGTGCCGGTGTCGATCGTCGGCACCTTCGCCGGCATGTACATGCTCGGCTTCAGCATCAACACGCTGACGCTGTTCGGCATGGTGCTGGCGATCGGCATCGTCGTCGACGATGCGATCGTCGTGGTCGAGAACGTCGAGCGCAACATGCACGAGTTCGGGCTGAGCCCGAAGGAGGCCGCCAAGCGCGCGATGGACGAGGTCACCGGGCCGGTGATCGCGATCGTGCTGGTGCTGTGCGCGGTGTTCATCCCGGTCGCCTTCCTCGGCGGCATCACCGGTCAGCTCTACAAGCAGTTCGCGATCACCATCGCGGTGTCGGTGGTGCTGTCGGGCATCGTCGCGCTGACGCTGTCGCCGGCGCTGGCGGCGCTGCTGCTGAAGCCCGCGCACGGCGAGAAGCACGGCTTCTTCCGGTGGTTCGAGGCCGGCTTCAACAAGCTGACCGGCGGCTACGCGGCCGGCGCCGGCTGGCTGATCCGGCGGGCGCTGATCGGCCTGCTGCTGTTCGGCGGGCTCGTGTTCTCGGTCGGCGGGCTGTTCAAGGCCATCCCCACGAGCTTCGTGCCCGAGGAGGACCAGGGTTACCTGGTGGCGGTGGCGATCCTGCCCGACGGCGCCAGCCTCGACCGCGCCAACGCGGTTTCCGACCAGGTCGAGGCGATCCTGCGCAAGCACCCGGAGGTGGCGCACATCCTGACGATGTCCGGCTTCAACACGCTGGACTCGCTGAACAAGCCGAACGCCGCGACCTACTTCATCGTGCTGAAGGACTGGCGCGAGCGCACCACGCCGGAAACCTCGGCCGATGCGATGCGGCTGAAGCTGCTGCGCGATTTCGCGACCATCTCCGACGCCGTGGTGCCAGTGTTCAACCCGCCGTCGATCCCCGGCCTCGGCGGCAACGCCGGCGGCTTCGAGTTCTGGATCCAGAACCGCGGCAGCGGCGATGCGCTGGAGCTGCAGAAGGTGATCAATGAGTTCATCGCCGAGGCGGCGAAGCACCCCGAGCTCGGGCCGCTCAGCTCGACCTTCCGCGCCTCCTCGCAGCAGCTCTACGTCGACCTCGACCGCGACAAGGCGCAGGCGATGAACGTCGACGTCAACAAGGTCTTCGACCTGATGCAGGGCCTGTTCGGCACCGTCTACGTCAACGACTTCAACAAGTTCGGCCGTACCTACCGGGTCCTGCTGCAGGCCCAGCCGGAGTACCGCACGCGGCCCGACGACATCAACCGCGTCTACGTGCGTTCCGACACCGGGCAGATGGTGCCGCTGTCGGCGCTGGTGCAGTTGCGCTACGTGTCGGGGCCCGACGTGGTCAGCCGCTTCAACGTGTTCCCCGCGGCGCGCCTGAACGGTGCCGCCGCCGCCGGCTACTCGTCGGGCCAGGCGATCGCGACGATGGAGGCCGTTGCCGCCAAGGTGCTGCCCGAGGGCTTCGGCTTCGCCTGGGCCGGACAGGCCTTCCAGGAGAAGCAGGCCGGCGCCTCCTCGGCGATCGCCTTCGGCTTCGGCCTGGTGATGGTGTTCCTGATCCTCGCCGCGCAGTACGAGAAATGGAGCCTGCCGTTCAGCGTGATGGTGGCGGTGCCGTTCGGCGTGTTCGGCGCGCTGCTCGCGGTGCTGCTGCGCGGGCTGAGCAACGACGTCTACTTCCAGATCGGCCTGGTGACGCTGATCGCGCTGGCCGCGAAGAACGCGATCCTGATCGTCGAGTTCGCGGTGATGAAGCGCGAGGAGGGCCTGCCAGTGATCGAGGCGGCGCTGGAGGCGGCGAAGCTGCGCTTCCGCCCGATCGTGATGACCTCGCTCGCCTTCATCCTCGGCTGCGTGCCGCTGGCGATCTCGACCGGCGCCGGCGCCGCCAGCCGGCACTCGATCGGCACCGGCGTGATCGGCGGCATGATCGGGGCCACGGTGCTCGCGATCTTCTTCGTGCCATTGGCCTTCCGCCTGTTCGAGGGCATGAGCGAGGGCTTCGGCGGCAAGAAAAAAGCCGCAGCGGCTGCGCTCGCAGAGGAGACCCCCCATGCATAAGCGCAGCGTTTCGTTGCTGGTTTCGGGCGCGCTCGCCGCGCTCGCGTCCGGTTGCATGCTGGTCGGCCCCGATTACGAGCGCCCGCCGGTGCAGGTGCCGTCCGACTGGCGGCTGCCGGCGGGTACCGCGGCCGAGCTGACCAACAGCCCGTGGTGGCAGCAGTTCGGCGATCCGGTGCTGGATCGGCTGATCACGACCGCGCTCGAAAACAACCGCGACCTCAAGCTCGCCGCGGCGCGGGTCGAGCAGTTCCAGGGCCAGCTCACCGCGACCACTGGCGAGCAGTTCCCGCTGCTCGACGCCGCCGGCACCGCCGGCCGCGAACGCCTGTCGGCCGACCAGCGCCTGCCCGGGGAGTCGGCGACCGTCGGCGTGAACGGCCTGGCGGCGGGCGTGTCCTTCGAACTCGACCTGTGGGGCAAGCTGCGCCGCGCCACCGAATCGGCGCGCGCGCAACTGCTGTCGAGCGAGGAGGCCCGCCGCACCGTGGTGCTGACGCTGGTGAGCGGGGTGGCGACCAGCTACATCAGCCTGCGTGACTTCGACGCGCGCCTGGCGATCGCCCGCAATACGCTCACCAGCCGCGCCGAGTCGCTGCGCATCGCGAAGCTGCGCTTCCAGGCCGGCATCACCTCGGAGCTCGACCTGCGCCAGGCGGAGTCCGAGTACGAGTCGACCCAGGCGGTGATCCCGCAGCTCGAACAGGCCATCGCGCAGCAGGAGAACGCCCTGTCGGTGCTGCTCGGCCGCGATCCGGGGCCGATCGAGCGCGGCCGCGCGCTGGGCGACCTGCGCGCGCCGGCGATCCCGGCGGGCCTGCCCTCCGACCTGCTCGAACGCCGCCCCGACATCCGCGACGCCGAGCAGCAGTTGATCGCCGCCAACGCGCAGATCGGCGTGGCGCGCGCGGCGTACTTCCCGACGATCTCGCTGACCGGCCAGGTCGGCACCGCCTCGACCCAGCTCGGCGAGCTGTTCACCGGGCCGGCGCGGGTGTGGCAGTACGCGCTGCCGATCTCGGTGCCGATCTTCACCTTCGGGCGCATCGAGGGCAGCGTGGCAGCCACCGAGGCGGTGCAGCGCCAGGCGCTCGAAAGCTACCGCAAGTCGATCCAGACCGCCTTCCGCGAGGTCGACGACGGCCTGATCGCCGCGCGCAAGACGCGCGAGCAGGGCGAGGCCCAGCGGCGGCAGACCGAGGCGCTGGCGCGCTACCTGAAGCTCGCGCGCCTGCGCTACGACAACGGCTACACCAGCTACCTCGAAGTGGTCGATGCCGAGCGCAACCTGTTCAACGCCCAGTTGTCGCTGGCGCAGACCCGTGGCAGCGAACTGGCCGCGCTGATCGGCCTCTACAAGGCGATGGGCGGTGGCTGGGTCGTCGATGCCACCGCGAGCGCCCCGGCCGCCCAGGGCCTGGCCGGACAGGCACGCCCCGCCAGCGCCGGCTGAACGTCGGATCCCCCTCTGCCGCCACCGGCCGCCCGGCCGGTGGCACCTTTCCCGCCCCTCGCCACTGCCGCGCCACCGATCGCGGCGTGCGCCGGTTTGTTGATGCCGGTCAACCGCCGGTTTTGATTTACCCGCAGCCCTCTCCTATACCGTTCCCGAGTACGGCGCCCGACTCCACCCGAAGGAGGTAGAGGCCGTATGCAGGCCGCACCCCCGATGGCACGGAGCCGGGGCCGGCCGATTGCCAGCGCCGATGGCGCCGACCACCGTGGAGACATGTCGTGGCGAACGGGAACGGGGACGCGGCGGGTCGCGCCGCGGAGGGTTTGGGGCTCGGCGCGCTGACCGCGCTGGTGATCGGCTCGATGATCGGCGGCGGCATCTTCAGCCTGCCGCAGAACGTGGCGGCCTCGTCGGGCGCGG
Organism: Plasticicumulans lactativorans; assembly: GCF_004341245.1. GTDB lineage: Bacteria > Pseudomonadota > Gammaproteobacteria > Competibacterales > Competibacteraceae > Plasticicumulans_A > Plasticicumulans_A lactativorans. The sequence continues at coordinate 46,693 of NZ_SLWY01000004.1, read as the reverse complement.
GCGCGGTGCTGATCGGCTGGGTGATCACCGCCGGCGGCATGCTGACGCTCGCCTTCGTGTTCCAGACGCTCGCCAACCGCAAGCCCGACATCGACGGCGGCGTCTACGGCTACGCCCGCGCCGGCTTCGGCGACTTCATGGGCTTCAACACCGCGTGGGGTTACTGGATCAGCGCCTGGCTCGGCAACGTCTCGTACATGGTCGTGCTGTTCTCGGCGTTCGGCTACTTCGTGCCGGCCTTCGGCGAAGGCAACACGCTGCCGGCGGTGCTCTGCGCCTCGGCGCTGCTGTGGGGGCTGCACTTCCTGATCCTGCGCGGCGTCAAGGGGGCGGCGTTCATCAACGCCATCACCACCGTCGCCAAGCTGGTGCCGATCGCGATCTTCGTCGTGCTGGTGACGCTCGCGTTCCGCGTCGAGCAGTTCAAGCTCGACTTCTGGGGCAGCCCGACGCTCGGCTCGGTGCTCGACCAGGTCAAGGGCATGATGCTGGTGACGGTGTGGGTGTTCATCGGCATCGAGGGCGCCGGGGTGTACTCCTCGCGCGCACGCAGCATGCGCGACGTCGGCCGTGCCACCGTGCTCGGCTTCTTCATCACGCTGGCGCTCTTGGTGGCGGTGTCGGTGCTGGCGATGGGCATCCTCGGCCAGGCCGAGCTCGCGCAACTGAAGAACCCGTCGATGGCCGGCGTGCTGGAAAAGGTCGTCGGCCCCTGGGGCGCGGCGCTGATCAACGTCGGCCTGATCATCTCGGTGGGCGGCGCGCTGCTGGCGTGGACGCTGCTCGCGGCCGAGCTGCCCTACCTGGGCGCGAAGGACGGGACCTTCCCGCGCGCGATCGGCGAGGTCAACGCCAACGAGGCGCCGGCCAACGCGCTGTGGCTCACCAACGGGCTGGTGCAGGTGTTCCTGATCATCACGCTGTTCGCGAAGGGCACCTACCTGGCGCTGCTGTCGCTCGCCACCTCGATGATCCTCGTGCCCTACCTGCTGTCGGCCGGCTACGCGCTGCTGATCGCGTGGCGCAGCGAGAGCTATGCCGCCGCCGATGCCGAACGCGGCAAGGATCTGCTGATCGCGGCGATCGCGACGCTCTACGGCATCTGGCTGCTGTACGCGGCGGGGCCGCAGTACCTGCTGCTGAGCGCGCTGCTCTACTTCCCCGGCATCGTCTTCTACGCCAAGGCACGCAGCGAGAGCGGTGCCCGGCTGTTCCAGCCCTTCGAGCTGGGCATCTTCGCGGTGCAGATCGCCGCCGCGTTGTTCGCCGCGTGGGAACTCTACAGCGGCGCCGTCAGCCTCTAGCCCGCCCGCCGGGATGCGGACGGCGGGCGCGAGCCGAATCCAAGCACGCAACGACGTGCGAACCGAGGAAGCAGGAGGAAGCATGGAGACGAACACCTACGGGGTGCATTCCGAGACCGGCCGGCTGCGCAAGGTGATGGTCTGTCGGCCGGGGCTCGCGCACCTGCGCCTGACGCCGTCGAACTGCGACGAGCTGCTCTACGACGACGTGATCTGGGTGCACCAGGCCCGGCGCGACCACTTCGATTTCACCACCAAGATGCAGGAGCGCGGCGTCGAGGTGCTCGAAGTGCACGAACTGCTGGCGAAGACGCTCGAAAACGCCGAGGCGCGTGCCTGGATCCTCGACCGCAAGATCGGCCCGGGGACGGTCGGCCTGGGGCTGGTCGACGAGCTGCGCGCCTGGCTCGAGAGCCTGCCGACCGAGCAGCTCGCCGAGTACCTGATCGGTGGCGTCTCGGCCTCCGACCTGCCCGACGCCTACGGCGGGCAGATGATCAAGCTGTTCCGCGACTACCTGGGGCATTCGTCCTTCCTGCTGCCGCCGCTGCCGAACACGGTGTTCACGCGCGATACCACCTGCTGGATCTACGGCGGGGTGACGCTGAACCCGATGTTCTGGCCGGCGCGGCGCCAGGAAACGCTGCTGACCACGGCGATCTACCGCTTCCACCCGGACTTCGCCGGCGCCGGCTTCAAGGTCTGGTTCGGCGACCCCGACGTCGATCACGGCATGGCCACGCTGGAAGGCGGCGACGTGATGCCGATCGGCAGGGGCGTGGTGCTGATCGGCATGGGCGAGCGCAGCTCGCGCCAGGCCGTCGGCCAGGTGGCGACCGCGCTGTTCGCCGCCGGGGCGGCCGAGCGGGTGATCGTCGCCGGGCTGCCGAAGTCGCGCGCCGCGATGCACCTCGACACCGTGTTCACCTTCTGCGACCGCGACCTGGTGACGATCTTCCCGGAGGTGGTGCACCAGATCGTGGCGTTCTCGCTGCGCCCGGGCAGCGGCCCCGGCGGCGTCGACCTGCGCCGCGAGGACAAGCCCTTCCTCGACGTGGTCGCAGAGGCTCTGGGGCTGAAGGCGCTGCGCGTGGTGCAGACGGGCGGCGATTCCTACGAGCAGGAGCGCGAGCAGTGGGACGACGGCAACAACGTCGTCGCGCTCGAACCGGGCGTGGTGGTCGCCTACGACCGCAACACCTACACCAACACCCGGCTGCGCAAGGCCGGCGTCGAGGTGATCACGATCACCGCCAGCGAGCTCGGCCGCGGGCGCGGCGGCGGGCACTGCATGACCTGCCCGATCGCGCGCGATCCGGTCGACTACTGAGCCCGTCCCGCCGGACGCCTTGCCGGCGGGCACGCCCGCCGCGAATTCCAGGGGAATCGCCATGGCCTTCAATCTGCGCAACCGCAACTTCCTGAAGATGATGGATTTCTCCCCGCGGGAGATCCGTTACCTGATCGACCTCTCGCGCGACCTCAAGCGCGCCAAGTACGCCGGCACCGAGCAGAAGCACCTGCGCGACAAGAACATCGCGCTGATCTTCGAGAAATCCTCGACGCGCACGCGCTGTGCCTTCGAGGTCGCCGCGCACGACCAGGGCGCGCACGTCACCTACATCGACCCGACCGGCTCGCAGCTCGGCCACAAGGAGACCGCCAAGGACACCGTGCGCGTGCTCGGGCGCATGTTCGACGCCATCGAGTACCGCGGCTTCGACCAGGCGATCGTCGAGGAGATGGCCGCCTTCGCCGGCGTGCCGGTCTACAACGGCCTCACCGACGAATGGCACCCGACGCAGATGCTCGCCGACGTGCTGACGATGCTGGAGCACAGCGACAAGCCGCTGCACGACATCGCCTACGCCTACGTCGGCGACGCGCGCTTCAACATGGGCAACTCGCTGCTGGCGATCGGCTGCAAGCTCGGCATGGACGTGCGCATCGGCGCACCGAAGGCGCTGTGGCCGAGCGAGGAGCTGATCGAGCAGTGCCGCGAAGTCGCCGCCGAGACCGGCGCGCGGATGACGCTCACCGAGGACCCGCGCGCGGCGGTGCAGGGCGTGGACTTCATCCACACCGACATCTGGGTGTCGATGGGCGAACCGTTCGAGAAGTGGGGCGAGCGCGTGAGCCAGCTGTTGCCCTACCAGGTCAACCCCGAGCTGATGGCCGCCGCCGGCAACCCGCGCGTGAAGTTCATGCACTGCCTGCCGTCGTTCCACAACGCCGAGACCAAGGTCGGCAAGCAGGTGGCCGAACAGTTCCCCGCGCTCGCCAACGGCATCGAGGTCACCGAGAGCGTGTTCGAGTCGCCGGCGAACATCGCCTTCGAGCAGGCGGAGAACCGCATGCACACGATCAAGGCCGTGCTGGTCGCCACGCTGGCCGACTGAACGCCCCCCGCGCCGCGGCCCGGCACCGGCCGCCCGCCCACGCGGGCCGCCGGTGCCGGGCACCCATCGAGGTAATCCCCCATGCGTGTCGTCGTAGCCTTGGGCGGCAACGCCCTCCTGCGTCGCGGTCAGCCGATGACCGCCAACAACCAGCGCGAGAACGTGCGCATCGCCGCCGAGCAGCTCGCCAAGGTCCACCGCGCCGGCCACCAGTTGCTGATCGCCCACGGCAACGGGCCGCAGGTCGGCCTGCTCGCACTGCAGAACGCGGCCTACGCCAAGGTCGAGGCCTATCCGCTCGACGTGCTCGGTGCCGAGACCGAAGGCATGATCGGTTACATGATCGAGCAGGAGCTGGGCAACCTCGTGCCCTTCGAGGTGCCCTTCGCGACCATCCTGACGATGGTCGAGGTCGATCGCGACGATCCGGCCTTCCAGCATCCGAGCAAGCCGGTCGGCCCGGTCTACACCAGGGCCGAGGCCGAGCGGCTCGCCGCCGAGAAGGGCTGGACCATCGCGCCCGACGGCGAGCATTTCCGCCGCGTGGTGCCGTCGCCGCGGCCCAGGCGCATCTTCGAGCTGCGCCCGATCCAGTGGCTGCTGGAGAAGGGCACCATCGTGATCGCCGCCGGCGGCGGCGGCATCCCCACCGTGTACGACGACGCCGGGCGCATCCTCGGCGGCATGGAGGCGGTGATCGACAAGGATCTGTGCTCCTCGCTGCTCGCCCGCGAGCTCGGCGCCGACCTGCTGGTGATCGCCACCGACGTCGACGCCGTGTACCTCGACTGGGGCCAGCCGACGCAGCGCGCCATCCGCCGCATCCATCCCGACGCCCTCGAGGCCTACCCCTTCGCTGCCGGCTCGATGGGGCCGAAGGTCGAGGCGGCGTGCGAGTTCGCGCGGCTGAGCGGCAGGACGGCGGTGATCGGCGCGCTCGACGGCATCGAGGGGATCATGCGCGGCGAGGCCGGCACCGCGGTCAGCACCGCGGCCACCGAGACCCTGTTCTACTGACGTGCGGCGCGCGGCTCGGCGCGCGCCGCACGAGGAGAGCCCCGATGTCCCTGGGAACGCGCAAGATGGGGCTCGGCATGGCGACCATGCTGGTCGCCGGCAACATGATCGGCACCGGCATCTTCCTGCTGCCGACCACCCTCGCCGCGGTCGGCGGCATCTCGGTGTTCGGCTGGGTGGTGGCGACCGCCGGGGCCTTCGCGCTCGGCGCGGTGTTCGCCAAGCTCGGCCAGCTCGATCCGCAGCCCGGCGGCCCCTACGCCTACGCCCGCGATTTCCTCGGCCCCTACGTCGGCTTCCAGACCAACTACGTGTACTGGTTCGCCAACTGGGTCGGCAACGTGGCGACGGCGGTCGCGGTGGTCGGCTACCTGATCGAGTTCTTCCCCTTCCTCGCCCACCCGGTGGCGCGCATGCTCGCCAACCTGGCGGTGATCTGGGCGCTGACCTTCGCCAACATCCTCGGCCCGCGCGCGGTGGGCTGGCTCGAATCAGCCACCATGGGGCTCGCGCTGGTGCCGATCCTCGGCGTCGCCTTCTTCGGCTGGCTGTGGTTCGACCCGGCGGTGTTCATGGCCGGCTGGAACGTCAGCGGCGAGTCGGACGCGGCCGCGGTGTCGCGCGCCGCCGCGGTCGCGCTGTGGGCCTTCATGGGGGTGGAGAGCGCCTCGGTGTCGGCGGGGGTGATCGAAAACCCGCACCGCAACGTCCCGCTCGCCACGCTGCTCGGCCTGGCGATCGCCGCGGTGGTGTACGTGCTCTGCTCGACGGTGATCATGGGCATCCTGCCCAACGAGGTGCTGCGCAACGCGCACGCGCCCTTCGCCGAGGTCGCCCGCCTCGCGCTCGGCGATGCCGCGGTGTGGGTGATCGCGCTGTGCGCGGTCCTGAAGAGCGTGGGCTCGCTCGGCGGCTGGATCCTGCTCACCGGGCAGACGGCCAAGGCCGCCGCCGACGACGGCATGTTCCCGGCGGTGTTCGCGCGCACCAACGCGCACGGCGTGCCGGCGCCGGGCCTGCTGATCGTGGCGGTGCTGATGAGCGTGGTGGTGGTGGTCACCGCGTCGCCGACCGTCGCCGGACAGTTCGCGCGCGTCATCGACATCGCGGTGATGCTCACCGTCCTGCCCTTCCTGTACGCGTCGATCGCGGTGTGGAAGGTGTGCTACGTCAATGCCGTGCCGCGCGCGGTGCTCTACCGTTACATGGTGATCGGGCTGCTTGCCGCCGGTTACTGCGTGTGGGTGATCATGGGCGCGCACCCCACCGTGGCGCGCAACGGCATGATCGTGATGCTGCTGAGCGTGCCGCTCTACCCGTTCTTCATCCGCTCGATGCGGGAGGCCGCCGAGCGCAAGCGCTTCGAGGCGCTGATGGCGGAGAACCCCTGAGGCGGCGTGCAGGCGGGACGGTGGAGGGGAGGGGGCGAGATGAACCTGAAGGGCAGGCCCCTGCGCTTGCCGCTGTGGCCGCTGCCGCTGGTGTACGTGGGGGTGAGCATCGTCTGCGCCTTCGTGCTGCCGCGCCTGGAGCGCACCTACCTCGCCGACGTCCACCTCGGCATCGCCGTGAGCTCGGCCCAGGCCATGCTCTCGGCGATCGCCTCGGGCATGATCGCGCTGACCGGCTTCGTGTTCGCGCTCGCCTTCGTGATGGTGCAGTTCAGCGCGGTGGCCTATTCCCCGCGCCTGGTGGCGTGGCTGAGCCGCGACCCGACGACCTTCCACTCGCTCGGCATCTTCAACGCCACCTTCGTCTACGCGATCGCCGCGCTGGCCTGGGTCGATCGCGACGGCAGCGGCGAGGTGCCGGCGTTCTCGATGCTGCTGGTGACGGTGCTGCTGCTGCTCAGCATCATCGCCTTCGCCCGGCTGGTGCAGCGGATCAACGACATCCAGATCGCCAACGTGCTGGCCTTCATCGGCCGCGAGGGCCGCGAGACCCTGCGGACGATGTTCCAGCGCCTGGACGCGAGCGGGGCGGCGGCGGCCGATTCCTGGAAGCGGGCCGCCGAGGAGATGAGTCGCCGCCCGGTCACGCAGACGCTGCACTACCCGGACGAGCCCTTCACGGTCGCCCGCTTCGAGATCGGCACGCTGGTCCGGCTGGCGCGGGAGGCCGACGCGGTGATCGTGATCGAGTGCGCGGTCGGCGACACGCTGGTCGAGAACACCGTGCTGATGCGCGTGTACGGCGGCACGCGGCCCCTCGACGAGACGCGCCTGCGGCGTACCCTGCACCTCGCGCGCGAGCGCACCTTCGAGCAGGACCCGAAGTACCCGCTGCGGCTGCTGGTGGACATCGCCATCAAGGCGCTCTCGCCGGCCATCAACGACCCCACCACCGCGGTGCAGGCGCTCGACCAGATCGAGGACCTGCTGCGCCGCCTCGGCCGGCGCGTGCTCGACGCCGGCTGCGTGCACGACGAGCAGGGCGTGCTGCGCCTGGTGTTCCCCACGCCGTCGTGGGAGGACTACCTGACGCTCGCCTTCGACGAGATCCGCCAGTACGGCAGCGGTTCGGTCCAGGTCATGCGCCGGCTGCGCGCGGCGCTGTTCGGTCTCGCCGATGCGCTGACCGAGGCCGAGCGCAAGGCGACGGTGCTGCGCTACATCGAGCACCTGAACCTGGTGGTCGAACACTCGGTGCTCGATGCCGAGGACCAGACCATCGCGCTGCAGCAGGACCCGCAGGGCCTCGGCCTGACGCGCCGCGAGACCGAGCGGCGCGGGCCGCGCGCGGCATGACGATGATGCCCGCGCCAGCGGCCGGCGCACGCCTGCGCGCGCCGCGCACCGCCGCGGTGGCCGGCATCCTGTTCTCGCTGCTGCTGATGGCGAGCTTCTCGCTGCTGCGCCTGGCGATCACGGCCGAGGCGCAGGAGGCGGGGACGTGGCTGAAGACCCGCGCGAACGTCGTCACCCTCGCGCTGAACCTGGTGCCGTTCGCCGGCATCGCCTTCCTGTGGTTCATTGGCGTGCTGCGCGATCGCCTGGGGGAGCGCGAGGACCGCTTCTTCGCCACCGTGTTCCTCGGCAGCGGGCTCCTGTTCCTGGCGATGCTGTTCCTCTCGGCCGCCGTCACCGGCGGGTTGATCGTCGCCAACCTGTCGGCGCCGGCCGGGCTCAGCGGCTCGACCACCTTCAGCTTCGCCCGCGCGATCACCTACGAGGTGATGAACGTCTACGCGATCAAGATGGCGGGGGTGTTCATGATCTCGACCTCGACGCTGGCGCTGCGCACCGGCTTCCTGGCGCGCTGGATCACCTGGCTCGGCTACGCTTTCGCGCTGCTGCTCCTGCTCAGCAACCGGCACATCGAGGGCGTGATGCTGATCTTTCCCGCGTGGGTGCTGCTGATCAGCCTCTACATTCTGATCGACAACCTGCGCGCGCCGCCGCCGGCCCCGCCCGGCGCCGGCGGATGAGCACCCGCCGGCAGCGCGCGCCGGCCACGTCCTTCCCACCCACCACGACCGATGCCCCGTCGCGCATCGCAAGGAGCTGGCCATGAACCTCGCCAAGTACATTCTTCCCCTGCCGCTGGCGTGCCTGTTCGCCCTGACGCTGCTGTGCGGCCTGGCGCTGCCGGCACCGGCGCGTGCGGCCTCGGCGGCCGAGATCGACCGCGACGTCAGCGCCGCGCTGCAGAAGCTCTACGCGCGCTCGCCGGCCGCCAAGGCGCTGGGCGCCAAGGCCCGGGGCATCCTGGTGTTTCCGAATGTGATCAAGGGCGGGCTGATGGTCGGCGGCCAGTTCGGCGAGGGCGCCCTGCGCAGCCGCGGCAAGACGGTCGCCTACTACAACACGGCGTCGGCGTCCTTCGGCCTGCAGGCGGGGGCGCAGACCTTCGGCTACGCGCTGTTCTTGATGGACAACGAAGCGCTCGACTACCTCAACCGCTCCGACGGCTGGGAGATCGGTGTCGGTCCGAGCGTCGTCGTCGTCGACGAGGGCCTGGCCAAGACGCTGACCTCGACCACGGTCCAGAAGGGTGTCTACGCCTTCATCTTCGGCCAGCAGGGGCTGATGGCGGGCGTCGGCCTGCAGGGGTCGAAGATCACCCGCATCCACCCGTAGCCGGCGCGCGCGCGGCGCGCTGACGTGCATCAACCCGGCGCGCCGCGCCGTCGCCTAGAGTTAGCGGCATGCCGGCGCGAGGGCCGCAGGGCGGCGCAGGAGCCCCGCCCGAGGCTGTGCGTGCCGCGGTGGCGAGGAACAGACGATGAACGACAAAGCAGCGAACAAGAAATCCCACAAGGCCAAGCACGACAAGCCGCAGCCCGCGGAGGTGGCCAGCGAACTGCCGGTCGTCGCCCCGCCCACCCTGCCCGACGGACAGGATCGTGACGCGCGCATCGCCGCGGGCAAGGCGCGGCGCCAGCAGGTGTCGCGCGGCGTGCACGCCGAGTGGATGCCGCCGTCCGACCGGCGCGATCCGGTGGAGATCCTGATCGAGTCGAGCGCCGGCCGCCTGCCCGAACTGCTGCCGATCCGTTACGGGCGCATGCTGCAGTCGCCCTTCACCTTCTTCCGCGGCGCTGCGGCGGTGATGGCGGCGGACCTGGCGCGCACGCCGGCCAGCGGCATCCAGGTGCAGGCCTGCGGCGACTGCCACCTGCTGAACTTCGGCGCCTTCGCGACCCCCGAGCGCAAGCTGCTGTTCGATCTCAACGACTTCGACGAGACCCTGCCCGGCCCGTGGGAATGGGACCTGAAGCGCCTCGCCGCGAGCTTCGTGATCGCCGGGCGCAACAACGGCTTCCCCGACGCCGCCGCGCAGGACACGGCGCGCGCCGTCGCCCGCAGCTACCGCGAGCACATGGACGAGCTCTCCGGGATGCGCGCGCTCGATGTCTGGTACGCGCATATCGAGATGGACGCGCTGCTCGAACGCTTCGAGGACGCGGACACGGTGCGCCGCGCGCGCAAGCGCATCGCCAAGGCGGCGGCGCGCGACGTGCTGGAGGAGGACTACCCGGCGCTGGTCAGCGAGGAGGGCGGCAAGCCGCGCATCCGCGACAACCCGCCGCTGATCTATCACCCCGAGGCGTCGGGTACCGCGGCGTTCGAGGAGACGCTGCGCACGGCCTTCGCCGGCTACCGCGAGTCCCTGCCCGACGACCGGCGCCTGCTGCTCGACCGCTACCGCATCGAGGACCTGGCGATCAAGGTGGTCGGCGTCGGCAGCGTCGGCACCGCCTGCGGCATCCTGCTGATGCTCGCCGAGGTCGACGACCCGCTGTTCCTGCAGGTCAAGGAAGCGCGCACCTCGGTGCTCGAACCCTACCTCGGCCGCAGCCCCTACGCCTGCCGCGGCCAGCGCGTGGTCGTCGGCCAGCGGCTGATGCAGTCGGCCTCCGACATCTTCCTCGGCTGGACCGTCAGCCCGAGCGGGCGGCATTTCTACGTGCGCCAGCTGCGCGACATGAAGATCAAGCCGATGGTCGAGCTCTTCGACGTCGACGTGATGACCGCCTACGCCGAAGCCTGCGGCTGGGCGCTGGCCCGCGCCCATGCGCGCTCCGGCGACGCGGCGCGGATCAGCGGCTACCTCGGCAAGAGCGCGCGCTTCGACGATGCGCTGACCGCCTTCGCCGCCGCCTACGCCTACCAGAACGAGCGCGACCACGCGGCGCTGATGCAGGCGGTGCGCGCGGGCCGCATCGAGGCCTATCTGGAGCGCTGACGGCGATCGCGCCGGGCGGCAGGGCCGTGCGGCGGGCAGGGGGCAGGCGATGCGGACGGGAAACGGGCGGAGCAGCGGGGTGGCGGCGCGATGGCTGCGCGGCTGCGGGCCGGTGCTCGTGCTGCTGCTGGGACTCGCGGGGTGTGTCGGTGTCGGCCCGGGGACGGTCGGCCGCGATCGCTTCGACTACAGCGAGGCGATCGCCGATTCATGGAAGAGCCAGATGCTGCTCAACCTGGTGAAACTGCGCTACGGCGATACCCCGATATTCCTGGACGTCGGCCAGATCGTCAGCGGCTACACCGTGCAGAGCACCTTCTCGGCGCTGGGGAGTGCGTTCAACACCAGCGGCGTGGTACCGGGGGTGCCGAACGGCAGCGTCAGCCTCGGCGCGCAGGGCCAGTTCATCGACCGCCCGACCATCACCTACGCCCCGCTCGCCGGCGAGCGCTTCGCCCGTTCGCTGATGACACCGATCCCGCCGCCGGCGCTGATGAGCCTGATCGAGGCCGGCTACCCGGTCGACGTGGTGCTGCGGCTGACCACCGACGGCGTCAACGGCCTGCGCAACCGCGTCGGCGGTGACCTGCGCGCGCGGCCCGCCGACCCGGCGTTCTACGTGCTGCTCGACCGCCTGCGCCGCACCCAGTTGTCGGGCGCCATCGGCATGCGCGTGCAGCGCAGCCAGGGCAACGAGGCGATGCTGATGACCCTGCAGCAGCGCGCCGATCCGGACGTCGCGGCGAACACCCAGGTGATCCGGCAACTGCTCGGGCTCGACCCGAACGCCCGCGAGTTCCGCGTCGTCTACGGCGCGACCGCCGCCAACAACCGGGAGATCGCCGTGCTCAGCCGCTCCGTGCTGCTGATCCTGGTGGATCTGGCGTCATCCATCACGGTCCCCGAGGCGCACGTCGCCGATCAGCGCGTGACCCCGACCGCGGAGCCCGAGGTCGGCCCGGGCGGCCCGCTGCGGCCGCTGATCCGCGTCGGCAGTTCGCTGGAACGCCCCGCCGATGCCTTCGTCGCGGTGCCCTACCGGGGCTACTGGTTCTGGATCGACGACCGCGACATGCCGTCGAAGCGGGTGTTCAGCTTCATGCATTTCATCTTCGCGCTGACCGAGACGGGCAGTAAGGAAGGCATGCCCGTGGTCACCATCCCCACCGGCTGAGCCGGCGCCGGCGGGCTGGCGGGTGCGCCTGCCGCCACGGGCGGTGGGCGTGTGGTATACGGGACGCGCGAACGCGCGTGCGCCCGCCCCGGCTGCGCGCGGCGCGTTCACGCACGATGTTTGGCATCGGTTCACGACAAGGTGGTAGCGACCATGAGCAATTCCTCACACGATTCCGGCCTCGCCACGGTATTGCTGGAGCGGCTGGAGCAGCAGCGGCTCCCGCGCGCCCTGAAGCTGAAGGAGCGCGTCGACCAGGGCGAGGTCCTCGCCCCGTATGACATCGCCTTCCTGGCCGAGGTGTTCGCCGACGCCCGCGACGTGATGCCGCTCGTCAACAAGAACCCGCAGTATCAGGACCTCGTCGCGCGCGTGATGCACCTGTACAAGGAGATCACCGAGAAGGCGCTGGAGAACGAGCAGAACAGGAAGGCGTAAGCCTCGTGCGTCGGGCGGCGCCGTGATGCCCGGCGCCGTCCGACGCTGGCCGCGCGGGCGCCGCGGGACTACAATCGCCGCCCCGTTTTGCCTTTGCGGATCAACGCCATGCGTTACCCCGACGAATTCGACGTGATCGTGGTCGGTGGCGGCCACGCCGGCACCGAAGCCTGCCTGGCCGCCGCGCGCATGGGCGCGCGCACGCTGCTGCTGACGCACACCATCGAGACCGTCGGTGCGATGAGCTGCAACCCGGCGATCGGCGGCATCGGCAAGGGTCACCTGGTGCGCGAGATCGACGCGCTCGGTGGCGCGATGGCGCATGCCGCCGACCGCGGCGGCATCCAGTTCCGCACCCTCAACTCGCGCAAGGGGCCGGCGGTGCGCGCCACCCGCGCCCAGGCCGACCGCGCGCGCTACCGCGCCGCGATCCGCCACATCGTCGAGAACCAGCCGGGGCTCGCGGTGTTCCAGCAGGCGGTCGACGACCTGCTGGTGGACGGCGGGCGCGTCGCCGGGGTGCGCACGCAGACCGGCATCGAGTTTCGCGCGCGTGCGGTGGTGCTGACCGCCGGCACCTTCCTCGCCGGGCGCATCCACGTCGGGCTGGAGAACCACGAGGGCGGGCGCATGGGCGATCCGCCCTCCAACCGCCTCGCCGCGCGGCTGCGCGAACTGCCCTTCAACGTCGGCCGGCTGAAGACCGGCACGCCGCCGCGCCTCGACGGCCGCAGCATCGACTTCGCCGCGCTGCAGGAGCAGGCGGGCGACACACCCTGCCCGGTGTTCAGCTTCCTCGGCCATGTCGACGAGCACCCGCGGCAGGTGTCGTGCTGGATCACCCACACCAATGCGACCACGCACGCGATCATCCGCGAGGGGCTCGACCGCTCGCCGATGTACACCGGCGTGATCGAAGGCGTGGGGCCGCGCTACTGCCCCTCGGTCGAGGACAAGATCGTGCGCTTCGCCGACAAGGAGCGGCACCAGATCTTCCTCGAACCCGAGGGGCTCGACACCCACGAGTTCTATCCCAACGGCATCTCGACCAGCCTGCCGTTCGACGTGCAGTTGCTCCTGGTGCGCTCGATCCAGGGGCTCGAACGCTGCCACCTGACGCGCCCCGGCTACGCCATCGAGTACGACTTCTTCGACCCGCGCGACCTGCACCCCACGCTCGAAACCAAGCACCTCGGCGGGCTGTGGTTCGCCGGCCAGATCAACGGCACCACCGGCTACGAGGAGGCGGCGGCGCAGGGCCTGCTCGCCGGCCTCAACGCCGCGGCAGCCGCGCTCGGGCGCGAGGGCTGGTGGCCGCGGCGCGACCAGGCCTACATCGGCGTGATGGTCGACGACCTCGTCACCTGCGGCACGCGCGAGCCCTACCGCATGTTCACCTCGCGCGCCGAGCACCGCCTGCACCTGCGCGAGGACAATGCCGACCTGCGCCTGAGCGCGATCGGTCGCCGGCTGGGGCTGGTCGACGATGCCCGCTGGGTGGCCTTCGAGGCCAAGCGCGAGGCGATCGAGCGCGAGGGCCAGCGCCTGCGCGACTGCTGGGTGCGCCCGGCCGAACTGCCGGCCGGGGCGGCCGAGGCGGTGCTCGGTGCGCCGCTCGCGCGCGAAACGCGCGCCTTCGAGCTGCTGCGCCGCCCCGAGGTCGACTACGCCGCCCTCACCACGCTGGTCGGCAGCGCGGGGGTGGCGCCGGCGGTGGCCGAGCAGGTCGAGATCCAGGCCAAGTACGCCGGCTACATCGAGCGCGCGCAGTTCGACATCGCCCGCACGCAGCGCTTCGAGGACGCCGCCCTGCCTACCGGGCTCGATTACCGCAATGTGCGCGGGCTGTCCGCCGAGGTCTGCGAGAAGCTCAACCGCGTGCAGCCGGCCACCGTCGGCCAGGCCGGCCGCATCCCCGGTGTCACCCCGGCGGCGATTTCCCTGCTGCTGGTGCACCTGCGCCGCGCCGAACTGCAGCGCCGCGCCGGCGTCTGAGCAGCGCCGCGGCCGGCGGACGGCCGCACCGCGGGCTATTTTTCAGCTAGTGTCACCACGGCCCGCGCCGCGCGGGCCGGACGGGCGCCAGGTGGGCGCACCTCAGCACGGGGATGTCGATGAAACTCAATGTGAACGTCGAGGCCACGCCGCAGGAGCTGCGGGAATTCCTGGGGCTGCCCAACGTGCAGCCGCTGCAGGAGGAAATGATGGCGACGATCCGCGAAAACATGCGGAAGGGCGTCCAGGGCTTCGACCCGGTGACGCTGATGAAGCCCTTCCTGTCCCCGCAGGTGCCGATGCAGTCGCTCGAAAACCTGCAGAAGGCGTTCTGGGAAACCTTCAGCAAGGCCAGCATCGCCCGCCGGGACGGCGCCGAATAAGCACGAGCAGCGGCGCGGCCGGCTGCAGCGAGGGGGAGATGGCGAGCAAGATCCTGGTGGTGGACGACGAGCCCAACATTCTGCTGTCGCTCGAATTCCTGATGAAGCACGCAGGCTTCCAGGTGCGCACCGCGGGCGATGGCGATGCCGCGCTGGCCGCGGTGGCGACCGAGGTGCCCGACCTGGTGCTGCTCGACGTGATGATGCCGCGGCGCGACGGCTACGAGGTCTGCCAGGCGATCCGGCAGAACCCGGCGCTCGCGCACGTCAAGATCATCATGCTCACCGCCAAGGGGCGCGACGTCGAGCGCGAGAAAGGGCTGGCGCTCGGCGCCGACGACTACATCATCAAGCCCTTCGCCACCCAGGAACTGGTGAACAAGGTCAAGGAACTGCTCGCCGGCGGCAGCTGAGCCGCCCGCCGCGCCGGGCCTGCCGGCGGCGACGTCGTCACGAGGGGAACACCGACATGAGCGTTCGCGCGAAATTCTGGGCGCTGCTGCTCGCGCCGCTCGCGTTCACCGGGGTGTTCGCGGCGGTCTCGCTGTGGAAGCTGCCCGAGATCGTGCCCGACCCGTACACGCAGAGCCAGGTGATGACCTTCTACGCCGCCGGCGGGCTGCTCGCCTGCTTCGCCTACGCGCTGGTGTGGGCCTTCATCGACACCGCCTTCGTGCGTCCGCTGAAGGCGCTGCTGCACGGCGCGCGCATCATCGCGCGCAGCAACCCCGCGCACGAACTGCTGATGCCGCGCACCCACCTGCTGGGGTCGCTGCCGACGATCGTGCAGGAGCTCGGCGCCAGCCTGCACAAGGCGCGCCGCGAGGTCGCCGCCGCCACCGCCACCGGCACGCGCGAGATCGAGGCGCAGAAGTCGCGGCTCGAAGTGGTGCTGCGCGAACTCTCCGAAGGCGTGCTGATGTGCGACGCCGATGCGCGCATCGTGCTCTACAACCCGGCGGCGCTGAAGCTGCTGCCCAACCCCGACACGCTCGGCCTCGGCCGCCCGGTGTACGGCGTGCTCACCCGCGCGCCGATCGAGCACACCCTCGACTGGCTGCGGTTTCGCCAGAGCCAGGCCGGCGAGGGCGCGGCGCCGGCGTCCGATGCCGAGTTCATCTGTTCGAGCGCCGACGAATCGGTGCTGTTGCAGTGCCGCATGAGCCTGCTGCCGGCGCCGGGGGGCGCGCGCAGCTCCTTCGTCATCACCTTCCGCGACATCTCGCAGCAGGTGGCGCCGGGCACGCTCGGGCCGAGCGGCTTCAAGGAACTGGTCGAGGACCTGCGCCGCGAGCTCGCCAGCCTGCGCTTCGCCGCCGAGAGCCTGTCGCTTTACGAGGACATCGAGCCGGCGCAGCGCAAGGCCTTCGAGCAGGTGATCTTCGACGAGAGCGCGGCGCTCACCGAGCGCGTCGAGTACCTCGCCCACCACGTGCGCGCGCTGTTCGCGGCGCAGTGGCCGACCGCCGACGTGTTCAGCGCCGACATCATCGGCAGCGTGCTGCAGCGGCTGGAGCGCGCCGGCGGGCCGGCGGTGACGATGGTCGGCGAGCCGCTGTGGCTGCACTGCGACGGCCAGTCGCTGATGCAGCTGCTGGAGTTCTGCATCGGCCAGCTGCACGCGGCGCACCCGGGCGGCGCGCTCGAGGTGGAATGCCTGCTCGGCAACCGGCAGGTGTACATCGACCTGGTGTGGCAGGGCGAGCCGCTCGCGGCGGGCGAGATCGAGCGCTGGCTGGCGCAGCCGCTGCAGAACGTGGCCGGCGCGGCGACGGTGGGCGAGATCCTGCGCCGCCATCACAGCGACCTCTGGAGCCAGGCGCACCGGCGCCGCGGCTACGCGGTGCTGCGCATCCCGATGCCGGCGTCGCGCCGGCAGTGGCAGTCGCTGGTCGAGGCCACCCCCGAGCGCCCGGAGTTCTACGACTTCGGGCTCGAACAGACCCCGGCGGAGTTCTGCGCGCTCGCCGGGCGCGCGCTCAGGTCGCTCACCTACGTGGTGTTCGACACCGAGACCACCGGGCTCGCGCCGTCGAAGGGCGACGAGATGATCCAGATCGCCGGCGTGCGCATCGCCAACGGGCGCATCCTCGAAGGCGAGGCGTTCGAGCGCCTGATCAACCCCGGCAAGCCGATTCCCAAGGCCTCGATCAAGTTCCACGGCATCACCGACGAGATGGTGCGCGACCAGCCGCGCGCCGAGGCGGTGCTGCCGCAGTTCCGTGCCTTCGTCGGCGACGACGAGACCGTGCTGGTCGCCCACAACGCCGCCTTCGACATGAAGTTCCTCGAACTCAAGGAGGCCGCGGCGGGGGTGCGCTTCGGCAACCCGGTGCTCGACACCCTGCTGCTCTCGGGGGCGATCCACGACTTCACCGATGACCACACCCTCGACGCCATCGCCGAGCGCCTGGGCGTGGACGTGCACGACCGCCACAACGCGCTGGGCGACGCGCGGGTCACCGCGCGGGTGTTCGTCAAGCTGCTCGACCTGCTCGAAGCGCAGGGCGTCACCACGCTCGGCCAGGCGCTCGAACTGTCCGAGCAGATGATCGCCGTGCGCCGCCAGCAGGCGCGGTTCTAGGCCCGTGGACGGTCCCGGGCGCGACACCGTCGTGGCGCTGGCGCTGGCCGCCGCGCTCGGCTTCAACTATCCGCTGCTCGCGGTGTTCGACCGCCTCGCCGGCGTCTCCGGCATCCCGGTGCTGTACCTGTACCTGTTCGCGTTCTGGCTCGCGGTGATCGTGCTGGCCGCGTGGGTGGTGCCGCGCGTTCCCGACGACCCCGAGTAGCCCCCCGATGCTGTCCGACGCCCTCATCGTGCTCTGCGCGCTCGCCTACCTCGGCGTGCTGTTCGCCGTGGCCTGGCATGGCGACCGGCGCGCCGACGCCGGGCGCTCGCTGATCGCCAATCCCTGGCTGTACACGCTGTCGCTCGGCGTCTACTGCACCGCGTGGACCTTCTACGGCAGCGTCGGGCGCGCGGCGGGCGGCGGCGTGGGCTTCCTGCCGGTGTACCTGGGGCCGACGCTGGTGATGCTGCTCGGCTGGGTGGTGGTGCGGCGCATCGTGCGCATCACCAAGGTCAACCGCATCACCTCGATCGCCGACTTCATCGCCTCGCGCTACGGCAAGAGCCAGTGGCTCGCAGGGCTGGTGACGGTGATCGCGGTGCTCGGGATCATGCCGTACATCTCGATCCAGCTTAAGGCGATCGCGCTGAGCTTCGCGGTGCTGCGCGGCTACCCGGAGATCGCCCGCGCCGCCGTCGACACCACGCAGCCGGTGTGGGCCGACACCACGTTCTACGCGGCGCTGATGCTGGTCGCCTTCACCATCCTGTTCGGCACCCGCCACATCGACAACACCGAGCGCCACGAGGGCCTGGTCGCGGCGATCGCCTTCGAGTCGCTGATCAAGCTGGTCGCCTTCGTCGCCGTCGGCGCGTTCGTCACCTGGGGGCTGTACGGCGGCTTCGGCGACCTGTTCGCGCGTGCCGCCGGGCACCCGCAGCTCGCGCGGCTGCTGCACTGGGAGGCCGTGCCCGGCGGCTACGGCGGCTGGTTCACGCTGCTGGTGCTGGCGATGGCGGCGTTCCTGTTCCTGCCGCGGCAGTTCCAGGTGCTGGTGGTGGAGAATGTCGACGAGTCCCACCTGCGCACCGCGAGCTGGGCGTTCCCGCTGTACCTGTGGGGGATCAACCTGTTCGTGCTGCCGGTCGCGCTCGGCGGGCTGCTGCTGTTCGAAGGGCGCGGGCTCGACCCCGACCTGTTCGTGCTCGACCTGCCGATGCTCGCGCACGAGCCCTGGCTCGCGCTGATCGTGTTCATCGGCGGGCTGTCGGCGGCGACCAGCATGGTGATCATGGAGACCGTCGCGCTGTCGACGATGGTCTGCAATGACCTGGTGATGCCGGTGCTGCTGCGCCTGCGCCGGCTGCGCCTGACCGAGCGCGGCAACATCACCGGGCTGCTGCTGGCGATCCGCCGCGGCGCGATCAGCGTCACCATCCTGCTCGGCTACGTCTACTTCCGCGCGATCGGCGACTCCTACGCGCTGGTCAGCATCGGCCTGGTGTCGTTCGCCGCGGCGGCGCAGTTCGCGCCGGCGATCCTGATCGGCCTGTACTGGCGCCGCGCCAACCGTCTCGGCGCCACGCTCGGGCTGGGCGGCGGCTTCGCGGTGTGGGCCTACACCCTGCTGCTGCCGTCCTTCGCCAAGTCGGGCTGGCTGTCGGCGGATTTCGTCGAGTTCGGGGCGTTCGGCTGGGAACTGCTCAAGCCATACGCGCTGTTCGGCCTCCACGGCCTCGACCCGTACAGCCACGCGCTGTTCTGGAGCCTGTTCTGCAACGTCGGCGGGCTGGTCGCAGGGGCGCTGCTCGGCCGCCAGGACGCCGTCGAGCGGGTGCAGGCGAGCCGTTTCGTCGACATCTACGCGCGCCCGCATGCCGGCTCGGTGCTGTGGCGCGGCTGGCAGGGGCGCGCCGACTTCGGCGCGCTGCGCGGCCTGGTCGAACGCTTCCTCGGCCGCGAACGCGCGGCGAACGCCTTCGACCGCTACGCCCGCGAGCACGGCGTCGACCTCGCGCGCCTCGACCAGGCCGGCCCCGACCTGCTGCACTACGCCGAGAGCCTGCTCGCCGGCGCCATCGGTGCGGCCTCGGCGCAGGTGGTGGTGGCCTCGGTGGTGACGCGCCAGCAGCAGCTCGGCATCGAGGAGGTCATGGCCATCCTCGAGGAGACCTCGCAGGCGATCGAGTACAGCCGCCAGCTCGAACAGAAGTCGCGCGAGCTGCAGGCCGCCACCGACAGCCTGCGCGAGGCCAACGCGCGGCTGCAGGAGCTCGACCGCCTGAAGGACGAGTTCGTCAGCACCGTCACCCACGAACTGCGCACGCCGCTGACCTCGATCCGCGCCTTCGCCGAGATCATGCAGGGCGTGCCCGACATGCCGGTCGCGCAGCGCGCCGAGTTCCTCGGCATCATCGTCAAGGAGAGCGAGCGGCTGACGCGGCTGATCAACCAGGTGCTCGACATGGCCAAGATCGACTCGGGCCGCGTCGACTGGCGCAGCGAGCGCGTCGACCTGCGCGGGCTGCTGAACGACGCCTGCAACGCCACCAGCCAGCTGTTCCGCGACAAGGGCGTGGCGCTGGCGCTCGACCTCGACGCCGCCGCGCCCGCCGCCGCCAGCGTGATCACCGGCGACACCGACCGCCTCACCCAGGTGTTCATCAACCTGCTGTCGAACGCGGTGAAGTTCTGCCCCGACGCGGACGGGCGCGTGGCGGTGCGCCTGCGCGCCGATGCCGCGCGCGTGCGCATCGAGGTCGAGGACAACGGCCCCGGCATTCCCGCCGACCAGCTGCAGCAGGTGTTCGAGAAGTTCCACCAGGTGTCGAGCCAGCAGGCCGGCAAGCCCAAGGGCACCGGGCTCGGCCTGCCGATCAGCCAGAAGATCGTCGAGCGCCACGGCGGGCGCATCTGGGCCGACAGCGCCCCCGGGCGCGGCGCGACCTTCATCGTCGAGCTGCCGCACCAGCCGGTGCCGGCTGCCGATGCGTACGGCGACGTGGCGCGTCTTCCGCAGCCGGCGGCCGGTGGCTAGACTCGACCGCATGAACCCACTGCACTTCACCAAGATGCACGGCCTCGGCAACGACTTCGTCGTCGTCGACGGCGTGCGCCAGTCCGTCGCCCTGACGCCCGAGCAGGTGCGGCGCATCGCCGACCGCCACTTCGGCGTGGGCTGCGACCAGCTGCTGCTGGTCGAGGCGGCCGGCACCCCCGGCGTGGACTTCCGCTACCGCATCTTCAACGCCGACGGCGGCGAGGTGGAGCAGTGCGGCAACGGCGCGCGCTGCTTCGCGCGCTTCGTGCGCGAGCAGGGGCTCACCGACAAGCGCGAGATCGTCGTCGAGACCGCCGGCGGCGTCATCGTGCTGACCGTCGAGGCCGACGACGCGGTCACCGTCGACATGGGCGTGCCGCGCCTCGAACCGGCGGCGATCCCCTTCGTCGCCGAAGCCCGCGCGCCGGTCTACGGGCTCGACGCCGACGGCGAGCGCTTCGAGGTCGGCGCCGTCTCGATGGGCAACCCGCACGTGGTGCTGACGGTACCGGACGTCGACAGCGCCCCGGTCGCCACGCTGGGCCCGCGGCTGGAAGCGCATCCGCGCTTCCCGAAGCGCGTCAACGTCGGCTTCATGCAGGTGGTGGATCGCGGCCACGTGCGCCTGCGCGTGTTCGAGCGCGGCGCCGGCGAGACCCTCGCCTGCGGCACCGGCGCCTGCGCGGCGGTGGTCGCCGGGCGCGTGCAGGGCCGGCTCGACGCGACGGTGACGGTCGAGCTGCGCGGCGGACGCCTGCGCGTGCACTGGGAAGGCGAGGGGCAGCCGGTACTGATGACCGGCCCCGCCACGCGGGTGTTCGAGGGGACGCTCGCGCCATGAGCACGCCGCTGTCCCTGCCCGCCGCCCTGAGCGCGGCCGACGCCGAAGCCGCGGTCGCGCACTTCCTCGCCGAGCACCCCGACTTCTTCGGCCGCCACCTGGAGCTGCTGGCCACGCTCAGCGTGCCGCACCCGGTCGGCGGCGGTGCGACCTCGCTGGTCGAGCGCCAGCTCGGGCTGCTGCGCGAACAGAACGCCGCGCTGCGCACGCGCCTGGCCGAGCTGGTCGAGGTGGCGCGCGGCAACGACCGCCTGGCGGCGCGCATGCAGGCGCTGGCGCTGGCGCTGATCGAGGCGCGCTCGCTCGACGAGGTGCTCACCGTGGTGCCGGCGACGCTGCGCGACGAGTTCAGCGCCGACGCCTGCTGCCTGCGCCTCGCCGCCACGGCGACGGTCGCGCCGCCGGCGGGCGGGGTGTTCATCGATGCCACGCAGTTCGCGCGCTACCAGCACGCGATCGACGGCGTGCGCCCGGTCTGCGGGCCGCTCGACGAGGCGCTGGCGCGCGATCTCTTCGAGACCCTGCCGGTCGCCTCGGCGGCGCTGCTGCCGCTGCGCGGCGGCGGCTGGAACGGGCTGCTGGCGATCGGCAGCCGCGACGCGGCCCGCTTCGGCCCGGGCCTCGGCACGCTGTTCCTGTCGCGCATCGCCGCGCTGGTGGTGCAGGCGCTCGAACCGCACCTGGGCCCTCTGCAGGCCTGAGCCGCCGCGCGCGGGTGGCCTTTCCCGACTCAGCCGGCGTAGCCGAACCAGACGTCGAGGCGGGCATGGGCTTCGTCGACGCCGGTGCGGTCGTGCGACGAAAACAGCTGCACGCTGGCGTGCGGCAGCTCGCTCGCCAGCGTGCGCTGCACGCTCTGCAGGGCGGCCATCGCCGCGCCGCGCTTCAGCTTGTCGGACTTGGTCAGCAGGACGTGCGTGGCCAGGCCGCGGTGCCCGGCCCATTCGAGCATCTGCCGGTCGAGCGGGTTGAACGGGTGGCGGATGTCCATCAGCAGGAACAGCCCCACCAGCACCTGCCGCGTTTCGAGGTAGCGCGACAGCACCTGCTGCCAGTGCAGGCGCACCGCGGTGGGCACCTTGGCGTAGCCGTAGCCGGGCAGGTCGACGAGGCGCACGCCGGGCTCGACCTCGAACAGGTTGATGAGCTGCGTGCGCCCGGGCGTCTTGCTGGTGCGCGCGAGCGCGCGCTGCGCGGTGAGCGTGTTGAGCGCGCTCGACTTGCCGGCATTCGATCGCCCGGCGAACGCCACCTCGCGTCCCGCCTCGGGCGGCAGCTGGTGCAGCGCGTTCGCGCTGGTCAGGAAATGGGTGTGGCGGTAGCGCTGGGTCATCGCGGCACAAGCTCGTCGAAGGGCGCGGTGGCCCCGGGTTGCGATTGAACGGAAATACCGGAACTGGTATACAGCGCCGCTGTTCTGCTCGGTTGCACAGCACTCGCCTGCGGGCTCGGTCGCGGCGCGCAGGCTGTTCGCCCGGTGGTGTCCGAACCGAACCCGGAATGCTACAGGAGTCGATTTGACATGAAGAAGCTGCTTTTGATTGCCGCTGCAGGCGTCCTAGTCGGCTCGACCGGTGTCGTCTGGGCCAAGGGCGACGCGGCCGCCGGCCAGCAGAAATCGATGACCTGCGCCGCCTGCCATGGTGCCGACGGCAACAGCGCGAGCCCCGACTTCCCGAAGCTCGCCGGGCAGAACGAAGCCTACCTGTACAAGCAGCTCACCGAGTTCAAGGGCGGCGCGCGGGTCAACCCGACCATGCAGGGCATGGCGGCGCCGCTGTCGGATCAGGACATGCAGGATCTGGCCGCGTACTTCTCCAGCCAGAAGGTCGCCCGCGGCGAGGCCGACCCCGCGCTGGTCAAGCAGGGCGAGGCGGTGTTCCGCGGCGGCAACCTCGATACCGGCGTCGCCGCGTGCATGGCCTGCCACGGCGTCAACGGCGCGGGCAATGCGGGCGCGAAGTTCCCGGCGCTCGCCGGCCAGCACGCCAAGTACACCGAAGCGCAACTCGTCGCCTTCCGCGCCCTGGGCCGTGCCAACGACCCCGGCCAGATGATGCGCAACATCGCCGCGAAGCTGAGCGATGCCGAAATGAAGGCTGTCGCCTCCTACATCCAGGGGCTGCAGTGAGACGCGGTGCCGCGGGCTCCACGCCCCGCGGCACCCTGCGCACCGAGGGTGGCCCGAGGGCCACCCTTTTTCATTGGCGTGCGCGGCGGGCGAACCTTGCACCGCGCACCCGGTCTATGCCGTGCCCGTGCCCACGATGACCGCTCCCTTGCCCACGCCCGACGCCCCCAGCCCCGACCGGCCCCGTCGTCCGCGCCGCACCTTCGGCAGCCTGCTGCTGGAGCTCCTCGGCTCGATGAACCTCGCGATCACGCTGCTGGTGGTGGTCGCGGTCGCCTCCGTCGTCGGCACGGTGCTCAAGCAGAACGAGCCCTACACCAACTACGTGATCAAGTTCGGGCCGTTCTGGTTCGAGGTGTTCCGCCTGCTCGGGCTCGACGACGTCTACGGCGCCCCCTGGTTCCTCGCCATCCTGGCCTTCCTGCTGGCGTCGACCAGCGTCTGCATCTACCGCAACGCGCCCGGCATGCTGCGGGAGATGGGGCACTTCCGCACCGAAGTGCAGCTGAAGTCGCTGCGCGCCTTCCACAACCGCGCGCAGTGGGCGCTGCCGGGCGGTGAGCGCGAGCGGGTGCTGGCGACGCTGCTCGCGGCGCTGCGCGCGCAGGGCTACCGCACGCGCGTGGTCGAGCAGGCCGACCACACCCTGGTGGCGGCGATGAAGGGGGCGGTGAACCGCCTCGGCTACCTGTTCACCCACCTCGCCGTGGTGGTGATCTGCCTCGGCGCGCTGTTCGACGGCAACCTGTTCCTGAAGCTCAAGGAATGGAGCGGCGACGTGCGGCTCGAAACGCGCGACCTGCCGGCACGCGACTACGGGCCGGCGAGCCGCCTGGTGCCCGGCGCCACGCCGTCGTTTCGCGGCAGCGTGATGCTGCCCGAGGGCAGCGTCGCCAATTTCGTGTTCGTGCGCCTGCGTGACGGTGCCTTCGTCCAGGAGCTGCCGTTCGCGGTCGAGCTCAAGGCCTTCCGCGTCGAGCACTACGCGACCGGCCAGCCGAAGAACTTCGAGAGCGACGTGCTGATCCACGATCGCCAGCACCTCGCCGAGCCGATGGCGGCCACCATCCGCGTCAACCACCCGCTGGTGTACCGCGGCTACGCGATCTACCAGAGCGACTTCGGCGACGGCGGCTCGCTGCTCAAGCTCAAGGCCTGGCCGCTGGCCGGGCAGCGCGCCGAGCCGCCCGCGCTCGAAGGGCGGGTTGGCGAGAAGCTCGCGCTGCAGACGCCGCAGGGGCCGCGCACGCTCGAAATCGACGACTTCCGCCTGTTCAACATCCTGCCGGTGCCCGAGTCCGAGCAGGGCGACACCCCCGAGAAGAAGGTCCGCAACTTCGGCCCGAGCTTCACCTTCCGCCTGCGCGACGCCGCCGGGCAGGCGCTCGAGTACCAGAACTTCATGGCGCCGATGCGCCTCGGCGGGCGCGACTACTTCCTCACCGGGGTGCGGGGCTCGCCGGCGGAGGACTTCCGCTACCTGCACATCCCGGCCGATGCGGCGCTGTCGCCGGCGCGCTTCCTGCGCTTCGTCAACCTGCTCCAGCAGTCGCAGCGACGCGACGCGCTGCTCGACGAGCGCAGTGCCGCCGGTGCCGAGCCGGTGCCCGCCGAGATCCGCGAGGTGCGGCGGCGGCTGGTGGCGCTGTTCGCCGAGGGCGGCGTCGACGCGGTGATCGGGCGCGCCCGCAGCGTGGTGCCGGCCGAGCGGCTCGAGGAGGCCACGCGCCTCTATCTCGACATCCTGCGCAGCAGCCTCGGCGAGCTGTACCTGGCGGTGCTCGCCGAGGAGGGGGTCAAGGTCGACCAGGGCATCGGCCCGACCGAGGAGCGCTTCTTCAACGACGCCCTCAACGCGCTGGCGGTGCTGCCGGCCTACGGCGCGCCGTTCTACCTGCAGCTCACCGGCTTCGAGCAGGTGCAGGCCTCGGGCTTGCAGATCACGAAAAGCAGCGGCCAGAATGTCGTCTACTTCGGCTTCGCGCTGCTGATCGCCGGCGTGTTCCTGATGTTCTACTCCTCGCACCGGCGCCTCTGGTCGCGCGTGGCGCCGACCCCCGACGGCCTGCTGGACGTGCTCGTCGCCGGCACCGGCAATCGCCACCAGGGCGAGTTCGAGCGCGAGTTCGACACCCTGCGCGCGGGCCTCGCGCGCCACTTCGGGCCGGCATCGGGTCCGCACGATCACTAGGAGGTCGCCATGGCCGTCACGCGTGAACAGCTCGTCGAAGACTTCGAACGCCCCTCGCTGCTGCGCCGCCTGTCGTGGTTCGACGGCGCCTGGGCGCTGCTGCTGGTGCTCGGATCGGGCTATGCGTACCGGCTCTACCATCCGTACATGGACGCCTACGAGGTGGCCATCCAGGCCGCTGCCACGCTGGCGCTGATCGCCTGGGGCTGGTACTGGAAGCCGGTGCGCGGCCTCACCCTCGCGGTCGCCGCGCTCAGCCTGTTCGCGCTGTGGCGCTACGGCGGCAGCCTCGCGACGGCGCAGACCGACTTCTTCCTGAAATACCTGCTGGCGAGCCAGCAGGCCTTCATGTGGATGAGCGCGCTGTACGTGTTCGCCACCCTCGCCTACACGCTGATGATGTTCACGGGCTCGGCGTTCGTCGGTCGCACCGCGACCGCGCTGACCTGGTCGGCGACGGCGATGGGGCTCGCCGGCCTGATGGTGCGCTGGCGCGAGTCGTACCTGATGGGGACCGACATCGGCCACATCCCGGTCAGCAACCTCTACGAGGTGTTCATCCTGTTCGCGGTGATCACCGCGCTGCTCTACCTCTACCACGAGGGACGCGCGGCGACGCGGACGATGGGCACCTTCGTGCTGCTGGTGATCTCGGCCTCAGTCGGCTTCCTGCTCTGGTACACCTTCGATCGCGAGGCCTACCACATCCAGCCGCTGGTGCCGGCGCTGCAGAGCTACTGGATGAAGATCCACGTGCCCGCCAACTTCATCGGCTACGGCGCCTTCGCGTTCGCGGCGATGCTCGGCGTGGCGGCGATCCTGGCACAGCCGCGGCCGCTCGCGCCCGAGCGCCGGCGCGTGGTGCTGCCGCTCGCCGCTGCGGGCTTCGTCGTCGCCGGCGCGCTGCTCGCGGCCGGCCTGAGCGCCGGCGACGCGGGCTTCGGCGCGACGCTCGACGCCTGGGCGATGCTGCCGGCGACCGTCGCGCTGCTGTTCGTCGTCGCCGCCTGCCAGGGCCGCCTGGCCGCGCAACTGCCGGCGCCGGCCCTGATCGACGACATGATGTACAAGGCGATCGCGCTCGGCTTCGCCGCCTTCACGGTGGCGACGATCCTCGGCGCGCTGTGGGCGGCGGAGGCCTGGGGCGGCTACTGGTCGTGGGACCCGAAGGAAACCTGGGCGCTGATCGTCTGGCTCAACTACGCTGGTTGGCTGCACCTGCGCCTCACCAAGGGGCTGCGGGGGACGCCGATGGCGTGGTGGGCGGTGATCGGCCTGTTCGTGACCGCGTTCGCCTTCCTCGGCGTCAACATGTTCCTCTCCGGGCTGCACTCCTACGGCACGCTGTGAGCGCGCCGGCGCCCTTTTCCTGACCGGTAAACGATGCGATGACGACCCTGCTGCGCCGCTTCCTGCTCGCGATGCTCGCGACCCTGCCGCTGCTCGCCGGCGCGGCCGATGCGCCCTTCACCGCCGGCAAGCACTACCGGGTCCTGCAGACGCCGGTGGCGACCTCGACGCCGCCGGGGCAGGTCGAGGTGGTGGAGCTGTTCTGGTACGGCTGCCCGCACTGCTACGCGCTCGAACCGGTGATCGAGGGCTGGCTCGCGAACAAGCCCGCGGCGGCGACCTTCGTGCGCATTCCCGCGCCGCTCAATCCGCAGTGGGAGGTCGGCACCCGCACCTACTACGCGCTGGAAGCCCTGGGCTTGCTCGACAAGCTGCACCGGCCGTTGTTCGACGCCATCCACCGCGAACACCGCAACCTGTTCAGCGAGGAGGCGGTGGCGGACTTCGTCGCCGAGCAGGGCGGTGACCGCGACGCCTTCATCCGCGCCTACCGCTCCTTCGACGTCGACGCCAAGACCCGGCGCGCGCGCCAGCTCACTGGCCAGTACCGCGTCACCGGCGTGCCGTCGGTGATCGTCGCCGGCAAGTACATGACCGACATCGGCATGGCCGGGTCGCCGCAGGCGCTGATCGAGCTCATCAACTTCCTCGTGGCCCAGGAACGTGCCCCGGGCTGAGGCGGCGGTGCCGCGCGAGACCGGGCTCGTGGAGCGCCTGCGCCTGCGCCTGCTCAGCTACAACATCCAGTCGGGGCTGTCGACGCGCCGCTACTCGGACTACGTCACGCGCAGCTGGAAGCACCTGCTGCCGGTGCCGTCGCGGATGAACAACCTCGACGGCATCGCCTCGATGCTGAGCGATTTCGACATCGTCGGCCTGCAGGAGGTCGACACCGGCAGCCTGCGCAGCGGTTTCGTCGACCAGGCCGCCTACCTCGCCAGCCGCGGCGGCTTCCCGTTCGTGCACGACCAGACCAACCGCCGCATCGGCATGATCTCGCAGCACAGCAACGCGCTGCTGTCGCGCTTCCGCCCGAGCGCGATCGACGAGCACCGGCTGCCCGGCCTGATCCCCGGGCGCGGCGTGCTCGCGGTGCGCTACGGTAGCGGCGAGGACGCGCTGCACGTGTTCATCCTGCACATGGCGCTCGGCCGGCGCGGGCGCGTGCAGCAGTTCGACTTCCTCATACGGCTGATCGGCGCGCACCGCCACGTGATCGTGATGGGCGACCTCAACTGCCGGGTCGACAGCCCCGAACTGCTCGCGCTGCTGGCGGCGACGGGCCTGTCCGAGCCCGCCCCCGACCTGCACACCTTCCCGAGCTGGAGCCCGAAGCGCCAGCTCGACCATATCCTGGTGTCGCCGTCGATCGAGGTCGAGCACGTCGAGGTGCTGCAGCACACGTTTTCCGACCACCGCCCGCTGGCGATGCGGGTGGCGCTGCCGCGACGCAGCGTGTTCGGGGCCGTGTCGACGTATCAGTAGGCGGGGCTCCGGGCCGGCGGGGGCGGGGCCGCTTGCGGTACCTGCGCCGGCGCCGCAAACGCGCTAGAGTGCCGCTGCCGCGCCCGTTCGCCCCGCTGTCCCGGTAACGCCCCATGCCCCGCTGTCTCGTCGTGCTCTCCGGTGGTCAGGATTCGACCACCTGCCTGTACTGGTCGCTCGCCCGCTTCGGTGCGGCGAACGTCGACACCGTGACCTTCGACTACGGCCAGCGCCACCGCATCGAACTCGACTGCGCGCGCGCGATCGCCGCGCTCGCCGGCGTGCCGCACACGGTGCTGCCGATCGACACCTTCGCCGCCCTCGGCGGCAACGCTCTCACCGAATCCGCGATCGCCGTGCAGGCGGGGGTCGAGGCCGACGGCCTGCCGAACACCTTCGTGCCCGGGCGCAACCTGATCTTCCTGACCTTCGCCGCGGCGCTCGCCTATCGCCGCGGCATCACCGAGCTGGTCACCGGCGTGGCGCAGACCGACTACAGCGGCTACCCGGACTGCCGCGAGGCGACGATCCGGGCGCTGCAGCAGGCGCTGCGCCTCGGCATGGAGTGGGAGGGCACGCTCCACACGCCGCTGATGTTCCTCTCCAAGGCCGACACGGTGCGCCTGGCGCGCGATCTCGGCGCCCTGCCGGCGCTCGCGCTGAGCCACACCTGCTACAACGGCGTGCAGCCGCCGTGCGGCGTGTGCCCGGCCTGCCGGCTGCGCGCGCAGGGCTTCACCGAGGCCGGCATCCCCGACCCGCTGCTCGAACGCTTCGGGGGCGCGGCCGCGTGAGCGCCACGCTGTACCGGCTCGCGAGCGCACCGTTCGAGGCCGCCTGCCACGTCGGCGCGCTGCCCGAGGGGCACCGCGCGCGCCGCCTGCACGGCCACAGCTACCTCGCGCGGGTGCGTGTGCGCCACGCCGCGGCCGATGGTCCGTGCGACTGTGCCGGGCTCGCCGGGCGGCTCGCCGCCACCGTCGCGCCGCTCGACTACGCCTACCTCAACGACATCGTCGCCGAGCCGACCGACGAGAACCTCGCGCGCTGGATCGGCGCGCGGCTCGACCTGCCCGGCGTGGCCGCGCTCGGCATCCAGAGCACCCCGCTCGCCGGCGTCGACCTCGATGCCGGGGGCGGCGCGCACGTGTGGCGGCGCTTTCGCTTCGAGGCGGCGCACCGGCTGCCGCACGTGCCCCCCGGCCACCCGTGCGGGCGCATGCACGGGCACGGCTTCGAGGTCATCCTGCACGCGCAGACCGCGCTCGGCACGCGCGACCTGGCGCTCGACCACGACCACCTTGCGGCGCTGTGGGCGCCGCTGCACGCCGAGCTGCACCACGCCTGCCTGAACGACCTGCCGGGCCTCGCCAACCCGACCAGCGAGCTGCTCGCGGCGTGGATCTGGGCGCGGCTCAAGGGCGTGCTGCCCGAGCTGTCGTGGGTCACCGTGTACGAGACGGTGAGCGCCGGCTGCCACTACGACGGCCACCATTACCGGATCTGGAAGGAGCAGCGCTTCGAGGCCGCGCTGCAGCTCACGCGCGCCGCCGCCGGCGACCCGCGCCGCGGCCTGCACGGCCACAGCTACGTGGTGCGCCTGCACCTCGCCGCGCCGCTCGACACGGTGATGGGCTGGACCGTCGATTACGGCGAGGTCAAGGCGCTGTTCGCGCCGCTCTACCAGCAGATCGACCATCACCGGCTCGACGCGCTGCCCGGCCTCGACCAGGCCGATCCGGCGAGCCTCGCGCAGTGGCTGCGCGAGCGCCTGCACGCGGCGCTGCCGGCGCTCGACCGCATCGACCTGTTCGAGACCCCCGCCTGCGGGGTGGCGCTGTGCTGGGGCGGGCTCGGCCCGGCCCTGCCGGGGTGAGGCGGCGATGGGCTACGCGGTGAAGGAGATCTTCTACACGCTGCAGGGCGAGGGGGTGCGCAGCGGGCGCCCCGCGGTGTTCTGCCGCTTCAGCGGCTGCAACCTGTGGAGCGGGCGCGAGGCCGATCGCGCGCGCGCGACCTGCCGCTTCTGCGACACCGACTTCGTCGGCACCGATGGCCCCGGCGGCGGGCGCTTCGCCGGCGCGGCGGCGCTCGCCGCGGCGATCGCCGCGCAGTGGCCGCGCGCCACCCACCCGAAGGCGCGCCCCTACGTGGTGTGCACCGGTGGCGAGCCGCTGCTGCAGCTCGATGCCGCGCTGATCGAGGCGCTGCACGCGCGCGGCTTCGAGGTGGCGGTCGAGACCAACGGCACGCTGCCGGCCCCGCCCGGGCTCGACTGGATCTGCGTGAGCCCGAAGGCGGACGCCGCGCTCGCGCTGCGCGCAGGCGACGAGCTCAAGCTCGTCCATCCGCAGGCCGAGCCCGAGGCGCAGCCGGAGCGCTTCGTCGACCTCGATTTCGCGCATTTCCTGCTGCAGCCGCTGGACGGCCCGCAGCGGGCCGCCGCGACCGCCGCCTGCGTCGCCTACTGCCTCGCGCACCCACCCTGGCGCGTGAGCCTGCAGACCCACAAGCTGCTCGACATCCCCTGACGGCGCGACGCTAGCCCTCGTAGCGGATGCCGACGATCCAGTAGCTGGCCTCGCCGCCCGGCGTCTGCACCCGCACCTCGTCGTCGCGCTGCTTCTTCAGCAGCGCCCGGGCCATCGGCGAGTCGACGCTGATCCAGTGCTGCTCCGGGTCGAACTCGTCGGCGCCGACGATGCGCAGGGTGCGCGTCGCGCCGTCGGCGTCCTCGAGCTCGACCCAGGCGCCGAAGTACACGCGCGAGCGGTCGGCCGGGGCGCGCTCGACCACCGTGAGCACGTCGAGGCGCTTGGAGAGGAAGCGCACGCGCCGGTCGATCTCGCGCAACTGCTTCTTGCCGTAGGTGTATTCGGCGTTCTCCGAGCGGTCGCCCTGGGCCGCGGCCTCGGCCACGGCGCGGGTCACCTCGGGGCGGCGCACCTTCCACAGGTACTGCAGTTCGGCGTTCAGCCGTTCGTAGCCGGCGCGGGTGATGTAGGGCGAGGCGGGGGCCTGCGGCGGGCGGTAGCGCGACATGGATCGGCCTCAGCGCCAGAACGAGGGCTGGAACAGCAGCAGCAGCGGGAACACCTCGAGCCGCCCGATCAGCATCGACGCGGTGAGGATCCAGACGGCGTCGTCGTTGAGCGGGGCGAAGCTGCCCGCGGTCTGGCCGAGGCCGACCCCCATGTTGTTGATGCAGCCGGCAACCGAGCCGAAGGCGGTGATCAGGTCGACGCCGGTCATCGCCACGCCGACCGAGCACGCGCAGTAGGCGAAGATGTACAGGAAGTAGAACGCGAGCACCGCCTGCATCACCCGCTCGGGCACGGTGCGGTTGCCGAGCTTGACCGGGATCTGCGCCGTCGGCCGGATCAGCAGCTTGACCTCGCGCTGGCTCTGCCGGTACAGCAGCAGGAAGCGCACCGCCTTGATGCCGCCGCAGGTCGAACCCACGCAGCCGCCGAAGAAGCTGCCGAGCAGCAGCACCAGCACCACCCAGTGCGGCCAGTCGGGGTAGCCGGCGGTCACCAGGCCGTTGTCGGTGATGACCGACGCGGTCTGGAAGAAGCCGTGGTAGACCGCCTCCCACGGCGGGAAGGTGCCGCTCAGGTAGAGCCCGGCGATCGCCACGCCGATCAGCGTCCACATGACCTTCATGGCGAAGCGGAACTCCTCGTCGGCGAGGATCGCGCGCAGGCTGCGGGCGCGCCAGGCGAAGAAGAACAGCGCGAAGTTGACCGCCGCCACCAGCGAGAAGAAGCCGGCGACGAGTTCGATCGCCGGGCTCTGGTAGTAGCCGATGCTCGCGTCGTGGGTGGAAAACCCGCCGAGCGCGAGGGTCGCGAAGCTGTGGCAGACGGCGTCGAAGAGGTCCATGCCCGCCAGCAGGAACGCGGCCGTGCAGAGCAGGTTGAGCCCGACGTAGATGAACCAGAGGTTCTTCGCCGTCTCGGTGATGCGCGGCGTGAGCTTCTCGTCCTTCATCGGCCCCGGCGTCTCGGCGCGGTAGAGCTGCATGCCGCCGACGCCGAGCATCGGCAGCAGCGCCACCGCGAGCACCACGATGCCCATGCCGCCGAGGAAGTTGAGCTGGGCGCGGTAATAGACGATCGCCCGCGGCAGCGTGTCGAGCCCCGACAGCACCGTGGCGCCGGTGGTGGTGAGCCCCGAGACCGCTTCGAACACCGCGTCGACCAGCGGCATGTGCGGCGCGTCGGCGAGCATGAAGGGGATCGCCGACAGCAGCGACAGCGTGAACCAGAACGCCACCACCACCAGGAAGCCGTCGCGGTTGCGCAGGTCGATCTGGTGGCGGCGCAGCGGCAGCCAGCAGGCGAGCCCGGTGCCGAGCGACAGCGCGCCGGCCTGGACGAAGGCCATGCCGGCGCCGTCGCGGTAGATCGCGGCGACCAGGACCGGCGGCAGCATCGTCACCGCGAACATCATCAGCAGCAGGCCGAACAGCTTGACGCTGGCCTTGATCGGCGCCACCGGCAGCGGCAGGCCGACGGCGCGTTGCGGGCGCGGGTCGAGTGCCCGCGCGGCGGCGGGGCGGTGGCGTGGCGCGTTCACGGCGCGCAGGCCGGCTGGGCATCAGCGCACATGGGGGTCTCCGCTGGCCGGGTGAGGCGCGCCATCATGCCGGGGCCTGACCGCGCGTCAAGCCGATGCCGTGCCCGGCACCGGCAACGCCGCCTGCGCCAGCGCGAAGGCCGGTGCCGGCGGGCCGAAATAGTTGCCCTGGCCGAGCGGGATGCCGAGTTCGAGCAGCAGCGCGATCACCGCCTCGTCCTCGACGAATTCGGCGATCGCCTCGATGCCGAGCCCGGCGGCGAGGTTCGCGATGGCCTTGACGAAGATGCGGTCGGTGGGGTCGGTGAGGATGTTGCGGATGAAGCTGCCGTCGATCTTCACGAAGTCCACCGTGAGGTTCTTCAGGTAGTGCAGCGAGGAGAAGCCGGCGCCGAAGTCGTCGAGCGCGAAACGGTAGCCGGCCGCGCGCAGCGCGTGGATGAACTCGCGCGCGGTGGTGAAGTTCTCCACCGCGGCGGTCTCGGTGACTTCGAACACGATCGCCGCCGGATCGGCACCGTGGCGCAGCGTGGCGTCGCGGATCAGTTCGAGCAGGTCGGCGCCGCCGAAGTGACGCGCCGACAGGTTGATGGTCAGGTTCACCGGCCGGCCGACGCGCCGGCTCGCGCCCTGGGTGGCGATCGCGGTCTCGACCACCCAGCGGTCGAGTTCGCGGATCATGCCGAAGCGCTCGGCGATGGCGATGAAGGCCGCGGGGCGGATCTCCTCGCCGCCGTCGCCGAGCATGCGCAGCAGGCTCTCGTAGTGGTGCACCTGGCCGCTGCGCAGGTCGACGATGGGCTGGAACACCAGGCTCAGGCGCTCCTCGCGCAGGGCGCTGCGGATGCGGTCCTCCCAGTGGATCTTCTCGCGCATGCGCGCCTGGTCGAGCCCGCCCTCGAACACGCAGAAGGTGTTGCGGCCCTGGTCCTTGGCCTCGTACATCGCGGTGTCGGCGTTCGCCAGCAGCTCGCTGATGTGGCTGCCGTGCTGCGGGAAGAAGGCGAGCCCGATGCTCGCCGAGAACGGCGTGCGCCTGCCCTCGTGCACGAACTCCTGCTCGTTCAGCGTGGTGAGCAGCGCGCGGCACAGCGCCTCGGCCAGCGGCGGTGTGGTCACCGGCAGCAGCACGCCGAACTCGTCGCCGCCCAGGCGGCCCAGCACCGCGTCCGGCGGCAGCGGCCCCGGCAGCAGCCGGGCGACCTGGCGCAGGTACTTGTCGCCGGTCTGGTGGCCGTAGCTGTCGTTGATGTACTTGAACTGGTCGAGATCGATGAACAGCAGGGCGCCGCCGACGCTCGCCTCGCGCGCCCGGTCGACGTGGTGCTGCAGGAGCTCCTGGAAGCGGTGGCGGTTGTACAGCCCGGTCAGCGAATCGTGCGCGGCGAGGTAGGCGAGGCTCTCCTCGCCGCGCTTCTCGTCGGTGACGTCGAGCAGCAGCCCGGCGAGGCGCGGCCCGTCGGGCGTCGCCTCGGCCGAGCCGATCAGGCGCAGCCAGCGGTACTCGCCGCCGCGGTTGCGCACGCGCAGGTCGAGCGTGTGGCTGCGCACCGAATGCCCCGGGTGGGTGAGGAAGCCGCCCACCCAGAGGCGGTCCTCGGGGTGGACGAAGGTGCTGCAGAAGTCGCCCTGCAGCCACACGGCGACCGGGTGCCCGAGCAGTTCCTCGACTTCCGGGGCGACGTAGACGAAGCGGCCCTTGCGCGGATCGGCTTCCCACACCACCGCGCGGATGCCGTTCAGCAGCGCCGCCAGCCGGCGCGTCTCCTGGCGCATCGACTGCTGCTGCGCGCGGGCGCTGGCGTCGCGTTCGCCGAGGGCGCCCGCGAGGCGATTGACGGCATTGCCGAGTTCACCGACGTCGCCCGGCGGCAGCCCCGGCACGCGGTGCTCGTACTCGCCGCGCCCGAGCGCTTCGAGGCCGCGGCCGATCGCCTCCAGCGCGCGCCGCAGTCCCAGGCCGAAGCTGATGAAGCCGAAGCCCGCCAGCAGCATCCCGACCAGCACGATGCCGGCGTTCTGGCGCGCGAGTTCGGTGGCGAAGTACAGGCGCCGGCGCTCGAAGCCGAGGCTCAGCTCGCCCGCCACCTGGCCGGCGACGTACACCGGGCGCTCGACCCGCAGCAGTTCGCCGTCGCCGTAAAGGCGTGCCCCCCCCGCGGGGCCGCCGGTGGCGGCCATGCCGGTGGGCGGGGCGTCGCCGAGCGAGGCGAGCAGGTTCTGCTGGGCGTCGAACAGCGCGGCGAAACGCAGGCTGCGGTCGTCGCGCAGCAGTTCGAGCACCGCCAGCGCCTCGCTGCCGTTGCGGGCGGCGAGGCTGCGTTCGAGCGCCGCGGCGAGCAGTGCGCTGCGCTCGCGCAACGCACGGTCGACCTGTTCCTCGCCGCGCTCGTCGAGCATCCGCCAGGTGTTCCAGGCCACGGCCGCGAGCGCCAGGCACAGCACCACCGCAATCGCGAGCAGCAGCCGCAGCGAGGGACGGAGGCGGTTCATGGTGTGGTCGTGCGATCTCTGACGGCGCGGCGGGCCGTGATGACGCGCCGCTGGGCGGGTGCCTGGGCGTCCCCGTAGGCAAGTGTAGACGGCCGGATGCCGGCGGCAGGGCGGCTCAGGGAGGCGCGGTGCGCCCGGCGGCAGGCGCGGCTTCGACCGCCGGCGGCAGCCGCCGCGGCGCGTGGATGCGCAGGCGCTTGTCGCGCCCGCGGGCGCCGGCGAGCAGGCTCACCGCCGACGGCGGCACGCCGCAGAGCCCGGCGAGGAAGGCGCAGAGCTGGCGGTTGGCCGCACCATCGACTGGCGGCGCCGACAGGCGCACGCGGAGGCTGTCGCCCTGCACCCCGGCGAGCTCATCGCGGCCCGCGCGCGGCTGCACGCGCACCTGCACGATCAGGTCGGCGCCGTCCCAGCGGTACCACACCGCAGGCTCAGCCGCGCAGCAGCGCGAGGCCGACGTCGCGCAGCGGCGCCACCAGCAGCATCAGCACCAGCTGCAGCCCCACCAGCACCAGGATCGGCGACAGGTCGACGCCGCCCAGCGGCGGCAGCAGCCGCCCGGCCGGGCGCAGCACCGGCGCGGTCAGCCGGTTCACCAGCGCGTACAGCGGGTTGTAGGGGTCGCGGACGAACCAGCTCATCAGCGCCTGGATGATCACGCCCCACAGGAACACGTTGACCAGCCGCCCCGCCAGCTCGGCGACGGTGAGCACGAGCAGCCCGGCGATGCCGATCGGCAGGCCGCCGAGTCCGAGCACCAGGCACCATTCGAGCGCCTGCAGCGCGAACATCAGCACCACCGCGGCCATGTCGAGCCCGAACAGGCCGGGGATCCAGCGGCGCAGCGGCAGCAGCGGCGGGTTGGTCAGCTTGACCAGGAACTGCACCAGCGGGTTGTAGAAGTCGGCGCGTGCCCACTGCAGCAGGAAGCGCAGCATCAGCGCCAGGATGTACAGCCCGAACGCGGTCTCGATCAGGAAGATGCCGGCGTTGTTGAGGTAGGGCGCGCCGGTCATCGGTCGCTGCCCAGCAGGTCGCCGAGTTCGCGCGAGCGCGCGGCGGCGGCGGCGAGGGCGCGGCTGAAGATCGCCTCGATCCCGGCCTCGCGCAGCACCTGCACGGCGGCCTCGGTGGTGCCCTTCGGCGAGGTCACCCGCTCGCGCAGCTCGGCCGGGCTCTCGCTCGCCTCGAGCGCGATCTTGGCGGCGCCGAAGGCGGTCTGCAGCGCCAGCAGGCGCGCCGTGTCGGGCTTGAGGCCGAGCTGCACGGCGGCGGCCTCCATCGCCTCCATCACCAGGAAGAAGTACGCCGGCCCGCTGCCCGACAGCGCCGTCACGGCGTCGATGTCGGCCTCGTCGTCGACCCACACGGTCAGGCCCACCGCGCGCAGCACGCTCTCGGCCTGGCGCCGGCGCTCGGCGCTCACGCCCGCCGCCGCGTACAGCGCGGTGGCGCCGCTGCGCACCAGCGCCGGGGTGTTCGGCATCGTGCGCACCAGCGCCACGCCGCCGCCGAGCCAGCGGTCGATGTCGCTCATGCGCACCCCGGCGGCGATCGAGATCACCAGCGGCTTCTGGTGCTGCACCGCCTCGGCGATGCCCTGCGCGACCTCGCGCAGCACCTGCGGCTTGACCGCGAGCACCACGATGCCGGCACCGATGACGGCCTCGGGGCTGGCTTCGAAGGTTCGCACGCCGAACTGGGCGCGCAGGGCTTCGCGGCTTTGCGGCGCGCGCTCGGCGACCCACAGCGACTGCGCATCGACGCCATCGGCGATGAGGCCGCCGATGAGGCTGCGCGCCATGTTGCCGCCGCCGATGAAGGCAATGGGTGTGGAGGTCATCTGCAGGGTTCCCCGCGGTGATGGGCAAAGGTGCACAAGCTAAGCCGCGGCCGGCGACTTTGGCAACCGCACACACCACCGCCGCGGCCGCACGCAGGGTCCGCATCGTGCCGGCACCCGCACGGACCCGCCGCGGCGCCCGGGTGACGGTGCGGACAACGCGCGGCGTCAAGCGAATCGACGCTTGACGCGGGCGACGTCGCATGAAATATTTGGAACCGGTTCCAAAACAAACCTAAACCGATCCCCGCCGTGCGGCGGAGTGTCGGGGGAGGCGCGAAACCGGCCTGGCGGCAGCCACCGGAGCGGGCGGGACCGGGGCTGCGGGAAGAGGGATGAAACCTCTTTCTCGTGAAAAAATGGAACCGGTTCCATAACCGTTGACCCGACCCGCGAGCCGCCGAGCAGGAGGCGCCGGATGACCGGTCACGCGCCGCCCCGGCCCCGCCGCGGGGCCGGCAGAGGCATCACCCAGAACACCGGAGGAGAGACTTCATGCACACCGCATCGCCAGCAGGACCGCCCGCCGCCCGTGCCGCGCGCCGCCCGGCGGCGCCGCTGCCCGCTTCGTGCCGCGACGCCGCGGCGCGCCCGCAACGCCGCCGCGAGGCCGGAGGTCCGCGATGAACTACGTGTTCCAGTTCCAGGAAGTGTTCGCGGCGTGGCCCGAGCTGCTGCGCGGCGCCTGGCTGACGATCAGCCTGTCGGCCGGGGCGATGGCGCTCGGCCTGGTCGTCGCGGTGTTCGGTGCGCTCGGCAAGACCATGGGGCCGAAGCCGGTGCGCTGGCTGGTCGACGTGTACGTGGAGGTGATCCGCAACACGCCGTTCCTGATCCAGATCTTCATCATCTTCTTCGGCCTGCCGCGGCTCGGCATCCAGCTCAGCGCCAACCAGGCGGCGCTGATCGCGATGGTGGTCAACGTCGGCGCCTACGCCACCGAGATCGTCCGCGCCGGCATCGAGACCATCCACAAGGGGCAGATCGAGGCCGGCCTCGCGCTCGGGCTGCGGCCGCTGCAGGTGTTCCGCCACGTCGTGGTGTTCCCGGCGCTGCGCACCGTGTACCCGGCGCTGTGCAGCCAGTTCATCCTGCTGATGCTGACCTCCAGCGTGGTCTCGGCGATCTCCGCCGAGGACCTCACCGGGGTGGCCAACAACATCCAGTCGCAGACCTTCCGCAGCTTCGAGATCTACCTGGTGGTGACGGCGCTGTACCTCGGGCTGTCGCTCGCATTCTCGGCCGCGTTCGCCGGTATCTGGCGGGTGGTGTTCGCCCGCCAGGACCGGCGCTGAAGGAGCCCCGCCATGATCCGTCAATTCACCACCAACGAGTTCCTGTTCATCCTGACGGCGGTGCGCTGGACGCTGCTGCTGTCGCTGATCGCCTTCGTCGGCGGCGGCCTCGCCGGCCTGGGCGTGGCGCTGGCCCGCACCTCGCCGCGGGGCTGGCTGCGCCACCTGGCGACCGGCTACATCCAGGTGTTCCAGGGCACGCCGCTGCTGATGCAGCTGTTCCTGGTGTTCTTCGGCGCCAACATCCTCGGCTCCGGCATCGACCCGCTGCTCGCCGCCGCGATCGGCCTGACGCTCAACGCCGCCGCCTTCCTCGGCGAGATCTGGCGCGGCTGCATCCAGGCGATCCCGAAGGGCCAGTGGGAGGCCGGCACCGCGCTCGGGCTCGGCTACTGGACGCGCATGCGCCACGTCATCCTGCCGCAGGCGGCGAAGATCGCGGTCGCCCCCACCGTCGGCTTCCTGGTGCTGCTGGTGAAGAGCACCTCGCTTGCCTCGATCATCGGCTTCGTCGAGCTGACCCGCGCCGGGCAGATCGTCAACAACGCGACGTTCAAGCCCTTCCTCGTGTTCGGCATCGTCGCGGCGATCTACTTCGCCATCTGCTGGCCGCTGTCGCTGTGGAGCAAGCGCCTGGAAGCCCGCTTCGGCGTCGTCGCCCGCTGACTCACCCATCCGGGGCCCCGGCGCGTGGCCGCCGCCGGACCCGGGCCCCCCACGACCACCCGGCCCCGACCATCACCATCGAGAAGAGAGAGGAAACCCCATGTCCCTGAAGACGTTCGTCAACCGTGCCCGCCGTTCGCTGCTCGCCCTCGGCCTCGGTGCCGTCATCGCCGGCGCGCTCGCCGGCCCCGCCGCCGCGGCCGGCATCGACGACATCGTCAGCAAGAAGAAGCTGCAGGTCGGCGTGCTCGTCGACGTGCCGCCGTTCGGCATGACCAACGCCAACAACGAGCCCGAGGGCTACGACGTCGACGTCGCCCGGCTGATGGCGAAGTACCTCGGCGTCGAGCTCGAACTGGTGCCGGTCACCGGGCCGAACCGCATCCCCTTCCTGCTCACCAACAAGGTCGACGTGCTGATCGCGACCTTCGGCATCACGCCCGAGCGCGCCAAGCAGGTGCAGTTCGCGATCCCCTACAGCAGCTTCGACGTCGTGCTGCTGGCGCCCAAGGCCAAGGCGATCGGCGCGGCCAAGGACCTCAAGGGCGTCAAGGTCGGCGTGGCGCGCGCCAGCACGCAGGACACCGCGGTCACCGCGATGGCGCCGCAGGGCACGCAGATCATGCGCTTCGACGACGACGCCACCACCATGCAGGCGCTGCTG
Organism: Plasticicumulans lactativorans; assembly: GCF_004341245.1. Lineage (GTDB taxonomy): Bacteria > Pseudomonadota > Gammaproteobacteria > Competibacterales > Competibacteraceae > Plasticicumulans_A > Plasticicumulans_A lactativorans. The sequence goes on along the minus strand of NZ_SLWY01000004.1, from coordinate 7,142 downwards.
TCGGGGCAGATCGACGCGATCGGCGTCACCACGCTGATCGCCCGGCAGATCCAGGAGATGAACCCGGCCGCCGAGTACGAGGCCAAGTTCGTGCTGCGCCGCCAGCCCAACGGCATCGCGATGCGCCGCGGCGATGCCGACCTGCTGCAGTGGGTCAACACCTTCATCTACTTCATCAAGAACAACGGCGAACTCGACGCCATCCACCAGAAGTGGCTGGGCAAGCCGCTGGGCGAGCTGCCGGTGTTCTGAGCCGCCGCCGTGCCCGCGCCGGGCGCGCGTGCCGCGCGCCCCGATCGACCCGCATCCACCGGAGCATGACCACATGAACACCGCATCGAACGCCGTCGCCGCCCGTCCGCTCGCCGACGAAGTCATCATCACCCTCGATCACGTCGACAAGTACTACGGCGACTTCCACGTGCTGCGCGACGTCAACCTGGCGGTGCGCAGCGGCGAGCGCATCGTCATCTGCGGGCCTTCGGGCTCGGGCAAGTCGACGATGATCCGCTGCATCAACCAGCTCGAACACCACCAGAAGGGCCGCATCGTGGTCGACGGCGTCGAGGTCGGCCACGGCCACAAGAGCCTCGACACCGTGCGCCGCGAGGTCGGCATGGTGTTCCAGAGCTTCAACCTGTTCCCGCACCTGACGGTGCTGCAGAACTGCACGCTGGCGCCGATGAAGGTGCGCGGCATGGCGGCGGCCGAGGCGCGGGAGATCGCGATGAAGTACCTCGCCCGCGTGCGCATCCCCGACCAGGCCAACAAGTACCCGGGGCAGCTCTCCGGCGGCCAGCAGCAGCGCGTCGCCATCGCCCGCGCGCTGTGCATGAACCCCAAGGTCATGCTGTTCGACGAGCCGACCTCGGCGCTCGACCCGGAGATGGTCAAGGAGGTGCTCGACACCATGATCGCGCTCGCCGAGGACGGCATGACCATGCTCTGCGTGACCCACGAGATGGGCTTCGCCCGCCAGGTCGCCGACCGCGTGATCTTCATGGACAAGGGCGAAATCATCGAGCAGGACGCCCCCGAGGCGTTCTTCGCCAACCCGCGCTCGGAGCGCACCCGCGCCTTCCTCGGCCAGATCCTCAAGCACTGAGCCGCCGCACCGCTACCGGAGTGACCGACATGCCGCGATCCATACCGACCCTGTGCGGTTCCCTCACCGGCGAGCCGTTCGCGCTCGGGGTGCGCATCCACAACGCGAGCTACCGCGCGCTCGGGCTCGACTACACCTTCGTCTGCTTCGGCGTCGAGGACCCCGCGGCCGCGGTCGCGGCGATCCGCACGCTGGGCATCCGCGGCTCGAACGTGTCGATGCCTTACAAGTCGGCGGTGATGCCCCACCTCGACGCGATCGACCCGGCGGCGCGCGCGATCGGCGCGGTCAACACCATCGACAACCGCGACGGCCACCTGACCGGCTACAACTCGGACTACGTCGGTGCGCTGCGTGCGCTGCAGGAGGTCTGCGACTGCCGCGGGCGCCGTCTCGCGGTGCTGGGCGCCGGCGGCGCGGCGCGGGCGGTGGTCTACGGCGCGCGCGAGGCCGGCGCCGCGGTCACCGTGTTCAACCGCTCGGCGGCGCGCGGGCAGGCGCTCGCCGACGAGATGGGGGCCGCCTTCGGCGGGCCGCTGGAGGCGTTCCGCGCCGAGGACTTCGCCATCGTCGTCAACGCGACCTCGGTGGGCTTCCGCGCCCCCGACCTCAACCCGCTGGCCGGGCGGCTGGCGCCGCACCTGGTGGTGATGGACGTCGCCTTCATCCCGGCGCGCACGCGGCTGATCCGCGATGCCGAGGCGCTCGGCTGTCGCACGGTGCCGGGCACGCGCATGTTCCTGCACCAGTCCTGCCGGCAGATCGAGCTCTACACCGGCTGCGAGGCACCGCTCGCGGTGATGGAGGCGGCGCTGCTCGATGCCATCGCGCAGCTCGAGGCGGCCTGAGCGCCGCCTGCAAGACTTCGAAACATTCCCGCAAGATGCGGTAGCGCAGCGTTACGGAGTGTTCTCCGGCCCCTTGTTAGATTGCGTCCACGCCCGGCGCCGCACGCAGCGCCGGGACGACATAAGCACGCATCCCCAGAGGAGAACACCCATGAAGTTCCCGAAGCGTCTGACGCTGGCCGTCGGCCTGTCCGTTGCCCTGGGCTCCGCCCATGCCGGCGAGGTCGAAGTACTGCACTGGTGGACCGCGGGCGGCGAGGCCAAGGCCGCCGGCACGCTGCGCGCGCTGGTCGAACAGGAGGGCCACACCTGGAAGGACTTCGCGGTCGCCGGCGGCGGCGGCGAGGCCGCGCTGACGGTGCTGAAGTCGCGCGCGGTGTCCGGCAACCCGCCCGCCGCCGCGCAGATCAAGGGCCCGGCGCTGCAGGAGTGGGGCGAGCTCGGCTTCCTCGCCAACATCGACGTGGTCGCCGACAAGGCCGGCTGGGACAAGCTGCTGCCGAAGACCGTCGCCGACATCATGAAGGTCGACGGCCACTACGTCGCCGCCCCGGTCAACGTGCACCGGGTGAACTGGCTGTACGCCAACCCCGAGGTGCTGAAGCAGGCCGGCGTCGAGCTGCCGCAGACCTGGGACGCCTTCTTCGCCGCCGCCGACAAGCTCAAGGCCGCCGGCGTCATCCCGCTCGCCCACGGTGGCCAGGCCTGGCAGGACGCGACGGTGTTCGAGGACATCGCGCTCGGCCTCGGCGGCGTGGAGTTCTACCGCAAGGCGCTGGTCGAGGCCGACGAGGCCACCCTCAAGGGCCCGACCATGGTCAAGGTGCTCACCACCTTCAAGCGCCTGAAGGGCTACATGGACCCCAACCGCGCCAACCGCCTGTGGAACGACGCCACCGCGCTGGTCATCAACGGCAAGGCGGCGATGCAGTTCATGGGCGACTGGGCCAAGGGCGAGTTCAGCGCCGCCGGCAAGGTTGCCGGCAAGGACTATCTGTGCGCCCCGGCGCCGGGCACCGAGCAGGCGTTCAGCTACAACATCGACTCGATCGCGATGTTCAAGCTCAAGGGCGACAACACCGCGCAGCTCGCGCTGGCGCGGCTGATCATGGAGCCGACCTTCCAGGAGACCTTCAACCTCAACAAGGGCTCCATCCCGGCGCGCGGCGACGTCTCGATGGACAAGTTCGACGACTGCGCCAAGCGCTCCAGGGCGGACTTCGACGCCGACGCCAAGGCCGGCACGCTGGTGCCGAGCATGGCCCACGGCATGGCGGTGAAGACCGACGTGCAGGGCGCCTTCTTCGACGTCGTCACCAACTTCTTCAACGATGACGCGATGAGCGCCGAACAGGCGGCCGAACGCCTCGCCAAGGCCGTCAAGGCCGCGAAGTAAGGCAGGCGCGCCGCCCCTCTCCCGGCGCGGGAGAGGGGTGGCAGCGGGGCAGCCCCCGCCCGTCCCCTCAACACCCCCGGGAGGAGAACCGCCATGGCGACCGCCATCGACGCGGTGCGCGCGAGTGCGCGCGACACCGGCTTTCGCGACACCCTGCAGCGCTGGCTACCGAAGCTGGTGCTCGCCCCCACCGCGCTGTGCGCGCTGGTGTTCATCTACGGCTACATCGGCTGGACCGCGCTCCTGTCGATGACCAACTCGAAGATGCTGCCGAGCTACACCTTCGTCGGCTTCGACCAGTACGTGCGCCTGTTCGAGAACGAGCGCTGGCTGGTCGCGGCGAAGAACCTGGTGCTGTTCGGCGGCCTGTTCATCGGCGTCTGCCTGCTCGTCGGCGTGCTGCTGGCGGTGCTGCTCGACCAGAAGATCCGCAGCGAAGGCGCGCTGCGCGCGATCTACCTGTATCCGATGGCGCTGTCGTTCATCGTCACCGGTACCGCCTGGAAGTGGATCCTCGACCCCGGCCTCGGCCTGCAGAAGCTCGGCCAGGAGCTCGGCTGGAGCAGCTTCCGCTTCGACTGGATCACCGACCCCGACCGCGCCGTCTACACGCTGGTGATCGCCGCGGTGTGGCAGAGCTCGGGCTTCGTGATGGCGCTGTTCCTCGCCGGCCTGCGCGGCGTCGACCCGAGCATCGTCAAGGCCGCACAGCTCGACGGTGCCAGCCTGCCGCGCATCTACTGGCGCATCGTGCTGCCCTGCCTGCGCCCGGTGGTGTTCAGTGCGGTGATGATCCTCTCGCACATCGCGATCAAGAGCTTCGACCTGGTGATGGCGCTCACCGGCGGCGGCCCCGGCTACAGCTCCGACCTGCCCGCCACCTTCATGTACGCGCACACCTTCACCCGCGGGCAGATGGGCCTGGGCTCGGCGTCGGCGATGCTGATGCTCGGCGCCGTGCTCGCGATCATCGTCCCTTACCTGTACTCCGAACTGCGGGGGAAGCGCTGATGAGCCTCGAATCCCTGAGCCACGCGCCGCGCGGCCATGCCCGCACGCTGATCCACCTGGTGCTGATCGCCTGGGCCGGCTTCTACCTGCTGCCGCTGGTGGTGATGCTGCTGACCTCGGTGAAGCCGCTGGAGGAGATCCGCAGCGGCACGCTGCTGAGCCTACCGCACGCGCTGACCTTCGAGCCCTGGATCAAGGCCTGGTCGAGCGCCTGTACCGGCGCCGACTGCCGCGGCCTGGAGCGCTTCTTCGTCAACTCCTTCGCGATGGCGATCCCGGCGGTGCTGATCTCGACCGCGATCGGCGCGGTGAACGGCTACGCGCTGACCAAGTGGCGCTTCAAGGGCTCCGACCTGCTGTTCGGGCTGCTGCTGCTCGGCTGCTTCATCCCCTTCCAGGTGGTGCTGCTGCCGATGGCGCAGACGCTCGGCTGGCTCGGGCTCGCCAACACCATCCCGGGGCTCGTGCTGGTGCACGTGATCTACGGGCTCGCGTTCACGACGCTGTTCTTCCGCAACTTCTACGCCGGCATCCCGGACGAGCTGATCCGCGCCGCGCAGCTCGACGGCGCCGGCTTCTTCACGATCTTCGTGCGCATCCTGCTGCCGATCTCGGCGCCGATCATCGTCGTCTGCGTGATCTGGCAGTTCACCCAGGTGTGGAACGACTTCCTGTTCGGCGTCGCCTACTCCGGCAACGAGACCAAGCCGGTGACGGTGGGCCTGAACAACCTCGTCAACACCTCGACCGGGGTCAAGGAATACAACGTCGACATGGCCGCCGCGCTGATCGCCGCGCTGCCGACGCTGGTGGTGTACGTGCTCGCCGGCAAGTACTTCGTCCGCGGCCTGACCGCCGGCGCGGTCAAGGGCTGAGCGCGCGCCCGGTCCGTCCCTTTGCGTCGCGCCGCGCGTGCCGGGCCCGGGGCCCCGCGCACGGCGCCGTACCGTCCCGTCTCTGAGAGGTTTGCATCCATGTCCGCTCTCGAAATCCGCAAGGTCAACAAGCGCTACGGTTCCGTCCACGTGCTCAAGGAGATCGACCTGTCGATCGAATCCGGCGAGTTCCTGATCCTGGTCGGCCCGTCCGGCTGCGGCAAGTCGACGCTGATGAACGCGATCGCCGGGCTCGACGAGATCAGCGACGGCTCGATCCACATCGGCGGGCGCGACGTCACCCACGTCGGCCCGAAGGATCGCGACATCGCGATGGTGTTCCAGAGCTACGCGCTGTACCCGAGCATGAACGTGGCCGAGAACATCGCCTTCGGCCTGGAGATGCGCGGCGTCGACAAGGCCAGGCGTGCGCAGGAGGTCGCCCGCGTCGCCAAGCTGCTGCAGATCGACCACCTGCTCGAGCGCAAGCCGGCGGCGCTCTCCGGTGGCCAGCGCCAGCGCGTCGCGATGGGCCGGGCGCTCGCCCGCCAGCCGCAGATCTACCTGTTCGACGAGCCGCTCTCCAACCTCGATGCCAAGCTGCGCGTGGAGATGCGCACCGAGATCAAGAAGCTGCACCAGCGCCTCGGCACCACCATCGTCTACGTCACCCACGACCAGATCGAGGCGATGACGCTCGCCAACCGCATCGCGGTGATGAAGGACGGCGTGCTGCAGCAGTTCGCCACGCCGCAGCAGATCTACGACGAGCCGGTGAACATGTTCGTCGCCGGTTTCATGGGCTCGCCGGCGATGAACTTCATCCGCACCCGCGTGGTGCGCGCCGGCAGCCACTACGGCGTCAGCGTGCGCAACGGCGCCGGCCGCGACGTCGTGCTGCCGCTGCCCGAGCGTGGCAACGGGCTGTCGGCGTGGGTCGACCGCGAGGTCGTGCTCGGCCTGCGCCCGGAGCAGATCACCCACGTCACGCCGCACCGCCTGGAGCGTCCGCTGGTGACCGAGCTGCCGTGCACGGTCGAGGTGGCCGAGCCGACCGGGCCGGACACGCTGATCCTGATCCGCATGAACGACCAGGAGGTCGCCGCGCGCATCGAGCCGCACGCCCAGGCGCCGGTCGGCTCGCCGATGCCGCTCGCCTTCGACATGAGCAAGGCGGTGCTCTTCGACCCGGCGACGCAGCAGCGCTGCCATTGACGGTCGCCCTGGTGGCGGCGCCACCACACCGTTGTGGCGCGGACGCGGTGTGGTGGCGCGTGGCGATGTAGTATTGCAACAGATGTGTAGTATTGCTACAATTTGCCCAGATGAAGCGACCACGTGAATCTGCGTACGACCAGGCCCTCATTCGGCGCCAGTCACGAGCAAATTCAGTTAACTCCGTTAACTGAGCAGAAACAATCGATGTTCGGCTGTAGCGTAAGATTCATCGCCGATTATCGTCGACCGGTTATTTTGCTACACCGGAGCCTTTGGGCTTCGCCCGGAGCGGCCACGAAGGCTGCGGACACGAATTCCACGTCGCGGCCGGGCGCGGCGAATACCCCAGAACGTGCCCGCGTGGGCCCCAAGATCACTAAAAGGGAGTCGAAACCCATGAACCGCTCCAAGCACCTGCTCCTTGCGACCGCCGTCGCCGCGGCGCTCGCCGCTGCCGGCGCCGCCCAGGCCGAGACCACGCTGTTCGGACGTGCCGGCATGGCCGTGGTCAACAGCGACGGCTTCCCTGGCGGCAACGGCAACCACGCCTGGGACGTGCGCGCCGACGACAGCTACATCGGCGTCGAAGGCAAAGAGGACCTCGGCGGCGGGCTCTCCGCGGTGTACTTCTACAAGTTCGTCGTCAACGCCGACGGCTCGGCCAGCGGCCAGCCCTTCGACCAGAAGGA
>NZ_SLWY01000003.1 GCF_004341245.1 Plasticicumulans lactativorans | reverse complement strand
GCCTCCGGGCCGAGCACCTCCGCGGTGGGAAAATCCACGTACTGCAACAGCCTCGCCCCGTGCAACATGCCGGTTATCTGCATCGCCTCGCCTCCTCGGGTTCTCACGCATCGCTTCCCCACCCTGCACGGTCGGGAGAACGATCGACTGGGGAACGGCGGGGTCGACCACCTTCGGGGTGGCAGTCCAGAACCGACGCCGTTCGTTGACATCAGGCACGAATCAAGATTTCGTGCATCAATAAACGTCATTATTGACGTGGAGAATATTTACAGCATTCCTTTGATGATTCAAATGCAAAAATTTTTATTTTTATTTATTTTAAGTTATTAATAGGTGCGCTCAGGGAAGAATGGAGTGCCACGCGGGCCGAGGAGCCCCGGTAGCCAGGGAGAAGGGCGTCAAGCCCGTTGAGCGTCGGGTCTGCGCAGCGCGTCTCGACGGGCCAGGCCCGATGCGCAGGACGAGTCGGGGCCATCGAACACCTTGTAGAGGCACGGGATCGGCGCCCGCGAAGCCGGGAGGCTCGACAGGGATGGCAAGCGGGCGCTCAACGCGCCCTACTCCACGACGACGGATACGTCAGCAAGCCGTAGGGCTAAAGGAGACGGGGGGCACGAAACAAGAGAGTGTTGACATCGAAACAAGGCTCGGCGTAAATGCAAATATTAAAATTATTATTTACATAAGAGCATGAATTACGACCTTCAAGATCTCCGCGCCTTCGTCAAGATCGCTGAGTTCGGCAGCTTCCACGAAGCGGCCCAATGGCTGCACCTCTCGCAGCCGGCGCTGACGCGACGCATGCAGAAGCTCGAAGAGAACCTCGGCATCCAGTTGCTGGACCGCACCACACGGCGCGTGAGCCTGACCGCGGTGGGGCGCGACTTCCTGCCCAAGGCGCGCCGCCTGCTGGACGATTTCGAGAACTCGATCCTCGGTATCCGCGAACTGGCCGAACGCCAGTCGGGCGTGGTCACGCTGGCCTGCATCCCGACCGCGGCGTTCTACTTCCTGCCGACGGTGATCAAGGCATACAACCGCGAGTACCCGAAGATCCGCATCCGCATCCTCGATCTCAGCGGCAACGAAGGACTGGAGAGCGTGATGCGCGGCGAAGCCGACTTCGGCATCAACATCACCGGGGGGCAGCAGCCGGAGGTCGACTTCCTGCCGCTGATCGACGACCCGTTCGTGCTGGCGTGCCGGCGCGACCACGAACTGGCCCAGCACGAGCGGGTGAGCTGGCGCGAACTCGAACCCTTCCGGCTGATCGGCGTCGGACGCAGCAGCAGCAACCGCATGCTGCTCGACCACGCGCTGGCCGATCTCACCTGGCGCCCGCGCTGGTTCTACGAGGTGCAGCACCTGTCGACCTCGCTCGGACTGGTGGAGGCTGGCCTCGGGGTATCGGTGCTGCCGGGCCTGGCGATGCCCGGCGACGATCACCCGATCCTGGTCAGCCGCCCGCTGGTCGAGCCGGTGGTCACGCGCAAGATCGGCTTGGTGCGCCGCCACGGTGCCTCCCTCTCCCCCGCCGCCGACAAGTTCGTCGGCCTGCTGCTGAGCAAATGGCCACAGGCAGCGGGCACCTGAAGCGCACGAAAGCCTCCGGGGAGATCGGATGGGCGGAAATGACATCACCGCCGCCGCGGGGGACCACGGCGGCGGTGATGGCGTCTTGCCGATGCGTGCGGGCCGCAGCGGCCCGGCTGCGGCGGCTCAGCGCTTGAAGCGCTCCTCGGCGAGGCGATCGGCGATCACCGCGGTCGACACGCCTTCGCTGGCGGCACGCTCGAAGATGGTGGCGAGCGTCGCCGCGATGCGCTCGACGTGCGCCTTCACCGCGGTGGCGTCAAAGCCGATGCGCTCGTAGCAAACGTCGATGATGCCGCCGGCGTTGATCGCGTAGTCGGGCGCGTAGAGGATGCCGCGGGCGCGCAGGGCCTCGCCGTGACGGGCCTCGGCGAGCTGGTTGTTGGCCGCGCCGGCGACCACCGCGGCCTTCAGGCGCGGGATGGTGTCGTCGTTGAGGATCGCGCCCAGCGCGCACGGGGCGAACACGTCGACGTCGAGATCGAAGATCGCCTCGGGCGCGACCGCGGTGGCGCCGAGCTCGGTCACCGCGCGGTCGAGGTTGGCCGGGAACACGTCGGTCACCCACAGCTGCGCGCCGGCGTCCTTCAGGTAGCGGCCGAGGCGCAGGCCGACGCTGCCGGTGCCCTGGATCGCCACGCGCAGGCCGCGCAGCTCGGTGCTGCCCAGGCGGTGGCGCACGGCCTCCTTGAGGCCGACGAAGCAGCCGTAGGCGGTCGCCGGCGACGGGTCGCCGCTGCGCGTGCTGCCGTCGGTGGTCGACTTCTCGTGGATGCCGGAGAGGTGCTGCGTGCGCTGCGCCATCACCTTGACGTCGGGCACCGAGGTGCCCGAGTCCTCGGCGCCGATGTAGCGCCCGCCGAGGCGCTCGATCGCCTCGCCCATCGCCAGCAGCAGCGCCTCGGTCTTGTCGTGGTGCGGGTCACCGATGATCACCGACTTGCCACCGCCGATCGGCAGCTCGGCCAGCGCGTTCTTGTAGGTCATGCCGCGCGACAGGCGCAGCGCGTCGCGGATCGCGTCGTCCTCGCTCGCGTAGGGGTACATGCGGATGCCGCCCATCGCCGGGCCGCGCGCGGTGTTGTGGACGGCGATGATGGCCTTGAGGCCGGCGCGCGCGTCGCGGGCGAACACCACCTGCTCGTGGTCGTCGAAATCGATCTGGGTGAAAACGCTCATGGGTGCCTCTCCTTCGTGTGGTGAGTGCAGGGCCGCGGCGGGGTCGCCGGCCGCGGCCGGGTGGGCCGCTCAGGCAGCCTTGTAGGCCTTGGGCGGATTGCGCCAGGTGGCGAGCAGCTCGCGCTCGCGCGCCTTGGCCTTGCCGAGGTGCTCGTCCTTCACGTGGCCGTAGCCGCGGATGTGCTCGGGGATCGAGGCGATCTCCACCGCCAGCGCAAGGTTTTCGGCATCCAGCCGGGCCAGCAGTTCGTCGACCGTCGCCGCGTAGTCGCCGATCAGCTCGCGCTCGCCGCGCCGCTCGGCGGTGTAGCCGAACACGTCGAACGGGGTGCCGCGCAGGCGCTTGCCCTTGGCCAGCCATTCGAAGGCACGCAGCATCCACGGCCCGAAGCTCTGCTTCTTCAGGTGGCCGGTGGCCGGGTCGCGCTTGGCGAACAGCGGCGGCGCCAGGTGGAATTCGAGCGTGTAGTCACCCTCGAAGGTCGCGTCGAGCTGCTCGCGGAAGGCGCCGCTGGTGTACAGGCGGGCGACCTCGTACTCGTCCTTGTAGGCCATCAGCTTGAAATAGTAGCGCGCGACGGCCTCGGTCAGGCGCGTGCTGCCGCCGGCCTTGTCGGCCTCGGCCTTGCGCACCTTGTCGACCAGGGCGCGGTAGCGCGCGGCATAGTCGGCGTCCTGGTAGTCGGTGAGGAAGGCGACGCGGCGCGCGATGAGCTCGTCGAGCGACACCGGCCGGCGCAGCTCGACCACGGTGCCGGGGTTGGCGATGCGCGCGACCGCGGCGAGGTCGACCGCCGCGCGGCGGCCCCACAGGAAGGCGGCCTTGTTAGCCTCGATCGCCGCGCCGTTGAGCTCGATCGCCCGCTCGATCGCCTCGCCGGACAGCGGCACCAGGCCCTTCTGCCACGCGTAGCCGAGCATGAACAGGTTGGCGGCGATGGAGTCGCCGAGCAGCTTGGTGGCGATGCCGGTGGCGTCGACGAAATCGGCGTGGTCGCGGCCGGTGGCCTCGACGATCGCCGCCTCCATCGAGCCCGCCGGGAAGACCAGGTCGGGATTGCGCAGGAACGCCGCCGTCATCGACTCGTGGGCGTTGATCACTGCGTGGCAGCTGCCGACGTCGACCTTGGCGAGCGCCTCGTAGCTTGCCGCCACCACCATGTCGCAGCCGAGCAGCAGGCTGGCACCGCCGGCGGCGACGCGCACCGCGTGGATCGCCTCGGGGGTGTCGGCGATGCGCACGTGGCTGACCACGGCACCGAACTTCTGCGCCAGGCCGGTCATGTCGAGCACGCTGACGCCCTTGCCGGCGAGGTGCGCGGCCATGCCGAGCAGCGCGCCGATGGTGACCACGCCGGTGCCGCCGATGCCGGTGATGACGATGCCGTAGGGCTGCGCGGTGCCCGGCAGCACCGGCTCGGGCAGCGGCAGGGTCCACTCGGCGGCCTGCGCGGACTTGTTCTTGCGCAGCTTGCCGCCGTGCACGGTGACGAAGCTCGGGCAGAAGCCCTTGGTGCACGAGAAGTCCTTGTTGCAGGCCGACTGGTCGATCGCGCGCTTGCGCCCGAACTCGGTCTCCTTCGGCACCACCGACAGGCAGTTGGACTGCACGCCGCAGTCACCGCAGCCTTCGCACACCGCGGCGTTGATCAGCGCGCGCTTGGGCGGATCGACCATGATCCCCTTCTTGCGCCGGCGCCGCTTTTCGGCGGCGCAGGTCTGCACGTAGATGATCACCGAGCAGCCCGGCACCTCGCGCAGCTCGCGCTGCACGGCGTCGAGGTCGTCGCGGTGGTGGAAGGTCACGCCCTCGGCGAAGGCCGAGCGCACGGTGAACTGCGCGGGGTCGTCACTGACCACGGCGATGCGGCGCACGCCCTCGCCGTAGAGCTGGTGGCTGATCTGCGGCACCGAGAGCTGGCCGTCGATCGGCTGGCCGCCGGTCATCGCCACGGCGTCGTTGTAGAGGATCTTGTAGGTGATGTTGACCTTGGCGGCGATCGCTGCGCGGATCGCCAGGTAGCCCGAGTGGAAGTAGGTGCCGTCGCCGAGGTTCTGGAACACGTGCGGCGTGTCGGTGAACGGCGCCTGGCCGATCCAGGTCACGCCCTCGCCGCCCATCTGCGTGAAGGTGTCGGTGCGGCGGTCCATCCACGTCACCATGTAGTGACAGCCGATGCCGGCCATCGCGCGGCTGCCCTCGGGCACGCGGGTCGAGGTGTTGTGCGGGCAGCCCGAGCAGAAGTGCGGCACGCGCTCGATCGTCTCGCGCGGCTTGGCGAGGGCGGCTTCCTTGGCTTCGAGGAAGGCGAGGCGCTTTTCGATGCGCTCGCTGGTGTGGAAGCGCGCGATGCGCCGGGCGATCACGCGGGCGATCATCGCCGGGGTGAGCTCGCCGGTGGACGGCAGGATCCACTCGCGGTTCTCGTCGAACTTGCCGATCACCCGCGGGCGCACGTCCTCGCGCCAGTTGTAGAGCTGCTCCTTGAACTGGTTCTCGATGACCGCGCGCTTCTCCTCGACCACCAGCACCTCTTCGAGGCCCTGGGCGAAATCGCGCACGCCGTCGCGCTCGAGCGGCCAGCTCATGCCGACCTTGTACACGCGCAGGCCGATGCGCCCGGCCTCCTGCTCGTCGATGCCGAGGTCCTCCAGCGCCTGCATCACGTCGAGGTAGCTCTTGCCGGTGGTGACGATGCCCAGCCGCGGGTTCGGGCTGTCGAGCACGATGCGGTCGAGCTTGTTGGCCTTGGCGAAGGCGAGCGCGGCGTACAGGCGGTAACGCTGGTGGATGTACTCCTGCTCCAGCGGTTTGGTCGGCCAGCGCCCGTGCACGCCCTCGGGCGGCAGTTCGAACTGCTCGGGCAGCACGATGCTGACGCGGTGCGGGTCGATGTACACCGAGGCCGAGGAGTCGACGGTCTCGGCGATGGTCTTGAAGCCGACCCAGGCGCCGCAGTAGCGCGACAGCTCCCAGCCGAAGATGCCGAGGTCGAGGATCTCCTGCACCCCGGCGGGATTCAGCACCGGGATCATCGCGTCCATGAACGCGTACTCGCTCTGGTGCGGCAGCGTCGAGGACTTGCTCGCGTGGTCGTCGCCCGCCACCACCAGCACGCCGCCGTGCTTGGCGGTGCCGAACATGTTGCCGTGCTTGAAGACGTCACCGGTGCGGTCCACGCCCGGCCCCTTGCCGTACCACATCGCGAACACGCCGTCGTACTTGGCCTGCGGGAACAGGTTGACCTGCTGGCTGCCCCACACGGCGGTCGCCGCGAGGTCTTCGTTGAGGCCCGGCTTGAAGGTGATGTGGCCGGCCTCGAGGTACTTGCGCGCCTTCCACAGCGCCTGGTCGAGCGCGCCCAGCGGCGAGCCGCGGTAGCCGGAAATGAAACCGGCGGTGTTGAGGCCGGCGGCGGCGTCGCGCGCCCGCTGCATCAGCGGCAGGCGCACCAGCGCCTGCGTGCCGGTCAGGAACACGCGACCGGATTCGAGGGTGTACTTGTCGTCGAGCGTGACGGCGGCGATGGTCATGCGGCGTTCTCCCATGACGGTGCTCCGGGGCATCGGCTCCCCGGCGAAGAGTGAGCGGGACGGAGGCGGATGCTCAGGACGTGGCGCGGGCCACGGCTGCGGCCGCCGGCAGCGGCAGGGGATCAGCGAACGGGCATGCGGCTGGGCCGCGACGCGAAAGCGCGTGGGGCATGGCGGTTCTCCTCGGGAGCAGGGTGGCTGCCTTGAGTCGTGCGTGCTTAGGTCTAGCCCTTTTGGGGCCGGAACGCCGCGCAGAGTAAGAACGGTTGACGTAAACGTCAATCGTCGGATTGACGTTTACGTAAAGTCGCGTGGACGCCCGCCGGCGCTCAGCGCCCGAGCACGCGGTCGTAGACGGCCGCGTACTGCGCCACCATCGCGGCGAGGCTGAAGTGCGCCTCGGCCCGCGCGCGACCGGCGCCGCCGTGGCCGGCGAGGCGGGCCGGGTCGTCGAGGTAGGCGAGGATCGCCGCCGCCATCGGCTCGGGCGCCGCCGGCGGGACCAGGACGCCGGTGACCCCCGCCTGCAGCAGTTCGGCATTGGCACCGACGCGGGTCGCGATCACCGGCAGCCCGCTCGCCATCGCTTCGAGGATGGTGTTGGAGACCCCCTCGGCGCGCGACGGCAGCACGAAGACGTCGAGAGCCCGCAGCAGGGCGGGCACGTCCTCGCGCGCCCCGGGCAGCCACGCGAGCGCGCGCGCATCGGCCGCCTGCAGGATCGCCTCGACCTCGGCGCGGTGTTCGCCCTCCCCCACGATCACCAGGCGCAGGCGCGCCCGCGCGGCGGGATGCTCGGCCAGCGCGCGCACGAAGGCGCGTGCGAGCGTCGGCTGGTCCTTGACGTTCTGCAGCCGCCCGACGGTGCCGAGCACCACGGCATCGGCGGGCGCGAACCCCGGCGGCAGCAGCGCGCGCCGCCCCGCTCCGCCGGGATGGAAGCGCTGCGTGTCGACGCCGTTGAAGATGCAGCTGATCCGCGCGCGCGGCGCCCCGACGCGGTCTTCGAGGTAGCGTGCGATCTCGCCGCCGAGTGCGACGTAGTGGCCGACACAGGGGCGCAGCAGGCGACGCAGGCGGTGGTGGCGCGCGGGTTCGCCTTCGGGGCCGGCGGCATTCCAGCCATGCTCGCCGTGCACCCGCCCGCGCACGCCGCCGAGGCACGCGAGCACCTGCGCCTCCAGCGTGCCGAGGTTGCGGGTATGGACGATCGCCGGGCGCAGGCGTCGCAGCACCCCCCATAGGCGCCGGTACAGGCCGACGTCGTGGCCGGGGCGCTTGTGCAGCGCGATCACCTCGACCTCGGGCGAGGCGATGCGGGCGCGGAACTCGGTGTAGTCGGTCAGGCACACCACCGCGTGCCGGAAACGCTCACGCGGCATGTGGTTGACGAGGTTGACCACGCCATTCTCGAGCCCGCCGATGCTCAGCCGATGGATGACGTGGGCGACCAGCGGCGGCGCCTGCGGTGCGACCGTCACGGCAGCCTCAGGGCGCGGCGACGTACTGTTCGCGCAGCGTCTGCCAGTGAGCCGCGACGAAGGCCGTCAGGCGCTCGCGGGCCTCGTCCGGGCGATCGGCCGAGGCGGTCGCCAGCGCCACGACGAGATCGCGACGCGGCCCTCCGGTCAGCGATTCCCAGGCCTGCCAGGCCTTCGCGGCGGGCATCGACACCACATGGCGCGGCCCGATCGCGTACCACGACCAGATCATGCGCCGCCGCTCGCCCGAGATCAGGCGCAGCTCACGCACCTCGAACGCCTGCCCGGCCACGCTGACGGTGCGCAGCTCCTCGCCGGCATGGATCCACTGTTCGGCGTCGTAGAGGAGGTTGCCCGAACTCACCAGCGGTGCCGCGCCGCGCCGCGCCGGGTAGGCAGCAGCCAGGAACTGCACGCGCCCCTCGCCGCCGTCGCGCAGGTAATCGGCGCGCACCTGGCCAGCGGCATTGCGGTAGGTGTGCCGCCACTCCCCAGCCGCGGTCACCGGCCATGCCCCGTCGGCCGCGGGCGGCGTCGGCAGCGTCACCGTGGCGTCGCGCTGCGCCTCGTCGAGCCGCATCACCAGGATCGGCCCCGCCGCGGTGGCGAGCAGCGCGGCCGCGAGCATGCCGCCGAGCGCGCGCCGCGTCGGCGCAGGCGCGGAATCGGGCGGCACCGCCGCCGCGGCACCGGCGACAGCGGTGTCGTCGGCCCAGAAGCGGCCGATCCAGAACATCAGCATCACCACCAGGCCGAAGAACAGCCAGCCGTAGATGATGTGGTCGACGCCGGTGGCGAGCTTCATGTCGGACAGCAGCGCGATCATCACGATGCCGTAGGCACGCACGCCGTTGGCGACGATGGGCATGACGATGGCGAGTGCGATGAAGGCGAGCCGTCGCCACGCGGCGCGGTAGGTCAGGTAGGCGTAGAGGCAGCCGAGGGCGACCGAGGCGATCAGGTAGCGGATCCCGCTGCACGCCTCGGCAACCTCGAAGTTGCCGGTCGGCGTGGTGATGTAGCGCCCTTCGGAGAACACCGGGATGCCGCTCAGGCGCAGCGCCTTGACGGTGAACACCGCGGTGAAGTCCTGCAGCGGCTCGACCAGGCTCTCGCCCATCGGCACGGCGAACAGCAGGTAGGCGAGCGGGAAGGCCGCCGCCCACAGGACGCGCCGGCCGAGCACGGCCCACACCATGGCCGGCACCATCACGGCCAGCGCGAGTTGCTGCACCACGCCCACTTCGGCCGCCGCCGCCACGGCCCAGCCGAGCGACAGCGCCAGCAGCGCCAGCACGCCCGCGCTGTCGGGGCGCGGGGTGATCCGCCCGATCTCGGTGCGCCGGCCGGCGAGCATGTACACCACGATCGGGCCGATCAGCATGCCGTGGGCAAAGGTGTCGGAACGCCACCAGATCGCGGCCATCGCCGCGAGCGTGTCGTGGAACAGGATGAACAACGCGAGCAGGCCGGCGCCGAGCGCCACCAGCGGGTGCCGCCAGATCCCGGCCCTGCGGGTCTGCTCGGCAGCGGACAGGTCCGCGAGGGGCTTGTCTGCGGGTACGGCCATCAGTCCTCCAGATAGGCGTCGAGCGCGCTCAGGTTGCGCGTCCAGTCGTAGTGCGCCAGCACGTGCGCACGCCCGAGCGCCCCCAGGCCGTCGCGGTCACCGTCGCGCAGCACGGTCACGGCGCGCGCTGCGAGTTCGGCGGGTACATCGGAAACCAGCGCGTCGAAACGGCGATCGGGCACGATGCCGTCCATCGCGGCGGGTGTTGCCAGCACCGGCCTGGCCATCGCCATCGCTTCGAGCACCTTGTTCTGCACCCCGCGGGCGATGCGCAAGGACGCCACGGCGCTACGGGCGTGCGCGAGATAGGGGCGGATGTCGGGCACGCCACCGGTGACGTGCACGCCGGGCAGGTCGCCCAAGGCGCGCACCTCGGCGGTGGGCCGTGAGCCGACGATCCAGAACACCGCCGTCGGGACCTTCGCACGGATGAGCGGCAGCACGTCGCGTGCGAACCAGGCCACCGCGTCGACGTTCGCCCAGTAGTCCATCGCCCCGGTGAACACCAGCGGCAACGATCCCGCCGGGTAGGGGTCGCTCCCCCCGTGGGCCGCATCGAAGTAGACGGCATCGACGCCGTTGTCGTAATGCGCGACCCGCCCCGCCGAGTCGGGCGCCAGGCGCCTGAACAACTCGGCCTCGGCGGCGGTCACGAACAGGGCGACGCGGCTCGCCGCGGCCACCCGGCGATCGAACGCGAGCAGGCGGGCAGCCTCGCGCCGATACACCCAATTCATCGGCCAGCGCTTGGCGGTCGCGTATTGCAGCCACTTGTCGGAATCGACGTCGACGAAGTCGGTGACGCGCGTGATACCCGGCACGTCAAGGACGTACTGGGCCATCGCCGACGAGAACACCACCGATTTGCGCACCCCGCGGTCGAGCACGCTCCGCACCCAGTTGCGCATGCCCCGATCCCGGTAGTACGGCAGGCTCAGGGCCTCGCCGGCGAGCAGCCCGCGCAGGCTGCGCAGGCGCGCCTTGCGCGTATCGAGCGGCAGCAGGTGGACGTCGGCACACCAAGCCCGCAGCGCCTCGGCGTGACGCCAGTCATCGGGGTCGTCGACGAAGGCGCCGAGATGCACGCGATAACGCGCCGCCAGGTGGCGCAGCAGGCGATACGAACGGATCTTGTCGCCCTTGTTCGGCGGATACGGGATCCGGTGCACGAGCAGCAGGAGGTCATCCATGGGGCGATCAACCGAGGCTGCGGGCGATCAGGGGTCCCAGCCGCCGGCTGAGCCACAGCGGCAGCTTCTGCCACGCCGCGATGAACAGGCGGTACTTCGGGTTGAGGGGATTGACGTCGGGCAGGTGCGTGGCCCTGACCAGATAGAACTCGTAGTACAGCGGCTCGGGTTCGAAGCCCCAGTTCTTCTTGAAGCTGAACGAACCGGTGCCCACCTTGCTGCGCCCGTAGTCGAAAACCCGGCAGCCCCGTTCGCCGGCGCGCCGCAGCAGGTCCCAGTACATGAAATCGTTGCCCTTGACGTCACGCGCGCTGGCCTTGCCGCCACCGTAGTAGGGCAGCACCTCGTCGCGGAAATAGAAACTCATCACGCTGGCAACCGTGGCCCCGTCCCGGGTCACCGTCAGCACTTCGCAATCGTCGCCGAACACGTCCTTGAGGATGCCGAAGTAACGCTTGGGGAACACCGGTGTGCCGAGATTGCGCACGCTCTCGGAGTAGGCATCGAACAGGCGTTCGACGTCGCGGTCGAGTTCGCCGACCAGCCCGGCGTCGATTCCCTTGCGCACCATCGCGCGCTGCTTGCGCGGAATCGCCTTGAGATTGGCGTCGGCATCGGCGGCGATGGCCCTGCGGAAGGTCACGTAGAGCGCGTCCTTGCATGGCCACTCCGGACACTGGCGGCTGCGGTTACGCAGTTCGAGATGATCGACGCCGAGTTCGCGGGCAAGCGCGCAGGCGGCCTCGATCAGCGGCCGTCGCACCAGCGGATCGGTGGCGGCGACACCGCCATAGACGCAGAACGGCAGCGAGATCAGGGCATCGCCGAACAGGCGGCTCTTCACCCGCCCGAGCGGCAGCACGCCGACGATCACCCCCTCGCGTTCCGCGTACAGGAAGTACGTGGGATGACCGAAGGCCCGCTCGAGCACGGTCTGCCAGCCGGCGCGGTGGAAGAACGTCGCTTCCGGGCAGGCGACGACAAAGGCATCCCAGCGGGCGTGATCGTCGGGCGTGAGTTGACGGATGACGATGGCCGTTGTGTCGCGATCGGTGATGGCGCTCATGCAGCGACGCTCGTGTGAATGGTGGTGGTGCCGTCGGCGAGGAACACCCGGTCCATGCGATCCCAGGCGAAATCGACCAGGAGGCGGCGCAGGCGCAATTCGGTGCGCTCGAGATTGAGGTAGTGGCGTACCCGCGTGCGCAGGCCGATCCCGGTCTGGCGTGGTTGCTGCGGATCGATTTCCCACGGATGGAAATAGAACAGCGCCGGGCGTCCATCGTATCCGTTCACCCGCCGCAGCAGGGTGCGTGACAGCGCGTACGGAAACAGCCGGAAGAACCCCCCGCCCGCCGCCGGCCAGCGGCGACCGGCGAACTCGACCGTGGTGATCGGGATCTCGAGCAGCCCCGGGGCGTTGTCCGGCCGGAATGCGAAACGCGGCGCCGCGGGCATGCCGTACAGGTCGTGCCGGCCGGGGAAAATGCTCGAACTGTATTCGTGACCCGCATCCGCCAGTTCGGCGAGCGCCCACAGATTGCGCTCACCGATGGAGTAACTCGCGGCACGATAACCGCGGACCTTGTGCCCTCCCAGATCCTCGAGCAGCGCCTTGGTACGCCTGACATCGGCGCGGAACTGTTCGGGCGTCTGGTGGATCACCCGCACATGCTCCCAGCCGTGGCTCGCGAGTTCGTGCCCCTCATCGACCACGCGTCGCACCAGGCCGGGAAACCGCTCGGCCACCCAGCCCAGCGTGAAGAAGGTCGCCTGCACGCCCGCCTCGGCGAAAAGGTCGAGCACCCGGTGGGTATTCGCCTCGACCCGGCAGGGCAGACGCTCCCAATCGTCGCGTCGAATGTGGGATTCGAATGCGGACACCTGGAAGTAGTCCTCCACATCCACCGTCATCGCATTCACGGGGCCGGGCGCGGCCATGGCAGGGTCCTCGACGTACAGCGGGGAAAATCGGAAAGCGGGCGGGAGCAGCCGTTCCGCCTGCAGCTAGGCGCGATCGTTCTCGGTGAGCCGCTCCAGCACCTCGGTGAGGCGCACGAAGCCTTCCTTGAGCGCCCGTACCGTCGGTTCGAGTTCGGACAAGCGTCGTTCGACGTCGGGCACCTCGGCACCACCGGCCGTCTGCGCCATCAACAGCCCGTTCACCGCACGCTCGATGCGTTCGAGCCGGTGATCGAGTCCGCTGTCGGGTGCGTACGGCGCCGCGGCCGGTCGCGGCGCCGCAACGCTGGCAAAGCCGGTGGCCGCCTTCCCCGGTTCGATGCTGAACACTTCCTGCCCGAACTCGCTTCGCGTCGCCTCGATGGCGGTCTCGTCGAATTCACGCAGTTCTTCGAGAAAGCCATGCAGCAGCACGCGGTCGCAGAACACGTTGATGCGCCGTGGCACGCCTTGCGCACTTCGGTGAATCGCCGCATACGCGCCGTCGGTGAAATGCGGCTGCCCGCTCCAGCCCACGCAGCGCAGGCGATGCTCGATGTACTCGCGCGTCTCGGCCTCGCTCAGCGGATTCAAATGGCACGAAGCGATGACGCGCTGGCGCAACTGCTCCATGCCAGGCCCACCGAGTGTTTGTCGGAATTCCTCTTGGCCGAGCAGGAAGCTCTGCAGCAGCGGTTTCTCGGAAATCTGGAAATTGGACAGCATCCGCAGTTCTTCGAGTGAACGCGGCGGCAGGTTCTGCGCCTCGTCGACGACCAGCAGCACGCGCCGGCCTTCACGCGCACAACTGCGCAGGAAGTCCTCGAAATATTTGAGCAGCGATGCCTTGCTGACACTCTCGTGGGCAAGGCCGAACGACGCCACCACCATCCGCAGCAGGTCGTCGGCCTCGAGCTGGGTCGTGACGAGCTGAGCGGCGACGACGGAGCTCGGGTCGAGCTCGGCGAACAGGCTACGCACCAAGGTGGTCTTGCCGGTACCGATGCCACCGGTAATGACGATGAATCCTTCGCCCTGGCTGATCCCGTAGCGGAGATAAGCCAAGGCGCGCTTGTGCCCGGAACTACCGAAGAAGAAGCGCGGATCGGGACTGAGTTGAAAGGGCTTGGCACTGAAGCCGTAGTAGTGCGTGTACACGCCTTCAGAACCTCATGTTGATGGTCATGGTGAGGCGGTTTTCGTCGTAGCCCAGGTCGGAATCGACGTCGCTGCGCGAATGCTTGTATTCCAGCAATCCGTCGACATCGGCCGCGAGCTGATGCGTCACTCCGATGGTTCCGACCAGGAGATCGCCGTCGGTGGCACCATCGCTGCTGGAGGTGCGCTCCCATTCGGTGCTGACGACCGAACGCGTGCGCGGTGCGAAGCGCCAGGACCAACTCAAATTGAAACCCAGCGATTTCTCCTGAGCGGCATCGCCGCTCAGGAAGTCGCGCTGTTCCTGGTAAATACTGCCATAGACCAGGCTGCGACCTTTCTCATAACTCGAGTTGAGCTGAAACCGTTTGCGCTCAAAACTGCCGTCGCGTAACGTGAAGGTCTCTTGACGATTCAACAGGCGTCCGGTCACAGGATCAAAAAACATGGTCTGCCCGGTCGCCGGATCGAGAAAGGAAATCAGACCGTTCGTATTTGCCGTGAGCTGCTGAACATTGGTCACTTCGTCAATGTAACTAGCCCCCCAGGACGAATACGCCGTACGATGTGAAAAGTCCATGTTCCAGCGCGGCCCGGAGTCCTCACCAACCGCACGATCAGAGAAACCAAGATGAAATGTCGTGCGCTCGGTCGGTTTCAAATCAAGCGTGTACTCTTGGTCCTTTCTGCCATACCATGCCGCTGCACTGACCTTGCGACTGGGCGACCAGCGCAGACCACCGCTCCAGTATGCGCCGTTCTCGATGATATTGTTAAGATCGCTGATGTTATCCTGAGTATAGCCCCAGCGCGCAAGTACGGCCCAGTCGTCGGAAATGGCGTAACTGGTGTTGGCTTCCGCAGAGTTCGACGAGTCACTCGGCGTATTGCCGGAGTAACTGGTCACTTCGCGATCGAGGTCAAGTGACCACTGCAGGCGCGTCGCGCCATCACCGCTTTTGATGTTCCAACTGGCAGAGCTAATGTCGCTATCACTTGCCGTGCTGTTTTCGAAACGCGTCAGCGCATAGAGCAAGGTAAGGTCGGACTCAGCGAAACTGCCGAAGCGCTCGCGCCAGCGCGGACTGATACGCGCCGAACCGACATTGGAGTAAGTGCCGTCGGCAAGCAGGGAATCCAACGACGCATTTACCCCTGGACTGTTCGCCGTCTGGAAGTAATTGGCACCCACATCAACAAACAGTCGCTCTTCGACAAGCTCGGTCGTCGAAAAAAAGTTGAGCCGGTTGGTGAATGATGAGAGGTCTGAGTTATCAGTATAAAAAGTTCCCTGCGCTTCGTAGTCGAGTCCCAGATCGACGCGACCACCGGTACCGCGTAACGAAATGCCCGGTCGAACCTCAATCACAAAATCGCCATTTTCCTCTCCTCTTGGCAATTGATCGACGTTGTCACTGAGAATGCCCGATACGGACACGAACGGCTGAGCCTTCCAGTCTGCGGCCCAAGCGTCTGTCGCGCCACCGAATGCCACCAATCCCGCGGCAGCACCCACCAACGCGGCCGCCCCCCCCATCCTCGATTTCCACTCACTCACGGCTCGGTTCGCCATATCCGTAATAGTAAGGTCCATAGTAATCATTGCCGAGTGTGCCACGGGATTTGTTGAGCACGAATCCCACCGTCATGTCCGGATCAAGCAGCGCCAAGGCCTCGCGCACCATCGACTGCCGAGTGCGCTCCGCCTCCACCACCATCACGACTTGTCCGACCAGGCTGGCGAGAACACTTGCTTCGGTAGTTGCCAGCAAGGGAGGCGAGTCCATCACGATGATGCGGTCGGCATAGCGCTGACTCATTTCCCGAGCGAGTTGGCGCATGTTCTCGGACGCGAGCAGTTCGGTCGACAGGTGGTGCGAATTACCCGCTGGCAATAGAACCAGCGACGGGATGTTGGTTTCGACCAGAACCTCGGACAGATCAATGTTGTCGTCGATCAGGAAGTCGACGAGCCCCGGACCGTTGTCGATTCCGAAGAACTTCGACACGCTCGGCTTCAACACGTCGGCATCGACCAGCAGTACCGTCCGGTCACGCTCGGTGGCCATACTGAGCGCCAGATTGATCGAAGTGAATGTCTTGCCCTCGCCGGGTTGCGAACTCGTCACCATGATCAGGTTGGAGTTCTCGTTGATCGCGGCTCCTTTGCCAGCCGCATTCGCCAGCAGCGGGCGCTTGATATGGCGGTATTCCTCCTTGATGCGGCTACGGTTACCGTCAGGAACTACCATGCCGGCATCACGGATGCGTTGCAGGTCGAGCGTGACCGAGCGTCGGGTACGGCGGATGGCCACGCGACTCGCCACGTTGTTGGTATCGAGTCGCGGGGTCGGGGCAGACGAGTTCACAGAGGCCGGTTGCGACGCAGCCATCGGCGGGCGCGTTTCGATCACCGGTTCGGCAGCGGCACGCGCCACATTTCCTTCGACTGCGGGTGATTTGCGAGCCGACAGGCGTTCGATTGCTTTCTCGATGGTATCCATCAGTCCATCCTCGGTCCGTCAAAGGAACCGGTAACCGGTGGCCTGCGCCACCGCGAGACCGGCATAAACGATCACCAGCATCGCACCTATACCAGCGTAACTGATCAACCCGATCTTCTGGCGCCGCAGGACTTGAGGCGAAACGATCATGCTGACGGAACCGAGGACGGGCAGACTGGTGATCTCCGTGAGAATGCGGCGGTTGTCGAAGGTAGGCCGCAGTTGCGACATCAGGAAGGCCAACACCAGACCGGCACCGAGCCCGGCGACGAACACCGTGGTCATCAGTGCAAGCCGATTGGGGCCGGTCGGCGTGTTCGGCACGCGCGGCGGATCGATCACCTTGAAACGGATGTCCTCGTTGGTCTGCCCCGCCTGCTGTGACAGACGCGCCGACTCCCGCCGGGCCAGAAGTTGGTCGTAATTTTGCCGTGTCACTTCGTAATCGCGGTTCAGCGCCTTCAATTGTGCTTCGATCTCGGGAACGCTGTTGACGAGCTTCTGCATCTCGGTCAGTCGGGATTCGTACTCCTGCACACGCACCTTGATGGCTGCGATGTTCGCCTCTTCCTGGCTGAGCGTCAGTTTGAGCTGCTGGTAAAGAGGATTGCTGACACCGGCGGGAACCGGCATTCCGTTCCCGTCGTTCTCGGCGGATGCCGTGGCGGTCATCGATCTGGTGATTTCTGCCATCTCCGCATCCCTCTGCTTCTTCAGATCCGCGAGGGTCTGACGCACGGCGATCACATCAGGGTGCTTGTCCGTGAATTGCAGCAGCAGTTGATCCAGGCGTTCCTGCATCCCTTGGATACGCGCATCCACCGGCAATGTGATATTGGCACGCTTGGGGTCGGCCGCAGGCGAGCGATTGCCGTAGCCGAAAGTCGGCAGTTCGCCTTCGATCTGTTGGCTCAAGGCATCACGCCGTTGTTCGGATTCGCGCAACTCCAGGCGTGCCGCAGCCAGTTGACCACTGAGCGTCTGCATGCGCGCATAGTGGTCCTGTCCGGAGTCGGGCATGACACCGACGTTCTGACGCTTGAAGGTCTTCACCCGCTCCTCGGCCGCGAGCAGGCGCGCTTCATATTCGGCGATCTGTTTGTCGAGGAAGCGCTGCGCGCTGTCGGAATCCTGCCGGGTCTCGCCCAGTGCGTTCTCGACGAAGATCGTGAGCAGAGACTGCACGACCTTCTTCGCAAACTGCGGGTCACGATCCTGATAGACGATCGAATACAGGTTCTCGCGACCGGCGCTGCGCAGCGAGATGTTCTTCGCGAGCCCGTCGATGAGTTCGTCCATCTGCTTGGTGTCACGCGCCTTCAGATCGAGGTCGGTCATGCGCGCGACCTTCTCCAGATTCGGCCGGCTCAACAGGGTACGCGTCATCAACTGCACCTGCGAGTCGGTGTTCACGTCGACGGTGAGCCCGCGCAGCAGTGGGCGCAGGATCGACTGCGTGTCGACATAGACGCGTGCCGACGCCTCGAACTGGTCGGGCAGACGCTGCACCCCCACCCAGCCGGCGATGCAGACGATCCATGCGAGCCCGAGCGCATACCAGCGATAACGCCAGATGCCACGCAGATAGCCCAGAAGCTGCTCAACGATGTCATGCATATACAAATACCGATCAGGAGGGCGCGCGGAGGCTGCTTACAGCCACGATTCAGGAACGATCAGGACGTCGCCGGGCAGCATGTCGATGTTGGCGGTGATGTCGCCATCCTTCAGCAGGTCGTCGATGCGCACCACGAACTGCTTCTGCTGACCGTCGACCAGCCGCACGATCTTGGCCTGGTTGCCGCTGGCGAACTGCGTCAGGCCACCCACCTGGATCATCACGTCGAGCAGCGTCATCTTCTCGCGGTACGGCAGGGCCTGGGGCCGCGCCGCCTCGCCGACCACGCGGATCTGCTCACTGTAGGGCCCGCCGAAGCCCCCCATGATGACGGTCACGATCGGCTGGCGAATATAGGTTTCCAGCACCTTCTCGATGTCGCGGGCAAGCTGGGTGGGTGTCTTGCCCGTCGCCGGGAGGTCCTCGACCAGGGGGGTGGTGATCTTGCCGTCCGGGCGCACGGTCACGCTCTGCGACACTTCCGGGTTGCGCCACACGAAGATCTGCACGCTGTCGCCGGGACCGATCAGGTACTGATACTTCGCGGGATCGGTCGTGCTGGACCCGTAGTTGGCCGTCGTGGGCAGGGTCGGCAGGTCCGGTGAACCCGCGCATCCGGCGAGTGTCGTCCCTATTGCTGCAGCCAGTGCGATACGGCTCAGTGGTGTCCTGCCCGAGTGCATCATCGTGGTACCCCATCCATCAAACGTTGAGTGGGCGGCAGTGTGCCAAGCGCCCGCAGGAGGTGTCGACCCGGAGCCGTGACGCCGGGCAGTTAAATGCTGTTTCCGTCAACGACTTCCATGCCGCTGCGCCATCGCGCCGGGAAGATCACGACCGGTACGTTCGGGAAACTTTACAATTATGGCCCTTCCATCGATCACAGCCAGTCCGCCGTCTTTCGCCGTCGTCATCGAGCAGGTCGCACACCACGTCACCGAAGGTGAGCGGCGGCGCGAACTGCTGGCCGGCGTCAGCGCCGCCATCGGGGCAGGCGAGAGCGTCGCCTTGCTCGGCCCGTCGGGCTCGGGCAAGTCCACCCTGCTGAATCTCGTCGCCGGCATCGACCTGCCCGACGCAGGGGTCGTATACGTGGCGGGACAGGCGATCACGGCCCTCGCCGAGCGCGAGCGCACCCTGTTGCGCCGCCATCGCATCGGCATCGTGTTCCAGGCCTTCAATCTGGTACCGACGCTCACCGTCGCAGAGAACATCGGCCTCGCGCTCGAACTTAACACGTGGCCGCGGGCCGCGGCCGCCGCGCGCGTCGACGAACTGCTCGCGGCGGTCGGCCTTGTGGAGGCCCGCGCACGTTTCCCCGGCGAGTTGTCGGGCGGCGAGCAGCAGCGGGTCGCGGTGGCGCGCGCCGTGGCGCACCGCCCCGCGGTGGTGCTCGCCGATGAGCCCACCGGCAACCTCGACGGCGCCACCGGCGCGCAGGTGCTCGACCTCCTGTTCGGTCTGTGCGGTGCAGGGGGCGGCGCCTGCCTGATCGTCACCCACAGCGCGGAAGTCGCCGCACGCGCCGACCGCCGCCTGCATCTCGTCGATGGCCGCCTGTGCGAGGAGGAGCGGTGACGCCGGCGCTGCTGCTGCGCGCCGGATGGCGGCAATGGCGCCAGCAGCCCTGGCAGCCCGTGCTTGCGATCGCCGGCATCGCGCTGGGGGTCGCCGTGGTGCTCGCGGTCGCGATCGCCACCGACAGCGCCCGCCTGAGCCTGCACGAGGCGCTCGAACGCCTCGGCGGCCGCGCCACCCACACGATCACCGCGGGCCCGGCCGGCGTGGCCCAGGACGTCTATCGCAGGCTGCGCGTGGACGCAGGGCTGCACGAGGCCGCACCGGTCGTCGAAGGCTGGCTGCAGCCGGTCGCGACGCCGGGACGCTGGCTGCGGCTGCTCGGCTTCGATCCGTTTGCCGAAACCGGCTTCGGGCGCCTGCCCGGCGTCGACGCGGACGTCGATACCGGCGCCCTGCTCACGCGCCCGCGTGCGATCCTGCTGCCCGCCGGACTCGCGGCGCAGCTCGGCCTGCGCGCGGGCGACACCGTGGAGGTGCGCATCGGCGAGCACGCCACCACGCTCGACGTCGCCGGCACGTTCGCCGCCGACGGGGGCAGCGGCGACTGGGTGATCGCTGACATCGCCACCGCGCAGGTGCTGCTCGGGCTCGGCGATCGCATCACCCGCATCGACCTGCGGCTCGACGCCGCCGCCGCCACGGCCCTGGCTGCCCGCCTGCCGCCCGGCGTCACGCTCGAAGCCGCCGGCGCACGCGCGCGCACCGGCGAGCGTCTCACCGCCGCCTTCGAGCTCAACCTGACCGCGATGAGCCTGCTCGCGCTGCTGGTCGGCACCTTCCTGATCTACGAAACGATGACCTTCTCGGTGCTGCGCCGGCGTGCGCTGTTCGGCAGCCTGCGCGCGCTCGGTGTCACCCGCCGCGAACTGCTCGCGCAGGTGCTCCTCGAAGCCGCCGCGCTCGGGGTGCTCGGCACCGCCGTCGGCCTGCTGCTCGGCAGCGTGCTCGGCGCGCGCCTGGTGCCGCTGGTCGGGCGCACCGTCAACGACCTCTACTACCCGCTGGTCGACACACGCCTGCACCTGCCGCCCGGCGTCTTCGCCGGCTGCGCCGCCCTCGGGCTCGGTGCCACCGTGCTCGCCGCCCTCGCCCCGGCGTGGGAGGCTGCCGGCTCCGCCCCGGGGCGGGCCAGCAACCGTGCACAGTACGAAAACCGCTGGCGACGCCTGTCGCGGCAGTTGCTGCTCGGCGCGGCCGCACTCGGCGCGGCGGCCGTGGCCGTGCTCGCGGGCAGCGACGGCCTGCCCGGCGGCTTCGGCGCGCTGCTGCTGCTGGTGCTCGCCGCGACGCTCGCCACGCCGCGGCTGCTGCTCGCCTTCACCGCCGTGCTCGCCCCGTCCGCAGAGCGCCGGACCGGGCCGCTGGCACGGCTCGCGGTGCGCGACCTGCGGCGCAACCTGAGCCGCACCGCGGTGGCGGCGGCCGCGCTGGCGGTGGCGTTCGGCGCCGCGCTCGGCGTGACGCTGATGGTCGACAGCTTCCGCGCCGGGGTGACGCTGTGGCTCGAAGACCTGCTGCGCGCCGACGTCTACGCGGCGCCGCTGGCGGGCACCGACGGACACGGTTTCGTGCCGCTCGCCCCCGCCGTGATCGCCGCGTGGCGGACCGTCCCCGGCGTCGTCGCCATCGCCACCTACCGACGCTTCGACACCCGCATCGACGAGCAGCCGGTGCAGCTCATCGCCGCCACCCTCCCCCCCGCCGCCCGTGCCGGCTACCGCCTGAGCGACGGGCCGCCGGAGCGTGCCTGGGCGGCCTTCGACGCCGGTGCGGTGCTGGTCTCGGAGCCCCTCGCCTACCGCCTGAAGCTCGCCCCCGGCGCCACGCTGCGCCTGCCCACCGATGCCGGCACGCGCGACTTCACGGTCGCCGGCGTATTCCACGACTACGGTTCGGAGCACGGCCGCATCCTGCTCGACCACGCGCAGCTCGGCCACTTCTGGGCCGACACGCGCATCGGCTCGGTCGGCGTGTTCGTCGCCGCGGGCGCCGACCCGACGGCAGTGCGCGCGCGGCTGGAAACCGCGGCGGCACCGCTGCAGGCGGTGAAGACGCAGGGCAACCGCGACATCCTCGCGCTCTCGCTCGCGGTGTTCGAGCGCACCTTCACGATCACCGCGCTGCTGCGCGCGCTCGCCGTCGGCGTGGCGTTCTGCGGAGTGCTGAGCTCGCTGCTCGCGCTGCAGCTCGAACGCGCACGCGACTTCGCCGTGCTGCGCGCGCTCGGCCTGACGCCGGCCGAGCTCGGGCGCCTGGTCAGCCTCGAATGCGGCGTGCTCGGCCTCGCCTCCGGGCTGCTGGCGCTGCCGCTCGGCCTGGGCATCGGCGTGCTGCTGATCGAGGTGATCAACCGCCGCGCCTTCGGCTGGACCATGCCGTGGGCGTTCGACCCCGCCGCGCTGCTGCAGACCGTGCTGCTCGCCCTCGTTGCCGCGCTGCTGGCCGGCGTCTACCCGAGCTGGCGGCTCGCGCACAGCCGCCCGGCCGCCGCGCTGCGCGAGGAGTGAACGCATGCGCACGCCCGTCGCCCTGCTGCTCGGCGCCACCGCGATGGCCGCGACGCTGTACGCGCTGCGCCCGCAGACGCCGCCGGCAGCGGCGATCAGCGTCTCCAGCGCGCTCGGCGCGACCGCGGACGCCGGCTTCCTGCGCGCCGAGGTCCCGCGTCCGTTCACATTCCCCGCCGACCACGGCCCGCACCCGGGGTATCGCAACGAGTGGTGGTACTTCACCGGCCACCTGCACGACGCCGCCGGCCGCGAGTACGGCTACCAGCTGACCCTGTTCCGCATCGCGCTCGCCCCCGGCGCGCCGCCGGACGATTCCGCCTGGCGCACGCACACGTTCTACATGGGCCACCTCGCGCTCACCGACGTGGCCGCCGGCCGTCACCGGGCCGTCGAGCGCTTCGCCCGTGCCGCGCTCGGGCTCGCCGGGGCCGGGTCCGCACCGCCGCAGGTGTGGCTGGAGCGCTGGGAGGCACGTCTTACCGACGCCGCCCGCGGTACCTGGCGCATCAGCGCGCAGGACGACGACATCGGGCTCGAGCTCGAACTCGTCCCGGCCAAGGCGCCGGTGCTGCAGGGCGAGGCCGGCCTGAGCCGCAAGAGCGCCGCCCCCGGCAACGCCTCGTACTACTACTCGGTGACGCGCCTGGCGAGCCGCGGCGAGCTGCGCGTCGACGGACGCCGCGTTGCCGTCGACGGCACGAGCTGGCTCGACCGCGAATGGAGCACCAGCGCCCTCGGCCCCGAGCAGAGCGGCTGGGACTGGTTCGCGGTGCAGCTCGACGACGGCCGCGAGCTGATGTTCTACCGCCTGCGCCGGCGCGACGGCGGCCTCGACGCCCACAGCGCGGGCACGCTGGTGGCCGCCGACGGCACCTACACGCCGCTCGCCGCCGGGGCCGTCGAACTCACCCCGGAAGGGCGCTGGAGCAGCCCCGCGAGCGGCGACGCCTACCCGGCGCGCTGGCGCCTGCGCGTTCCCGCCGCCGCCCTCGAACTGCAGCTCACGCCGAAGGTGGCCGACCAGGAGATGCGCCTCAGCGTGCGCTACTGGGAGGGGGCGGCGCGGGTCGAGGGGCGCGATGCCCGCGGCCCGGTGCGCGGCCAGGCCTACGTGGAGATGACCCGCTACGCCGAGTGAGGTGGGCGCGTCACGGGCGCAGCTTCGCGAGCTGCTCCTCGACGCGCTTCGCCGACACCGGATAGGCGGTCCTGAGCTCCTGGGCGAACTGCGACACGCGCAGCTCCTCGATCATCCAGCGCAGGTGGTCGAGCTCCGGGTCGTGGCCGCCGCGCCGGGCCTGGCGCTCGGCGCACTGGCGGTAGGCGTTCCACAGGCGCTGGATCTCGGCGCGGCGGGCACGGTCCTTGTCGAGCTGGCCGTTCAGGCGCTGCAGGCGCAGCTCCACCGCCTTCAGGTAGACCGGCAGCCGGCGCAGCGCCGCCGCCGGCGTGGCGCTGACGAAGCCCGGATGGACCAGCGCGTCGAGCTGCCCGCGGATGTCGGCGACGGCCTCCATCCACGCCAGCGGCACCTGCCCGCCGATGCGCTTGCGGATCTCGTGGTAGCTCGCGAGCGCCTGCGCCACCTGCGCGCAGACCTCGTTCGCGATCGCCATCAGGCGGCCGCGGCCGTGTTCGAGGGCGCGCTCGAAGGCCGCGCGCTCGCGCGGCAGGCCGTCGGCGAGGAAGGCGCGGTCGACGATCGCGCCCATCAGGTCCTCGCGCAGTTCCTCCTGCGTGCCGGCCTTGACGAAATGCAGGGCCATCGCGGCGAGCCCCGGCAGGTTGCGGCGCAGGTGCTTGACCGGCTCGCGGGCACGCAGCGCAATCAGCCGCCGCAGCCCCTCGCGGTGCGCCGCGGCGGCGCGCTCGGGGGCGTCGAGCACGCGCAGCGCGAGCCGCTCCCCTTCCGCCACCAGCGCCGGGTAGCCCTTGAGGGTGACGCCGTTGCGCACGAAGGTGAGCTCGTCCGGCAGCGGGCCGAAGTCCCAGTCGCCGACGTCGGCGCGCTCCAGGCGGGCGACCGGATCGTCGGCGGGCACGGCCGCCGGCGTGCGCGGCCCGCGCTGCGCCGCCCGGTCGCCTGTGGCCGGCGCCGGCGCGCCTGCGCGGGTCGCCGGCGCCTGCGCGCCCGCGGCGGCCAGCGCGCTCGCCAGCGCGCCGAAGCTGGTGCGGGCGGCATCGCCCAGCGTGCGGCGCAGCGCGGGCAGGTCGCGCCCCTCGCCGAGCACCTGGCCGGCGGGGTCGACCACGCGGAAGTTCATCGCCAGGTGCGGCGGCAGGGCGTCGGCGTGCCAGGCATCGTCGGGAACGGGCACCCCGGTGCTGCGCGTCAGTTCCGCCGCCATCGCCTCGGCGAGCGGCCGGTCGGCCGGGGCCAGCGCCTGCATCAACTGCTCGACGGTGTCGGGCACCGGCACGAAGTGCCGGCGCAGCGTCTTCGGCAGCGACTTCAGCAGCGCCGCGATGCGCTCCGGCAGCAGCCCCGGCACCAGCCACTCGCAGCGCGCCGCCGGCACCTGGTTGAGCGCGGCGAGCGGCACCACCAGGGTCACGCCGTCGTCGGCCGCGCCCGGCTCAAAGCGGTATTCGAGCGGGAAGGCCACGCCGTTCAGCAGCAGGTGATCGGGGAAGCGCGCGTCGGTGACGTCGGCGGCAGCGTGCGCCATCAGCACCTCGCGCGTGAGGTGCAGCACGTGCGGGTCGTCGCGCTCGGCGACTTTCAGCCACTTGAAGAAGGCCGGGCCGCTGTAGATGCCCGCCGGGATGCGCGCGTCGTAGAAGCGGTAGAGATCCTCCTCGTCGACCAGCACGTCGCGCCGCCGGGCCTTGGTCTCGAGCGCCTCGATCGCCGCGATCAGCGCGGCGTTGTCGTGGAAGAACGCCGCGCCGCAGGTGAAGTCGCGCTCCACCAGCGCGTGGCGGATGAACAGCTGGCGCGCGAGCGCCGGGTCGAGCGGGCCGTAGTTGACGCGCCGGCCGACCACCACCGGCAGGCCGTAGAGGGTCACGCGCTCCTTCGCGGCGACCTGCGCGGCGCGCTTCTCCCAGTGCGGCTCGCTGTAGCTGCGCTTGAGCAGGTGCCCGGCGAGCGGCTCGATCCACTCGGGCTCGATGCGCGCGCAGGTGCGTGCGTAGATCTTCGCGGTTTCGACGATCTCGGCGGCCATCACCCACCGCGGCGGCTTCCTGGCGAGCCCCGAACCGGGGAACACGTGGAAGCTGCGGCCGCGCGCGCCGAGGTAGGCACCGTCCTCCTGGCGCAGGCCGACCTGGCCGAGCAGGCCGGTGAGCAGCGCGCGGTGCAGCGCCGCGGCGTTGGGAGGCCACGGCGCTGCCTCGGGGTGTTCGTCGCGTCGCTGGCCGGGTTCGGGCGGGGGCGGCGCCGCTACCCGTGCTTCGAGCTTCAGGCCCATGCCTGCGACCAGTTCGGCGAGCTGCGCGTGCAGTTCGTGCCACTCGCGCAGGCGCACGAACGACAGGAAATTCGTCCGCGCGAGCTCGCGCAGCTTCGACTTCGACAGCCGCCGCGCCTGCGCATGCCACCAGTCCCACAGCCGCAGCAGCGCGAGGAAGTCGGAGCGCTCGTCGCGAAAGCGCCGGTGGCGCTCGTCGGCCGCCTGGCGGGCGTCGAGCGGCCGCTCGCGCGGGTCCTGCAGCGCCAGCGCGCTGGCGATCACCAGCACGTCGGCAACACAGCCCTCGTCGCGCGCGGCGAGCACCATGCGGCCGAGGCGCGGGTCGAGCGGCAGCCGCGCCAGCTCGCGGCCGAGCGGCGTCAGCTGCCGGCGGGCGTCGACCGCCTGCAGCTCCTGCAGCAACTGGTAGCCGTCGTTGAGGAGGCGCGCGTCGGGCGGCTCCACGAACGGGAACTCGGCCGGATCGCCGAGGTTCAGCGCCGCCATCTGCAGGATCACCGCGGCGAGGTTGGTGCGCAGGATCTCGGGCTCGGTGAAGCGCGGCCGCGCGGCGAAGTCGTCCTCGCCGTACAGGCGCATGCACACGCCGGCCTGCACCCGGCCGCAGCGCCCGGCACGCTGCGCGGCGCTCGCCTGGCTGATGCGTTCGACCGGCAGGCGCTGGATCTTGGCGCGGTAGCTGTAGCGGCTGATGCGTGCCGTGCCGGGATCGACCACGTAGCGGATCCCCGGCACCGTCAGCGAGGTCTCGGCGACGTTGGTGGCGAGCACGATGCGCGGGCGGCCGTGCGGCTGGAACACGCGGTTCTGCTCGGCCGCGGCGAGGCGCGCGAACAGCGGCAGGATCTCCACGCCCGGCGGATGGTGCTTGCGCAGCGCCTCGGCGGTCTCGCGGATCTCGCGCTCGCCGGCGAGGAACACCAGCACGTCGCCGGGGCCTTCGGCCCAGAGCTCGTCGACCGCGTCGACGATCGCCTGCTGCAGGTCGCGGTCGCGCGCGTCGTCGTCCTCGGCGAGCAGCGGGCGGTAGCGGGTCTCGACCGGGTAGGTGCGCCCGGACACCTCGATCACCGGGGCGCCGTCGAAGTGGCGGGCGAAGCGTTCGGGGTCGATCGTCGCCGAGGTGATCACGACCTTCAGGTCGGGCCGGCGCGGCAGGATGCGCTTCAGGTAACCGAGCAGGAAGTCGATGTTGAGGCTGCGCTCGTGCGCCTCGTCGACGATCAGCACCTCGTAGGCCTCGAGCAGCGGATCGCCCTGGGTCTCGGCGAGCAGGATGCCGTCGGTCATCAGCTTGACCGCGCACTCGGGGCCGGTGTGGTCGGAGAAGCGCACCTTGTAGCCGACGTGGCGCCCCGGCGGTTCGCCCAGCTCCTCGGCGATGCGCGCCGCCACCGAGCGTGCGGCGATGCGCCGCGGCTGCGTGTGCCCGATCAGTCCGGCGGCACCGAAGCCGAGTTCGAGGCAGATCTTCGGCAGCTGCGTGGTCTTGCCCGAGCCGGTCTCGCCGCACACCACCACCACCGGGTGGTCGCGGATCGCCGCCGCGATCTGCGCCCGCCGGCCGTTGACCGGCAGGCCGTCATCGAACGTCGGCCGCGGCAGCGCGGCGCGGCGTTCGGCGCAGGCGGCCACCGCCGCCTCGAGCGCCGCCGTCAGTTCGGCGAGCCCGCGGTCGATCGGCTTGCCGGCGGCCCGCCGCCGACGCAGGCCGTCGAGCCGGCGCGCGAGCCCGGCACGCATGCGCACCGGGCAGGCCGCGAGGCGAAACTGCAGTTCGGCAAGGGTATCCACGGATGGCGGCAGCGGGCGGGAACGGGCCGGCGATTATACGAGCGCCCGTCGCTTTGGCGGCGATGGTGCGGCACGACATCGAATTCGCTTGCCGCGTGTGCGGGCATCGCGTACTTTCGGCGCCGCGTTCATGCAGATGAGCGTCGTATAGCCGATCTTTACCTGGAGCCGCGTCATCACCCGTTTTGCCCGGCGCCCGGTTGGTTCAGCGCAGTAGCAGTAGTTTTTTTATTCAGAGGTTGTCTTAATGCGTTCTGGAACTGTTAAGTGGTTTGACGAGGCGAAGGGTTTCGGCTTCATCGCCCCCGAAGACGGCAGCGGCGATGTGTTCGTCCACTACTCCGCCATCGACGGCAAGGGCTTCAAGACGCTCGCCGAGGGCGAGAAGGTCGAGTTCGAATCCAAGGCCGGCCCCAAGGGCCCGCAGGCCACGATAGTCCGGAAGCCCGCCTGATCGGCGTCTTTCGTACGCTTCGACTCGACGACCCCGCCAGTTGGCGGGGTTTTCATTTCTGCGGCGTCCGCCGGCACCTGCCGCAGCGCACAAACCGGTATACTCCGCGCGTTTCCGCCCTCCCCGGTATTGGTCCCGTGATCGCAAAGCTCCGCAACATCGCCATCATCGCCCATGTCGACCATGGCAAGACCACGCTGGTCGACAAGCTCCTGCAGCAATCGGGCACGCTCGACGAACGTGCCGTGCCGACCGAGCGGATGATGGATTCGAACGACATCGAAAAGGAACGCGGCATCACGATCCTCGCCAAGAACACGGCGATCCGCTGGAACGATTACCGCATCAACATCGTCGACACGCCGGGCCACGCCGACTTCGGTGGCGAAGTCGAACGCGTGCTGAGCATGGTCGATTCGGTGCTGCTGCTGGTCGATGCCGTCGACGGCCCCATGCCGCAGACGCGTTTCGTGACGCAGAAGGCCTTCGCGATGGGCTTCAAGCCGATCGTGGTGATCAACAAGATCGACCGCCCGGGCGCCCGCCCCGACTGGGTGCTGAACCAGACCTTCGATCTCTTCGACCGCCTCGGCGCGACCGACGAACAGCTCGATTTCCCGGTGATCTACGCCTCGGCGCTGAACGGCTACGCCGGTCTCGACCCGGACATCCGCTCCGGCGACATGACGCCGCTGTACCAGGCGATCATCGACCACGTGCCGGCCCCCGACGTCGACATCGACGGCCCGTTCCAGCTCCAGGTCTCCTCGCTCGACTACAACAGCTACGTCGGCGTGATCGGCATCGGCCGCATCAAGCGCGGCAGCGTGCGCACCAACACGCCGGTGGTCGTGGTGGACCGCGAGGGCGGCCGCCGCCAGGGGCGCGTGCTGCAGATCCTCGGCTTCCACGGCCTCGAACGCGTCGAGTTCCCCGAGGCGTCGGCGGGCGACATCATCGCCTTCACCGGCATGGAGAAGCTCAACATCTCCGACACCCTCTGCGACCCGGCGGCGGTCGAGCCGCTGCCGCCGCTGACCGTCGACGAGCCCACCGTGAGCATGACCTTCCAGGTCAACAACTCACCCTTCGCCGGCAAGGAAGGCAAGTACGTCACCTCGCGGCAGATCCGCGAGCGCCTGCAGCGCGAACTGATCCACAACGTCGCGCTGCGCGTCGAGGACACGGACGACCCCGACAAGTTCAAGGTGTCCGGCCGCGGCGAACTGCACCTGGCGATCCTGATCGAGAACATGCGCCGCGAAGGCTACGAACTCGGCGTGTCGCGCCCCGAGGTCATCGTCCGCGAGATCGACGGCGAGCGCTGCGAGCCCTGGGAAACCCTGACGGTCGACGTCGAGGAGCAGCACCAGGGCAAGATGATGGAAAAGCTCGGTGAGCGCGGCGGCGAGCTGAAGGACATGGTGCCGGACGGCAAGGGGCGCGTGCGGCTCGACTACGTGATCCCGGCGCGCGGCCTGATCGGCTTCCAGACCGAGTTCATGACCGCGACCAGTGGCACCGGCCTGATGTACCACGTGTTCGACCATTACGGCCCGCTCAAGCGCGGCGACTTCGGCGCGCGCATCAACGGCGTGCTGATCGCCAACGCCGCCGGCAAGGCGCTGGCGTACGCGCTGTTCAACCTGCAGGAGCGCGGCCGCCTGTTCATCGGCCACGGCGACGAGGTCTACGAGGGGATGATCATCGGCATCCACTCGCGCGACAACGATCTGGTCGTCAACCCGCTGAAGGCCAAGCAGCTCACCAACATCCGCGCCGCCGGCTCGGACGAGAACATCATCCTGACGCCGCCGCTGCGGATGACGCTGGAGCAGGCGCTGGAGTTCATCGACGACGACGAACTGGTCGAGGTGACACCCCGCTCGGTGCGCATCCGCAAGAAGCTGCTGGACGAGAACGCGCGCAAGCGCGCGTCGCGCAAGTCCGAGGAGTAGAGGCGTAGCCGCCCCGGGCGACCCGCGACGGCCCGGGGCGGGCGCTGCGGCGTGGCCGCCTCAGTGCAGGCACGCCTCCAGTTCGTCGACCACCTCGGCCCAGTCGGAATCCTCTTCCAGGGCCTCGCGCAGGAAGCTGGCCTGCGCCGCCGTCCAGAACGGCGCATCGGCCACGCGTACGTCCGCGGCCAGGCGGTGCTCGCCGATGAAGCGGTCGATGCTGGCGGCATCGGCCGCCAGGCCGAGTTGCACGAACAGGTTGCTCAGGCTGTGGGCGCTGGTATCCATGATCGGTCTCCGGGGCAGCTTCGGAGCCACCTAGCGTAGTCGGTGTTTCGGCCCCGCGCCGGGGTGCCAGGGTGTAAGGTCCACGGCGGCGGGCGGACCGCCGCGCCATTCGAGGAGCCGCAACGTGTCCATCTCCGTCGCCGATCTGCGTCGCAACTACTGCCTGGGTTCGCTCGACGGCGCCGACGTCGATCCCGACCCGATACGCCAGTTCGCCCGCTGGTTCGAGGAAGCCGTCCGCGCCGAGGTGACCGAGCCCAACGCGATGACCGTCGCGACCGTCACCCCCGAGGGCCGCCCGCGCGCCCGGGTGCTGCTGCTGAAAGGCTTCGACGCCCGCGGCTTCACCTTCTTCACCAACTACGAGAGCGCCAAGGGCTGCGAACTCGCCGCCAACCCCACCGCCGCACTGTGCTTCTGGTGGGTCGAGCTGGAGCGCCAGGTGCGCATCGAGGGCACGGTGACCCGGCTCGACCGCGCCGAGTCGGCCGCCTACTTCATGAGCCGGCCGCTCGGCAGCCGGATCGGCGCGTGGGCGTCGCAGCAGAGCCACGTGATCGCCGATCGCACCACGCTCGAAGCGCGCTTCGCGGAGCTGGAAGCCCGCTACGCCGACGGTGACGTGCCGATGCCCGACTACTGGGGCGGCTACCGCCTCGCCCCCGACCGCATCGAGTTCTGGCAGGGGCGTCCCAGCCGCCTGCACGACCGCATCCGCTACCGGCTGGAGCAGGGCAGCTGGGTGATCGAGCGCCTCGAACCCTGACACGCCCTCCTCCGGCATGGATCCGTTCACGCACGCACAGGCACGCGTCGCCGCGCTGCTCGGCGTGAGCGCCGGGCGCTGCGCCGGCGTCTTCACCGCCCTGCTGCGCGCGCTGCTCGACGGGCACCTGCTCGACCGCTCGGCGAGCCTCGCCTACACGACGCTGCTGTCCCTGGTGCCGCTGCTCGCGGTCAGCTTCTC
This sequence comes from Plasticicumulans lactativorans, assembly GCF_004341245.1. Classification (GTDB taxonomy): domain Bacteria; phylum Pseudomonadota; class Gammaproteobacteria; order Competibacterales; family Competibacteraceae; genus Plasticicumulans_A; species Plasticicumulans_A lactativorans. The sequence continues at coordinate 224,125 of NZ_SLWY01000003.1, read as the reverse complement.
GGTGCTCAAGGCCTTCGGCGCCCAAGACGTGTTCGGGCCGCTGCTCGACCGCGCCCTGGAGCCGCTCGGCACGCAGGGCCACGAGGTCGCCGCGCGCATCCTCGAGTTCGTCGGACGGCTGCAGGTCGGCGTGCTCGGCTGGGTCGGCCTGATCCTGCTGTTCTATTCGGTGATCACGCTCGTCCACAAGATCGAACTCGCGTTCAACGCGATCTGGGGCGTGCCGACCGCGCGCGGGCCGGCCCGGCGCGTCGCCGACTACCTGAGCGTGCTGCTGATCGGGCCGGTGCTGATCTTCGCCGCCCTCGGGCTCACCGACACCGTGCGCAGCTGGGTGAGCGCACTCGGCCTCGGCACCTTCGCCCCGCTCGCCGAGGCGGGTGGCGCGCTGCTGAAGGGCCTCCCCCACCTGATCGGCGGGTGCACCTTCGCCTTTCTCTACGGCTTCCTGCCCAACACGCGGGTGCCCGCGGTCGCCGCCGTGGTGGGCGGCGCCGTCGCGCTGCTGCTGTGGCTGGTGGTCGGGCAGCTGTTCGGCACGCTGATGGCCAATTCCGGCAACTACCCGGCGATCTACTCGGGCTTCGCCGGTGCCGTGCTGTTCATCCTCTGGCTCAACGTCGCCTGGCTGATCGTGCTGCTCGGCGCCGAGGCCGCCCACGCCTGGCAGCGCCCGCCGCACCGCTCACCCGAGGACACCACGCGCGCCGAGCGTCTCGCCTTCGGCGCGCTGATCGAAGTCGGGCTCGCCTACCGGCAGCGCCGCGCGCCGCCCGACGCGCCGGCGCTCGCCACCCGCCTCGGCTGTGCGCAGACCCAGCTCGACGTCGTGCTCGACCGCCTGCTCACGGCCAGCCTGCTGCGCGAAACCGCGGCGCCGGCGGGAGGTCTGGCCCCGGGTTGCGACCCGGCCACCCTGCCGCTCACCGACGTACTCGCCGCCATCCAGGGAACGCCGGACGCGCACGACGCCGTCGGCACCCTGCTCACCGAGATGCACGCCGCCGTCGAGCAGACGCTCGCCGGGCGCACGCTGCACGATCTGCTCGACGCCGCCGAGCGCGCCGCGGTCGCGCCGTAGCCGCCGGCGGCGCCAGCGGGGCGCGCTGCCCCGCTACAGCCCGCGGCGCTTCGCTTCGTCCCAGAGTGCATCCATTGCCGCGAGCCCGGCCTGTTCGGGCAGCTGCCCGGCGGCGGCCAGGCGATCTTCGACATGCGCGAAACGGCGCTCGAACTTCGCATTGGTCCCGCGCAGCGCGGCTTCCGGGTCGACGCCGAGATGGCGCGCGAGGTTGGCGACCGCGAACAGCACGTCGCCGAGCTCGTCGGCGAGGCGCTCGGGCGTGGCGTCGCACTCGACTTCGGCACGGATCTCGCGGAGCTCTTCGTCGATCTTGTCGAGCACCGGGCCGAGGCTGCCCCAGTCGAAACCGACCCGCGCGGCCTTCTTCTGCAGTTTCAGGGCACGCGTCAGCGCGGGCAGCGCCAGGGGCACGCCGGCGAGCACGCGCGGCGGCCGCCCGCCGCCTTCTTCCGCCTTGATTTGCTCCCACGCCGCGCTATGCTCCGCGCGGTCACGGAACTTGGCGTCGCCGAACACGTGGGGATGGCGACGGATCATCTTGTCGGTGATACCGCGCGCGACGTCGGCGAAATCGAACAGGCCCTGTTCGGACGCGATCTGCGCGTAGAACACCACCTGGAACAGCAGGTCGCCGAGTTCCTCGCGCAGGTGGTCGAGGTCGCCACGCTCGATCGCATCGGCGACCTCGTAGGCCTCTTCGAGCGTATGCGGCACCACGCTCGCATAGGTCTGCTCACGGTCCCAGGGACAGCCGTGTTCAGGGTCGCGCAGACGCGCCATGACTTGTAACAACGCGGCGATTTCGCTCATAGATAATCCCGGCACTCGAGAACGGTAGATGGCGGCGCCGGCCGCACGGGAGGTGTCCGAAATGTCCAAATTCCAACCGGATTCCAAGCAACTCTGCGTTCTGGTGCTCGCGGTCGCGCTGGCGGTGGTCTCGTTGCTGGTGCCGCTCGATGCCCGCCAGCCGCCGTCGCCGACCGCCGTGACGATCGCCTCCGCCCGCTGAGCACCGACGGGCGCCTCAAGGGCGCCGCCGCTTGTCGAATCCCCTGCCCGAGGCCGCGCTCCGCGCGGCCTCGTCGTTTCGGGCCCCGCCGCCGCGCGGCACGCGGGTGCCATCGGCCCGCGGCGGCAACCCGGTGTGCTGCGTCGTGAAGGGCTGCTGCGCCGGGCGCTTGCCGATGCCGCGCCGCCCCTCCCCGCCGCTGAGCCCGGTTCCCGCCGGCTGGAACGCGGGGACCAGGTGATGCTTGCCGTTGCCGATCAGGTCGGCGCGTCCCATGGCCTTGAGCGCCTCGCGCAGCATCGGCCAGTTTTCGGGATCGTGGTAGCGCAGGAAGGCCTTGTGCAGGCGCCGCTGCCGCAGTCCCTTCGGCGACACCACCGTCTCGCCCCCTTCGCGCTTGATGCCCTTCAGTGGATTGCGCCCGGAATGGTACATCGCCGTCGCCAGCGCCATCGGGCTCGGCAGGAAAGCCTGCACCTGGTCGGCGCGGAAGCCGTTGCGCTTGAGCCAGCGTGCGAGGTTCATCATGTCCTCGTCGCTGGTGCCGGGGTGTGCGGCGATGAAGTACGGGATCAGGTACTGCTCCTTGCCCGCCGCCTGCGAGAACTGCTCGAACATCGCCTTGAAGCGATCGTAACTGCCGATCCCCGGCTTCATCATCTTCGACAGCGGCCCGGCCTCGGTGTGCTCCGGGGCGATCTTCAGGTAGCCGCCGACGTGGTGGGTGACGAGCTCCTTCACGTAGGCGGGGTCGCGTACCGCGAGGTCGTAGCGCAGGCCCGAGGCGATCAGGATCTTCTTGATTCCCGGCAGGCTGCGCGCCTTGCGGTAGAGCTGCACCAGCGGCGCATGGTCGGTGTTCAGGTTCGAGCAGATGTCGGGCCACACGCACGAGAGCTTGCGGCAGCTGCGCTCGATCTCCGGCGACTTGCACGCCAGGCGGTACATGTTGGCGGTGGGGCCGCCGAGGTCCGAGATCACGCCGGTGAAGCCCGGGGTCTTGTCGCGGATGTCCTCGATCTCGCGCAGGATCGAATCCTCGGAGCGCGACTGGATGATGCGCCCCTCGTGCTCGGTAATCGAGCAGAACGTACAGCCACCGAAGCAGCCGCGCATGATGTTGACCGAGAAGCGGATCATCTCGTAGGCCGGAATGCGCGCGGCGCCGTAGGCGGGGTGCGGCACGCGCGCGTACGGCAGGTCGAAGACGCGGTCCATTTCCGCGGTGCCGAGCGGCAGCGGCGGCGGGTTCAGCCAGACGTCGCGGTCGCCGTGGCGCTGCACCAGGGCCCGCGCGTTGCCGGGGTTGGTTTCGAGGTGCAGCGCGCGCGAGGCGTGCGCGTACAGCACCGGGTCGTCGCGCACCTGCTCGAACGCCGGCAGGCGGATCACCGTGCGCTCGCGCGGGTGCCGGCCGCGGCGCTCGAAGCGCAGCGGCTGCCCGCCCGCCTCGCCGGACGGGCGCGGCGCGCAGGCGGCAGCGGCCGGTGTTTCCGCATAGGGGTTCGGCAGCGCCTCGACCGCTCCGGGCGTGTCGATCGTGCTCGAGTCGAGCTCCAGCCAGTCCTCGGGCAGGCCGCCGCTGCGCACGAAGGCGGTACCGCGGATGTCGGTCATCGCGCGCGGCTGCTCGCCGGCGGCGCTGCGGTGCGCGATCTCGACGATGGCGCGTTCGGCATTGCCGTACACCAGCAGGTCGGCCTTGCTGTCGATCAGCACCGAGCGGCGCACCTTGTCCGACCAGTAGTCGTAGTGCGCGATGCGTCGCAGGCTGGCCTCGATGCCGCCGATCACCACCGGCACCTCCGCATACGCCTCGCGGCAGCGCTGCGAATAGACGATCACCGCGCGGTCGGGGCGCCTGCCGCCGGCGTCGTCCGGCGTGTAGGCGTCGTTCGAGCGCACGCGCCGGTCGGCGGTGTAGCGGTTGACCATCGAGTCCATGTTGCCCGCCGCCACGCCGAAGAACAGGTTCGGCCGCCCCAGCGCACGGAAGGCCGCGGCCGAGGTCCAGTCGGGCTGCGCGATGATGCCGACGCGAAAGCCCTGGGCTTCGAGCACGCGCCCGATCACCGCCATGCCGAAGCTCGGGTGATCCACGTAGGCGTCGCCGGTGACGATGATGATGTCGCAGCTATCCCAGCCGAGCGCATCCATCTCCGCACGCGACATCGGCAGGAACGGCGCCGGTCCCAAGCGGTGCGCCCAGAACTTGCGGTGCGAGAACAGGTTGCGCGGAACGGGCAGGGTCGACATGGGGGGCGTTTGTCCGAGTGTAACGTTCGGGAATTATACGGACCGCGGCCCCGGCTTGTCCCGCGCGCCGCAGCCCGGCCGATTGACGCCCGCGCCGGCCCCCCACCAGAATCCGCGCGCCCGCCCGCCGCCGGACGCCCCGCCATGACCGCCGCTCCCCGCCCTCTCGAAGGCCTCCGTGTCCTGGAACTCGGACAACTGCTCGCCGGCCCGTTCGCGGGCACGCTGCTCGGTTACTTCGGCGCCGAGGTGATCAAGATCGAGCCGCCGGGCGGCGACCCGATCCGCCAGTGGCGCGTGCTGCGCGACGGCACCTCGCTGTGGTGGCGCAGCCTCGGACGCAACAAGCGCAGCGTGCGCCTCGACCTGCGCACCGCCGCCGGGCGCGACCTCGCCCGGCGGCTCGCGGCGCGCTGCGACGTGCTGATCGAGAACTTCAAGCCCGGCACCCTCGAACGCTGGGGCCTCGGCCCCGAGGTGCTGAAGGCCGACAACCCCGGCCTGGTGATCGCGCGCATCTCGGGCTACGGGCAGACCGGCCCCGCCGCCGACAAGGCCGGCTATGCGTCGGTCTGCGAGGGCTACGGCGGCCTGCGCTACGTCAACGGCGTGCCCGGCGAGCGCCCGGTGCGGCCCAACCTGAGCCTGGGTGACACGCTCGCCGGCCTGCACGCGGCCTTCGGCGTGCTGCTCGCGCTGCAGGCGCGCGGCAAGACCGGCCAGGGCCAGGTGGTCGACGTCGCGCTGTTCGAGGCCGTCTACAACCTGCTCGAAGGCGTGGTGCCGGAGTACGACGGCGCCGGCGTGGTGCGCGAGCCGTCGGGTTCGACGGTGACCGGGATCGTGCCGACCAACACCTACCGCTGTCGCGACGGCAAGTTCGTGATCATCGGCGGCAACGGCGACTCGATCTACAAGCGCCTGATGCACGCCGCCGCCCGCCCCGATCTCGCCGAAGACCCGCGGCTCGCCACCAACCCGGGCCGCGTCACGCACGAGGCCGAGATCGACGCCGCGCTGTCGGCGTGGACCGCGACGCTGACCTTGACCGAGGTGCTCGCCGCGCTCGATGCGGCCCAGGTGCCCGCCGGCCCGATCTACAGCGTCGCCGACATGTTCGCCGATCCGCACTACCACGCCCGCGGGCTGTTCGAGCGGGTGGAGATCGACGGCGCGCCGCTCAGCATCCCGGCGCTGCTGCCGAAGCTCGCGGCCACGCCGGGCGCCACCACGTGGCCGGGCGGCGCGGTCGGCAGCCACACCGAGCAGGTGCTCGGCGACTGGCTCGGGCTCGACGCCGCGGCGCTCGACGCGCTGCGCGCCGACGGCGTGATCTGAGCGTCAGTGCCGGCTGCCGAGGCCGGCCGCCTCGGGCAGGCCGCTGACCAGGTTCAGCGACTGGATCGCCGCCCCCGAGGCCCCCTTGCCGAGATTGTCGAGGCGCGCCACCAGCAGCGCCTGCCCCGCCCGGTCGTTGGCGAACACGAAGAGTTCGAGGTCGTTGGTGTCGTTGAGGGCGTCGGGGCGCAGGAAGGCGCCGCGCTCGAGCGCCTCGGCGCCGCCGAGCGGCATCACGTGCACGAAACGCGCGCCGGCGTAGTGCGCGCGGTAGACCTCGACCAGCCGCGCGCCGTCCACTGCGCCGGCCAGTTGCTCGTAGTGCAGCGGCACCGTCACCAGCATCCCCTGTGCGAAATGCCCGACCGCCGGGAAGAACAGCGGCGCGTGGTCGAGCCGGCTGTAGCGGCGCATCTCCGGCAGGTGCTTGTGGGCGAGCGTCAGCGCGTACATGCCGAAGGGCTCGGCCTGGCCGGACTCGTGGATCTCGATCAGCGCCTTGCCGCCGCCCGAGTAGCCCGAGACGCCGCTGACGGCGAGGCGCGTGTCGGCCGCCAGCAGGCCGGCGTCGCGCAGCGGCCGCAGCAGGGCGATCGCACCGGTCGGGTAGCAGCCGGGGTTGGCGATGCGCTTCGACGCGCTCAGCGTCTCCCGCTGCGCGGCCGACAGCTCCGGGAAACCGTAGGTCCAGCCCTCGGCCACGCGATGCGCGGTGCTGGCGTCGATCACCACGGTGCGCGGATTGTCGATCATCGCAACCGCCTCGACCGCCGCCTCGTCGGGCAGGCAGAGGATGACCACGTCGGCGGCGTTGAGCAGTTCGCGGCGGGCACCGGTGTCCTTGCGGCGCTCGGCCGGGATCGACAGCAGTTCGAGTTCGGGGCGGCCGGCCAGCCGGCTGCGGACCTGCAGCCCGGTGGTGCCGGCTTCGCCGTCGATGAAAATGCGGATGCTCATGGCCAGGGTCCTCTGCGCCGCCAGCGGGCGGAATCGGTCGGGACCCACAGGATACGGGAAGCCGGCGGCGGCCCGCGACCGCACCGCCGCCGGGCGCACGCCGCCCTCAGGTGCTGGCGACCTGCTGCGGCGGCCGCGGCGTGGCGCTGCGCAGCAGGCGACGCACCACCAGCCAGTAGAGCGCGTACAGCAGCAGCACCATCAGCGCCGGGTGGGCACGGTAGCCGGTCAGCGCCGCGACGATGCCGCCGACGCGGGTGCCGTCGTCGAGCAGCCGCGAGCTGTCCCACAGCGGGTCGACCAGCGCCGGCAGCCAGTCGAGCGCGATCAGCTTCTCCACCCCGGTCACCAGCAGCGAGCCGCCGAGCAGCAGCAGCAGCGCCTCGCTGACGCGGAAGAAGCCGCGCCACGACAGCACCCGCCCGCCCAACTGCAGCAGGTGGAAGGTGGCGAAGGCGAGACCGAAGCCGGCGAGCGCGGAGCCCGCGAACACCAGTTGGTCGACGCCGCGCTGCTGCAGGCCGAGGCCGAACAGGAAGATCACCGTCTCGCTGCCCTCGCGGGCGAGCGCCAGCGCGACCACCGAGACCATGCCCCACCAGTTGGCGGTCTCGAAGCTGTCGCGCATGTCGTGCTCGAGCTCGGACTTCAGCGTGCGGCCGTGGCGGCGCATCCACACCACCATCTGCACGATCAGCGCACAGGCGACCAGCACCATCGCGAGCTGGAACACGTCGCCGGCATTGCCGTCGAACCACTGCGCCGCGTACATCAGGGCCGCGCCCAGCAGGCACGCGAGGCCGATGCCCACACCCACGCCGAGCCACAACCAGCGCAGCCCGCGCGCCGCGTCCGGCTGGCGGCGCAGCCACGCGTAGAGGATGCCCACCACCAGCAGCGCCTCGACGCTCTCGCGCCAGACGATGAACAGCACGTCACCCATCATCGCGGTTGCCCTCACCCGTACCCGGCGCGGCGCTCAGTGCGCCACGATCTCGCCCTGCCCCGCCTTTTCGGTCTCGCGGAACTCGTTGACGAACTTGTACCCGCCCGGCTTCAGCGCCTGGAACTCCAGCGTCGTGCTGGCGCCGGCGGCGATGATCTTCTCCTTCTTCAGCGGCTTGCTCTCGAACTCGATGGGCGCCTTGCTGGCGTTGGTGACGTCGAGCCGGAAGCGCTGGCCGGCGGTGACCTCGAGCGTGCTCGGCTCGAAGCCCGCGTCGGTGACCGTGAGCTTGTACGCCGGCAGCTCGTCGGCCTGCGCCGCCACGGCCACGCAGGCGGCGGCGAAGGCGAAAATGCGGATCATGCGGGTGGACATCCGGCAAGCCTCTCTCGGTAGCGAAGACAGATGATAATTATTATCAACTCTGCCTTACAAGCCCGCCGTGGGCAAACCGTTGTGTCGCCCCGTGCGCAGGGCGGCGGAGCGGACGCGTGCCGGCCGGCCGCTCCCGCGCCGGCCGGCACGCGCCGGGTTCAGCGCGCGCCGTGCTCGCGCGTGGCGCTGAAGCGCACCTCGGGCCAGCGCTCCTGCGTGAGCTGCAGGTTGACCCGCGTCGGCGCGATGTAGACCAGCTCGCCGTGGTGGTCGAGCGCGAGGTTGTCGAAGCACTTGTTGCGGAATTCCTCGAAGCGCTTCGCGTCGGCGCAGCTCACCCAGCGCGCGGTGGTGACGTTGACGTTCTCGAACAGGCAGTCGGTGTTGTACTCGCTCTTCAGCCGGTAGGCGGCGACGTCGAACTGCAGCACGCCGACCGCGCCGAGGATCAGGTCGTTGGAGTTCAGCGGCTTGAACAGCTGGGTCGCACCTTCCTCGCAGAGCTGTTCGAGCCCCTTGACGAGCGCCTTGGTCTTCAGCGGGTCGCGCAGGCGCGCGCGGCGGAACAGCTCGGGGGCGAAGTCGGGCACGCCGGTGAAGGCGAGCGCCTCGCCTTCGGTGAAGGTGTCGCCGATGCGGATGGTGCCGTGGTTGTGCAGGCCGATGATGTCGCCGGGGTAGGCTTCGGCGACGTGCTCGCGCTCGGCCGCCATGAAGGTCAGCGCATCGCTGATCTTGACCTCGCGCCCCAGGCGCACGTGGCGCGCCTTCATGCCCGCGCGCCACACCCCCGAGCACACGCGCAGGAAGGCGATGCGGTCGCGGTGCTGCGGGTCCATGTTCGCCTGGATCTTGAACACGAAGCCGCTGAAGGCCTCCTCGTGCGGGGCGACCGCGCGCGCGTCGGCGGCGCGCGGGCGCGGCGGCGGGGCGTAGCGACAGAAGCCGTCGAGCATCTCCTGCACGCCGAAGTTGCTGATCGCCGAGCCGAAGTACACCGGCGTCTGGCGCCCGGCGAGGTAGTCGGCGTGATCGAAGGGATCGGCCGCGCCCTGCACGAGCTCGATCTCCTCGCGCAGGGCGTCGATCACGTCGGGGCCGAGGGCGGCGGCGGCCTCGTCGCTGCCGAGGCCGGCGATGATCGCGCCCTCGTTGATGCGCCCGTCCTTCGACGGCGCGTACAGGTGGATGAAGTCTTCGAGCAGGTGGTAGACGCCCTTCAGCTCGCGCCCCATGCCGATCGGCCAGGTGACCGGCGCGCAGCGGATCCGCAGCACCTTCTCGACCTCGTCGAGCAGTTCCAGCGGTTCGCGCCCCTCGCGGTCGAGCTTGTTGATGAAGGTCATGATCGGCGTGTCGCGCAGCCGGCACACGTCCATCAGCTTGATCGTGCGCTCCTCGACGCCCTTGGCGCAGTCGATCACCATCAGCGCCGAGTCCACCGCGGTCAGCGTGCGGTAGGTGTCCTCGGAGAAGTCCTCGTGGCCGGGGGTGTCGAGCAGGTTGACGATGCGGTTGCCGTAGGGGAACTGCATCACCGAACTGGTCACCGAGATGCCGCGCTGCTTTTCCAGTTCCATCCAGTCGCTGGTGGCGTGGCGCGCGGCCTTGCGGCCCTTGACCGTGCCGGCGAGCTGGATCGCGCCGCCGAACAGCAGCAGCTTCTCGGTGAGCGTGGTCTTGCCGGCGTCGGGGTGGGAGATGATGGCGAAGGTGCGCCGCCGGTTCATCTCCTGGAGGAATTCGCTCATGGCTCGTGGTCCGGTACTGCGCGGGAAAGCCGCGCAGTCTACAGGACGCCCCCGCGCGGCGGGCAGCCGGCTTGGCCGCCCGCCGCCGCTTGCGGCACACTCGCGCATCCACTCCCCGCCCGTTTCCGCACGCCGATGACCGACCTGCTGCGCCGTCGCCTCCTGCTCGCCCTGGTGGCGTTACCCGCCGCCGCACTGCCCGCCTTCGCCGCCCCGGCGAAGACGACGCCCCCGCGCGCCGCACCGCGGCCGAAGCCCGCGCCCAAGGTCGCCGCCGCCCCGGCGCCCGCGCGCCGCAAGGCCGCCGCGCCGCGCAAGGCCACGCCCCGCGCCGCGCCGCCGGCACCGCCGCCGCTGCTCAACGCCAAGGTGCAGGAGCGCCTCGGCGAGCTGCGCAGCGCCGGCCTGCTCGGCCTCGGCGAGACCAGCGCGTGGGTGGTGCACGACCTCACCTGGAACCGCACGCTGGTGGCGATCAACGCCTCCACCGGCATGCAGGCGGCGAGCATGATCAAGCCCTTCGTCGCCGCCGCGTACTTCATCCAGTCCGCCCGCGGCACGCCGGCGCTGCGCTATACCGTCGAGCGCCGCGCGCGGCTCGAAGACATGATCGTGCACAGCGACAACGACGCCACCAACGGCTTCATCCGACTGTGCGGCGGCCCGGCCGGCGTGCACGCCACGCTCAGGCGCTTCGCGCCCGACGTGTTCCGCCAGACCGCGGTGCTCGAGTACATCCCCGGCGGCGGGCGCACCTACCGCAACCGCGCCTCGGCGCTCGACTACGCGCGCTTCATGCAGGCGCTGTGGGCGCGCCGCTTCCCGAACGCCACCGAGCTGCTGCGGGTGATGAACATCCCCAACCGCGACCGCCTCTACGAAGGCGCCGACGGCGTCGCCCGCACCACCGAGGTCTACGACAAGACCGGCACCACCGCGCGCCTGTGCGGCGACATGGGCATCCTCGTCGCCCGCGGGCGCAGCGGCGGCGAATACCCCTACGCCTTCGCCGGCATCATCCAGCGCAGCTCCCTGGCGCCCGACTACGGGCACTTCATGCGCACCCGCGGCGACTGCATCCGCGCGGTGTCGAGCCTGGTCTACCAGGAGCTGAAGACGATCCACGGCCTGGTGTGAGCCGCCGCGCGCGCCCTCACGACAGGCCGTGCGGCGCGCGCGCCACCCCCGCCGACACCACCTGCCGGCACGGGTTGAGGCCGATGCCGTAGGCGAGTTCGCCCGGCCGGTCGATCGCCCACAGCGCGAAGTCGGCCGCCTTGCCGACTTCGAGCGTGCCGAGCTGGTCGGCGAGCCCGAGCGCCCGCGCGGCGTTGCGGGTGACGCCGGCGAGCGCCTCCAGCGGCGTCAGGCGGAACAGCGTGCAGGCCATGTTCATCGCCAGCAGCAGCGAGCCCAGCGGCGAGGTGCCGGGGTTGCAGTCGGTCGACACCGCCAGCGCCACGCCGGCCTCGCGCAGCGCCGGCAGCGGCGGCAGCCGGGTCTCGCGCAGGCAGTAGAACGCCCCCGGCAGCAGTACCGCCACGGTGCCGGCGGCGGCCATCGCGGCGATGCCGTCCGGCGACAGGTACTCCAGGTGGTCGGCCGACAGGCCGCGGTAGCGCGCCACCAGCGCCGCCCCGCCCTGGTCGGAGAGCTGCTCGGCGTGCAGCTTGACCGGCAGCCCGAGCCGCGCGGCAACGCCGAACACGCGCTCGGTCTGCGCCACGCTGAAGCCGATGCGCTCGCAGAAGGCATCGACCGCATCCACCAGCCCCTCGGCGGCGAGCGTCGGCAGCAGCTCGTCGCAGACGAGGTCGATGTAGGCGTCGGCGCGCCCGGTGAACTCCGGCGGCAGCGCGTGGGCGCCGAGGAAGGTCGTGCGCACGCGCAGCGGCAGCCGCTCGCCGAGCGTGCGCGCCACCTGCAGCATGCGCCGCTCGGTGGCGAGGTCGAGGCCGTAGCCCGACTTGATCTCGAGCGTGGTGACGCCTTCGGCGAGCAGGCCGGCCACCCGCGGCAGGCTGGCGGCGAGCAGCGCGTCGGCGCTGGCCGCGCGCGTGGCGCGCACCGTCGACACGATGCCGCCGCCGCGCCGCGCGATCTCCTCGTAGGGCACGCCGTTCAGGCGCGCCTCGAACTCGTCGCTGCGGTTGCCGCCGTAGACGATGTGGGTGTGGCAGTCGATCAGCCCCGGCGTCAGCCAGGCGCCGCCGCCGTCGTGCTCGACCGCGGCGCGCGCCCCGGCCGGCAGCGCGGCGCGCGGCCCCAGCCAGGCGATGCGCCCGTCGCGCACGGCGATCGCGGCGTCACGGATCTCGCCGTAGTCGCCGGGTGCGGCCAGCGTGGCGAGGTGGACATTGCGCCACAGGGTGTCCCAGGCCGGGACCGGCGGGTTCTGTTCAGTCACTGGCATGCTCCCGTTTGCATGAGGTGCGCGGCGTACAGGCACGCGGCGGGCGCCGCGTGCAGTTCGAGGGTTCGCCCCTGTGCTCCGGTTGCAGGGACGATCAGCGCCTCGCCGGCCGCGAGCGCCAGCGACGCGCCGCCGCCCCGGCAGCGGACGCTGCCGCCGGCGCAGTACAGCACCAGCAGCTCGCCCTCCGGTGCGAGCTCGGCGCGCCCCTGCACGTGCAGGCACTGCAGGCGATGCGCCCAGCGCCCGCGCCGGGTCATCACGTTGAAATCGGTCAGCGGCCCGGCGTCGGGGTCCGCCAGCTCGGCCGTCACCGCCTGCTCGCCGGCGAAGACGAACGGCGGGTCCGCCGGCGTGAGCCGCACGCTCAGCGGCCCCGCCCCCTCGTCGACCGGCGCCACGTGCAGCAGCAAGGCCCCACCGTCGATCACGGCGAGCGAGCGGTCGACGCCGGGGAAGGGCGAGAACGGCCCCGCCGCCGACACCTGCGCGCTGCTGATGCGCCAGTCGAAGTCGGCCAGGTCCGCGCCCGGCGGGGCGATCGCCAGCTCGACGGTCTCGCCGCCGCCGTTCTTCCACGGCATGCGGCGATAGTCGGCGGGGCCCAGCCTGCGCATCGCCGGGCTCACGCGGCCGGCCGCACGGCGGCCACGCCGTCGGCCACCCGCGCCACCAGCCGCGCGGCCACCCGCGCGGTGTGGGCGTCGATGTCGAAGCGCGGGTTCAGCTCGGCCACGTCGGCCAGGCGCAGCTTGCCCGAGGCGACCACGGCGTCGATCAGCGGCTCGATCACCTCCAGCCCCACGCCGCGCGCGGCCGGCGCGCTCACGCCGGGCGCCACCGCGGCCGGCAGCACGTCGAGGCAGATCGTCAGGTAGACGTGGTCGACGCCGTCGAGGAAGGCGCCGAGCGTCGCCAGCGTGGCCTCGCGCTGGGCGAGGTCCATGTCGACGTCGCGCCGCCACACCGTGCCGAGCTGCCGCGCGCGCTCGAACAGCGCCTCGGTGTTGGCGTAGTCGCTGACGCCGAGGCAGCAGTAGTGGAACGGCCAGCCGCGCGCCGCGCAGTCCTCGGCGATCTGCCGGAACGGCGTGCCGGAGCTCGCGCGCGCCGCCAGGCGCAGGTCGAAGTGCGCGTCGAGGTTGACGATGCCGATGCGCGGCGCGCGCCCCGGCGCGTGCTGCGCCAGGTGCCGCGCCAGGCCGCCGAAGGAGCCGAAGGCGATCTCGTGGCCGCCGCCGAGCCCGAGCGGGAACAGCCCGCGCCCGAGCAGCCCGGCGAGCGCCTCCGCCAGCTCGGCCTGCGCGACCTCCAGCGCGGTGTCGTCGGCGGCGTGCGGATCGGCCGATGCGCACACCACGTCACCGGCATCGACCAGCGACTCGGTGCGGCGCACCGGCAGGTTGCCGAGCAGCGCGCGGATCGCCGCCGGGCCCGCGCTGGCGCCGGTGCGGCCGTGGTTGCGCGCCACCCCGGCATCGCAGGCGAAGCCGATCAGCGCCACGCCGCCGGCGTCGCCGGCATCGGGCGCGTCGAGCGCGCGCACCACCTGGTGCCAGCGCCGTCCGCGCGCGCCCTCCTCGGCATCGACGCGGCCCTGCCAGTCGTTCATGTCGGCCATCCGTCGCATCGCCGCAGCCCCCCCGTCACGCCGCCCAGACGGGCTCGAACAGCGCGCGGCAGGCCGCACCGGGCGCGCCCTGCAGCACCAGCCGGCGCGCCGCCTCGATGTCCGGCGCGAACAGCCGGTCGGCGTCATAGAACGGCACCTCGGCGCGCAGGCTCGCCAGCACCGCCTGCAGCCGCGGCGAGGTCGCCAGCGGACGGTGGAACTCGGTCCCCTGCGCCGCCGCCAGCCATTCGATGCCGACGATCGTCGCGGTGTTCAGCGCCATCTCGTGCAGGCGCCGGGCGCCGAAGGTCGCCATGCTGACGTGGTCCTCCTGGTTGGCCGAGGTCGGCAGGCTGTCGACGCTCGCCGGGTGCGCCAGCGACTTGTTCTCCGAGGCGAGCGCCGCCGCGGTGACGTGCGCGATCATGAAGCCGGAGTTGATCCCCGCCTCGCCGACCAGGAACGGCGGCAGCCCCGACAGCGAGGCGTCGATCAGCAGCGCGATGCGCCGCTCCGACAGCGCGCCGATCTCGGCGATGGCGAGCGCCAGCATGTCGGCGGCGAAGGCGACCGGCTCGGCGTGGAAGTTGCCGCCGGAGATCACGTCGCCGGCATCGGCGTAGACCAGCGGGTTGTCGGTCACCGCGTTGGCCTCGATCAGCAGCGTGCGCGCGGCCTGGTCGATCAGGTCGCGGCAGGCGCCCATCACCTGCGGCTGGCAGCGCAGGCTGTACGGGTCCTGCACGCGCTCGTCGTTGGCCAGGTGCGAGCGGCGGATCGCGCTGCCGGCGAGCAGTTCGCGGTACACCGCGGCCAGCGCGATCTGCCCCGGCTGGCCGCGCACCGCGTGCACGCGCGGGTCGAACGGCGCGTCGCTGCCCTTGGCGGCATCGACCGCCAGCGCGCCGACCGCCACGCCGGCCTCGAGCAGGCGCTCGGCCATGAACAGGCCGTGCAGTGCCAGCGCGGTCGACACCTGCGTGCCGTTGATCAGCGCGAGTCCTTCCTTGGCGGCGAGCGCCACCGGGGCGATGCCGGCCGCGGCGAGCGCCTCGGCCGCCGGCTGCACGCGGCCCTGCACGCGCACCTCGCCCTCGCCGAGCAGCGCGAGCGTCATGTGCGCGAGCGGCGCGAGGTCGCCCGAGGCGCCCACCGAACCCTTGGCCGGGATGCACGGCATGATGCCGGCGTTGTACAGCGCGATCAGGGTGTCGATGATCAGCGGCCGCGCGCCCGAGTGGCCGCGCGCCAGGCTGCCGATCTTCAGCGCCAGGATCAGCCGCACCACGGCGTCGTCGATCAGCTCGCCGGTGCCGACCGAGTGCGACAGGATCAGGTTGCGCTGCAGCAGTTCGAGCTGGTGGTCGGGGATGCGCGTCTTCGCCAGCTTGCCGAAGCCGGTGTTGATGCCGTAGGCGGCGTCGCCCTTGGCGACGATGCGTGCGATCGTCGCCGCGGCGGCCTCGATCGCCGGGTAGGCCGACGGCGCCAGCGCGAGCGCCGGTGCCTGCGCCCAGATGCGGCGCAGTTCGGCCAGGCTCAGGTGTCCGGGTTCCAGGGTCAGTCGTGCGTGGGTCATGGTCGTTCTCTTCCAGTGGTGTGCCGGGCGCTGCGGCGCCCGGTCCGGCCCGGCGGTCGCCGCTCAGGCGCCCGCCGGGGCCTCGGTCGGATAAATCGTCCGCGCCGGGACGTTCGCGGTCCTGCTGCCCCAGGCGTAGTACAGGCCCCCGGTCACCAGCAGGCCGATGATCCAGGAGATGTCGGCGCCGCCCAGCATCTTGGTCAGCGGGCCGGTGTACAGGTGCTGGGCGAGGAACGGGATCTGCACCACGGTGCCGGCCGCGTAGCAGCTCAGCGCGGTCACGTTCCAGCGCCCGTAGCGCCCGTTCGGGTCGTACAGCGCCGGGATGTCGATGCGCTCCTTCGAGATCAGGTAGTAGTCGACCAGGTTGATCGCGCTCCACGGCGTGAACGCCATCAGCAGCAGCAGCACGAAGTCGCGGAACTTGGCCAGGAAGTCGGCCGAGGCCAGCAGCGCGATCAGCACCGAGGCGGCGATGAAGGCGAAGATGAACGCCGCCCGTGCCGCCGACGACACCCGGTAGCCGCGGGTGACCGCCGTCACCGTGGTCAGCAGGGTCATGAAGCCGCCGTAGGCATTGAGGCAGTTCACCGCCAGCTTGCCGGTGACGATCACCATGTAGATGAGGATCGCCACGGCACCGCCGCCGGCCAGATCGCCGATGAAGGTCACCTGCGACTTCAGGAAGGCCGGCCCGGACACCGCGGCGACCAGTGCGCCGATCGTCATCGACCACTGCGAGCCGATCACGCTGCCGAAGAAGGTGTAGAGGAAGGTGCTGCGCTCCCTGGTGTGCTGGGGCAGGTAGCGCGAGTAGTCGGCGACGTAGGGGCCGAAGGTCAGCTGCCAGCCCGCGCCGAGGGCGATCGCGAGCAGGAACGTGCCGAGCTCGAACGGCTTGGCGCCGAGCAGGGCCGGCACGTCGTAGCTGCTGAACAGGCGGATGCCGAGATAGGCGAAGCCGATCGAGCCGACCACGCTGGAGAGGCGCCCCAGCGTGTGGATCAGGCGGTAGCCGACGGTGGCGACCAGCATCGTCAGCGCGCCGAAGATCAGGATGCCGAGCGCGCTGCCATCGGTGCCGATGATCCGGTTGATCGCCTGGCCGGACAGTACGGTGCCGGTGGCGGCGAAGCCGAGGTACATCAGGATCACCAGCAGCAGCGGCAGGCAGGCGCCGTAGACGCCGAACTGGGCGCGGCTGGAGATCATCTGCGGGATACCCATGCCCGGCCCCTGCGCCGAGTGCAGGGCCATGACGATGCCGCCGGCGACGTTGCCGATCAGCAGGCCGATGATCGCCCACAGCGGGTCGGCGCCGAACACGACCGCGAGCGCGCCGTCGACGATCGCGGTGATCTGCAGGTTGGCGCCGAACCACAGCGTGAACTGCCCGAAGGGTGTGCCATGCCGCTCGGCGTGAGGAATGAACTCGATCGTGCGTCGTTCGAGAACAGCCATCGGAATCTCCTTGCGCCGGCCGCGGCCGGCGCAATGTCGTGCGGGGTGGAGATGGATCAGCCCTTGGCCAGCATCGGCAGCTTCAGGCCCTGCTGCCGGGCGGTGGCGATGGCGCGCTCGTAGCCGGCGTCGGCATGGCGCATCACGCCCGAACCGCAGTCGTTGACCAGCACGCGGGCCAGACGCCGGGCGGCCGCCTCGGTGCCGTCGGCGACGATCACCATGCCGGCGTGCTGCGAGTAGCCCATGCCGACGCCGCCGCCGTGGTGCAGGCTGACCCAGGTGGCGCCACCGGCGGTGTTCAGCAGCGCGTTCAGCAGCGGCCAGTCCGACACCGCGTCGGTGCCGTCCTGCATCGCTTCGGTCTCGCGGTTCGGGCTCGCCACCGAGCCGGTGTCGAGGTGGTCGCGGCCGATCACGATCGGCGCCTTCAGCTCGCCGTTCCTGACCATCTCGTTGAACGCGAGCCCGGCCTTGTCGCGCTCGCCGAGGCCGAGCCAGCAGATGCGCGCCGGCAGGCCCTGGAAGGCGATGCGCTCGCGCGCCATGTCGAGCCAGCGGTGCACGTGGCGGTTCTCGGGGAACAGCTCCTTGATCTTGGCGTCGGTCTTGTAGATGTCCTCGGGGTCACCCGACAGCGCAGCCCAGCGGAACGGCCCCTTGCCCTCGCAGAACAGCGGGCGGATGTACGCCGGCACGAAGCCGGGGAAGGCGAAGGCGTCCTTCACGCCCATGTCGTGGGCGACCTGGCGGATGTTGTTGCCGTAGTCGACGGTCGGGATGCCCATCGCCTGGAAGTCGAGCATCGCCTGCACGTGCACCGCGCACGAGCGCGCGGCGGCGTCGGTGAGCCTGGCGTGCTGCTCGGCGTCGCGCTGCGCGGCCTTCCACTGCGCCACGCTCCAGCCGATCGGCAGGTAGCCGTGGACCAGGTCGTGCGCCGAGGTCTGGTCGGTGACCAGGTCGGGCCTGATGCCGCCGGCGCGCGCGCGCCGTACCAGCTCCGGCAGGATCTCGGCGGCGTTGCCGAGCAGGCCGATCGACACCGCCTTCTTCTCGGCGGTGTACTTGGCGATGCGCGCCAGCGCGTCGTCGAGGTCGCTGGCCTGCTCGTCGAGGTAACGCGAGCGCAGGCGGAAATCGATGCTCGACTGCTGGCACTCGATGTTCAGCGAGCTCGCCCCGGCGAAGGTCGCCGCCAGCGGCTGCGCACCGCCCATGCCACCGAGGCCGGCGGTGAGGATCCAGCGCCCGGCCATGTCACCGTCGTAGTGCTGGCGGCCGGCCTCGACGAAGGTCTCGTAGGTGCCCTGCACGATGCCCTGGCTGCCGATG
The DNA here is from genome assembly GCF_004341245.1 of Plasticicumulans lactativorans. Lineage (GTDB taxonomy): Bacteria > Pseudomonadota > Gammaproteobacteria > Competibacterales > Competibacteraceae > Plasticicumulans_A > Plasticicumulans_A lactativorans. The sequence goes on along the minus strand of NZ_SLWY01000003.1, from coordinate 206,003 downwards.
TAGATCCACGAGCCCGCGGTCATCTGCCCGTACATGAACAGGCCCTTGCGGTCGAGCTCGTTGAAGTGCTCCCAGTTCGCCCACTTCGGCACCAGGTTGGAGTTGGCGATCAGCACGCGCGGCGCATCGGCGTGGGTCTTGAACACGCCGACCGGCTTGCCCGACTGCACCAGCAGCGACTCGTCGTCCTCCAGCTCGCGCAGGGTGGCGAGGATGCGGTCGAAGCACTCCCAGTTGCGCGCGGCACGGCCGATGCCGCCGTAGACGACGAGGTGCTGCGGGTTCTCGGCCACGTCGGGGTCGAGGTTGTTCTGCAGCATCCGGTACGCGGCCTCGGTGAGCCAGCTCTTGCAGTGGAGCTGGCTGCCGTGCGGGGCGCGGATCACGCGGGTGGCATCGAAGCGGGGATCCTGGTCGGCGGTGCTCATGGGGTTTCTCTTCTCTCGCGGTGGTCGGTGGTTCGGTCGGCGTCGGGTCGATCCGTGACGGGATCACGGCCCGCGCTACATGCCGGGTCCGGACTCGCGGCGGCGCCGCTACGAGGGCTGCTCGTGCGGCGCAGGGGCCCGCTCCTGCCCGTGGGTACGGCCGCCGCAGGGGTGTCCGGCGCGGCCGCTCCGGCTGTGGAGCTTTTATATCAGCACCAAGTTGTCTATGCAACTTACAAATTAACAGTTATATTTGTCTATACATTAATGTGGTTCTCGGGCTCCGCATCCGCGGGCACAATGGCGCCCACGGTGCGTGACGACGAGGAGGGCACAGGTGGACAGGCACAACGGGAGCGACAGCGGCAAGCCCGCGAGCGCGGCGGCAGCAGCCGACGGCGGTCGCGGCGCGGGCACGGCAACGCCCGCGTACCAGCGCATCAAGGACTACATCCTGAGCCAGGTGCAGAGCGGCCACTGGCGGGAAGGCGACGCGATCCCGGCCGAGCAGGCGCTGGCCAAGACCTTCGGCGTGTCACGGATGACGGTGAACCGCGCGCTGAGCGAGCTCGCGAGCGAGCAGGTGCTGATCCGCGTGCAGGGCTCGGGCACCTTCGTCGCGCAGCAGAAGTTCGAGGCGACGCTGGTCGACATCCGCAGCATCGCCGAGGAGATCCGCGCCCGCGGCCACGCCCACCGCAGCGAGCTGCACCGTCTGGAGCGTGGCAAGGCGCGCGAGCCGCTCGCCGGGCAGTTCGGCGTGCCCGTCGGTGCCGCGCTGTTCCATTCGGTGATCGTGCACTTCGAGAACGACCTGCCGATCCAGGTCGAGGACCGCTGGGTCAACCCGGAGCAGGCCCCCGACTACATGCAGCTCGACTTCACCCGCATGACCGCCAACGAGTACCTGATGCGCGCCGCCCCGCTGCAGGGCGTGCGCTACCGCATCGAGGCGCTGCTGCCGCCGCGCGAGATCGCCGACATGCTGCACATTCCGCCGCAGGAGCCGTGCCTGGTGCTGCACCGCCAGACGCTGTCGCAGGGCCGGGTCGCCTCGATCGCCACGCTGTGGCATCCGGGCAGCCGCTACCAGTTCGCCGGCGGGTACTAGCCGCCGCGACGGGGGGAAGGAAGGGAGGGAGGACGGGCGCCGCCGGTCAGTCGGCGAGCTTGCGGGCCAGGTTGACCAGCATCGCCGCGGTCGCGCCCCAGATGTAGCGGTTTTCGAACGGCAGCACGTAGAACTGGCGCGCCCGGCCGTCGACCAGCCGGCTGCCGCGCGTGTGGTTGCGCGGATCGAGCACGAAGTCGAGCGGCACCTCGAAGGCCTCGGCCACCTCGAAGGGGTCGAGCGCCAGCGCGAACGGCGGCGTGATGAACGCCACCACCGGCGTCACCAGGAAGCCGGTCACCGTCTGGTAGAGGTCGAGGTAGCCGACCACCTCGACGTGCCGGCGCGCGAGCCCGATCTCCTCCTCGGCCTCGCGCAGCGCCGTCTCGATCGCATTGCCGTCGGCACGCTCGCTGCGCCCGCCCGGGAAGCTCACCTGCCCCGGGTGGTGCGCGAGGTGGTCGGTGCGCTGCGTCAGCAGCACGGTCGGCCCGGCGGGGCGCACCACCAGCGGCACCAGCACCGCGGCCGGCATCAGCGGCCCCGCGGCGGGCGGCAGGCCGGCGACGGCGTGGTCGCCGGTCAGGGCGCGGGGGTCCGGCACCTCGAGCACGCGGCGGCGGATGTGGGTGAGCAGGTCGGTCGGGCGTTCGCGGTTCATGACGCTAGTGTGACGGTGACGCTGCTCCGACAAGCGCAGGTGTCACCTTGTTTCACAGCACCGCGCCCGCGACCGGCACGGCGTCGCGGAACAGGCGGAAGAAGTTGGCGGTGGTCGTCGCCGCCACCTGCTCGAAGCTCTCCTCGCGCAGTTTGGCGACGAACGTCGCGACCTCGCGCACCCAGGCCGGGTGGTTGGACTTGCCGCGGTGCGGCACCGGCGCCAGGTAGGGCGAGTCGGTCTCGACCAGCAGGCGCTCGGCGGGCAGGCGGCGCGCGGCCTCCTGGATCTGCACCGCGTTGCGGAAGGTGACGATGCCCGAGAACGAGATGTGGAAGTTCAGGTCCACCGCGCGCGCCGCCATGTCCCAGTCTTCGGTGAAGCAGTGCAGCACGCCGCCGACCTCGGCCGCGCCCTCCTCGCGCAGGATGCGCAGGGTGTCCTCGCGGGCCTCGCGGGTGTGCACGATCAGCGGCTTGCCGGCCTCGCGGGCGGCGCGCACGTGGATGCGGAACCAATCGCGCTGCAGCGCCGCCGAGTCGGCGCCGTAGTGGTAGTCGAGCCCGGTTTCGCCGATCGCGACCACGCGCGGCCGCGCGGCCAGCGCCACCAGTTCGGCGACGGTGGGTTCGCGCCCCGCCTGCTCGCTCGGGTGCACACCCACCGATACCGACACCTGCGGGAACGGCGCCACTTGCTCGACCATCGCCGGCCAGTGTTCGAGGTCGATGGCCACGCACAGGCAGTGGCTGACGCCGGCAGCCGCGGCCGCGGCGAGCACGGCTTCGAGGCTGCCGCCGAACGCGTCGAGGCGGACGCGATCCAGATGGCAGTGTGAATCGACGAGCATGGTACGGACTTCCGGGCCGCCGGCGGCGGCCGTGCTGGGGGTCGGCTGCAACGCTACAGCGTGTGCGTGGGACGCTCGGACTGCTGCATGCCGGCCAGGTAGGTATCGATCTTCTTCAGCACCGTGGCGCTCTCCATGCCGGTGAACTGCACGCCGATGCCGGCCGGCCGCGCGCCGATCGAGGTCTTCGGCGTCAGCCACACCACGCGCCCGGTGACCGGGTAGCGCTGCGGCTCGTCCATCAGCGTGACCAGCAGGAACACCTCGTCGCCGAGCTCGAAGGGCTTCTCGGTGGCGATGAACAGGCCGCCGTTCTTCAGGAAGGGCATGAAGGCCTGGAACAACGCGTTCTTGTCGCGGATCGCGACCGACATCACGCCCTGCTTGGCCGCCTTCGCGGACGGTTCCAGCATGCTTCACGCCCCTCGCGCGGCGCGCGCCGCCGCGGCGCCAGCCCAGCCGATGAAGAACTCCTCGAGCAGCAGCGTGGTGTTCGCCTGCGTGGTGGTGGCGAGTTCACGCGCACGCACCGCGGCGTCGAGCCGCTCGAACAGGAACACCGCCGGAACGCCGGCGGCGAGCCGCCGCAGCGTCGCGCCGACATCGGGGTTGGCGAGGCGCGGCGGGGTGCCGGCCATGGTAAGGCGGATCATGTCCTGGTGCCAGCCGACGAGCCAGTCGAGCGCCTCGGGCAGGGCGCCTTCGGCCCAGATCTCGGCGGTTCGCACCGGATCGGCACGCCCGCCGACGAGTTCGGCGAAGGCGTCGAACAGGCCGCGGCGCCGCGGCAGCGCGGCGCGCAACGCCCGCGCGCGCAGCGGCGCGCCGCCGGCGAGCGCGAGCAGGGTGCCGGCGTCGTCGGCGCCTTCCTGCGCGGCGAGCCAGGCGCCGGCCTCCTCCGCCGGCGGCACCGGGAAGGCGAGTCCCTGGCAGCGGCTGCGCACCGTCGCCGGCAACTGCCCCGGGCACTCGCTGACCAGCAGCAGCACGCTGTGCGGCGGCGGCTCCTCGAGCGTCTTCAGCAGGCTGTTGGCGGCGTTGACGTTCATCTGCTCGGCCGGCTCGATCAGCACCACCTTGTCGCCGCCGAACTGCGCGGTGCCGCCGAGGAACTCGGCCAGTTCGCGGATCTGGTCGACGCGGATCGGCTTGCGCGGCTCGGCCGGCGCCACGTGCCGCCAGTCCGGGTGATGCCCCGCCGCGCGCGTGCGGCAGCCGCGGCAGCGACCGCAGGCACCACCATCGGCAGTGGGCGTCGTGCACAGCAGCGCCGCGGCGACGGCGTGGGCGAAGTCGCGCTTGCCGACGCCGGCCGGGCCGCTGAGCAGCCAGGCATGGGCGAGCCGCCCGGCGGCACGGGCCTGCGCGAAGCGCGCCCAGGCCGTGCGCTGCCACGGATACGGCGCACTCATGCGCCGGCCCCGCCGCCGAGCAGCGGCGCGAGCGCGTCCAGCAGCCGCGCCTGCACGGCCTCGACCGACTGCGCGGCGTCGATCACCGCGTAGCGCGCCGGCTGCGCCGCGGCACGCTCGCGGTACACCGCGCGCACCCGCTCGAAGAACCCGAGCGTCTCCGCCTCGAAGCGGTCGGCCGCCCCGCGACGTCCGGCGCGGGCGAGGCCCTGCGCCACCGGCAGGTCGAGCACCAGCGTCAGGTCCGGACGCAGGCCGCCCTGCACCCAGTCCTCCAGCATGGCGATGCGCTCCGGCGCCACGCCGCGGCCGCCGCCCTGGTAGGCGTAGGTGGCATCGGTGAAGCGGTCGCACAACACCCACTCGCCGCGCGCGAGCGCCGGCCGGATCACGCGCTCCAGGTGCTCGGCGCGCGCGGCGAACATCAGCAGCAGTTCGGCGTCGCGCGCCATGCCACCGTCGCGCGGCGCCAGCAGCACGCGGCGCAACTCCTCGCCGAGGGCGGTGCCACCGGGCTCGCGGGTGGTGAGCACGCGCAGTCCGCGGGCCGCGAGCGCCTGCGCGAGGGCGTCGAGCTGGGTGCTCTTGCCGGCGCCCTCGACGCCTTCGAGGGTGATGAAACGCCCGCACGGGCGCGGCGTGTCGGGGTTCATGGCGCACTCCGCTGGCGTTGCAGATAGTCGCGCACGTGCCGGTTGTGTTCTTCGAGCGTGGCCGAGAACACGTGCCCGCCGTCGCCGCGGGCGACGAAGTACAGTTCGTCGCCGGGCAGCGGGTCGACCGCCGCGGCCAGCGCGGCGAGCCCGGGCAGCGCGATCGGTGTCGGCGGCAGGCCGCGGCGCGTGTAGGTGTTGTACGGGGTGTCGCTGCGCAGGTCGGCGCTCTTCAGGCGCCCGTCGTAGCGCTCGCCCAGGCCGTAGATGACCGTCGGGTCGGTCTGCAGCGGCATGCCGCGGGCGAGCCGGCGCACGAACACGCCGGCGACGCGCCGGCGCTCCTCGGGCACCGCGGTCTCCTTCTCGATGATCGAGGCGAGGATCAGCACCTCGTCGGGGCTCGCCAGCGGCAGGTCGGAGCGCCGCCGGGTCCACACCTCGTCGAGCCGCTGCTGCATCGTCCGGTAGGCCCGGCCGAGGAACTCCAGGTCGGTGGTGCCGGCGGCGAAGCGGTAGGTGTCGGGAAAGAAACGCCCCTCGGGGTGCTCGCCCGGGTGGCCGAGGCGCGCCATGATCGTCGCCTCGTCGAGGCCGGCCAGCGTGGCGCGCAGCTTCGGGTGCGCCTGCACGGCGGCGAAGGCCTCGCGGAAGGTCCAGCCCTCGACCAGCGTGAGATCGTACAGCACCACCCGGCCGGCGGCCCACTGCTCCAGCAGCGCCCGCGCGCTGGTGCCGGTCGCGAGCCGGTACTCGCCCGCCTTGAGGCGCGGCGCGTAGCCGCTGACCCGCGCGTAGACGACGAACAGGCGCGGCGCATCGAGCACGCCCTGCTCGGCGAGGCGGGTGGCGAGCTGGCCCACCGAGCTGCCCGGCGGCACCTCGAAGGTGAGCCCTTCCGGCGGCAGGTTCAGCGGGCGGTCGAGCAGGCGCTGCACCTGCAGCGCGCCGGCGAGCAGCCCCAGCACGACGAGCGCGGCGACGAGCGCGAGCAGACGCCCGCGCCGCGCGCGCAGCCGGTCGAACCAGCCGCCGCTCATGCGCCGCGGGCCACGGTGACGGCGGCGGCGAGGCGGCGCAGGTCGGCGTGCACCGCGTGCCAGGTCCGCCCTTCCAGTTCGCGCACCGGCCACAACCCGATCACGCTGTTGCTCAGGCCCACGCCGTCGGCCGCCAGCACCTCGGCCGGCCGCAGCGCCGCCTGCGCCACCACGAGGCCGAGCCCGCGGGCGGCTTCGAGCACCACCTCGCGCATCACCCCGGCGATGCCGGCGCCGTCCAGCGGCGGCGTGAGCAGGCGACCGTCGCGCAGCACGAACAGGTTGCTCATCGTGCCTTCGACGACGTGGCCGTGCGGATCGCACATCAACCCCTCGGCGATCGTCGGATCGTCCCACTCGGCGCGCGCGAGCACCTGATCGAGGCGGTTCAGGTGCTTCAGCCCCGCCAGCCGCGGGTTCAGCGACAGCGGGTGGGCGCACCAGCGCACGCGCACGCCGCCCGTGGCGTGGCCGGGCGGATGCGCCGGCCACGGGTGCAGGCTCAGCACCCGCGTCGGCCGGCACGGCCGCGGCGGCGCGTAGCCGCGCCCGCCGACGCCGCGCGTGACGATGAGCTTGAGCACCCCCCGGGCGACGCCGCGGCACAGCTGCTCCGCCTCGGCGGCGAGCAGGCCGGGGTCCGGCAGCGGCAGCGACAGGCGCTCGCCGCCGCGCGCGAGGCGGGCGAGATGCGCCGTCCACAACTCGGGGCGGCCGTCGCGCACGGCGAAGGTCTCGAACAGGCCGTCGCCATACTGCAGCCCGCGATCGGCGACCGCGAGGGCATCGGCCGGACGGCCGTCGACGAGCACTCCGGGCATGCTCATACCGCGGGCGCCCCCAGCGCGAGCAGCACGCCGCGGGCCTTGGCGCGGGTTTCGTCGAGTTCGCGCGCGGGCACCGAGTCATAGACGATGCCGGCCCCGGTGCGCAGCCGCAGCCGCTCGCCGTCGAGGCTCAGCGTGCGGATCAGGATGTTGAGGTCGAGGTCGCCGTCGCGGTTCAGGTAGCCCATCGCCCCGGTGTAGGGCCCGCGGCCCACCCCCTCCAGCTCGGCGATGATCTCCATGCAGCGCACCTTCGGGCAGCCGGTGATGGTGCCGCCGGGGAACACCGCGCGGATCGCACGCCCGGGCGTGATCCCCGCGCGCAGCTCGCCGCGCACGTTGGAGACGATGTGGTGCACGTGCGCGTAGCGCTCGAGCACCATCAGTTCGTCGACCCGCACCGTGCCCGGCCGGCACACCCGGCCGAGATCGTTGCGCTCCAGATCGATCAGCATCACGTGCTCGGCGCGCTCCTTGACGTGCGCGAGCAGTTCCGCCGCGAGGGCGGCGTCGCTGGCCGCATCGGCACCGCGGCGGCGCGTGCCGGCGATCGGCCGGGTCTCGGCGATACCGCCGCGCACGCGCAGCAGGCGCTCGGGCGAGGAACTCACCACCGCGGCCGCGCCGAAATGCGCCAGGCCCGCGAACGGCGCCGGGTTCGCGGCACGCAGCCGTGCGTACAGCTCCCCGGCATCGACACCGGCGGCGATGCGCCCCTGCCAGGCGCGCGACAGGTTCACCTGGAACACGTCGCCGTCGACGATGTAGCGCAGGATGCGCGCGACGCCATCGAGGTAGGCCGCGGCGTCATCCTCGACCAGCGCGCCGTCGAGCACCGCCGCCGTGCCCGGCGCGACCGCCGCGGTGACGCGTGCGACGTCGGCCTGCAGCACGTCGAGCAGGGCGTCCTGGCCGGCCTCGGCGACCGCCCAGGCGCACTGCGCGTCGTGGTCGATGACGATCGCCGCCGGGATGCGCGTGGCGCACGCCAGCGGCAGCGCCTCGGGTGGCGCCGGCAGGTGCAGGCGCGGTTCCACCTCGGCGGCGAGTTCGTAGCCGAGATAGACGAACCAGCCACCGCGGAACGGCAGCGCGGCGGCGGCGGGGTCGGCCGGCAACCGCTCGGCCGACCAGGCCGCGTCGAGCGCACCGAGAAAATCGACACCGGGCGCGGCGACGAGGCGCGCGCCGGGACAGGCGAAGACGATGCTGTGCCGCGCCAGCGGCCCGCCGCGCGCCGCGCTTTCGAGCAGATAGGGGTAACGCGCGGGGTCGAGGCGGTGCAGCGCCAGCGGATCGGGCACCGCGCCGAGGAGGCGATGCGGGGTCATCGATGAAACGCTCGCAGCCGGGTGGCGGAAGGGTCGCGACGGACTGCGGCAGGGCATCCCACGGCAACGTGCTGCGTACCGGCCGACCCGTCGGGGTCGGACCGGTACGCAGCACGCCGGGCAGGTGGATATCAGCGCAGCCGACGGAAGATCACGGTGCCATTGGTGCCGCCGAAGCCGAACGAGTTCGACAGTGCGACGTCGATCGGCATCTCGCGCGCCGTGTGCGGCACGTAGTCGAGATCGCAGCCCTCGCCGGGATTGTCGAGGTTGATCGTCGGCGGCGCCACCTGGTCGCGGATCGCGAGCAACGCGAAGATCGCCTCGATGCCGCCGGCGGCACCGAGCAGGTGGCCGGTCATCGACTTGGTGGAGCTGACGGCGACCCGGCGCGCGGCATCGCCGAAGGCCGCCTTGACGGCATCGCTCTCGGCGACGTCGCCCGCCGGCGTCGAGGTGCCGTGGGCGTTGATGTACTGGACGTCACCGGGGTTCAGCCCGGCGTCGCGCAGCGCATTCAGCATGCAGCGCCGCGCACCGTCGCCGTTCTCGGCCGGCAGCGTCATGTGGTAGGCGTCGCCGCTCATGCCGAACCCGGCGAACTCGCCGTAGATGTGCGCACCGCGCGCCCGCGCGTGCTCGTACTCCTCCAGCACCATCACCCCGGCGCCGTCGGCGAGCACGAAGCCGTCGCGGTCGCGGTCCCAGGGCCGGCTCGCCTGCTCGGGCGCGTCGTTGCGCGTGGACAGCGCACGCGCCGCGGCGAAGCCGCCGAGCCCGGTAGGGGTGGTGGCCATCTCGGCGCCGCCGGCGATCATCACGTCGGCATCACCGTAGGCGATCATCCGCGCGGCCTCGCCGATGTTGTGCGTGCCGGTGGTGCAGGCGGTGACGATGGCGATGTTCGGCCCCTTCAATCCGTAGCGGATCGACAGGTTGCCGGAAATCATGTTGATGATGCTGCGCGGCACGAAGAACGGCGAGATCTTGCGCGGGCCGCCTTTCAGGTAGGACTCGTGCCCCTCTTCGATGCCGCCGAGGCCGCCGATACCCGAGCCGATCGCCACGCCGATGCGCTCGGCGTTGGCCTCGGTGATTTCGAGCCCGGCATCCTCGATCGCCTGCACCGCAGCACCGATGCCGTAATGGATGAAGGTGTCCATCTTCTTGGCATCTTTCTTCGGGATGTAGCGATCGAGGTCGAAGTCGCGCACGGCGCCGCCGAAGCGGACCGGGAAGGCGCTGGTGTCGAAGCCCGTCAGCGGCGAGATCCCGCTCTTCCCGGCCAGGATATTGGCCCAGGCGCCCGGCACGCTGCTCCCGACGGGGGACACGATGCCCAGCCCCGTCACTACAACACGTCTCTTGGCCAAACGGTTGTCCTCTTTGTCGGACTGCGGTCGGCACCGCGCCGCAGCGCCATCACTGCGGCTTACGGACGCGGCCGCAAACGGCTCACCCCAGATGCGCGCTGACGTAGTCGATCGCCTGCTGCACCGTGGTGATCTTCTCGGCATCCTCATCGGGAATCTCGCACTCGAATTCCTCTTCGAGCGCCATCACGAGTTCGACGGTATCCAGCGAGTCGGCACCCAGGTCGTCGACGAAGGAGGCGTCGTTGGTGACCTGTTCTTCCTTCACGCCAAGCTGTTCGATGATGATCTTCTTGACGCGTTCTTCAATGCTGCTCATGGAGTCCTCGCAAACGAAAGGTCGGGGGCAAATGCCGCCGGTATTGTAGGTAAAACATCGTGTCCCATCCACCGCAAAGAAGCTCGAAGCAGCCACCATGTGGTGGGAAAGGCTCTTGAAAATCAGTAGCTAAACAACACGAGCGGAGCCGTTGACGGGCTCACGCCATGTACATGCCGCCATTGACATGCAGCGTCTCGCCGGTGATGTAGCCGGCGCGCTCCGAGGCCAGGAAGGCCACCGCGGCCGCCACGTCCTCGGGCGAGCCGAGGCGCGCGAGCGGCACCGCGCCGATCAGCACGGCGCGCTGCTCATCGGGCAGCGCACGCGTCATGTCGGTGTCGATGAAGCCCGGCGCGACCGCGTTGACCGTGATGCCGCGCGATCCCACCTCGCGCGCGAGCGACTTGGTGAAGCCGAGCAGGCCGGCCTTGGCGGCGGCGTAGTTGGTCTGGCCGGCATTGCCCATGCTGCCGACCACCGAGCCGACGTTGATGATGCGCCCGTACTTGGCCTTCATCATGCCGCGGATCACCGCCTTGCTGAGGCGGTACACCGACGTGAGGTTGGTGGCGAGGATCGACTCCCACTCCTCGTCCTTCATGCGCATCAGCAGGTTGTCGCGGGTGATGCCGGCGTTGTTGACGAGGATCGTCGGCGCCCCGAAAGCTTCGGTGACCGCCTTCACCGCGGCCTCGACCGAAGCGGCATCGGTGACCTGCAGCACCAGCCCCTGGCCGCGCAGGCCCTGGGCGAGCAGGTCCTGCGTGATCGCGTCCGCGCCGGCGGCCGACGTGGCGGTGCCGACGACGACCGCGCCCTCGCGGCCGAGTTCGTGCGCGATGGCGCGGCCGATGCCGCGGCTGGCGCCGGTGACCAGCGCGACCTGCTTGTCCAGACTCATCGTTCAGTTCCTCCCGAGTTCGGCGAGCACGCCGTCGACGCTCGCGCAGTCGGCGAGCGCCGGCGCCGCCAGCCCCTTGACGATGCGCTTGTTGAGGCCGGCGAGCACCTTGCCGGGACCGCATTCGACCACCGTGGTGACCCCCTCGGCCGCCATCCGCGTGATCGTCTCGACCCAGCGCACCGGGCTGTAGAGCTGGCGCACCAGCGCCTCGCGGATCGCCTCCGGCGCGTCGTGGCTGGCGACGTCGACGTTCTGCAGCACCGGGATCGCCGGCCGCTGCACCGGCACCTCGGCCAGCAGCAGCGCAAGGCGCTCGGCCGCCGGGCGCATCAGCGCGCAGTGCGACGGCACGCTCACCGGCAGCGGCAGCGCCCGCTTGGCGCCCCGCACCTTGGCGGCCTCGCAGGCCCGTGCCACCGCCGCCGCGCTACCGGCGATCACCACCTGGCCCGGCGCGTTGAGGTTGACCGGGCTCACCACCTCACCCTGCGCGGCCTCGTCGCAGGCCGCCTGCACGTCGGCGTCGGACAGCCCGAGGATCGCCGCCATGCCGCCGGCACCGACCGGCACCGCCTCCTGCATCAGCCGCCCGCGCGCCGCGACCAGCCGCACCGCGTCGGCGAATTCGAGGCTGCCCGCACACACCAGCGCGGTGTATTCACCGAGGCTGTGCCCGGCGAGCAGCGCCGGGCGCGCACCGCCCGCGGCCTGCCACACCCGCCACAGCGCCACGCCGGCGGCGAGCATCGCCGGCTGGGTGTTGTGGGTCTCGTTCAGCGACGCCTCCGGCCCCTGCTGGACCAGCGCCCAGAGATCGAAGCCCAGCGCGTCCGCGGCCTCCGCGAAGGTGGTGCGCACCTCCGCGCGCCCGGCGCCGTCGGCGAGCATGCCGACGGCCTGCGAGCCCTGGCCGGGAAAGGTGAACGCGAGGCTGGAAACGGTCGTCATCGATCCTCTCCTGTGGTGAACGTCGGGCGACGGCGCAGACCCGGCGGGCGCTTCAGAAGCGCACCAGCGCCGAGCCCCAGGTGAAGCCGCCGCCGAAGGCCTCGAGCAACAGCAGCTGGCCGCGCTGGATGCGTCCGTCGCGCACCGCGACGTCGAGCGCCAGCGGCACCGAGGCCGCCGAGGTGTTGCCGTGCTCGGCAACCGTGATCACGACCTTGTCGAGCGGCATGCCGAGCTTGCGCGCGGTCGCCGCGATGATGCGGATGTTGGCCTGATGCGGGATCAGCCAGTCGATGGCGTCGGGCGCGAGGCCGTTGGCCTCGAGCGTCTCGACGACGATCGCGCCCAGCGTGTTGACGGCCATCTTGAACACTTCGTTGCCGCGCATCTCGACGAAGGCGCGGTTCTGGCGGGTCTGATCGTAGCCGCTGGACACCCCGTTCGGCACCCAGAGCAGTTCCTTGTAGCGACCGTCGGCGTGCAGGTGGGTCGACAGGATGCCGGGCTCGTCGGCGGCTTCGAGCACCACGGCGCCGGCACCGTCGCCGAACAGGATGCAGGTGCCGCGATCGGTGTAGTCGAGGATGCGGGTGAAGGTCTCCGCACCGATCACCAGCGCGCGCCGCGCCGTGCCGAGGCGCACGTACTTGTCGGCGATGTCGAGCGCGTAGACGAAGCCCGCGCACACCGCCTGCACGTCGAAGGCCGGACAGCCGTAGCAGCCCAGCCGCTGCTGCAGCTGCGTGGCCACGCTCGGGAACACGTGATCGGGGGTGGTGGTGGCGACGACGATCAGGTCCACGCTCGCCGGGTCGACGCCGGCCATGTCGAGCGCGCGTCGGGCGGCCTGTTCGGCCAGGTCGCAGGTGGTTTCGCCCGGCGCGGCGACGTGGCGCCGCTCGATGCCGGTGCGCTCGCGAATCCAGGCGTCGGTGGTATCGACCAGCGCCTCCAGCTCGGCATTGGTCAGCACCTTCTCGGGCAGGTATCCGCCGGTGCCGGTGATCTTGGCGTGGCTCACTGGGCTTGTCTCTCGGCGTGGAGCGCCGCAAGGCGCGTGTGGATGCGCTGGGGCACCGCCTTCTCGACCTCCAGGATGGCGATCTCGATGGCATTGGCGAAGGCGAGCCGGTCGGCGCTGCCGTGGCTCTTGATCACGATGCCCTGCAGGCCGAGCAGGCTTGCGCCATTGTAGCGGCGCGGATCGATCCGCCGCCCGAAGGCTTTGAGTACCGGCATCGCCGCGAGTGCGGCGAGGCGCGTCAGCAGGTTGCGCTTGAACTCGAGCGTCATGAAGTGCCGCGCGAGCTTGGCGACGCCTTCGCTCGTCTTCAGCGCCACATTGCCGACGAAGCCGTCGCAGACCACCACGTCGACGTCGGACAGGAAGATGCCATCGCCCTCGACGAAACCGATGTAGTTGAGGCCGCTCGCCACCAGCAGGCCATTGGCGTCCTTGACCTGCTCGTTGCCCTTGATGTCCTCGGCGCCGATGTTGAGCAGCCCCACCCGCGGCCGTTCGATGCCGTCGACGGCATGGGCGAGCTCCGACCCCATCACCGCGAACTGCAGCAGGTGCTCGGCCTTGCTGTCGACGTTGGCGCCGAGGTCGAGCATGTGGGTATGCCCGTGCACCGAGGGGATCGACGTGCAGATGGCCGGTCGATCGATGCCCGGCAGGGTCTTCAGCACGAAACGGGCGGTCGCCATCAGCGCGCCGGTGTTGCCGGCACTGACGCAGGCGTCCGCCTCGCCGCTGCGCACGAGGTCGATCGCCACGCGCATCGAGGAGTCCTTCTTCGTGCGCAGCGCGAGCGCCGGCGCGTCGTCCATCGCGACCACTTCGCTCGCGTGACGCAGCTGCAGGTTCTCGCGCGCCGTGGCCTTGGCGGCCGCGAGACGCGACTCCAGCTCCTCGCGGCGCCCGACCAGGATCAGGCGCAGGTTGCTGTGCGCATCGAGAGCGGACAGTGCGGCGGGCACGACCACATCGGGGCCGACGTCCCCACCCATCGCGTCGAGCGCGATGGTCGGCGGTCTCGTCATGAGCGACAACCCGGGAACAAGGGAACAGTTCTAACGATCACGCCTCCGCAAGGGAGGCGTGGCGACGGCAAACGGCCCGGCACGGTGCCGGACGTCGCTCAGGCGTCGGACTTGGGCGCGATCACGCGCCGGCCGCGGTAGAAGCCGTCGGGCGACATGTGGTGACGCAGGTGGGTTTCACCCGAGGTCGGTTCGACGGACAGCGCGTTGGTCGCCAAGTGGTCGTGGGCGCGGCGCATGTCGCGCCTGGAACGGCTCTTGCGATTCTGTTGGACGGCCATCGTGGATTCACTCCTGAGTTTTCGATTCTTTCAACAAGGACGGCAGGGCCGCGAAGGGGTTGGGCTTCGCCTCGCTTACCGCCGTCGTCGCCGGCTGCGGCACGACGTAGCCGCAGGCCTCGCATTCGTGCAGCGTGTCATGCATCGCCACCAGCGGCAGGGCGAGGATCAGTTCGTCCTCGACCACGTCGGCGGGCACGACGCCTTCCTCCCCCACCACCAGCGGCTCGTAGGCCCCCGGCAGCGCCGCCGCGCGGCCGTCGTCGGCGATCGGCGCCAGCGTCGAGTGCGCGTGCAGCGCCGTGCGTACCGGACCGAGGCAGCGCTGGCATTCCAGCAGCACGTCGGCGTCGATTTCCGCTTCGAGCAACGAACGCCCGTCGGCATCCACATGCCCCGTCAGCCGGTAGCGCGCTTCGCCTTCCGCGCTCTGCAGCGCACCTGCCAGCCGTTCGAGGCGTGCCAGCGGCAGGGAGCCTTCGAGCGTCTGCCCGGTGCTTGCGAACTTCCAGGGATCGAACGTCGCGAAGGGGCGGCTACGCATAAGGCGCGCAACTATAGTGACTGGCCCGAACCAAGTCAAAGCGCGCGGACAGCGGCGCTTGCACCGATATCGGGCGCCGCCTACGCTGCGCGGCTCTCCCAACGACACCGCTCCTCACCATGTCCGACGCCCTGCCAGACGGCCGCCGCCTCGTGCTCGCCTCGACCTCCCGCTACCGGCGTGAACTGCTCGCGCGCCTCGGCCTGCCGTTCACGACCTGCGCGCCCGACTGCGACGAGACCCCGCGACCCGGCGAGGCGCCGGCGGTGCTGGTGGAGCGGCTGGCGCGCGCCAAGGCGGCGTCGGTCGCCGCCCGCGAGCCGCACGCCCTGGTGATCGGCTCGGACCAGGTGGCGGTGCTCGACGGCGCGATCCTCGGCAAGCCGGGCGACCACGCGCGCGCCGTCGCCCAACTCGCCGCCGCCGCGGGGCGCCGGGTCGAATTCCTCACCGGCCTGTGCCTGCATGACGGCGCGAGCGGCCACGTGCAGTGCGACGTGGTCCCCTACGCGGTCGAGTTCCGCGCGCTGACGGCGGCGCAGATCGACACCTACCTGCGCCGCGAGCAGCCCTACGACTGCGCCGGGAGCTTCAAGTCGGAAGGGCTCGGCATCGCGCTCTTCGAGCGCCTCGACGGCGATGATCCCAACGCCTTGATCGGACTGCCGTTGATCCGCCTCGTGCGAATGCTCGAAGCGGCCGGCGCGACGGTGCTCTGAGGGGCGGCATGTAACGCGACATTGACGAGCGGCAATGCGCCACGCAAAAGGGGCTGGTCAAACCAGATTTTTTTTTTCATGATGCGCACTCGATGCGTCGCCTCCTGGCGCATCGTGCTGTGTTTTACCCCCCCTCCGATGCGTGTCGGCTGTTCCCGCAACGGGTGCCGCCAAACGACACCGTCGTTAAGGCGACGCACGGATGTGTCGCCATTTTTTTCCGCCGCCCGCCTTGACGCCTGACTCCGCCACCGCATGACGCTGCGTTCGCTGCTGCAGGAGGACCCGCCGCCGCGCATCGTCGCGCTGATCGAACGCCATCGACGCTGGTGGCCGGTGTTCAGCTTCGCCTCGGGTGTGGCGAGTTACCTGCTGGTACAGCGCACCGACGCACGCGCGCCCTGGATCGCCGGCCTGCTCGCGCTGGGCTGGCTGTGGCTGCTGCTCGAACCCTGGCTCGCCCGGCTGCGCGGCTACCGCCTGTCGTGGCGACTCGGCCGGCTGCTGAGCCAGGCCGTGCACCAGGAAACGCTGTTCTTCACGCTGCCCTTCCTGCTCGCGGCGACCGACTGGTCGAGCCCGCAGGGCCTGTTCACGCTCGCCGTCGCCGGCGCCGCGCTGGTGTCGATCACCGACCCCGTCTACAACCGCCGGTTGCGCGCGCGACGCGGGCCCTACCTGTGCTTCCATGCCTTCACGCTGTTCCTCGCGGTGCTCGCCGTCGCCCCGATCGTGTTCCGGCTCGACACCGCGCGCAGCTACGCCTGGGCGGTGGCGATCGGCACTCTCGGCGCGCTGCCGGGACTGCTGCATCTATATGGGCGGCGGCGTTACTGGCTCGGCGTGCCGTTTGCCGCGGCACTGGCCGGGAGCGCCTGGCTGCTGCAGCCCTGGGTGGCGCCGGTCACGCTGTGGCTGACCGAGGCCGCCGTGGTGCGCGGCGTCGACGAGGCGCGCCGCCTCCCCGGGCCGGCGCTGAGCCACCTCGAAGCCGGCACGCTGCGCCGCGGCATCTACGCCTTCACCGCGCTGCACGCGCCGCTCGGCCTGCGCGAGCCGGTGTTCCACGTCTGGCGCCTCGACGGGCGCGTCGTCGACCGCATCCGCCTCGACATCGCCGGCGGGCGCCGCGAGGGCTACCGCGCCTGGAGCCGCAAGCAGGCCTTCCCCGACGATCCGGTCGGCGACTGGACGGTCACCGTGGAGACCGCCGGCGGCCAGCGCGTCGGGGTGCTGCGCTTCACGGTGGACCGCACCCGCTGAACCCAAGCGGGCACCGGCACCGTCATGCCACCAGCCGCAGGCCCGGCGGCAGCGCCTCGCCGAACACGCGCTTGCGGTCGGCCTCGTCGAGTTCGACCACCTGCTCCACCATCCGCACCCACGACTCCGGCTGGCGCGCCGCGCGCAGGCGCTCGGCGACGCGGGCGCGCAGCGCCGGGTCGACGTCGCGGGCGCGGTCGCCGCTCGCGCGCGCCAGCAGCGCGGCGGCGAGCGGGGCCGCGGGCGCGCCCTTCCAGTCGGCGGCGAGCGCCCGCTCGCACCACGCGGCGGCGCATGCCGCCGGCACCACCGCATGCGCGCTGCCGTGGAAGGGCACGCGCGCGCCCAGGCGCCCGAGCGCCCACCAGATCTGCGCCGGTTCGCCCTTGCGGCCGAGGCGCTCGCACAGCGCCTCACCGAGCGCCACCTTGCGCGCCGGGGCGACGCGTTCGAGGCTGCCGGCGAGGCGCACGCGGTCGTCGAGCGCCGCGGGCGCGCCCTTGCCGGGCGGCGCGCGCAGTTCGGCCTCGATCGCATCGAGCAGGGTCGTCTGCGCGGCGGCGTCGAGCCCGCCGCAGACGCGCCGCCACAGCGTCCACCACTCGGAGACGACCTGGGCATCGCCGGCGTACTGCACCCCCTGGCCGAACAGCGTCCACACCTGGGCGATGCGCCAGTCGTCGAGCGGGTAGCCGAAGCCGGGGCGCAGGCCGTAGCCGGCGAGCCAGAACCACAGGCGCTCGTGGTCGGCCGAGCGCCGCCGCCGCCGCGCGCCTTCCCACAGCACGCCGAACAGTTCGCGCAGCAGCGCGGTGTCCCACTGCTCGCGCGGGCCGAGCAGGCGTTCGAGGTCGAGCCGCAGGGTCTTGACCTCCTTCGCGGCCACGTCCTTCGACCGGCTGCCGTAGAGGCGCAGGATGCGCTCCGCGGCCTCGCCGAAGCGCGCGTGCACCGCGACCGCCGGCAGGGCCTCGGCGCCTTCGCCGCGCAACGCGAACTCGAGCTGCCAGCGGCGTTCGGCCGGCGCCGCGGCGACGCAGGCGAGCGCGAGCGTGCCGACCTCGGACAGCGCCGCGGCCAGCTCCACGCGCGCCTCGCCGCGGCCTTCGAGCAGCGTCGCGACCGGCGGCAGCGCGGTGAAGTTCTCGACGTCCACCGCCACCAGCTCGCCGGCCTTGCGCGGCGTCTCGTCGGCGCTCGCCACCAGTGCGAAGTGCACCGGCTCGCCCAGGCGCAGCGCGAACACGCGCTCGGGCAGGCGCAGCTCCTGCCCCTCCTCGCTGCCGCGCGGCAGCACGCACACGCCCTGGCGGCCGGCGTCGCCGTCGAGCAGCAGAAAGTAGCTGCGCGCCGAGCCGCCGCCGATGCGCACGCCCTCGCCGCGGCGTGCGCGCAGGAAGGCCACCGCCCCGCGCGCCACGGCGAGGTCGGGGTCGGCGTTGGCGAGCAGCCGCGGCGGCGCCCCGGCCCAGTCGCCGAGCGCGGCGAGCAGGCGCTCGCGCAGCGCCGCGGCGTGGAACACGCCACCGTTCAGCAGCACCGCGTCGGGCAGCGCCACGGCGTCGGCAACGTCGTCCGCGAGGTCCAGCGCGGTGCGCGCCGCAGCCTGGTGGCGGGCGAGGAAGGCCGCGATGTGGCGGGTGATCGCGGCATCGGCCGCGTACGGCAGGCCGAACTCGACCAGCGCCGCGCGCCGCCCCTGCGGGCGTTCGTCGAGACCGCAGCGCGGCAGGAAGCCCTCGACCAGCCAGTCGCGCACCTCCTCGCGGCCGAAGCCGACCGAGCGCGCACCGCCGATCAGCCGCCCGCCCTCGCCGAGCAGGGTCACGCTGACGCTGTCCGGGGCGTCGGCGGCGAGCAGGCGCTCCTTGGCGCGCCGGCACTGCTGCACCAGCGCGGCCAGCCGCGCGGCCGACAGGCGTTCGCCCTCGGCGAGCAGGCGCCGCTCGGCGACGTGGGCGAGCAGCAGGTCCATGTTGTCGCCGCCGAGCATCAGGTGATCGCCGACGCCGATGCGCGTCAGCCGCGGCGCATCGCTGCCCGGTTCGACGCGGATCAGCGTCAGGTCGGTGGTGCCGCCGCCGACGTCGACCACCAGCAGCAGGTGCACGTCGGCGAGCGCCGCGCCGAGCCCCTCGCCGTGGCGGGCGATCCAGTCGTAGCAGGCCGCCTGCGGCTCCTCGAGCAGGCGCACGCCGCCGAGGCCGGCCCGCCGCGCGGCCTCCACGGTCAGCAGCCGTGCGCCCTCGTCGAAGGAGGCCGGCAGCGTCAGCGCGACCTCCTGCGCCTCCAGCGGCGCGTCGGGAAAACGGTGGTTCCAGGCCGCGCGCAGGTAGGCGAGGTAGGACGCCGAGGCGTCGACCGGCGACACCTGTGCGACCCCGGCGGCCGCCCCCCACGGCAGGCACGCCGCGGTGCGGTCGACGCCCGGGTGCGACAGCCAGCTCTTCGCGCTGGTGACCAGCCGCCCCGGCACCTTGGCGCCGAGCTCGCGCGCGAGTTCACCGAACACCGCCGTGCCGTCCCAGGCCGCCCACGGTAGGCCGAGGTCGGCCGCGGCGAGCTCGCCGGCCGCCGGGTGGTAGCGCAGCGACGGCAGCTGCGGCCGTGCGGCGACCTCGCCGGGGGCGACGAGCTGGTCGACCGCGAACATCGCCACCGTCGCGGCGGGGTCGCGGGTGTCGGCGTAGGCGACGAGGCTGTGGGTGGTACCGAGATCGATGCCGACGAGGTAGCGGGACATGCGGGGCTCCGGCGGACAGCGCTGCGGACAGGGGGACGGACGGCGCGGGCGAGTCTAGCAGGGCGCCGCCGCGCTGCCGGCGCAGCACGGCCGCAACGAAAAGGGGCCTCGCGGCCCCTGTGTCGCCCCGGCGGCGCCGGGCCGGCGGTTCACCCGGCGTGCACGTCGAGCGTCGCATGCTCGCGCGCATCGCCGATCAGGTCGCGGTAGGCGTGCCACGAGGCGTACCCGAGCAGCGGCATCGTCAGCGCGAGCCCGATGCAGAAGGTGGCGAAACCGAAGATGCAGAAGACCACGATGAACAGCGCCCACAGCGCGCAGGCGAGCGGGTTGGTGCGCACGGCGCGCACGCTCAGCGCCATCGCGCTCAGCGGATCGAGGCGGCGGTCCAGCATCACCGGCACGGTGATCAGGCTGACGACGAACATGCCGGCCAGCGCCAGCAGCATGAGCGGCAGCAGCATCAGCACGTACTTCTGCCCGGCCGGCCAGGCGAGGATCTGCGCCGCGGTGTCCGGCAGGTTCGCCGGATCGGCACCGACGGTCCACGCGTACAGCAGGTTGTTGAGTCCGGCGACGGCGAACAGGGCCACGCCGACGATCAGGCCGAAGGTGATGATCGCGGCGAAGTTGCCGCGCCAGCAGACCATCGAGCCGACCAGGTCGACCGCCTCGCCGCGCTCGATCTGGCGGCTGATGTCGTACAGCCCCATCGCCAGCAGGCTGCCGAACATCAGGAAGCCGGTGGCGACCATCACGCCGTGGTGGAAGTGCCCGGACACCAGCTCCACCAGCAGGTAGCCCATCACCGCCATCAGCACGCCGTAGAACAGGCTCGCGAGCGGCGCTCGTCGCAGGTCGTCCAAGGCGTCGGTGATCCAGTTGCCGGAGGCCGCGTAGTGCACGTGGCGGACCGTGGGGCGCTCGGGGGAGATCGCATGGGCGCTGAGTATCGTGGTCATGATGCCCTCCTCATCGGTGCTCGCTGGGGAACCCGCTACCCGGCCGGGGGCCGGATAAGCGCTGTGATCGCGGCAGGTGCGCCAGGTTGCATCGGCGGACGAAAAAACCTGGCGCCGCGCGCCGGATTCGCGCTTGCCGCCCACCACGCCCTTGCCGATGATGCGCCGCCCCTTCCCGCGCCATCCGCCAGGTGTGTCATGACCGACTTCTCACGCCCGCTCGCCGACGTCTCCCGGCACCGCGACTTCACCCCCCTCACCGACGCCGACCTCGACGAACTCGACGCCGCCCTGCTCGCGCTCGCCGAGGCCGGCCGCGGCGCGCTGCCGCTCGACTCCGTCCACGGTTTCTTCGCCGGCGACCTCTGCGGCCCCGGCCCGCGCCCGCTGGCCGAGGCCGTCGACTTCGCGCTCGGCGCCGCCCCCGCCTTCGCCTCGCCGCGCCAGGCCGAACGCGTGCGCGCGCTGCTCCGCCGACTGTGGATGCAGGTGCGCGCCGAGCTCGAGGACGAAGCCTTCGAGCCCCTGCTCTACGCCGGCGACAGCGACGACGACGTGCCGGTGTTCCAGGGCTGGTGCCTCGGCTTCCTCGATGCGGTCGAATCCAGCGAGGCCTGGCAGGACGCCCTCGACGCCGAACCCGACGACGCCGAGGAGGACCCCGACAGCCTCGCCCACGCGCTGCTGCCGATCGTCACGCTGGCCTACCGCGCGATCCACGAAGCGCTCGAGGACGCCGCCGGCGACGACACCGCGCCCGACGACGAACTCCCGCCCGACACCCGCGAAATGGTCGCCGCGCTCGACGACGAGACCCTGCACGAGCTCGCCGACAGCCTCGGTCCCGCCGCCTGCCTGCTGCATGCCACCTGCGCCGGGCTGCGGGCCGCATGGGCCGAGCCGCAGCAGCCGGTGCGCGTCGACAAGATCGGCCGCAACGACCCCTGCCCCTGCGGCAGCGGCAGGAAGTTCAAGAAGTGCTGCGGGGCGAACGCCGACTGACACCGCCTCAGGCGCCGCGACGGCGCCCGCCGAGGCCGTGCTTCTTCAGCAGGTAGCGCAACTGGTCGTAGCCGAGCCCCAGCGCGCGCGCCGCGGCGCGCTGGTTGTGGCGGTGCGCGGCGAGCGCGGATTCGAGCAGGTGGCGGGCGTGGGCGTCGAGCGCGGCGCCGAAGTCGCCCGGCACCGCGGACGGCGACGCGACCTCCGCCGCCGGTGCGGGCAGGGCCTGCCACGGTGCGGCGAAGGGGTCGAGTTCGAGCGTGGCGATCGGGCGCTCGGGGTCGGCCTCGCGGTAGACGGCGCGCTCGACGACGTTGCGCAGCTCGCGCACGTTGCCCGGCCAGTCGTGGGCGGCGAGCGCGGCGAGGGTGGCGGGGGTGAAGCCGGGAAAGCCGTCGCGGCCGAGTTCGAGCGCCATCGCGCGGCCGAAATGCGCGGCGAGGCGCGGGATGTCGTCGCGCCGCGCCCGCAGCGGCGGCACCTGCAACACCTCGAACGCCAGGCGGTCGAGCAGGTCGGCGCGGAAGCGCCCGGCCGCCGCCTCGCGCGGCAGGTCGGCGTGGGTGGCGGCGACCACGCGCACGTCGACGGCGATCTCGGCGGCGGCGCCGACGCGCGCGAAGCGCCCGTACTCGATCGCGCGCAGCAGCTTCTCCTGCACGCTCGCGGTGGCGTTGCCGATCTCGTCGAGGAACAGCGTGCTGCGGTCGGCCAGCTCGAAGCGGCCGATGCGCCGGCGCAGCGCGCCGGTGAAGGCGCCGGCCTCGTGCCCGAACAGCTCGCTCTCGAGCAGGTTCTCGGCCAGCGCGGCACAGTTGAGCGCCACCAGCGGCCGCTCCCAGCGCCGCGACAGCAGGTGCAGGCGCGCGGCGACCAGTTCCTTGCCGGTACCGCGCTCGCCGATCACCAGCACGGGGCGCGCGAGCGGGGCGACCGCCGACACGCGTTCCTTGAGTTCGAGCATCGGCAGCGAGTCGCCGAGCAGCGGCGGCAGGTCGGGCGCGTGGGTTGGCACCTGGCTCCACTAAAAATTGCCGAAGATCGGCAGAATCTACCAATCCATGGCAACCCAAGCCAGCGGCAGCGCCCCCAAAGCCCCCATCGGCTCATGGACTTGCCGATGCGCTTCAGGGCTGGCACGGCCCTTGAGAGCCCCCGGGTGAACGCGGCGGCGTCCCCGCCGCGGTCCCGACCCCGACCCGAGGAGATCGCCATGGGCATTTTTTCGCGCTTCGCCGACATCGTGAATTCGAACCTCAACGCCATCCTCGACCGCGCCGAGGAGCCGGAGAAGATCGTCCGGCTGATGGTGCAGGAGATGGAGGAGACGCTGATCGAGGTACGCGCCACCGCCGCGCGCACCATCGCCGAGCGCAAGGAGCTGGAGCGCAAGCTGGCGCGGCTGCAGGCCGCCCAGGGCGACTGGCAGGGCAAGGCCGAACTCGCGCTCGCCAAGGGGCGCGAGGACCTCGCCCGCGCGGCGCTCGCCGAGAAGGCCAAGGTCGGCGAGGCGGTACGGGCGCTGCAGGACGAGCTCGCGCAGCTCGACGCCACCCTGGCGCGGCTCGGCGACGACATCGCCAAGCTCGAAGCGAAGCTGCGCGAGGTGAAGGCCAAGCAGAAGGCGATCGAGCTGCGCCAGCAGGCCACCTCGTCGCAGCTCGAGGTGCGCCGGCGCCTGCACGACAACCGCATCGAGGAGGCGCTGACGCGCTTCGAGAAGATGGAGGCCCGCATCGACGCCACCCAGGCCGAGATCGAGGCCTACGACCTCGGCCGCGGCCGCAGCCTCGGCGAGGAACTCGGTGCGCTCGCCGGCAACGCGGCGATCGACGAGGAGATCGAGCGCATGAAGGCGCGCCTCGCGGCGGACCGCAAACCCGCGGGCGGCGCCTGAGCCATGGGGGGCGTTGCAGCCATGTTGTTCAGCATGGCGCTGATCGCCTTCGTGGTGGTCGCGCTGCCGGTGTGGATCGTCGCGCACTACCTGGTGCGCTGGCGCGCCGCACGCGTGATCTCGGGCGAAGACGAAACCCTGCTCGCCGAGCTGCACCGCACCGCCGAGCGCCTGGAAGGCCGCGTGCAGACGCTCGAACGCATCCTCGACGCGGAACTGCCGAACTGGAGACGGGACCATGACTGAGCCTTACCCGCCGCGCCCGCGCGCCACGCGCCTCTACCGCATCCCCGAGGCCGGGCGCATCGCCGGGGTGTGCGCCGGCATCGCCGACTACTTCGGCCTCAGCACCACCGGGGTGCGCCTGGTGACGGTGCTCGCCGGCGTGTTCTTCACGCTGCCGGTGGTGTTCCTCTACACCTGCGCGGCGGTGTTCGTGCCGCCTCGCCCGCGCGCGCTCTACGCCAACCCGGCGGAGGAGGCGTTCTGGCGCGGCGTGCGCACCGAGCCGGCCGGCACCGTGCGCGACCTCGACCGGCGCTTCGAGCGGCTCGACCGCCGCCTGCAGGCGCTCGAAGCCGGCGTCACCTCGCCGGCGTTCAAGGTCGCGCGCGACATCCGCAACCTGGGCTGAAACGCCGCCGGGGCGGGGGCTCGCGTCCCCCGCCCCGGCGGCGCGTTGCGGCCGCGGCACGTCACGCGGTGCGCAGGTACCACTGGTAGTCGACGTCGCTGACGGTGGCGTTGAACTTCTCCCACTCCTGGCGCTTGGTCGCGCAGAACAGCGCCCGCAGCCCCTCGCCCAGCGCCTCGCGCAGGAACCCCGAGCGCTCGGCGCGCTCGAGGGCGTCCGGCCAGTGGATCGGCAGCGGCGCACCGCCCTGCGCATAGCCGTTGCCGACCAGCGGCGCCCCCGGGTCGAGCCGTTCGGTCAGCCCCTGGTGGATCGCCGTCAGCACCGCGGCGAAGGCCAGGTAGAGGTTGGCGTCGGCGCCGGCCACGCGGTGCTCGACGTGGCGGCTCGGCGCCGGCCCGACCGGCACGCGCAGGCTCACGGTGCGGTTGTTGATGCCCCAGCTCGCCGCCACCGGGGCGTAGCTGTTGGCACGGAAGCGCCGGTACGAGTTGGCGTTGGGCGCGAACACCGCCATCGCCTCGGCCATCGTCGCCATCATCCCGCCGACGGCGTGGCGCAGCAGCGGCGTGCCGGCGGGGTCCTCGGCGGCGAACACGTTGTGGCCGGCGGCGTCGTTGAGGCTGGTGTGGATGTGCAGCCCGCTGCCCGAGGTGCCGCCGAAGGGCTTGGCCATGAAGGTGGCAACCAGGCCGTGCTTCGCCGCCACGCCGCGCACCAGGCGCTTCCACATCACCGCCTCGTCGACCGCGCGCAGCGCATCGGCGCGGTGGTGCAGCGTGATCTCGAACTGCCCCGGCGCGAACTCCGAGATCGTCGTCTCGCTGGGGATGCCCTGCGCATCGGCCGCCGCGTGCAGCTCGGCGAGCAGCGGCGCGAGTTCGTCGAGCGGCGCGAGTTCGTACACGCGGGTGTTGTCGGTGCCGCCGGCCTCGCCGTTGTACGGGCGCGGCCGTCCGGCGCGCACGCTCTCGGCGTCGAGCAGGTAGAACTCGAGCTCCGCCGCCACCACCGGCGTGTAGCCCAGCGCCTGCAGGCGCTCGACCGCGCGCACCAGCGCGTGGCGCGGATCGCCGGCCACCGGCGTGCCGTCGAGCTCGTACAGCGAGATCAGCGCCTGCGCGCTCGGCACCGGTGCCCACGGCATCGGCACCAGCGTGCCCGGCACCGGCAGGCAGAGCTTGTCGGCGTCGCCGTTCTCCCAGGCGAGGCCGGCGGCATCGACGTCGTGGCCGAGCAGGTCGAGGCCGAAGATCGTGCACGGCAGGTAGCGCCCCTGCGCGTAGATCGGCGCGAGCTCGTGGCGGCGCACGGTCTTGCCGCGCTGGATGCCGTTGAGGTCGGTGAACAGCAGTTGGATGGCGTCGACCTCGGGATGCGCGGCGAGGAAGGCCTCGGCCTCGGTCGCGGAATGCGGGATACCGTTCATGCGCCACCTCCGGCGAGCAGTTCGTCCAGGCAGGTGCCGAGCGTGGCGACGAGGCGTTCGACGTCCTCGCTGCGCGTATCGGGACAGACCAGGGTCATGTTGTGGAACGGCGTGATCAGCACGCCGCGGTTCAGCAGATAAAGGTGTAGCGCGTGCTCGAGCGCGTGGATGCTCGCGTGGGCGGCCTCGGTGCCGTTGCGCGGCGGCGTCGGCAGGAAGCCGAACTCCGCGCGCGCGCCGAGCCGGGTGATGAACCACGGCAGCCCGCGCGCGCGGATGACGCCGGCGATGCCGTCGGCGAGGCGCGTGGCGAGCGGCAGCATCCGCGCGTAGGCCGCGGGCGTCATCACCGCTTCGAGGTTGGCGCGCATCGCGGCGAGGGTGAAGGCGTTCGCCGACAGCGTCGTGCCCATGCCCGAATGGCCGCCGTCGACGCTCGCGCGCACCGCGCGCAACCGCGTCGCCACCTCCGCCGAGCACCCCCACACCGCGGCCGGCAGCCCGCCGGCGATCGGCTTGCCGAGCACAAACAGGTCGGGTTCGAGCCCGTGGGTGCGCGTGTAGCCACCGTAGCCGGTGCTGATGGTGTGGGTCTCGTCGATCAGCAGCAGCGTGCCGTAGCGGCGCGTCAGCGCGCGCAGGCCGGCGTGGAAGCCCGGCTCGGGCAGCACGATGCCGATGTTGGTCAGCGCCGGCTCGGTGATCACCGCGGCGACGTCGCCGTCGCGCAGCGCCGCTTCGAGCGCGTCGAGATCGTTGAACTCGACCACCCGGGCGAGTGTGGTGAGGTCGGCGGCCTGGCCGAGCAGGCCCGGGCGGTGCACCGCGCGGCCGTCGCGCAGGCGCACGAAGGTCTCGTCGACCGCGCCGTGGTAGCAGCCGTTGAACACCAGGATGCGCGGGCGCCCGGTCACCGCGCGCGCCACCCTGAGCGCGAAGCGGTTGGCGTCCGATGCGGTGGTCGCCACCTGCCAGTACGGCAGACCGAAAGCCTCCTGCAGCAGGCGGCCGACGGCGATCGCGTCGGCGGTCGGCAGCATCGCGGTCAGGCCGCGGTCGGCGCGCGCCCGGATCGCCGCGGCGACCGGTTCCGGTGAATGGCCGAACATCGCGCCGGTATCACCGAGGCAGAAATCGGCGTAGTGGTGCCCGTCGACGTCGGTGAAGCCGGCGCCGCGGGCGGCTTCAAGGAACAGCGGGAAGGGCGTGCCCCAGTCGAGCATCCAGTGCATCGGCACGCCGTCGAGCAGGACGGCGCGCGCAGCTTCGGCGAGTTCGCGGCTGCGCGGGCGCCCGGCGGCGAAGCGGGCGCGCTCGCGGGCGGTGAGCGCCGCCAGCGCATCGGCGCGGATGCCGGCGATGAGTTCGGTGATTTCGAAGGTAATGTGATCATACATGGGCTCTCTCCAGATGGTATGAGAGCACAGATGTACACCGGAACAGGGGCTTGTGTGAACCCCTGCCCAGAAATTTTGATCACATTTCAGCGAGCATCACTCACCTCGCTTGCCGGCGCTGCGCCGACTCAGGCGGCATCCTCGCCACGCACGTCGAGTTCGACCTTCCAGCGCTCGGCGCCGTCGCGGCTGACGGCCTCGAGCGCGAGCGTGCCGATCTCGGTGACGCGCGCGTGCAGGTGCACGGGCACGACGTCGCCGGCGGTGCGGCCTTCGGCGGGCAGAGTCGCCTCGATCGCCGGCAGCTCCTCCAGTTCCTCGTCGCGCCAGAACTCCAGCACCGTGCCGACGGCATCCTCGCGCCGGGTGCTGGAGCCGAAGAAGCGGAAGCGCACCGGCTCGCCCACCACGAGTCCGACCTCCTGCGGCGGCAGCGCGGCTTCGGTCCCCTCCTCCATGCCGAACGGCGCCAGGCACAGCGCTTCGAGCGGCGGCTCCAGCCCCGGCACCGCGGGCATCGCGCTCTCCACGCCGACGTAGTAGGCGCGCGCCGTGCCGCCGCGGATGCGCACGCCGCGCCCGCGCCGCACGCCGCCGTAGTAGGCCGCTCCGCGCGCGACCGCGTGGTCGAGGTGGATGCCGGGCAGCGCCCGCACCGGCGGCGCGCCTTCGGCTTCGAGCCAGGCGTTGAGGGTGGTGAGCACGCGCGTGGCGAGCGCCCCGGCCTTGAACACGCCGCCGTTGAACAGCACCGCGGTCGGGTGCAGGAAGCTCGCCTGCGCCGGCAGCGTCACCCCGCAGGCGGCGGCGGCATCGAGCTGACGGGCGAGGAAGGCGGCCAGGTGGCGGGTGACGCCGGCGTCCTGCGCGTAGGGCAGGCCGAGCTTGGTCAGACCGGCACGCGCGCGCACCGCCGGGCGGGCGTCGGCGCCCACCACCGGGAAGAAGCCCTCGACCAGCGTGCGCTCGACCTCCTCGCGCGTGAGCTCGGTGCGCAGCGTGCCGCCGATCAGGCGCGAACCGCGGCTCGGCACCACCACCGGCACCGCCTGCACGCCGGCGTCGGCGAGGATCTGCTCCTTCGCCGCCCGGCAGCCGTGCACCAGGCCGTTGACCTGCCAGGGTTCGAGCTGGGTGCCGGCGGCGGCGAGCTTGGCGCGCAGCACGTGGGCGAGCGCGAGATCCATGTTGTCGCCGCCGAGCAGGATGTGGTCGCCGACCGCGACGCGGGTCAGTGCCAGTTCGCCATCGCGCTCGGTGACGGCGATCAGCGAGAAGTCGGCGGTGCCGCCGCCGACGTCGACCACCAGGATCACGTCGCCGAGCTTGACCTGCTTGCGCCAGCCGCCGGCCGTCGCCTCGATCCACGCGTACAGCGCCGCCTGCGGCTCTTCGAGCAGCGTGAAGTCGGCGAGACCGGCCGCGCGCGCGGCCTCGGCGGTGAGCTCGCGCGCCGCCGGGTCGAACGAGGCCGGCACGGTCAGGATCACCGACTGCGCGGCGAGCGGCGCCTCGGCGTGACCGGCGTCCCAGGCGCTGCGCAGGTGTTCGAGGTAGCGCACGCTGGCGGCGAACGGCGACACGCGGGCGACCTCCGCGGGCGCCTCGACCGGCAGGATCGCGCCGCGCCGGTCCACGCCCGGGTGGCACAGCCAGCTCTTCGCGCTCGACACCAGCCGCAGCGGCGTCTTCGTGCCGAGGCTGCGGGCGAGTTCGCCGACCGCGAAGCCCTCGCTCGCCCCCCACGGCAGCGTGAGGTCGCCGGCGGCGAGTTCGTCGGGGTGCGGCAGGTAGAGGAAGGACGGCAGCAGCGTGCGCGCCTCCACCGCCCCCGGGCCGGTGAGCTGCGCGATCTCGACGAGTTCGGGGACGGGCTCGGTGTCGACCTCCCGCTCGAGGTCCACGGCGGCCATCACGCAGTGCGTGGTGCCGAGGTCGATGCCGACGGTAAAGCGCTGTTCATTCATGGGTCAGGCGTCCATCAGGAGGGGGTGAACCGGTAGGGCCGCGTGCGGGTGGCACGCTACGGCCCCTGACGTGCCGGCCGCGCGGGGTGCGGCGACCGGCGTCGAGCGGAGCACCACGGCCGCGGCAGCGGCGTGGCGCGGGATGCTCAGAGTTCGACCTCGGCCGGGGCGATCACGCTCACCGCGTGGCCTTCGGCGAGCCGTGGCAGGCGCACCTCGGTGACGCGCCAGCCGCGGTGCACCAGGGTACCGTTGAACGGCGCGGCGCCGACCACGTTGCCGGTCAGGCGCAGGCTCGACGCATCGAAGCCGGCGGGCACGCTGAGGCGGCTGCCCTCGTTCTCGCTGCGCACCGGGGCAAGCGTGAAGTGCGTGCGCAGCACCTTGCGGCACCCGGCATGCACCACCCGCGCCGCGGCGCCGATGTCGGTGTCGGAGTAGCCGGCGACGTCCTCTTCGAGGAAATCGACGAAGCGCCCGTCCTGCTGCAGCAGGCCGAGCAGTTGCAACGCCGCGTCGGGGCTCGCCTCCTTCAGTACCGGCGCGGGTTCGCGGGCGGGCGCAGGCGGTGCGACCGGCTCCGGCGCGGCCGGCACCGGCGTCGCGACGACGGGGGGCAGCGGCTCGGCGGCCGGCGGCGGCGCTTCGCCGCTGCGCAGGCGCGCGACGCCGGCGGCGAAGGCCCCCGAGCACAGCGTGCGGCCGAAGGCGCTGAAGGCGAGGAAGCAGCGTTCGAAGAACGAAGGGTTGGGTTCCGACATGAAAAGCTCCGGGTCTGGCTGGAACGCCCCCGCGGCGCACGCGCGGGGCGCAACGGTCATTGCAGCGGTGGATCGAGACCGAGCACGCGGGCGAGGACGCGCCCGGAAGCGGCCTCGACGCGGCCGAGCAGGTGCTCGACCACGCGCTCGCGGTGGGTGAAGTCGCGGGTCTGCTCGACGCCGATCACGTCGCGGGCGACCGAACGCACGCTGCCGAGGCCGTCGACCAGCCCGAGGCCGACGGCCTGCTCGCCGGTCCACACCAGCCCGCTGAAGAGCTGGGGCGACTCCTGCAGGCGCGCACCGCGCCCCTTGCGCACGGCATCGATGAACTGGCGGTGGATCTGGTCGAGCAGGCCCTGCATGAACGCCACCTGCTCGGGGCGCTGCGGGCTGAACGGATCGAGCAGCGCCTTGTTGGCGCCCGCGGTGAGCAGGCGGCGCTCGACGCCGAGCTTGTCGAGGGTGCCGACGAAGCCGAAGCCGTCGGCGCGCACGCCGATCGAGCCGACGATGCTCGCCTTGTCGGCGTAGATCGACTGCGCGGCGGCGGCCACGTAGTAGCCGCCCGACGCGCCGGCATCGGCGATCACCGCGTACACCGGAATCTTCGGGTGGGCGGCGCGCAGGCGCAGGATCTCGTCGAACATCTGCCCGGCCTGCACCGGGCTGCCGCCGGGGCTGTTGATGGCGAGGATCACCCCGGCGGTGGCGCTGTCCTGCAGCGCGCGGCGCAGGCCGAGCAGGACGTTGTCGGCGCTCGCCTCGGTGCCGTCGGCGATCAGGCCCTCGACGTTCACCACCGCGGTGTACCGCCCCCGCTTGGCGACGCCGGCGTCGGGTTCGAAGGCACGCCCGATCAGGCCGAAGGCGAGCGCGGCGAACAGCCCCGCCCACAGGAAGCGGAAGAACAGCGACCAGCGCCGGGCGCGCCGGCGCTCCGTCACCGCCGCCATCGCGACTTCGGCCAGCAACTCGAGCGCGCGCCCCTCGCTGGTCGGCCGGGCGGGCGGAGCCGGCGGCGCTACCGGCGGGCCGTCCCAGTTCTCGCTCATGCCGGCGCCTGCGCGAGCCGATCGAGCACGGCGGGCAGCTCGGTGATCGCATCGAGCCAGGCCAGCGGCGCGTGTGCCGCCAGGTGCTCGCGCCCGTGCACGCCGTAGGTGGCGGCGATGCCGGGAACTCCGGCGGCCTGCGCCATCGCCAGATCGAAGGCGGTGTCACCGATCATCACCGCGCGCGCCGGCGCCACGTCGAGCTCGTCGAGCAGTTCGTGCAGCATCAGCGGATCGGGCTTGGAGGCGGTCTCGTCGGCGCAGCGGCTCGCCTCGAACAGCGGCGCCAGGCCGGTTTCGGCGAAGGCGCGCGCGAGCCCGGCGCGGCTCTTGCCGGTGGCGACCGCGAGCCGGTAGCCCGCCGCGGCGAGCTGCCCGACGACCTCCGCGGCGCCGTCGAACAGGCGCATCTCGACGCGGCTGTGCTGCAGGAACTGGCGCTTGTACGCCTCGGCCAGCGCCGCGTGCGCGACCGCCGGGTGCTGGGGGTACAGCGCCGCGCAGGCCTCGAGCAGCCCGAGCCCGATGATGTGGCGGGCCTCGGCGGCGCTGCGCGGCGGCAGCCCGAGCTCGGCGATCGCCGCCTGCAGGCAGGCGACGATGCGGTACTCGGAATCCATCAGGGTGCCGTCCCAGTCGAACACCAGCAGGTCGAAGCGCCGCGTCATGCGCCGCCCCCGAGCGCGTCGAGCAGCGCGGCGAGCTCCGGCGCGAGCGGCGCCGACAGGTCGAGGTCGCGCCCGCCGAGCGGCAGGCTCAGGTACTGCGCGTGCAGGAACAGGCGCCGGCAGCCGTAGCCCGCCAGCACGCGGTTGAAGGCGGCGTCGCCGTACTTGTCGTCGCCGGCGAGCGGGTGGCCGAGGTGCGCGGCGTGCACGCGGATCTGGTGGGTGCGGCCGGTGTCGATCTCGACCTCCACCAGCGCCCCGTGGCGGTACTGCTGGATCGGGCGGAAGCGGGACAGCGACGGCTTGCCGTCCTCGGCCACCTCGACCATGCGCTCGCCGCCGCGCACGATGCCCTTGCGCAGCGGCGCGTCGACGACGCAGGTGCCGCGCGCCCACTGGCCGCGGACGAAGGCGAGGTAGCGCTTGGTCGAGCTGCGCGACAGCAGCGCATCGTGGATCGCGCGCAGCGCGGTCGCCGACTTGGCGAGCAGCAGCACGCCGCTGGTGTCGCGGTCGAGCCGGTGCGCGAGTTCGAGGAAGCCCTCGGGGCGCGTCATCCGCAGCGCCTCGATCACCCCGAAGTGCACGCCGCTGCCCTTGTGCACAGCGATGCCGGCGGGTTTGTCGAGCGCCAGCACGTCGCGATCCTCGTACAGCACGGCGGCTTCCAGGCGCTCGGCGAGCGCGTACGGCACGGTCCGCTCGACGTTGTCGTCGGCGCTGACGCGCAGCGGCGGGATGCGCACCACGTCGCCGGCGTGCAGGCGGTGATCCGGTCGGGAACGGCCCTTGTTGACGCGCACTTCGCCCTTGCGCAGGCAGCGGTAGACGAGACTCTTGGGCACGCCTTTGAGGATGCGGAGCAGGAAGTTGTCGATGCGCTGGCCGTCGTGATCGGCGGAGACCTCGACGAAGCGCACACCGACGGGAGCATCGGGACTGGTCATGGACCGGATCATAACCAGCCGGTCCCCCCATTTGAAGGCGATGCAGGTGACTGTTATATTTCGTGCCGTTGTCGCCGGCCGGCTGCGTATGCCGGTGTGGTCGTTGTGAAACGACAGCAAGTTTCCGGTTCACGCCGCCGCGTCACGCGCGGCGGGTGCCAAAAGGGTTATCCCATCGCTCAACCCTCCCGATCCCGAGCGATGACCAGCCGTGCTCCCACTCCCCGCCCCGCGGATGGCGAGGTTCGATGCCAGGGCGTCGCCGTATCGATCCGCCGCTCGGATCGCCGCCCCCTGTCCTCCCCCGTTCCATCCCGACGTGCCTCCGGCGACAACGCGGGATGTGTGGTCGAGCGCCGGAGAACATCCCGCACATGAAGCGCATGCTGATCAATGCAACTCAGCAGGAAGAGTTGCGCGTGGCCCTCGTGGATGGCCAGAAGCTCTACGATCTCGACATCGAAACCCCCTCCCGCGAAACCAAGAAGTCCAACGTCTACAAGGGCCGCATCACCCGCGTCGAACCCTCCCTCGAGGCCGCGTTCGTCGACTACGGTGCCGAGCGCCACGGCTTCCTGCCGTTCAAGGAGATCGCCCGCAGCTACTTCCAGCCGGCCGCGCTCGCCGAAGGCAGCCGCCCGAGCATCAAGGAGGCGATCCGCGAGGGCCAGGAGATCGTCGTCCAGGTCGAGAAGGAGGAACGCGGCAACAAGGGCGCCGCGCTCACCACCTTCGTCTCGCTCGCCGGCCGCTACCTCGTGCTGATGCCGAACAACCCGCGTGCCGGCGGGGTGTCGCGGCGCATCGAGGGCGAGGATCGCCAGGAGATCCGTGAGGCGATGGCGGCACTCGACGTGCCCGAGGGCATGGGGCTGATCGTGCGCACCGCCGGCGTCGGTCGCTCCACCGAAGAGCTGCAGTGGGATCTCGACTACCTGCTGAACCTGTGGCGGGCGATCGAGGAGGCCGCGCAGAGCCGCAAGGCACCGCTGCTCGTCTACCAGGAGAGCAACATCATCATCCGCGCGCTGCGTGACCTGCTGCGCGGCGACATCGGCGAGATCCTCGTCGACGCGCCGGCGGTCGCCGACCAGGCGCGCGAGTTCATGCAGAACGTCATGCCGGGCAGCCTCGGCAAGCTCAAGGTCTACCAGGACAGCACGCCGCTGTTCACGCGCTACCAGATCGAATCGCAGATCGAGACCGCCTACCAGCGCGAGGTCAGCCTGCCGTCGGGCGGCGCCATCGTCATCGACTACACCGAGGCGCTGGTGTCGATCGACATCAACTCGGCGCGCGCCACCAAGGGCGCCGACATCGAGGAGACCGCGCTCAACACCAACCTCGAAGCCGCCGACGAGATCGCCCGCCAGCTGCGCCTGCGCGACCTCGGCGGGCTGATCGTCCTCGACTTCATCGACATGACCGTGCCGCGCAACCAGCGCGAGGTCGAGAACCGCCTGAAGGAAGCGCTGAAGATGGACCGCGCGCGCGTGCAGGTCGGGCGCATCTCGCGCTTCGGCCTGCTCGAGATGTCGCGCCAGCGCCTGCGCCCCTCGCTCGACGAGTCCACCCATGTGGTGTGCCCGCGCTGCAACGGCCAGGGCACCATCCGCGGCGTCGAATCGCTCGCGCTGTCGGTGCTGCGCCTGATCGAGGAAGAGGCGATGAAGGACCGCACCGCCAGGGTCGTCGCCCAGTTGCCGGTGAAGGTCGCGACCTTCCTGCTGAACGAGAAGCGGGCCGCGCTCGCGGCGGTCGAGGAGCGGCTCAAGGTCCGCCTGGTGCTGCTGCCGAACGAGAACCTCGAGACCCCGCACTTCGAGATCGAGCGCGTGCGCGTCGACGAACTCGCGAGCGGCACCCGCGGCGCCGGCGCGAGCTACAAGCTCGCGGTGCGCCGCGAGGAAGCCGAGCCGGGTCCGCGCGCGGTCAGCGCCCACCGCAACGGCAACGGCAACGGCGGCACCGAGGAAGCGGCGGTCAAGTCGGTGGCACCGGCCACGCCGGCACCGGCCCCCAAACCGGCACCGGTACAGACCCCGCACGTCGTCCCCGCCCCGGCGCCGAGCCTGGCGCCACCGCCCGCGGCGGGCCAGGGCGAGCCCGGCTTCCTGCGCTGGCTGTGGCGCAACCTGTTCGGCGGCCCCGGCGCCGAAGCACCGGCGGGCGTCGAGCCCGCCGCCGCCACGGCGGAGACGCCGCGCCCGGCCGAACGCAGCCCGCACGAACGTCGTGACCGCGACCGCAACCGCCGCCATCGCGGTGAGCGTGGCGAGCGCACGGAACGCCCCGAACGCCCCGAGCGACCCGAACGGCGCCCCGAACCGGAGGCCGAAGTCCCCGCCGAACCCGTGGCGGTCGCCCCCGCCACGCCGATCGAGGCCGAGCCCGCGGTCGAGCCGACGGCGCCCGAACCGGTCGCGGTCGCAACCGTGCCTCCCACCCCCGCCGCCACCGAGGAGGACGACGAGGCCCGTGCCGCCCGCCGTGGGCGCCGTGGCGGCAGGCGCCGTCGGCGCGGCGAGCGTACGCTGGAAGGCGCCGAGGAAGGGGCTGCCTACGGCACCGAGGAAAGCGCAGAGGAAGGCGCCGAGGAAGCCGAGGAGGCTGCCGCGGCGCCGGTGCCCGCCGCCCCCGCGGCGCGCGAGGAGGTGCCGCCGCCGCCGGCACGGCGACACGCCCCGCCGCTGCCGGCCGGGCGCTACATCCGCAGCGGCCGCCCGCGCCGCCCGCGCGGCGCACCGACCGAAACCGACAGCGGCGCGACCGAAGCCGCCAGCGAACGGGCCATCGGCGAGCCGGTCGGCGCGATGGCCGCCGCTGCGGTGACGGCCGCCGCGGCGGCCGTGGTGGTCAGCGAACGGGCCGCGGAAACGCCGCCCCTCGCCGACACGGGCACCGTCGCCGCCGTGCCGGCCGAGCTCGCCGCCCCGCCCGCGGTGCCGACCGGCGAGGCCGCGGCCGGGCCCGCGAGCGAAGCGCCCGCAGCGGCCGCCGAGGCCGGGGCTCCTGCCGCGCCGCCCGCCACTGCCCTTGAAGCACCGGCAGTCGAGACCTTCGAGGCAGCGGCGGCCGAGCCCGTGCCCGTCGAGCCCCCGGTCGCCGAGCCGGCGCCGAGCGAGGCTGCCGCCGGCATCGAGGCGCCCCCTGGCAGCGCGCCGCTCGCGCCCGACGTAACCGTCGGTGGCGAGCCGCCGGCACCGGAACCCGCCGCCGCGGCAGCGCTCGCCGTCGAGGCGCCCGTCGCCGAGCCGGCGCTGCCGGCCGCCGCAACCACCGTCGAGCCGCTGCCGGCCGACGCGGCCGCCGTCGAGCCGCTGCCGGTGACGTTCGAGGTCGCCCCGGCGCCCGACACCGGCACGCCCACCCCGGTCGAGCCCGAGGCCGCCGCGGCGACGCTGGCCGAAGCGGATGTGCCGGCGGCCGACGCCGGCCCCGAGGCCGCACCTGCCGACGCCCCGCCCGCCGCCGTCGAGGTCGCGCCGGTGCCCGCGCCGGCCGCCGAAGCGCCGGTCGCCACCGAGGTGAACGCCACCACGGCCGCCGAGGCGGCGCCCGCCGCCGCCGCGGCGGCGGACACCACTGCGACCGCGCCGGACGCCGACGCGGACACCGCCGTCGCGCCGGCGGCCCCTGCCGACGCCGACGCGGAGCGGCGTCCGCCGCCGGCGGCCTGACGCACACGGTGGACGCCCGCGACGGCCCGTTGCGGGCCGTCGCGGCGCGGCTCAGAAGCGGTGCTGGCGGCGCAGGTGATCGAACAGGCCGTCGACGCCGGCGTCGATCAGGTCGAGCACGCGCTCGAAGCCGCTGCGCCCGCCGTAGTACGGGTCGGGCACCTCGCGCACCCCCAGTTGCGGCGCGAAGTCGAGCAGCAGCCCCAGTTGCGCGCGGTGCGCGGCGCCCTCGGCGAGGGCCTGGATGCCGGCGAGGTTGTCGAGGTCCATCGCCAGCACGTAGTCGAAGCGGTCGAGGTCGGCGAGTTCGAGGCGGCGGGCACGCAGGCGGCTGAGGTCGACCCCGCGCCGCAACGCTGCCTCCTGGCTGCGGCGATCCGGCGGGCTGCCGACGTGCCCGGCATGGGTGCCGGCGGAATCCACGAGGACGTGCCGCGTCAGCCCGGCGCCCGCAAGGCGCTGGCGCAGCACACCTTCGGCGCTCGGCGAGCGGCAGATGTTCCCCATGCAGACGAACAGCACACCGGCAAGGTACTGATCCGGCTCAGCAGCGTCGGGTTTTTCAGGGCGGAAGAAGCGGTCGAGGATGCCCATGCGTATACCAATGGAATCAACCGCCTGGACGCGGAAGTGAGCGCAGTTTAACGCGTCGCGGCGCGCTCCGGAGGCGGCCCGATGGCCCTGCGGGCCAGGCCGGGATCCGGGCGTGGCTGCCGCAGCCCGGGGCTTCCACCCCTGCACCGCCACTTGCCCGGCCGTCGCCGGGGCTGCGATGCTCGACGCCCGCCCGTGCGAGGTCCTGCCATGTCGATCGATGCCGCCACGCTCGCCGGCCTGATCGGCCGCGAGCTGCGCTACTGCGGCCGCCGCTGCCGCGTCCTCGAGGTGCTGCCCGAAGGGCCGCTGCTGGTGCTGGTGCCGCTCGACGCGGCGCGCGTGATCCTTACCGACCAGTACGGCGAGGCGAGCCACCGCGGCCCGGAGCTGCTCGAAGTGCCGCTGCTGAACCCGCGGCGCGACGCCCCCAACCCGCTGCTCGAAGGCCTCGACGCCGCGCGCTGAGCGCGTTCAGCCGGCGGCGAGCGCGGCCTCGGCGCGGGCGAGATCGGCCGCGGTGTCGACGCCCGCCGGCGGCGCGGTGTCGGTGGCGAGCACGAAGATGCGGATGCCGTGCCACAGCGCGCGCAGCTGCTCCAGCGCCTCGGCCTGTTCGAGCGGCGACACCGGCAGCTGCGGGTAGCGGCGCAGCACCGCCGCGCGGTAGGCGTAGAGCCCGATGTGGCGCCAGTACGGCAGCCCCGGCGGCACCTCGCGGGCGCCGGCGGCGAAGCGGTCGCGGTGCCAGGGGATCGTCGCCCGCGAGAAGTACAGCGCGTAGCCGGCGGCGTCGCGCACCAGCTTGACCGCGTTGGGATCGAACAGTTCGTGCTCGCCGAGCGGCGCGGCCAGCGTGGCGATGCCGGCGTCCGGGTGCTCGACCAGCGCCGCGGCGGTGGCGCTGATCAGCGCCGGCGGCAGCAGCGGCTCGTCGCCCTGGACGTTGACCACCACCGCGTCGTCGGCCCAGCCGAGCGCATCGGCGACCTCGGCGAGGCGGTCGGTGCCCGAGGCGTGGTCGTCGCGGGTCATGCACACGCGCGCGCCGAAACCCTCGGCGGCGGCGGCGATGCGCGCGTCGTCGGTCGCGATCACCACCTCCTCGGCACCGCTCGCACAGGCCTGGCGCCACACGTATTCGATCATCGGCCGGCCGGCGAGCGGCAGCAGCGGCTTGCCCGGCAGGCGCGTGGAGGCGTAGCGCGCGGGGATCGCGACCTTGAAACCCATCGGCTCAGGCCTCCTCGTCGTTCGCCATCTGCCGCGCTTCCGACTCCAGCATCACCGGGATGCCGTCGCGGATCGGGTAGGCGAGCCGGCTCGCCTTGCACTTGAGTTCCTGGCGCTCCTTGTCATACACGAGCGGCGCCTTGCTGACCGGGCACACCAGGATGTCGAGCAGTTTCTTGTCCATCGTCGTCCCCTCCGGGGGTGAGAGTGGCGACCCGCGCGAGCAGGCGTTCGAGCAGCCGCGGGTCGAGCCGGGCGCTGACCGGCAGGTACCAGGCGTCGTCGCGCAGGCCGAGGCGGCGGCATTTTACGGCATCCTTCTCGGTCATCAGCAGCGTGCCGCCGCGCGCCCAGGCAAGATCGGCGGCGGCGTAGGCGTGGTGGTCGGGAAAGGCGTGCGGCACGCAGTCGAGCCCGGCGGCGGCGAGCGCGGCGAAGAAGCGCGCCGGGTCGCCGATGCCGGCGAGCGCATGCAGCGGCCGGCCGCGGAAGTCGGCGAGCGGGCGCGTGCGGGCGGGGTCGTCGAGCGCGTGGGCGGTGTCGCCGACGAGCTCCATGCGCCACTCGCCGGCCCCCGGCGCGGCGCCGTTGACGACGACGAAATCGGCCGCGGCGAGGCGCGCCGGCGGCTCGCGCAGCGGCCCGGCCGGCAGCGGCCAGCCGTTGCCGAAGCGCCGCCGGCCGTCGACGACGACGACCTCGACGTCGCGCCCGAGGCGGTAGTGCTGCAGGCCGTCGTCGGCGAGGAGCAGGTCGCAGTCGGGGTGGACGGCGAGCAGCGCGCGCGCCGCGGCGACGCGGTCGGGGCCGACGAACACCGGGCAGGCGCTGCGCCCGGCGAGCAGCACCGGCTCGTCGCCGACCTCGGCGGGGTCGGCCCGCGCGTCGACCGCCCGCGGCCAGTCGCGGGAGCGGCCGCCGTAGCCGCGCGCGACGATGCCCGGGCGGTGGCCGGCGGCACGCAGATGTTCGGCCAGCGCGACGAGCAGCGGCGTCTTGCCGGTGCCGCCGACGCTGATGTTGCCGACCACGATCACCGGCACCGGCACGCGCTCGACGGCGAGCCAGCCGCGCCGGTAGGCGAGGCGGCGCAGCGCCGCCAGCGCCGCGAACAGCGCGGCGAGCGGCAGCAGCGCGCAGGCGCCGGGGCCGCGGCGCTGCCAGAAGGCCGGCGCCTTCACTCGCCCGGCTTGGGCAGCGCGGCGATGCCGATCGCGCGCACGCCGAGCTGGCCGGCGACGTCCATCGCGGTCACCACCGCCTGGTGCGGCGTGCGCGCGTCGGCGCGGATCACGAAGCGTGCCTCGGGATCGGCGGCGAGCGCCGGGCCGAGCACCGCGCGCAGCGTTTCGGCGCGGCTGCCGGCGGGCTTGTCGCCGACCGAGAACAGCCCCTCGGCATCGATGCCGACCTCGACGCGGCGCGACTCGGGGTTGCTCGCGCGGATCGAGGCTTCCGGCAGCTCGACGCGCAGCCGCGACTCGTTGACGAAGCTCGTCGTCGCGACCAGGAAGATCACCAGCACGAGCATCACGTCGATCATCGGGATCAGCATGATCTCGGGCTCGTCGGAGCGGCGCGCGCGGAACTTCACGGCCGCCGCGCCTCGTCGGCGAGCAGGTCGGCGACCAGCAGCGCCTCCTGCTCCAGGCTCATCACCAGTTCGTCGACCCGGCCGCGGAAGAAGCGGTAGAAGATCAGGCTCGGGATCGCCACCACCAGCCCGGCCGCGGTCGCCACCAGCGCTTCCGACATGCCGCCGGCGAGCAGCCGCAGGTCGCCGCTGCCCTGCAGCGACACCACGCCGAAGATGCGGATCATCCCCGACACCGTGCCGAGCAGACCGAGCAGCGGTGCGATCGTGGCGATCGCGCCGAGCGCGTTGAGGAAGCGCTCGAGCTCGAACACCACGTGGCGGCCGGTGTCCTCGATCACGTCCTTGATCACGTCGCGGCCGTGGCGACGGTTGGCGAGCGCGACGCCGATCAGCCGCCCGAGCGGCGAGTGCACGAACTCGCCCTCGAGCTGGCGCAGCGGCAACTGGCCCTCGCCCGCCCAGCGGCGCAGGTCGGCGAGCAGCGGCGGCGGCAGCACGCGCGCACGGCGCAGCGCCCACAGGCGCTCGAAGACGATCGCCAGCGCGACCACCGAGCAGGCGATCAGGGGCGCCATCACCCAGCCCCCGGCCTTGATCAGCTCGAACACGCACACCTCCCTTCCAGCCCTTGCCCAACCGCGCCGGATGATAGCGGATCGGCCGCCGGCGGCGTGCGCACGCTTGCCGCCGGCGCGACGGCGGCGCCGCTGCGCTATCGTGCGCCTCCGTTGCCGCCACCGCGAGACGCCCACCGTGCGCCTGCTGCACACCTCCGACTGGCACCTCGGCCAGACCCTGCACGGCTTCGACCGCAGCCACGAGCACCAGGCCTTTCTCGACTGGCTGCTCGACACCCTCGAACGCGAGGCCGTCGACGCGCTGCTGGTGGCCGGCGACGTGTTCGACACCGCCAACCCGAGCGCGGCCGCGCAGCACCAGCTCTACGCCTTCCTCGGCCGCGCCAAGGCACGCCTGCCGCACCTGCACACGGTGCTGATCGCCGGCAACCACGATTCGGCCGCCCGCCTCGAAGCCCCCGGCCCGCTGCTCGCGGCCTTCGACGCCCGCGCCAGCGGGCAGCTCGTGCGCGATGCCGCCGGCGCGATCGACGTCGAGCGCCTGCTGCTGCCGCTCTGCGCACGCGACGGACGCAGCGCCGCCTGGGTGCTCGCCGTGCCCTTCCTGCGCCCCGGCGACGTGCCGCGGGTGGAAGGCGCCGCCGACCCCTACCCCGCCGGCGTCGCCGCGCTGTACGCGCAGGCACTGGAGCTGGCGCTGCAGCGCCGCGCCCCGGGGCAGGCGATCGTCGCGCTCGGCCACTGCCACATGGCCGGCGGCGAGGTGTCGGCGGACTCCGAGCGGCGGCTGGTGATCGGCGGCGCCGAGGCGCTGCCGGCCGGGCTGTTCGACCCGCGCATCGCCTACGTCGCCCTCGGCCACCTGCACCGCGCGCAGCGCGTCGGCGGCGATGACACCCGCCGCTACGCCGGCAGCCCGCTGCCGCTGGCCTTCACCGAGCGCGACTACCGCCACCAGGTGCTGCGCGTCGACCTCGACGGCGAGCACGTGCGCGAGGTGATCGCCCTGCACGTGCCGCGCACGGTGCCGCTGCTGCGCGTGCCCGAACGCCACGCGCCGCCCGACGCCGTGCTCGCCGCACTCGCCGCGCTGGCGCTGCCGCCGTGCCCGCCCGCGGCGCGGCCCTACCTGGAGGTGCGGGTGCAGCTCGACGCCCCCGAGCCGGACCTGCGCGCGCGCATCGACGCCGCGCTCGAAGGCCGCCCGGTGCGCCTTGCGCGCATCGACGCCCGCCGCAGTGCCGCCGCCCCTGCCGCCGCGCACGTCCCCGACGACCTCGCGCGCCTGCAGCCGGTCGACGTGTTCGAGCGGCGCTTCCACGAGCGCTACGGCGCGGCCGCGCCCGAACCGCTGCGCCGCGCCTTCGCCGAACTGCTGCACGCCGCCGCGGCCGGGGAGGCGCGATGAGGATCCTCGCCATCCGCGGCCGCAACCTGGCCTCGCTCGCCGGCGACTTCGAGGTCGACTTCACCCGCGAGCCGCTGGCGTCGAGCGGCCTGTTCGCGATCAGCGGTCCCACCGGCGCCGGCAAGAGCACGCTGCTCGACGCGCTCTGCCTCGCGCTCTACGACGACACCCCGCGCCTGCAGCGCGCCAGCGCCAAGGGCATCAACCTGCCCGACGTGCACGGCGAGACCGTCACCCCCCGCGACCCGCGCACGCTGCTGCGCCGCGGTTGCGCCGAGGGCCACGCCGAGGTCGACTTCGTCGGCAACGACGGCGCCGCCTACCGCGCCACCTGGCGCGTGCGCCGCGCCCGCGAGCGCAGCCACGGCAAGCTGCAGGCCGCCGAGATGAGCCTGCAGCCGCTGCCGCAGGGAGCGGCGCTCGGCGGCACCAAGACCGAGGTGCTGGCGGCGATCCACGAACGCCTGGGGCTGAGCTTCGAGCAGTTCACGCGCGCGGTGCTGCTGGCGCAGAACGAGTTCGCGAGCTTCCTCAAGGCCGACGACAGCACCCGCGCCGAGCTGCTGGAAACGCTGACCGGCATCGACGTCTACTCCGAGGTGTCGCGGCTCGCCTTCGAGCGCGCGCGTCACGAAACCGCGGCGCTGCAGGCCCTGCACGCCCGCGCCGCCGGCACGCAGCCGCTCGCCGCCGACGCCCGCGCCGCGCTGGAAGCCGCAGGCGCCGCCGCCACGGCGGCGCTGCAGGCGACCGAGGCGCGTGTGCAGGCGCTCGACGCCGAACGGCGCTGGCACGACGCGCTCGTCGACCTGCAGGCGCAGGAGGCGCAGGCCGAGACCGCGTTCGTCGCCGCGCGGCAGGCGCAGGCCGCGGCCGCCCCCCGGCACGCGCACCTCGTCGCGGTCGAACGCGCGCAGCCGGCGCGCA
Source organism: Plasticicumulans lactativorans (assembly GCF_004341245.1). Classification (GTDB taxonomy): domain Bacteria; phylum Pseudomonadota; class Gammaproteobacteria; order Competibacterales; family Competibacteraceae; genus Plasticicumulans_A; species Plasticicumulans_A lactativorans. The sequence continues at coordinate 163,811 of NZ_SLWY01000003.1, read as the reverse complement.
CGCTGCTCGCCGACGCCGGGCGCTGCCGCGACGCGCACGCCGCGAGCGCCACCGCCCTCGCCACCGCCACCGCCGCGCACGCCGCCGCGCAGGACGCCTGGGCCGCGGCAGACGCCGCGCTCGCCGCCGCCACGCAGCGCCACGCCGAAGCCGAAGCGGCACGGCGCGCGGCGGCGCCGGCACTCGCCCGCGCGCGCGAACTCGATGCCCGCATCGATGCCCAGGCGCGGGCGCACGCCGCGGCGGCGCAGGCCCTCGTCGATGCCCGCCGCGAACACGCCACCGCCAGCGACGAACTCGCGGCGCACGAGCGCGCGCACAGCAGCGCCACCGCCGAACGGGCGGCAGCGCAGGACTGGCTCGCCACCCACGCCGGCCTCGCCGCGCTCGCCAGCGACTGGGCGCGCTGGGACACGCTGCTCGACCAGGCCGCGACCGCCGCCGACGAACTCGCCGCGCGCGCGCCCGCCGCGGCGGCGGCCGCCGCCGCGGCGGGCGCGGCCGGCGCCGCGCTCGAGCGTCATGCCGAGGCCCAGGTCGCCCGCGAACGCGAACTCGCCGCCGCCGAGACCGCGGCGGCGGCCTGCGACCCCGCCGCGCTCGACGCCGCGCGGCAGGCGCTCGATGCACGCCGCGACGCCCTGGCCGCGGCGACGCGCTGCCGGGACGAACGCCACGCCCGCCGCCGGCGCCGCGCCGAACTCGACGCCGACGCCGAACGCCGGCAGGCGGGCCGCAGCGAGGCGCTGCAGCGGGGCGACGCCGCCCGCGCCCGGCTGGCGCCCGCCGAAGCCGCGCAGGCACAGGCGCAACGCGCGGTGGAAGTCGCCGAGCGCGCCTGCGCGGCCAGCGTCGAGCGCTTGCGCGCCGACCTCGTCGACGGCGAGCCCTGCCCGGTGTGCGGCGCCACCCGCCACCCGTGGGCGCACGTCGACCCCGGCCTGCAGGCCGCGCTCGCCGGGCTGCGCGCCGAGGCCGAGCGCTGCCGGCGCGAGGCGCAGGCGCTCGCCACCGAGCTACAGACGCAGGACGAACGCGCGGCGCAGGCGGCGGCCGAACTCGCCGCGGCCGAGCCGGCGCGGGCCGCGGCGCGCACCGCCGCCGAGGCCGCCGACGCCGCCTGGCAGGCGCACCCGCTCGCCGGCGCATTCGCCGCGCCCGACGACGCCGAGGTCGATGCCCGCCTCGCCGCCGCCGTCGACGCGGTGCAGGCGCAGGCCACCGCGCTCGCCGCGCGCGAACGTGCGCAGCGCGAGGCGCTGCAGGCCCGCGACGCCGCCCGCGCCGCGCTCGATGCCGCGCGCCGTACGACCGACACCGCGCGCGAGCAGGCCACCGCGGCCCGCCACGCCTGCGAGCGGCTGGCCGCCGACGGGCAGGCGCTCGCCAGGCGCCGCGACGAGGGCCTCGATGCGCTCGACGCGGTGTGCGCCGGTGCCGGACCGGCGGGCCACGACTGGCGCGGGCACTGGCAGCGCGATCCGGCCGCCTTCCACGGCGCGCGCCGCGAGGACGCCGGGCGCTGGCGCGCCCGCGACGAGGCCGCACGCAACGCCGGCACCACGCTCGCACACCTCACGCTGCGCATCGAGGCCGCGCAGGCGGCGCTCGCCGCGGCCGCGGCGTGGGTGGACAAGGCGCAGGCCGGTACGGACGCGGCAGCACAGGCGCTCGACACGCTGCGCGCCGAGCGCGCCGGAGTGCTCGACGGACGCCCGGCGGACGCCTGCGAGAAGGCGCTCGACGCGGCGCTCACGGAGGCCGCGCGCGAGCACGCGGCGCGGGCCGGCGTGCTGCAGGACGCCGTCGCCACGCGCGCACAGTGCACCGAGGCGCAGGCGCAGGCCACGGCGCGGCGCGACGGCGCCGCCGTCGCCGCCGCGGATGCCGACGCCGCGCTCGCGCGCTGGCTCGCGGCGCACGCCGACGACATCCCCGATCGCGAGGCGCTGCGCGCCCTGCTCGACCACGATGCCGCGTGGCTCGCGGCGACCCGCGCCGAGCTGCGGGCGCTCGACGACGCCTGCCGCGACGCCGCGACGCGCCTCGACGAGCGCCGCGCGCGGCGTGCCGCCCATGCCGCGGCGCAGGCGCCCACCGCCACGCGCGACGCCGCGCAGGCGGCGCTCGCGACCGCGATCGAAGCCCGCGACCAGGCCCGCCAGCACGCCACCGGCGTCGAACTGCAACTGCGCGAGGACGACACCCGCCGCAGCGCGAACGCCGAGCTGCTCGCGACGATCGAGGCGCAGGCGGCGAGCACCCGGGTGTGGGAACAGATGAACGAGCTGATCGGCTCGGCCGACGGCCGCAAGTTCCGCAACTACGCCCAGCAGTTCACGCTCGACGTGCTGCTCGGCTACGCCAACCACCACCTCGCCACGCTGGCGCGGCGCTACCGGCTCGAACGCGTCGGCGACACGCTGGCGCTGCTGGTGATCGACCAGGACATGGCCGACGAGCCGCGCTCGGTGCACTCGCTGTCGGGCGGCGAGAGCTTCCTGGTGTCGCTCGCGCTCGCGCTCGGCCTCGCCTCGCTGTCGGCGAACCGGGTGCGGGTGGAGTCGCTGTTCATCGACGAGGGCTTCGGCAGCCTCGACGCCGACACCCTGGCGGTGGCGATGGACGCGCTCGACGGGCTGCAGGCGGTGGGGCGCAAGGTCGGCGTGATCTCGCACGTCGCCGAGATGGGCGAGCGCATCGGCGTGCAGATCCGCGTGCAGCGCGAAAGCGGCGGGCGCAGCCGGGTGTGCGTGCCGGGCGCCTGAGCCTCCCCGCCGGCGTCAGCGCGCGTCCCAGTGGCGGCGCGCGGCCTCGCGCCACGCGAGCGGCGTGAGCGCGGCGGGCGTCGCCGGCACGTCGAACAGGATCGCGCCGTCGCGCGCGGTGTCGAGCAGGCGCGCGCCGCCCGCGCCGTAGGCCGCGACGGTGGCCGGGCGCGGGTAGTCGTAGCGGTTGGCGTAGCCGGTCGACAGCAGCACGAAGCGCGGCGCCACCGCGCGCAGCAGGGCATCGTCGCGCGGCGTGCGGGTGCCGCGGTGCGGCGCCACCAGGATCTCGGCACGGATCGCCGCGCCGCGCGCGGCGAGCGCGGCCTCGGCGGCGGCGTCGATGTCGCCGGGCAACAGCAGCGCGCCGCCCGGCCCGGCCACGCGCAGCACGCACGACGCCGGCCCGTCGACCGCGTGGCCACCGGGCGGCGGGTGCAGTACCTCGAAGTGCACGCCGTCCCAGTCCCAGGCCAGGCCCTGCGCGCAGTCGGCGGCATCGCTCACGCCGAACACCGCGGGCGCCGGCGCCAGCACCCGCGCCACCGGCAGGTGGCTGCGCAGCGTGCGCGCGCCGCCGCTGTGGCCGCCGCTGCGGTGGCTCAGCAGCAGCGTGTCGACGCGGCGCACGCCCACCGCCTGCAGGTAGGGCAGCAGCACCAGCCGCCCGGCGTCGCTCGCGCCGAGCCGCGGGCCGGTGTCGACCACCAGCGTGTGCCGCGCGGTGCGCACCACGGCGGCGAGACCGTCGCCGACGTCGAGCAGCGCGAAGGCGTAGCCGCCGGGCGCCGGGCGCGGGTAGGGATAGGCGAACAGCGGCAGGCACAGCAGCGCACCGAGCCAGCGCGCCGGCCAGCCCGGCGGGGCGAGCAGCCAGGCGGCACCGGGCAGCGCGAGCGCGAGCGTCCACGCCGGCGGCGTCGGCAGCACCAGCGCCGACCAGCCGGGGCGCGCGAGCGCGTCGAGCAGGTGCATGAGCGCCTCGACCGCCGCCGCCGCGCCCGCCAGCAGCACGCCGGCGAGGCTGTCGGCGACCAGCGAGGCGAGCGTGCCGGCGAGCGCGAGCGGCACCACGGCGACGTCGACCCACGGGATCGCGATCAGGTTGGCGAACGGCGACAGCAGCGGCAGGCGCCCGAACAGCACCAGCGTCACCGGCAGCAGGCCGAGGGTGATCGCCCACTGCAGCCGCCACGCGGTGCCGAAGGCGCCGCGCCCGTCACGCTGCCCGCTCACCAGGTGGATGATCACCGCGACCGCGCCGAACGACAGCCAGAACCCCGCCGACAGCGGCGCGAGCGGGTCGCCGAGCAGCACCGCGAGCAGGGCGAGCGCGAGCGTGCGCCCCGACCAGAGCTCGCGCTGCCACCACACCGCGAGCATCGCCACCGCCACCATCAGCGCCGCACGCTGCACCGGCAGGCCGCCGCCGGCGAGCAGCGCGTAGCCGCACGCGGCGAGCAGCGCGGCGAGCGCCGCCGCGCGCAGCGCCGGCAGCAGGCGCAGCGCGCCCGGCAGCAGCGGCCAGAGGTAGCGCACCAGCGCGAACACCAGCGCGGCGATCAGCGCCACCTGCTGGCCGGAGATCGCCATCAGGTGCCCGGTGCCGGTGCGGAAGAAGGTGTCCCACTGCGCCGGGGTGATGCCCGACTCGTCGCCGATGGTGAGCGCGAGGATCACCCCGGCGGCCGGAGAATCGGGCAGCAGGCGGTGCACGTTGTCGGCGAGGCGCGCGCGCAGCCGCGTCAGCGGGTAGCGCTCGGCGGCGGCCAGGCGCTGCGGCGCGGGTTCGGCACGCACGCTGCCGCGGGCGTGGATGCCGTCGGCGTAGAGCTTGCGCGCGTAGTCGAAGGCGCCGGGGTCGCTGAAGCCGTGCGGCCGCGCCAGGCGCACGCCGAAGGCCCAGCGTTCGCCGACCGCCGGCAGCGGCGCCGGCGGCTCGTACCAGGCGAGCTGCACGCGGCCGCGGAACGGCACGACGGCGTCGCCGTGGGCGAGGCGCGCCACCTCGACGACCAGGCGGGTCGCGCGCGCGGAAGGCTCGGGCAGTTCGGCGATCCAGCCTTCGAGCGCGAGCGGCTCGCCGACCAGCGCTTCGGGCAGTTGCTCGTGCGCCGCGCCCGGCACGCGCGCGAGCGCCCACAGGAAGCCGCAGAGGAACACCGCCGCCGCCCGCAGCGGACGCGGCAGGCGCGGCAGCAGCGCGAGCGGCAGCGCGGCGGCGAGCGCCCAGGCGAGGCGCGCGTCGGGCAGCTCGGGCAGGCCGTGCAGGGCGAGGACGCCGAGCAGGAACAGGATCGCCGCGCTACGCATCCGTTCTCCCGGCCGCGCCGCTGGCGGGCCGCGCCGCCGCCGCTCAGGCGATGCGCGTCAGGCGGCCGCCATCGAGGCGCCAGGTCTCGTCCATGCGCGCGGCGAGCCGCTCGTCGTGGGTGACGATGACGAAGCTCGTGGCGAGCGCGCGGTTGAGTTCGAGCATCAGCTCGAACACCGCCTCGGCGCTGTTGCGGTCGAGGTTGCCGGTGGGCTCGTCGGCGAGCACGCAGGCCGGGTCGGTGATCAGCGCCCGGGCCACCGCGGCGCGCTGGCGCTCGCCGCCGGACAGCTCGCCCGGCTTGTGGCGCACGCGCTCGGCGAGGCCGACGCGGCCGAGCAGCGCGCGCGCCTTGTCGGCGGCGGGCGCGGGCTTCACGCCGCGGATCAGCAGCGGCATGGCGACGTTCTCGAGCGCGGTGAACTCGGGCAGCAGGTGGTGGAACTGGTAGATGAAGCCGAGGCGGTGGTTGCGCAGGCGCCCGCGCGCGGCGTCGGACAGCGCGCTGAGGCAGTCCGCGCCGAGCCAGACCTCGCCGCGGGTGGGCAGGTCGAGCCCGCCGAGCAGGTGCAGCAGGGTGCTCTTGCCGGAGCCCGAGGCGCCGACGATCGCCACCCGCGCACCGCGCGCGACGCTGAAGTCGAGCCCGCTGAAGATCTCCAGCTCGCCCGCGCCCTCGCGAAACACCTTGGTGAGGCCCGCGCAGCGCAGGGCCGCAACGTTCGCGTCATTCATAGCGCAGGGCCTCCGCGGGCTGGGTGCGAGCGGCGCGCCAGGCCGGGTAGAGCGTGGCGAGCACCGCGAGCGTGAAGGCGATCACGCCGACGGTGACGACGTCGCCGGGGATCACCTGCGACGGCAGGTCGGTGATCGGGTAGACCTCGGGCGACAGGAACTTGAAGCCGAGCAGCCCTTCGAGCCAGCCGACCGCCTCCTTGACGTTGAGCGCGAGCGCCACGCCGCCGGCGACGCCGAGCGCGGTGCCGATGAAGCCGATCGTGGTGCCCTGGACCACGAACACCGCCATCACCCCGGCGGGCGACAACCCCAGCGTACGCAGGATGGCGATGTCGGCCTGCTTGTCGGTGACCACCATCACCAGCGTCGACACCAGGTTGAAGGCGGCCACGGCGACGATCAGCATCAGGATCACCGTCATCGCGGTCTTCTCGATCGCCACGGCGCGGAAGAAGTTGGCGTGCTCCTGGGTCCAGTCGCGCACCCAGTAGGCGCCGGGCAGCGCGTTGGCGATCTCGCGCGCGGTCAGCGGTGCGCGGAACAGGTCCTTGAGCTTCAGCCGCAGGCCGCTGACGCTGCCCTCCATCTGGTACAGGCGCGCGGCATCGTCGATGTGCACCAGCGCGAGGTTGCGGTCGTACTCCCACAGCCCGGAGTCGAAGATGCCGACCACCTCGAAGCGCTTGAGCCGCGGCACCACGCCGGCCGGCGTCACGCTCGCCTGCGGCGCGACCACGGTGACCTTGTCGCCGAGGGTCACGCCGACGAAGGCGGCGAGCTGCTTGCCGAGCACGATGCCGAAGCTGCCCGGCGCAAGCGCGTTCCAGTCGCCGACGACGAGCTTGCCCATCACCTCCGACACGCCGCCCTCCTCGTCGGGCAGGATGCCCTGCACCAGCGCGCCACTGACCGTCGGCCCGTTGGTGAGCATCGCCTCGCCGCGGATGAACGGCGCGGTGGCGAGCACCTCGGGGTGGCGCTGCGCCACCTCGCGGGCCTGGCGCCAGTCGTCGAGGCGCCCGTCGACGCCGCTGATGGTGGCGTGCGCGGTCATGCTGAGGATGCGTTCGCGCACTTCCTTCTGGAAGCCGTTCATCACCGACAGCACGGTGATCAGCGCCGTGATGCCGAGCGCGATGCCGAGCATCGAACTGGCCGAGATGAAGGAGATGAAGTGATTGCGACGCTTGGCCCGCGTGTAACGCAGACCGATGAACAGGGCCAGGGGCTGGAACATGCGGGGTATCCGATGGGGGGCGCGGGCTGTGCTGCCGCGCGGGTGCGGATTATACCGGCTCGGCGGGCAGGCTGGCGGCGAGCGCGGTGAGCGCCGCGAGCGGGTCCGCCGCCGCGGTGACGGGGCGGCCGATCACCAGGTAGTCCGAGCCCGCGGCGAGCGCGTCGGCCGGGGTCACCACGCGGCGCTGATCGAAGGTGTCGGCGCCGGCGGGGCGGATGCCCGGCGTCACCAGGCGGAAGCCGGCGCCATGCGCGACGCGCAGTGCCGACGCCTCGCGCGCCGAGCACACCACGCCGTCGATGCCGTGCGCGGCGGCGAGCGCCGCCAGCCGGGCGACCTGCTGCGCCGGCTCGACGTCGAGCCCGATCTCGGCGAGGTCGGCGCGCTCCTGGCTCGTCAGCACCGTCACCGCGATCAGCAGCGGGCGTCGCGATGCCGCGTCGACCGCGGCCCGGGCCGCGTCGAGCATCCGGCTGCCGCCGCTCGCATGCACGTTCAGCATCCACACGCCGAGTTCGGCCGCGGCCCGGCAGGCGGCGGCGCAGGTGTTGGGGATGTCGTGGAACTTGAGGTCGAGGAAGACTTCGAAGCCGCGCGCCTGCAGGCGCTCCAGCAGCGCCGGGCCGGCCGCCGTGAACAGCTCCTTGCCGACCTTGAGGCGGCAGTGGCGCGGGTCGAGCCGCGCGGCGAGCGCCAGCGCGGGCGCCGCCGCGGGGAAGTCGAGGGCGATGATGAGGCGGGGTCCGAGGCTCAAGGTCAGGGTCTCTCCGGAGGGGGCTCAGGCGCGGCGCAGGCGGTCGGGCACTGGCTTGACGGTGCTCCAGGCCTTGCAGCCGGGGCACTGCCAGTGCAGCGCCTTGCCGACGAAACCACAGTTGTCGCAGCGGTAGCGCGGGCCGCGTTCGAGCAGGTCGCGGCCGATGCGGTAGAGCAGTTCGAGGTCGCCGATGCGCACCGGTTCCGCGGCGCCGAGCTTGAGGTCGATCAGGTAGCGCAGGCCGTCCATCGACGGGTGCACGCGGATCTCGGCTTCGAGGAAGGCGAGCGCGGCCGTCGGCCCTTCGAGCCGGCGCAGGGCCTCGGCGAGGGCGGCGGACACCGCGCCGGAGTGGTCGCCGGCGGCGATCTCGCGCAGCCACGCGAGCCAGTCGGCCTCGCACCCGAGCGCCAGGTAGCAGGCCTTCAGCGGTTCCAGCACCTCGGGCAGGTAGGCCGGCGCCTGGCGCACCGCCCGCCGGTAATGCTCGGCGGCCGCGGCGTAGTCGCCCTGCGCGCTCGCCAGCCGCGCCTGACGCATCGGCGCGCGCGCGCCGTGGCTGTCGAGCGCCAGCGCCTGTTCGAGCCAGCGGTGGGCGAGCTCGGTGTCGCCCGCGGCGATGGCCTCCTCGGCGAGCTCGCAGCAGTAGTGCGCGGCGGCGGTGCGCTTCGACAGCCCGGTGGCCTGCTCGACCAGCCGGCAGTGGTCGATCGCCTTGCGCCAGTCCTTCTCCTGCTCGTAGATCGACAGCAGGCGCGCCAGCGCGTGGGCGCGGTACTCGGGCTGCGCGACCACGTCCAGGAACAGTTCCTCGGCGCGGTCGAACAGGCCGGCCCGCAGGTAGTCCTCGGCCAGCTCGAACTGCGCCCGCGCGTGCAGCGTCGGGGTCAGGTCGTTGCGTGCGAGCAGTTCGCCGTGGAGCTGGATCGCGCGGTCGACTTCGCCGCGCCGGCGGAACAGGTTACCGAGGGTGAGCTGCGCCTCGACGGTGTCCGGCTCGGACGCGACGATGCGCCCGAACACCTCGATGGCCCGGTCGGGCTTCTCGTCGAGCAGGTAGTTGAGACCGCGGAAATACTCGGCACGCCGGTCATAGCCGGGACTGCGCCTGGCGGCGTCGCGCTGCGCCGCCCACCAGCCGGAGGCCGCGGCTACCGGCAGCAGCAGCCAGAGCAGTTCAAACATGCGGTGCAGGAAAACGGGCCGTCAGGCCCGGGGGGCGTCATTCTTGCGCAGGCGCTCGATCTCGTATTCACGTGCCGCCACGTCGCGACGCAGCCCGGCCGCCCGCAGCCGCAGCGGCAGCACCACCGTGGCGCCGACCAGCAGCGTCAGCAGGACGCCGACCGTGAAGGCGCAGACCACCACCAGCGACAGCGGCAGCGACAGCGTGCCGATGAAGTAGTTGACCGTCACCGGCGCCGAGTTGACGGTCGCGAATTCGATGCCGATCACCAGCACCACCAGGAACACCAGGATTCCGACGATCCGCACGATGCGGCTCCACATAATCGCTCCTCCGAAGTCTGGGCACAGCGGCCACCGCAGCGGCGGCGGGGAATCGGTCGCCGGCGGACCGTGGCGCGGTCGCGGTACTCACGAATCGGCGACACCTTCGGTCGCCGCGGGGGTTCGTTCAGGCCGGTTCGACTTCCCGGCTGGTCATATCGGCAGTGAGGCCGTTGACCCGCTCGCGCAGTTCCTTGCCCGGCTTGAAGTGCGGCACGAACTTGCCCGGCAGGGTCACCGCGTCACCGGTCTTGGGGTTGCGCCCGACGCGCGGCGGGCGGAAATGCAGCGAGAAGCTGCCGAAGCCACGGATCTCGATCCTTTCGCCTTGCGACAGCGACTGGCTCATGTGCTCGATCATCGCCTTGACGGCGGTCTCGACATCCTTGTAGCTCAGCTGGCTCTGCTTGCGGGCAAGCACTTCGATCAGTTCCGACTTGGTCATACGTCAGCGAAAACCGTTGGATCAGGCAGTTGAGCGTCCGCCGCGGACGGCGTGGCGGCCCCCTAGGGGGCCGCCGGCGCCATCATGCTCCGCCGGCGGACGCAGGGCGTGGCGGCGAGGGGACTCAGTCCTCGCGCCCCATCTGCTCCTTCAGCAGGTCACCGAGGGTCGCGCCGATGGTCGACTTGCGGCTGTAATCCTGCAGGACCTCGGCTTCCTCGGCGTACTCCTTGGCCTTGACCGACAGCGTGACGGTGCGGTTCTTGCGGTCGACGCCGATGAACTTGGCCTCGATCTCCTCGCCTTCCCTCAGCACCGTGCGGGCGTCGTCGACGCGGTCGCGCGACAGCTCGGACGCACGCAGCGTGCCCTCGACACCACCGCCGAGATCGATCGTCGCGCCGCGGGCATCGACCGAGGCCACGCGCCCCTTGACGATGCTGCCCTTCGGATGATCGGCGACGAAGTTCGAGAACGGATCCTTCTCGAGCTGCTTGATGCCGAGCGAGATGCGCTCGCGCTCGGGATCCACCGCCAGCACCACCGCCTCGACTTCCTGGCCCTTCTTGAAGTCGCGCACGGCTTCCTCGCCGGGGAGGTTCCAGGAAATGTCGGACAGGTGCACCAGACCGTCGATGCCGCCGTCGAGACCGATGAAGATGCCGAAGTCGGTGATCGACTTGATCTTGCCGACGACGCGGTCGTTCTTGTTGTGGGTCGCGGAGAACTCGTCCCACGGATTCGCCTGGCACTGCTTCATGCCGAGCGAGATGCGGCGGCGGTCCTCGTCGATGTCGAGCACCATCACCTCGACCTCGTCGCCGAGGCTGACGACCTTGCCCGGGTTGACGTTCTTGTTGGTCCAGTCCATCTCGGAGACGTGCACCAGACCCTCGACGCCCTCCTCGATCTCGACGAAGCAGCCGTAGTCGGCGATGTTCGTGACCTTGCCGAACAGGCGGGTGCCGACCGGATAGCGCCGCGCCAGCGCGACCCACGGATCGTCGCCGAGCTGCTTCAGGCCGAGGCTGACGCGGTTGCGGTCGCGGTCGAACTTGAGCACCTTGACGTCGATCTCGTCGCCGACGTTGACCACTTCGGACGGGTGCTTGACGCGCTTCCACGCCATGTCGGTGATGTGCAGCAGGCCGTCGATCCCGCCGAGGTCGAGGAACGCGCCGTAGTCGGTGAGGTTCTTGACCACGCCCTTGACGATCTGGCCTTCCTGCAGGCTGCCGAGCAGTTGCTCGCGCTCGGCGCTGTACTCCTGCTCGACCACCGCGCGACGCGATACGACGACGTTGTTGCGACGGCGGTCGAGCTTGATGACCTTGAACTCGAGTTCCTTGCCCTCGAGGTAGGCGGCGTCGCGCACCGGGCGCACGTCGACCAGCGAACCCGGCAGGAACGCCCGGATCTCGCCGATGTCGACCGTGAAGCCGCCCTTGACCTTGCCGCTGATGAGCCCCTTGACGATCTCCTCGCCTTCGAAGGCCTTCTCCAGCACGGTCCAGATGCGGGCGCGCTTGGCCTTCTCGCGGGACAGGCGGGTCTCGCCGAAACCGTCCTCGACGGCGTCGAGCGCGACCTCGACGTCATCGCCGATCTTGACTTCGAGAACCCCGTCGTCGTTGAGGAACTGCTCGAGCGGGATCAGCCCTTCGGACTTCAGGCCCGCGTTGACCACGACCGAATCGCCGCGGATGTCCACGACCCTGCCGGTGATGATCGCCCCCGGCTGCATCTGGTTGTTGGTCAGGCTTTGTTCGAACAGTTCGGCGAAGCTTTCGGTCATGTGATTGCTCGGAAAAAGGAAAGCCGCTCCACGTCGCCGTGGGCGGATTACGTTGCGTTGTCGGCGCGGCCCCATGCCGCGCCCCCGTACTGCCAATGGTGAGGTCTAGACGCTCAAGCGTTCCCTTACCAGTCCCAGTACTCGGTGGAAGACCGCCTCGATGTCGAGCGCGTCGGTATCGATCACGATGGCGTCGCCCGCCGGCCGCAGCGGCGAGGCCGTACGACCGGCGTCGCGCGCGTCGCGCTCGGCGATCTCCCGTTCGAGCGCGGCGAGGGTAGCACCGACACCTTTTTCGCTCAACTGCTTATGTCGTCGCCGCGCGCGCTCGGCGGGGCTCGCGACGAGGTAGATCTTGAGCGGCGCGTCGGGAAACACGGTGGTTCCCATGTCGCGGCCGTCGGCGATCAGGCCCGGGGGACGGCGGAAATCGCGCTGCCGCTGCAGCAGCGCGGCGCGTACCTGCGGTACCGCGGCGACGATCGAGGCGGCGTTGCCGGTGGTCTCGGCGCGCAGTTCGCGGGTCACGTCGGTGCCGGCGAGCCGGATCACGAGATCGTCGGCCCCCGGCGCGAAGCTCGCATCGAGCACCGCGGCGATGGCCGCGAGGCCCGCGGCATCGCCGAGATCGACCCCGCCCCGCAGCGCCGCCAGCGCCGTCAGCCGGTACAGCGATCCGGAGTCCAGCAGGTGAAAGTCGAGGTGCTCGGCGAGCCGCCGGCACAACGTGCCCTTGCCCACGCCGCTCGGGCCGTCGACTGCGATGACCGGAACGGTTCCTGACGCCTGTGCCACCATGCGGATGTCCTGAGGGTTCACGCGCGTGGATCGTGGCCGCAGCCGGCCACGGTCAATCGAACGCTGACGGGGCGCGGGCGACGAGCGCCCGCAACGTGGGTATGTACGGTGATGCGCAGCCGCGGCAACGGACGCCGCGGCCGGTGTGCTCAGGCGCTTTCGGCGCGGATCGCCAGGCCGGCGCCGCGCGCGAGTTCGACGAAGCCGGGGAACGAGGTCGCGACGAAGCCGGCATCGTGGATGCGGATCTCGCCGCCGGCACGCAGCGCCGCCATGGCGAAACTCATCGCGATGCGGTGGTCGTGGTGCGTGGCGATGTCGACGTCACCACCGAGGCGCCCGCCGCGGATCACGATGCCGTCGGCGGTGGGGCGCGCGTCGATGCCGAGCGGCACCAGCCCGTCGGCCATCACCTGGATGCGGTCGCTTTCCTTCGCGCGCAGCTCCTCGGCTCCGGTCAGCACCGTTTCGCCCTCGGCACAGGCCGCGGCGACGAACAGCACCGGGAATTCGTCGATCGCGAGCGGCACCAGCTCTTCCGGGATGCGGATCCCCTGCAGCGGCGCCGCACGCACGCGCAGGTCGGCCACCGGCTCGCCGCCGACGACGCGCTCGTCCAGCAGCGTGATGTCGGCGCCCATCAGCCGCAGGATGTCGATCACCCCGGTGCGCGTCGGATTGATGCCGACGTGCTCGATGATCAGATCGGAACCCGGCGCAATGCTCGCCCCCACCATGAAGAAAGCCGACGACGAGATGTCGGCCGGCACGTCGATGCGCGTCGCCGTGAGTGCGTGCCCCCCCTCCACCGCGAAGGTACGCGCGCCCTCGCGCCGCAGCGGGTAACCGAAGCCCTCCAGCATGCGCTCGGTGTGATCCCGCGTCGGCGCCGGCTCGGTCACACGCGTCGTGCCCTCAGCGTACAGTCCGGCCAGCAGCAGACAGCTCTTGACCTGGGCGCTCGCCATCGGCAGCGCGTAGTCGATGCCGTGCAGCCGGCGTCCGCCGCGGATGTGCAGCGGCGCGGTACCGGCGGGCGTGGCCACGATTTCGGCGCCCATCAGCGCCAGCGGCGCGGTCACGCGCTTCATCGGCCGCTTCGATAGCGAGGCATCGCCAACGAGCACCGAATCGAAGGCCTGGCCGGCGAGGATGCCGCTCATCAGGCGCATCGAGGTGCCCGAGTTGCCCATGTCGAGCGGCCCTACCGGGGCCGCAAGGCCGTGCAGGCCGACGCCGTGGATCGTCACGCGCCCGTCGTCCGGCCCCTCGATGCGCACGCCCATCGCGCGGAAGGCGTTGAGGGTGGCGAGGCAGTCCTCGCCCTCGAGAAAACCCGTCACTTCGGTCACGCCGCTGGCGAGGGAGCCGAACATGATCGACCGGTGCGAGATCGACTTGTCGCCCGGCACACGGATGCGCCCGGTCAACGCGCCACCGGGGCTGAGGACGAAACGTGTCTCGGACATGGGGGATCTCCGCAGGCGCAAGGGCGCTGCACGTTACACCGCGCCCGTAGCGCCGCCAAGCCGCGGCACCTGCCGGCCCGCCGCCGCCGTACCCTGGCACGCCCCCGATGCCGGCTGCCGGCCGCGGACCCCGACGGGTACCATGGCCCACCCCACCTTTCGAGGAACCGCGCCATGTTCACCGGCATCGTCCAGGCCACCGTTCGCGTCGCCGCCGTCGAGCGCGAGCCGCAGCTCAGCACGCTGATCCTGGCCCTGCCCGCCGCCCTGCGGGCCGGCCTTGCCGTCGGCGCGAGCGTCGCGGTGAACGGCACCTGCCTCACCGTGACCGTGCTGGACGGCGAGCACGTGCATTTCGACGTGATGATGGAGACCCTGCGCGTCACCAACCTCGGCGCGCTCGACCCCGGCGACGCCGTCAACGTCGAACGCGCGGCCCGTTACGGCGACGAGATCGGCGGACATCCGCTGTCGGGCCACGTCCACGGGCAGGCGGAGGTGGTCGCGGTCGACACCCCCGAGAACAACCGGGTGCTGACGCTGCGCCCGCCCGCGGAACTGCTGAAGTACATCCTGCCCAAGGGTTACGTGGCGCTGAACGGCTGCAGCCTGACCGTCGGCGAGGTCGGCGACGGCACCTTCACCGTCTACCTGATCCCCGAGACGCTGCGCGTGACCATCTTCGGCCATCTCGGTGCCGGTGCGCGGGTCAACCTCGAGATCGACGGCCAGACCCAGGCAATCGTCGACACCGTGGAGCGCGTGCTCGCGGCCCGCGCCGGCGCCTGAGCGGCACCGACGCCGCTCAGGCGCCGGCCTCCCCCTTCGGCCGGTGCGGGCATTCGGCATTCAGGCAGTCGCCATAAAGAATCAAGGAGTGCTCCACCAGCGCGAAACCGGCCGCCTGGACGATTTCGCGCTGTCGCGCTTCGATGGTCTGATCGACGAACTCCGCGATCCGCCCGCACTGCAGGCACACGATGTGATCGTGGTGCTCGCCCTGGTTCATCTCGAAGACGGACTGGCCGCCCTCGAAATGGTGGCGCTTGACCAGACCCGCGGCCTCGAACTGGGTCAACACACGGTAGACGGTCGCCAGACCGACCTCTTCGCCGCTCGCCAGCAGGCTGCGATAGATGTCTTCCGCACTCAGGTGGCGATCGGCGTGATCCTGCAGGATCGCCAGGATCTTCATGCGCGGAAGCGTGACCTTGAGGCCCGCCTGCTTCAGTTCTTTCGAACCCACTATGGACTCCATCCCGGCGCTGCCTAGCGTGGCGGGATTACGTTAAGATGCGGTCAGTCTATCAACGACGGCTCCCCGTTCACATGCATCGAATTCTCGCCTGCGCCCTGGTCGGCGCCTCGCTGACACTCGGCGCCGGCTGCAGCAGCACGATCGAGCACCTGCCCGTCTACAAGATCAAGGTCCGGCAGGGCAACTACCTCGACGCCTCGGCGGTTTCCGCCGTGCACCCGGGAATGAGCCGGCGCGAGGTGCAGACGCTGCTCGGCACGCCCCTGATCGTCGACCCCCTGCACCAGGGGCGCTGGGACTACGTCTACCTGTACCGGCCCGGCACCTACGACAGCGGCGAAGCCGAGGAGCGACGGCTGACCGTGTTCTTCGATCGCGACGTCGTCGCGCGCGTCGAAACCGGCTCCTGAGCAGCGCTTTCGTCGCGCGCGACGGCCCGCTCAAACCTCGGCAGGAGGTTCCGCCCCTCCCCCCTTACGCACCCGCTTGCCCTCGGCAGCGCGCTGCTTGCGTACCGCCTTGGGGTCGGCGAGCAACGATCGGTAAATCTCCACCCGGTCGCCTGCGCGCAGGGGGGTATCGCGCGCGCATACCTTGCCGAACACCCCGACGTCGAACGTCTGCCCCGCGAGTTCCGGAAAGCGCCGTTCGAGCCTGGCAGCGTCGACGGCATCTCCGACCGTCGCCCCCGCCAGCAATTCGAGCCGCACGATCACCTGCACCTCGGGGCGTGCGTAGACGACTTCGACCGGGAGGACATCAGCGCCGGCCATAGAGTTCGGCCGCCCGCTTGACGAAGGCATCCACCAGCGAATTCGCGATGGTGCTGAAGATCGAGCCGATCGCCGCACGCAGCAGCGCGTTGGCGAACTCGAACTCCATGTCGAGCGAGACCTTGCACGCCTGGTCACCCAGCGCCTCGAAGCGCCAGAACCCCTCCAGTCGCTCGAAGGGGCCATCGATCAGACGCATCTCCATCATCTTGTTGTTCTGCAAACGGTTGCAGGTCGAGAACGTCTTATTCACCGGTCCCTTGGCCATTTCGATGCTCGCCCGCACCTCATCCGGATTGCGCGACAGCACCCGTGTCGATCGGCACCAAGGCAGGAAGCGGGGATAGGCCTCGATGTCCGCGACCAGCGCATACATCTCCGCGGCCGAATATGGCACCAGCGCACTCTTGCGAACTGTGGGCACGCGCCTCATCTCCATGATCGGGTGGGGCCGATCAGCATACGCACTCGATGTCCGGCAGCCTGGGCACCGGGACCGCGCATTCTCGACCAATTCAGCCACCTGCTCAATCGAAGTGCCGTGCAGCCGGCAGGGCTCTCCTCTACAATCGACCGCCATGAGCAAGAAACCCGCCAACGCGCCTGCCAGCATTGCCGGCAACAAGAAGGCCTTTCACGACTACTTCATCGAGGAGCGGCTCGAGGCCGGGCTGTCGCTCGAAGGCTGGGAGGTGAAGGCCCTGCGCGACGGTCGTGCCCAGTTGAAGGAAGCGTACGTGTTGCTCAAGGATGGCGAGGCCTGGCTGTTCGGTTGCCATATCACGCCCCTGCTTTCGGCATCCACGCACGTGCGCCCGGACCCGACCCGCACGCGCAAGTTGCTGCTGCATCGCGAACAGATCGCGAAACTCGTGGTGGCCGTCGACCGCAAGGGCTACACCCTGATGCCGCTCAACCTCTACTGGAAGCGCGGCCGCGCCAAGCTTGAGATCGGGCTGGCCAAGGGCAAGAAGGACTATGACAAGCGCGCCGTTGACAAGGAGCGGGACTGGGAACGCGACAAGGCACGCTTGATGCGTCATTAGCGCCAGCGCTTCCCCAGACTGGCATGTTGGGTGCTTATCATGTATTCTTTGCAACGTAGGGGCCGACTTGGTTTCGACGTGGGTTACAAAACCTGAGGTGCATGCCGAGGATGTCGCTAGCCTCGTAAAAAATGCGGCAAGCCAATAGTTGCCAACGACGACAACTACGCTCTGGCCGCTTAACCCGGCCAGCCTCTGGCCCGGAACGTGTTCGTGAAGTCCGGGGTTCGCAAGAACATCCAGGGGTCGACCTAGCACGAAATCGCGCTAACGCCTGCCCTAGGCCGCAGCGTTAAATCCCCAAGGGACCGCCGCTCAATACCCTGCCCGTCGGGTTGCGATCGGTTAAATCAAAGACGAGGCTAAGCATGTAGTACCAAGGGCGGCGGACTTGCGGACGCGGGTTCGATTCCCGCCGGCTCCACCAATTACTGATCCGAAGTCGTCCGAAGAAGGCCGTAAGCACTGGTAAACCCAAGGCTTACGGCCTTTTTCACGTCCGCAGTGTTCCAGTGACAACCGCTGACAGCCGGGGGCAACTGGGGGCAACATGGGGGGCAACTCGGTTGCCCCCGCGAGGTGTTGCCCCCAAATGCCCCTGACCGACACCGCGATCCGCAACGCCAAACCCGCCGCCAAACCCGTACGCCTGGCCGATGAGGGCGGGCTGTACCTGGAAGTCGCCCCCAGCGGGGGCAAGTGGTGGCGCTTCAAGTACCGCGTCGACGGCAAGGAGAAGCGGCTATCGCTCGGCGTGTATCCCGCCGTCAGCCTGAAGATGGCCCGCGAGCGCCGAGACAAAGCGCGCACCCTGCTGGCGGATGGCATCGATCCGGGCGCGCAGCGCAAGGCGCAGAAGCTCGCCGGTGCCGAGCGCGCTGCGAACAGCTTCGAGGTGGTCGCCCGCGAGTGGTACGCCAAGCACTCCCCCACCTGGGCGCCCGGGCATGGCGAGAAGATCATCCGCCGGCTGGAGCGCGACGTGTTCCCGTGGCTCGGCGCCCGCCCGGTCGCCGACCTGAAAGCGCCCGAGCTGCTGGCCGTACTGCGTCGCATCGAGGCCCGCGGCGCCATCGAGACGGCCCACCGCGCGCGCCAGAACTGCGGGCAGGTGCTGCGCTACGCCATCGCCACGGGGCGCGCCGAGCGCGACCCCTGCGCCGATCTGCGCGGCGCCCTGGCCCCGGTCAAGGGCACCCACTTCGCCGCCGTCACCGACCCCGCCGGCGTGGCGGCCCTGCTGCGCGCGATCGATGCCTATGCGGGTGCCTTCGTCACCCGCTGCGCCCTGCGGCTGGCCCCGCTGCTGTTCGTACGCCCGGGCGAGCTGCGCAAGGCCGAGTGGTCCGAATTCGATCTGGAGGCCGCGCAGTGGAGCATCCCCGCCGCGCGCATGAAGATGCGCACCGCGCACCTTGTGCCGTTGAGCACGCAGGCGCTCGCGATCCTGCACGAGCTGCACGCGCTCAGCGGTCGCGGTCGCTACGTGTTCCCCGGCGCCCGCAGCGCCGCCCGCCCGATGAGCGACAACGCGATCCTCGCCGCGCTGCGGCGCATGGGCTACGGCAAGGACGAGATGAGCGGGCACGGCTTCCGGGCGATGGCGCGGACGATCCTCGATGAAGTGCTCGGCGTGCGCCCCGACTTCATCGAGCACCAGCTTGCGCACGAGGTGCGCGACCCCAACGGGCGCGCCTACAACCGCACGGCGCACCTGCCCGAGCGGCGGCGGATGATGCAGCAATGGGCGGACTACCTCGATGCGCTCAAGGCCAACAACGTGGTGCCGATGAGGCGCACGGGCTGAGCTGACCGGGTGCCGGATCACCCCCTTCGCGTGCTTCTCGAAAGCCTGTTTTGTGATCACTGTTTTCCCATCCATTCGCGCCATTCGCGCCGTTCGCGTCATCGGCGCCAGCCTCACAGAGTGGCGTGACTGGTGGCGCGACTGTCGCCGGCGGCGTTTCGACGGCTGTCTGGGCGTGTTCTGCGCTGGCAACGCGCCGGCTTGTGATCACAAATCGTGCGCCCTGCCGCACCGGCTGCCCGGCGCGACGCCGTGCCGGCAATTCCGGGAATTCCCGGAATTGAACCCATCAGTCACTTACGCGCTACCATCCCGCCAGCAGCGCTAGGGCGACGGCCTGAACGCCGGACCACTCCACCGGCCCGCGCTGCGTTCCCTTCTGGAGTCCGCCCGAGGAGTCGGCGCGATGGTTCACGCGGTCCTGCGTGCGCGGGCGCGCGCGCTGCCCGAGCGCATCCCGTTGCTTGAACTGCTGGGCTTGTTTGCCCCGGCAGGCGGCGCCGAGGCAGAGGTTTGGCGGGATTTCTTCAGACGAGCGATCGAAGGCGGCCGCCTTGTGGCCGAGCCTGA
This sequence comes from Plasticicumulans lactativorans, assembly GCF_004341245.1. GTDB lineage: Bacteria > Pseudomonadota > Gammaproteobacteria > Competibacterales > Competibacteraceae > Plasticicumulans_A > Plasticicumulans_A lactativorans. The sequence goes on along the minus strand of NZ_SLWY01000003.1, from coordinate 144,524 downwards.
AGCGCGCGTGATCCCGGCGCGGCGTGTGCGCGTCGGGCGACGGGTCAGAAGCTACGGCCCTTTGAGTGATCGCCCGCCCGACCCATCGCATCGCGACATCCCCGAGCGTACCGAGACGATCGCGGTCTACTCGCGCGCGGCCGTGCGCGCTTGCCTGCAGGCGGAGGGCATCGGCCCGAGCGACTGCCCGCTGGCGTGGGTATGGCTGGAACCGGCCGCGCCAGCGCAGCCCGACCGCCTGCCGCCGACTGCCCCGCGCACCCGCCGGGATCGACTGAGCGAGGCCATCGAAGAGGCGCTGGACGAGCGGCGGCGGTGGCTCGGCCGAGAACCGACCGACCCGGAGCTTTACGAACGGCTGCGACCAGGCTGTGACGCCTCGGGCGCCGTCGTCGATGAAGACGACAGCGGGCTGATCTGGACCGACAGCCAAGGCAAGTCACACACCACCAGTCACGCGTTGCTTGCCAAGCGCTTCAAGCGAGCGCGTGACCGCTAGAAGCCGCTATTGCTTCTATTGCTTCTATTCACCCGGCCGGACACGGCCCCGCCATCGTCGGCCCGTCGTTCACCAACGCCGGAGCCGTCCCATGCCTTCCCCCGACACCCTGCCCCACCCCGGCGCCGCCGAGCGCCTGATCCGCCTGCGCGAGGTTCTGGCCCGCACGGGCCGCAGCCGCAGTGCGTGGTACGCCGACATGGCGGCCGGGCGTGCGCCTGCCGCGGTGCGCATCGGCGAGCGCTCCGTCGCCTGGCGCGAGCGCGAGATCGACGCCTGGATCGCCGCCCGTCCGGCGGCGCGTTCCGCTGCGTGAGGGCCGCGCCATGCCGACCCACACCGCCCGTGACCTGGCGCGAGAGCGCCACCACCAAGCCCGCCGCCGCGGGCTTGCCTATCAAGTCGCCGCCGTCGATTGGAATAATCGACTGGACCCGCCCGCGCCGGCCGTGGACCCTGCCGCGCAGGTGCTGAACACACCTCAACGAGCGGAACCCCACGACCGAGATCGTGGTTTTTTTGTGCCCGGCGCGAGCCGTGGCACGGCCCAGCGTGACCGAATCGCCTTCGGATCAAGCCGGGTGTCGGCCGTCATGCAAGACCCTCACGGGGAAAGCGGCCGGCCGTCTCGTTGCGGTGTTCAAGCACCCGGCGCCCGAACCCTTGAACAGGTTCGCGGCGAACTTGAACGAATCAACGAGGCCCGCCCCATGCCCACGCCCCACCCCGTACACGGCGCTACCGTGCTGCTCACCGTGGCCGTTCCGCGCCACACCTACGCCACCCTGCAGGCGCTGGCCAGCGCCGACACCACCTGCTCGGTCGACTGGCTCGCCCGCTTCGCGCTGGTCGACTTCGCCCGGCATTACGCCGCGCTCGATGCGCGTGAGCGCCAGCAGGACGGCGCCGCCGTCGCGGGGGTGCGTCATGGCTGACGTGACCGACATCCCGACCGTGGCGCAGTCCGCCGAGCTCGAAGCCGCGCTCGCCTTCACCCGCGAGTTGTTCGAGCTGCTGGTGATCCTCAGCGTGCTGCCGACGCACAACCCGCAGCGCAAGGCCGTGCTCAACGCCGCCTGCCTGAACGCCGCCAACGTGGTCGCCCGGCTCGACGTGGCGGCACACCGGCAGGGGCTGCGCTTCGCCCTCGCCGACGGGCGCGGCATCCGCAGCATCGGCGCCAGCCTGACCGGCGCGGCGCTGCAACTGGTGACGCTGATAGAGCCGGGCGACGGCTACGTGCTCCCCGAGCCGGCGCCGGGAGGTGAGGCATGAGCGCGACCGTGCTGTCTTCCGACCTGGCGGATGCCTACGGCCTGCTGCAGCAGCAGGACCGCACGCTGATCGGCCTGCGCGCCGTGCTGGAGGCGCTGAAGGCCGTGCCGCCCGCGCCTGGCGGTGAAGGGCTGCTGACCGCCGCGGGCGAACTGGCGGTGAGTGCTCTTGAACTGTGCAGCTTCGCGATGGGCGAAATCGAGTTGCTGGAACGGCTGCGCCGGGAAGGTGCGGCATGAGCGCCCCTGTCGTGACGACCCCGACCGGCGAGGCCACCCTGCTGCGCTTCAGCGTCGCCGAGCGGCTGCAGCGAGGCCTCGGCCGGATCGAGGAGACCGAAGCCGAGCGCTGCGCGTGGATCGCCGACTCGAACGCGCTGATCCGCGAGCACCTGACGTTCATGAAGGTCCGCGGCGGGCGGCTGCCGGGCGAATGGCTGTTAATCCTCGACGCGTGGCCGCTCGAATCCTGTGAGGTGATGCAGCAGGCCACCGCCGATCGCATCGCCGCGCTGCTCGGCTACCTCGCCGCCGGCGGCGGCTTGCAGGTGGTGAACGAGACGTTCATCGCCATCGGCGCGCACATCGAGCAGGCCGCGAGGGCGGGCGACAACCAACGGCTGCATACGGCGCAACAGGCCCTGCGCTTGCTGGGGAAAACGTTCGGTGAGGTGCTGGACAGTTGCATGTGCGAGCGCCGCCGCGACGGTCGCGGTGGGCTGCGGCTGGTCGAGTGGGCGCAGCGAAAAGCCGAGCAGGTGCGCCAGCGGCGGGAAGCGGCGCGCCGCGCGCTCGAAGCCCATTACGCCGCGTGCGCCGAACGCCGGCGGGCACGGTTGGCCACCGCCAGCGCCAAGGCTGCCGAGAAGCGGCGCGCCCGCCGGGCAGCGGACCAGGAGGCCGACGCATGAGCCGCAGACATGACAAGGCCCCGAGCGGCTGGCACCGATCGAGGCCCCTGGAGTCGTCACCGGGCGGCGCGACCGCGCCACGATACCGCGGAACGCACGGGAATGCAGCCGAGCCGCTGGCACTGGAGCGGCTGCGGGTCTACGCCGCCGGCGTGGTGTACCACGGCGCGGCGATCGCCCGCGGCGACGACGGGCCCCACTACCCGGCCCTGCTGGTGCTGCTCGAACGCCTGCAGGCCGAGGCCGCGCGGCTCTACCACGGCCGCCGCCGGGGCGGTCGCCCATGACGCCGGCCGAACGCTTGCTGGCGCGGCTGGAGCGCGTCAAGGCCGCCGGCGCCGGCCGCTGGATGGCCCGCTGCCCGGCGCATGATGACCGCAACCCGTCGCTGGCGATCCGCGAGGACGAGCGCGGGCGTGTGCTCGTGCACTGCCACGCCGGTTGCGCGACGGTCGACGTGCTCGCCGCCGTGGGGCTGACGCTCGCCGAGCTGTTCCCGGAACAGGATCGCCAGCGCTTCGGGCCCGAGCAGCTCTCGACCTGGCGCCGCGCCAAGCTGCTCGCCGAGGCCGAACACGAGCGGCTGATCCTGGAGCTGATCGACCAATACCGCGCCGCCGGGCGCACCCTGTCGCCGGCGGACCTCGATCGCGGCAGGCAGGCGCGCCGGCGGCTGCTGGCGATCGCCCGGGCACTCGGCATCGGGAGGCAGGCATGAACCCTGACGCCGCCCTTCCGACCGAGGACTACCTGCAGGCACTCGTCGATCATGATGGCGGGCAGCAGGCGGAGGCCGCCGGGCCGCGCCGCCGCCCGCCCGGCACGCGCGACGCGTCCGTGCTGGCGGAAGCGGCCGTGGAGCTGTTCGCCGCCGCCGAGGTGACGATGCTGCCGATCCGCTGGCTGTGGCACGGCTGGCTCGCCGCCGGCAAGTTCCACCTGCTCGGCGGGGCCCCGGGCACCGGCAAGACCACGCTCGCGCTCGCGCTCGCCGCCACGCTGACCACGGCCGGACGCTGGCCCGACGGTACGCGCTGCGCCACGCCTCGGCGCGTGGTGATCTGGTCGGGCGAGGACGACCCGGCCGATACGCTGGTGCCGCGGCTCGTCGCGGCCGGTGCCGACCTGGCGCACGTGCACATCGTCGGCGACGTGCGTGACCAGGAGGGGGAACGGCCCTTCGACCCGGCGCAGGACGTGCCCGTGCTCGCCGAGGCCTGCGCCCGGCTCGACGACCTGGGGCTGATCATCGTCGACCCCATCGTGTCGGCGGTCGCGGCCGACTCGCACAAGAACGCCGAGGTGCGCCGGGCGCTGGCGCCGCTGGTGGACCTGGGGCAGCGCCTGGGCGCCGCCGTGCTCGGCATCACCCACCTGAGCAAGGGTACGCAGGGGCGCGAGCCGCTGGAGCGCTTCACCGGCTCGCTCGCCTTCGGGGCGCTGACGCGCATCGCCTGGGCGACCGCCGTGATGCGCCGGGCCGAAGGCGCCGCCCCACGGCGCGTGTTCCTGCGCGTGAAGTCGAACATCGGCCCCGACGGCGGCGGCTTCGGCTACGACCTGCACGCCTGCGACCTGGCCGCGGGCATCACGACCTCGCAGGTGCTGTGGGGCGAGGCCATCGAGGGCGAGGCGCGCGAGATCATGGCGCAGGCCGAGACGCCGCCCGAGGCCGAGGACGAGCAGCACGCCGAGCGCAACGAAGTCATCCAGTGGCTGCGCGAGGTGCTGGCCGAGGGACCGCGCCCGGCGGCCGAGGTACGCAAGCTGGGCCGCAACGATGGGATCGCCGAGCGCACCCTGCAGCGAGCGCGGCCGCGCGCGGGGGTGGTGATCAGGCGCGTCGGTTTCGGCCGCGGGTCCGTCTGGGCACTCGCCGAAACGCCGCCGGCGGCATCCGCGCCACATCAGCGCCACCTTCTAGACCCTGGCGCCGCTGGCGCGAACGGCGCGAATGGCACGAATGGAGAGACGGAAGGCGATCACCCGAAGGGCTTCGAGCGATGAACGGGCACGCGCCGCGCATGGACATTGAAACCCTGTTGGCCGAACTGGAGAACGGCCCCGCCCTATCCCCGCAGGTTGCGCGCTGGCTGCACGACGGCGCCGTGCGCTTTGCCACCGGGGAGGCGCGCACCTTGTGCGCCGCCCTTGGCTTGCGCCGCCGCGGGCAGTCGTCGGCCGCCACCCGGCAAGCGCTCAAGCGCCGAAACGCCGCCCTTCAGCGAGCCTTCCGGCACATCGTCGGCGAGAGCACGCGGCAGCGCATGCTGACATTGCAGCGCTTGGTTCGCCCGCCGCTGGCGCTGCACATCGCCGGCCCGCTGCGCGAGGCCCTGGCCGATGCCTACCGCTCAGGCGCCTACGTGCCGACCAGCCTGTCGCGCCTCTACGAAATCGTCGAGCCGGAAGGCTCGCGGGGCAGCGGGTAACAAACAGCGCATGCCGTCCGGTTAAATCGTTGATTGATTTCGGATATTCGGCTTTACCCCTAAGTTGCGGGAAGGCCGAATACCGAGGATTCCAACGATGCCCCTATGCGCTTTCGATGCCGCGCTCGCCCGCGCCTGGCTGATGGAGCCGGCCGCGCTCGCGCAGTTGTTCGACATCGCCGACCGCCACGGCGACCCCGAAGCGCTCGCCGCCCGGCTCGGCCAGCCGCTCGACAACACCCGCGCCGTCGAGGTCCGCGACGGCGTGGCCATCGTGCCGGTCATCGGCCCGATCTTCCGCTACGCCAACCTGTTCACCGAGCTGTCGGGTGCCACCAGTACGCAGGTGCTCGCCACCGACATCCGCGCGGCGCTCGACGATCGTGGTGTGCGCGCGCTCGTGCTCGACATCAACAGCCCCGGCGGCGAGGCCACCGGCATCAACGAGTTGGCGCAGATGATCGCCACCGCCCGCGCCGAGAAGCCCGTAGTCGCCTACGTCGGCGGCATGGCGGCGTCGGCCGCCTACTGGCTCGCCAGCGCCGCGGGCGACGTCGTCATCGACCCGACGGCGCTGCTCGGTTCGATCGGCGTCGTCATGGCCCGCCAGCTTTCCGGGGCGGACCCGAAGGGACGGCGCACGCTGGAGTTCGTCAGTTCCAACGCCCCGCTGAAGCGCGCCGATCCCGAGTCCGATGCCGGCCGTGCCGAGATGCAGCGCCTCGTCGACGACCTCGAAGCCGTGTTCATCGGCGCCGTCGCCGGCTACCGCCGCACCACCCCCGCACGCGTCACCACCGACTTCGGCCGCGGCGGGCTGCTCGTCGGAAAGGCCGCCATCACCGCCGGCATGGCCGACCGTCTCGGCTCGCTCGAAGCCGTCATCGCCGGCCCCTTCGAGCGTGCCGGCTACCGCCCCTTCGGCACATCCCGTGCCCGTACTGCCACCACCCGAGGAACCCCGTCCGTGAACATCAGCACCACCGCCGAACTGCAAGCCGCCCTCGCCGCCGGCGCCGATCCCGCTGCGCTGGAAATCGCCACCGTCGACGTCGAGGCGCTGAAGGCCACCGTCATCGCCGCCGAGCGGGCCCGCATCAACGCCCTGCTGGCGATCAAGGCCGAGGGCTTCGAGCGCGAGATCGCCGCCGCCATCGCCGACGGCAGCAGCCCCGAAGTGACCGCGCTCGCGATCCTTCAGACCCAGCGCGACCGCGGCATCACGCTCGAAGACATCCGCCGCGATGGCCTGGCCCAGCGCATCACCCACGCCCCGGCGCCGAGCGGTGATCTGAGCAGCCGCAATGCCGTTCTGAACAGTTGGGACAGCGCTTTCGACAAGGCCAAGTGAGGCAGCCGACATGAGCGTACTAACCGAAACGCCCCGCCCCGGCGAATTCATCATTTCCGAAGCCAATGGCTCGCTGTCGCGCGAAACCGTCGTCATCGCCAGCGGGCAGAACCTCAGCGCCTGTGCCGTGCTCGGTAAGGTCACCGCCTCGGGCAAGTACAAGGAACTCAACCCGGCGGCAAGCGACGGCACGCAGATCGCCGCCGGCGTGCTCGTGGCGGCGGTGAACGCCACCGCCGGCGACATCGCGGCCGCCGCTGTCGTTCGCCTGGCCGAAGTGAACAAGGAGCGGATGGTCTGGAAAAGCGGCGCTACCAGCGGCGAACAGGCAACCGCGCTGACGCAGCTTGCAAGCGCTTACGTCATCGCCCGATGAGCACGCCCCCGAAACTTCACCAGTTGCGGGCCGAACGCGACCAGTTGCGTGCGGCCGTGCGCGACGCCGATATGCGCTTGCAGGAGCTGGCGCAAGCCATCGAGACGCTGGAAGCCAGAAACGAGGCGCTGGCAGCCGACGGCTTCAGTCTGCCGTGGGCCGAGTCGCAACGCCTGGCCGAGCTCGTCGACGAGCGGGGAGCGTGCACGCAGCAAACCGAAGGGCTACGCGACCGCCTGCGCCCTCTTGCGCAGATCGTGGCCCGTTGCGAGGAGGCGCTTCGATGAGCAGCAAACACCTTGCACAGATCGAGAGCGGCGCCGAAAGCCTGCGCGCGGACGTCGATCGCTTGCGCGCCCGCATCGCGGCGCTTCGGCAGGAAGCGGACAACGGGCGCGACCAGCCGCTGAACCTGGCCGACGCCACCGCCCGCGTCGACGCCTACCTGCAGCAGCAGCGCCAGCGCTACGCGGGGTATGCCCGGGTGCACCGCTTCATCACCCCGCAGCCGGTGCGCTCGTTTGAGCTGGTGCCAGACGGCGAGGTCGAAGCCTACATGGCGACCTTCTTCGGCGACACGCTCCGCTGCGCCTTGCTCGAACAGATCAAGGTGATCTGTTCGGATGGTCCGGGGCTCGAACAACGCCGGGCGCACCTGGCGAAGCTTGATCGCGAGCGCTTGGACTTGGAGCGGGAAGAAGAAGCCTTGATCACCGCGGCAGCGCGTAGCGGCCTGCACATCCCGCGTCGGGCCGATGCCGACCCGCGCGTATTCCTCGAAGACTGATCCGGGAGACGAACCATGCCCATGATGGACGTGTTCAGCAGCAACATCTTTTCCGCGGAGACCTTGACCGCGGCCGTCAACGCCAACCCGCACCAGCCCGGGCGCCTCGGCGCCCTCGGCTTGTTCGAGGAAAAAGGCGTTGCGACCACCAAGGTCATGATCGAGCGCCGCGACGGCAAGCTGGTACTGCTGCAGGCGCGCCCGCGCGGCGCACCGGTTCCGGTATACCAGCGCGGGCGGTCCGAGATGCTGGAATTCAAGGTTCCGTTCACGCCACTCGAAGAAACGATTTATGCACACTCCTTTCAGGACCGGCGCGTATTCGGAACCGAAAGCGAGCTGATGACGGCGCAGATCGTCGTCGCCGAAAGCCTCACCGGCATGCAGCGCAGCCACGCCGCGACGCTCGAATACCACCGCGTCGGCGCGATCAAGGGGCTGATCCTCGATGCCGATGGCTCGACGATCTACGACCTGTTCACCGAATTCGGCGTGGCGCAGCAAACGCAATCGTTCGCCCTCGCCGACGGTTCGACGCAGGTGCGCACGGTCTGCATGGCGACCCGGCGCAAGATCGAGGATGCCTTGGGTGACGAGAGTTACATGCAACTGCGGGGCTTCGCCGGCAAGGACTTCTTCGACAAGCTGATCAGCCACCCGGACGTGATGACCGCTTACGAGAACTACGCGCAGGGCGAGTATCTGCGCAACGACCCGAAAAGCGGGTTCCGCTTCGGCGACATCCTCTGGGAGGAGTACCGCGGCAAGGTCAACGGCACTGACTACATCGCCGCCGATCAGGCTTACGTGGTACCGGAAGGCGTGCCGGGGCTGTTCATCACGCGCTTCGCGCCGGCGGATTTCGTCGACGCGGCGAACACCTTGGGCTTGCCCCTGTATGCGAGACCGGCCTTCGATACCGAGTTCATGCGCTGGGTGAAGATCATGACGCAGCAGAGTGCGCTAAACCTCTGCACCCGCCCGCGGGCGGTGATCAAGTGCACGGTGAGCTGACGAACAAGGCGGTGTCTTGTCTCGCGCGCCGGGGCTGCGTTTCAAGCGCGGCCCCGGTTTCTGTCAGGGTTGGCCGAGTGCTGAAGGCGCACACGAGGGCGAGAAGCGGATCGATCGCGATGGCGGTGCGGCAGGCAGCGGGGGCGGCATGGCGCATAATTTGTGATCACAAATCGGCGCGTTGCCAGCGCACAAACCACCCAGACAGCCGCCGAAACGCCGCCGGCGCCAGTCGCGCCACCAGTCACGCCACTCTGTGAGGCTGGCGCCGATGACGCGAATGGCGCGAATGGCGCGAATGGATGGGAAAATAGTGATCACAAAACAGGCTTTCGAGAAGCACGCGAAGGGGGTGATCCACACTCGACATGCCCATGTCGATTTCAAATCGATGTGGTCTTCGACACTACTCGCGGCGCCTTCCATGTCCTGCAAGGATGGCGTGAACGGCACGCGGATAAGCAAAGCTGTGTTCGGAGCGTTGACGATGATGCGGTGTGCCGCTGGCCATGCCGCAAGGTCGGCGACCTGGATGTGCGCTGATGCTGCGGGTCCTTCCGGCAGACCCGTTGCACGGGTAATTCGAGCCGCGACAAGCGAGCAGCCGCGCGCCCTATAGGGGGTTGTATCCGTATCGGCATGGGGATCATCAGGATGAATCAGACAAGCAAGACCGCTCGCACCGCTTCGGCACTCGACTACCTGCACCGCCGCTTCCCGGTCGCCTTCGTCAACGATCCTGCGGCGGTTCATCCGCTGGCCGTGGGCACCCGTGAGGCCCTGCACACTGCCATCGCGGAAGATCCACTCGCCGACCCGGCGGCGTGCGATTGGGCGCTGCGCCGCTGGTGCCTGAGCCGTGCCTACACGGCCGCCCTCGCCGCCGGCCGGCCTCGCATCGACATCGAGGGGCACATCACCGGCGGCGTCGCCCCTGAGCACCAGGCTGCCGCCGCTGCGCGGCTGGCGACCGAGGGCGACCGCACCGCCGAACGCGCCAAGCGTCGCGACAAGGCCGAGCGCATGAAGGCGAAGGGCAAGGCGGCAGGAGCCGCGAACAGAAAGCCACCGGCCCCCACCACACCCGGCAAGGCAACCGCCGGCCGCGTCATCACCGGCAAGACTCGACCGCGGGCTACCGCTGAACCATCCCCTGCCGTGCCGAGCACCGGCACCACGAACGAGCGCACCGGCGCGCGGCCGACGATCACGATCAAGCGCCGCAGGCCATCCGTTCCCGAGTGATCCGCCTTCGTCCAATGGCAGCCAGCCCCTAGTGTCGCAACTTTGGGGGCAAATTCTGGAAATGCTTATTAGTTTTTCGTTCAAAAACAGATAGTTGTGCTTCTTATTCGGTAGACGCCGGCCCACCAGACAGCAGGCCCCGGGCTTCAAGAAGCCCGGGGCCTTTTTTCATTCTAGGAACACCAACCCTAGGGCCGTCTTGTCGCCGACGACTCAAAGAAAACCATCTCGGCAAAAATCGCCGTTTGCTCACACCGCCAGCAAGGTGGTTGCCGTGACTTAGCGATCGCGCAGCAGAACGACACACGCCTCGTCGCCGATAGGACGCCGCCCTACCGACGGCTCCGCCCGCGCTGTCCAGCTGGTCGATAAAAGCCGATGTGCTCAGGGGCTGGTGTATCAGCGCCGCCGCGCCCTAGGGTCTGTCATCAATTGAGCAAGATGACGGCGGCGGCCCAGTGGATCGCCCCGAGGAAGTTGCAGGCGGTTTTGTCGTATCGCGTGGCGATGGCGCGGTATTGCTTGAGCTTGGCGAAGAAGTTCTCGATCAGATGCCGGGCCTTGTAGAGGTCGCGGTCATAGTCTCGTAGCACCTTGCGGGTGGGATGCGAGGGAATGACGATCTGCGCCCCGATCCGTTGCATGGGCTCGATCACCCGCGCCTGAGCATCGTAGGCGCGATCGGCGATCAGCGCCTGGGTCGACAGGTTGGGCAGCAAGGCATCGGCGCCTTCCAGGTCGGAGGCTTGACCCGCGGTCAGATGAAAGGCCGTCGGATTGCCCAGCGCATCGACCAGCGCGTGGATCTTGCTGCTCAGTCCGCCGCGGCTGCGCCCGATGGCTTGCGCCGCCCCCCTTTTGCCCCAGCGCTGTGCTGGTGCGCCCGCACGATGGTGCTGTCGATCATCGCGTACTGGTTGTCCGCATCCTCGGCCAAGGCCTCGAACACCCGCTGCCAGACCCCGGATCGGCTCCAGCGCGTGTGCCGCAGGTGGATAACCCGGAAGTCGCCGAAGCGCTCCGGAAGATCGCGCCAGGCAATACCGGCTCGATAGCGGTACAGCACCGCTTCAACAAACCGTCGGTTGTCCTTGGCGGTCACCCCGACGTGACCCGGCCGGCCCGGGAGAAGATGCTCGATGCGGGCCCATTGATCGTCTCGAAGTCCGTAACGCCGGGTCATGCTTGCCTCAGAGTCTGAAGGGGATATCAAGCATCTCCTATTCAGGCAATTGATGACAGGCCCTAGCGCTTCGTCAGTTTCGAGTATAAATCTGTCAGCCAATTAAAACCGAAACGGTTACGCCTATCCGCGCCGTTTTAATGGCAACCACTGGTAACGAAAGACGAACCCGGGCAATGACGCCACCAGCCCTAAACTCAACAGAACCGCATAAAACTCCCAGTCCTGCGGATGCCTCGCACCAGTCGATCTATACTCTAAAATAATTCCTAATACACCACATAAGATAAGTAGAAATGCCCATTCCACCCACCGATGCCAGCTAGACTTTTTAACACCTCTGCTCCACAGCAACAAGGCACGGTCACTTACCCATGGAAAATTGAGACACACCAGTGCCACCAGCAGCCACGAGAAACCGTAGATATCCACTCCACTCATATATACGCTTGCCGAACCTTATTAATCCGGCAATTCTATACGCCCTCTCATGCAGCGTAGCGAATTCTCGGATGTTTGAAGTATGACTGAATATGTTTCGGACTTTCAGCCAGTTGGGTCATGATGCTCTTGACGTTTGAGGTCAACGCTTCCTTTGTGCGCGCCTGCGGCATCTGTGCGATGCGGTTCTTCAGATCGCCATTGAGGTACTCGTCGGGATTGAGTTCGGGAGAATACGACGGCAAGAAGAATAGTTCGATCTTCTCCTTGTTCTTGGCAACCCATTCCTTGACGAGCTTGGCGTGATGGACCTTCAGATTGTCCAGGATCAGAAAAACCTTGCCCTTGGTCGAGGCCTGGATCAACCGTTCGAGAAAGTCGATGCAGCGAGTTGCGTCGAAACTGCCATGATAGAGCATGAAATGCAGCGCGCCACGAGGGGACAGAGCGGAAATCATGTTCACACCGAATCGCTTGGCCGTCAGCGCCACTATCGGCGTTTTCCCCACCGGCGCGTAGCTGCTGCCATGCTGGCTGCGCGAGTTCACACCGGTCTCGTCGCCCCAGAAGATCTCTGCCTTTTCTGCCTTGGCGCGTCGTTCGATTTCCGGGTACGTCTTGTCCAGCCACTCGCGCACTTCGGCCGGCCGTTGTTCGTAGGCGCGTTTAACCGGACGCTGCGGCGTGTAGCCCCAGCGACTCAGGTACAAACCAACCGTTCGGATCGGCATGTCCACGCCCGTGACGTCCTTGATCAAGTCGCGCACCGCTTTGCGCGTCCACAGCGCATAAGGCATCTTCAATTGATCGGGCATGCGGTCGGTGATGTACGAGCGGATCTTCGATTCCTGCTCGGGCGTGATTTGCCGGAATTGACCCGGCGCGTACCCGCGGGGTTTGCCCGCAATCGCCGCGTCGACACCGTCCGCAGCCGCCCGTGCCAACCATTTCTGCACCGTTCGGCCATGCACGCCGATGGCCTCGCCGATCGCCACAAAGGAATACCCTTGCTCGCGCATGTTCAACGCAATAATGCGTTTCTCGCGTTGGGCTTCAGGAGTCATGCTGCGGGCGTCGATGTGTTTCATAAAAATATTATAACATGCTCTATAGAGTTGCCGAGTTAATAGCATGGCCTCTTATTGCAAAGCACTGATACATACCCCCATCAAGCCCGTCGGATACAGCCCGAGCAGGATCAAGATCAATCCGTTGGCGCCGATGACGATCTTCGTATCGAGGGCCGCCAGAATCGGTATCGAATCTTCCGACTTGTCAAAGTACATGACTTTGACAACCCGCAGATAGTAAAAAGCCCCCACCACCGACAGTACCACAGCGTATACCGCGAGCCCAACCATGCCGACGTTCACAATAGCCATCAGCACTGCGAACTTCGCGTAGAAACCCACCAGGAATGGAATACCGGCCGTCGACATCATCATGACCAGCATCAGAAACGCAAACCATGGGCTGCGGTCATTCAATCCGCGAAGATCCTGGATGTTTTCGACCTCACAACCGGAGCGTCCCGCAAGGATGATGATTCCGAATGAACCAACTGTCGTCAGAACGTAAGTCAAGGCATAAAACATTGCCGCCGAATAGCCATCTGCCGTCCCCGCAATGATCCCGAGCAGAATGAATCCGACATGCGAAATAGTCGAGTAGGCCAGCATACGCTTGATATTCGTCTGTGCGATCGCGATGACGTTCCCAACGGCAATCGACAGTACCGACAGAACAATCAACATCTGTTGCCAGTCAGATTCGAGGCCACCCAATCCTTCAACCAAAATACGCATCAGTAGAGCAAAGGCAGCAAGTTTCGGTGCAGAACCAACATAAAGCGTCACTGACGTTGGCGCCCCCTGATAGACGTCAGGCAGCCACATATGGAACGGCACAGCACCGAGTTTAAAAGCGAGACCGACAACCAAAAATGCAACGCCCAGCGCAGGCAACAGACTACCGTCACGATTTTCGATGGCGGCACCTGCGACCACTCTGAGGTCCAAGCTGCCAGTTGTGCCGTAAATCATAGAAATGCCATAAAGCAGCATTCCCGACGCCAAAGCACCAAGCACGAAGTATTTCATGGCCGCTTCAGAACATTGAGCATTATCTCGGTCAAATGCCACCAGCGCATAAAGCGATAGCGACAGGAGCTCAAGCCCAAGATACGCCGTCAGGAAACTGGCCGCCGATACCATGACCATCATGCCGAGCACGCCGAGCAAAGCCAGTACGTAGTACTCGCCACGGTGTATGCCTCGAGCGATCAGATAGTCCCGAGAAAAGAGGAGCACCATGGCTATGGCCACATAGATGCCTACCTTGAGAACATCCCCCATGGCATCGCGTATAAAGTGACCGTTGAAAGTCACCGTTGTATCCGTACCGTATCCGATCAGCGTCAGCAACAAGGCCCCCAGCAATGTCAACTGACAGAGCCCGAAAGTGATTCCTCGTTGCTCATCTTTGAGAAAGACGTCGATGACAAGCACCGCACACGCCATTGAAAGCACAAAGATCTCAGGCATTACCGATACGAAATCAGGCGGTACAAAAGTCATGGGAATCCCCATCAGAGCCTAAAGTTTCGATTCAAGCATGAGGTTTGCTCGGCTTCTTAAAACCAGGCTGAGCAACAACCTCTCAATCATATCTTTGATACGATGATGTGCCTTACTAAATTTTCAACTGTCGGATTCATGACATCGACCAAAGGCGCCGGCCAAATGCCAAGAATGAGAACGGCAATTGCGAGCAAGGCCAGCATGCAGAACTCTCGCACATTCACATCTTGCAGTTCAGCCACATGCTTATTACCTATGTCGCCAAATACAACCCGTTTGATCAACCAAAGCGTGTAAGCGGCCCCTAGGATCAACGTTAACGCGGCAAGGAATGCAATCCAAAAACTGGATTTGAAGCTCGACAGGATCACCAAGAATTCGCCAACAAACCCCGAAGTTCCAGGCAGACCCGAGTTTGCGAGCCCAAACAAAACCATGAAGGCCGCAAACATGGGCATAGTGTTGACGACGCCACCATAATCCTTGATTTGGCGCGAATGGACGCGGTCGTAAAGAACACCAACGCACAGGAACATGGCTCCTGAAATGAATCCATGCGAAACCATCTGGATCATGCCACCTTGGATGCCCATGACCGCACCATTGACACTTCCGGTAGAGCGCATGATCCCGAAAATCAGGAAGAATCCAAGCGTCACGAATCCCATATGTGCGATCGATGAATAGGCAATCAGTTTCTTCATGTCCTGCTGGACTAGCGCCACCAAGCCGATGTAGACAACTGCCACAAGTGACATCGTCAATATCAACCAGTCTAGATGCGCAGCAGCATCGGGAGTAATCGGCAAGGCAAAACGGACAAAGCCGTAGCCGCCGATCTTGAGCGTTATTGCCGCCAAGATCACTGAACCACCCGTTGGCGCCTCCACGTGAGCATCTGGCAACCACGTGTGCACGGGCCACATCGGGACCTTAACGGCAAAGGCCATAACAAAAGCCAGAAAAATAAGAATCTGCTCACTCATGCTAAGTTTCAAGGCATGGAAACCGATGATTTCGAAGCTTCCGGACTTAAAATACATATAAAGCAAAGCGATCAGCATGAATACTGAGCCAAAAAATGTATAAAGAAAAAACTTGATTGTTGCATAAACACGCCGAGGCCCACCCCAAATCCCGATTATTAGGAACATAGGGATAAGCATGGCTTCAAAAAAAACATAAAACAGCATGGCATCAAGGGACGCGAATACCCCGATCATGAGACCTTCCATGATCAGAAAAGCTGCCAAATATTGTGCAACCCGGTACTGCACCACTTCCCATCCTGCAATGACGACGATCACCGTCATGAACGCCGTCAACAGAATCAGAGGCATTGAGAAACCATCAATACCTAGATGATAGTTGACGCTGAATGCCGGAATCCAAGGCCAAAGTTCCTCGAACTGCATCAACGCGGTGGTGCCGTCAAAAGCAGTCCAAAGCGGCAGACTCACCGCGAATGTTGCGCAAGCTACAACCAAAGCCAATCTTCTCGCGGCGGCACTATTCTCATCGCCGACGAACAGGACCGCAGCGCCCCCGAGGATTGGCAGCCAGATGACGAGACTAAGGATAGGCAATTCGGATAGCATCGCTGCTCTCTTCCCCTAGGTGCTTACCTGACCACGATCCACGTCAGCAGTCCAAGCAATCCGACGATCATCGCGAACGCGTAGTGGAACAAGTAACCTGATTGGATGTGACGCACTACGGACGCAACCCAGCCAATGGTTCGTGCACTACCGTTGACCAACAGTCCATCAATCAAGCCCGCATCCCCAAACTTCCACAATGCGCTACCCAGTCGACGGCTTCCGTCGGCAAAGAACATCTGGTTGAAATCGTCGAAACCGTATTTGCGCTCAAGTATTTGATGGATCGGCCCTAGTTTAAGACGGATGTGCTCGGCGTACTCCGGGTGCTTCATGTAGATAAACCACGCACTCCACACCCCGGCCATGGCAAGCCAAAAAGGCAACCCCAGGATGCCATGCAATGCAAAGCTAATGGCCCCATGAAAATGCTCTGCCAAATGCGCCAACGCATCATGTTCAGGTGCCACGTATATCACGCCTTCGAAATAACTCCCGAACAGCATTGATCCGATAGTCATCCCTCCGATAAATATCGAAGGAATGGCCAGCATAATCAGTGGCACCGTAACGACAGCAGGCGATTCGTGCGGACGGTGTCCATGCCCATGCTGATGATCATGTCCATCAACATGCCCCCCATGCTCTTCGGCTCCGGCATGCCGAGAATCCCCGGCATGGGAATGCTGGAAGCGTTCTTTTCCGTGAAACACGAGGAAATACATGCGGAACGAGTAGAAAGCGGTTACGAATACGCCCACGATAACTGCAAAATAGGCGAAACCGGAGCCCGGAATGTGGGAGGCTTTTACCGCTTCGATAATACTGTCTTTTGAATAAAACCCTGAAAAACCAGGAAAACCGATCAGAGCCAAGGAACCGATCAAGGATGTAATCCACGTGATGGGCATGTACTTACGCAACCCACCCATCTTGCGCATGTCTTGCTCATGATGCATGCCGATGATGACTGATCCAGCGGCGAGGAAGAGCAGCGCCTTGAAGAAAGCATGCGTCATCAGATGGAAAACGGCAGCTGAGTATGCTGACACCCCGAGGGCCACGGTCATATAGCCCAATTGGGACAATGTCGAATAAGCGACAACTCGCTTTATGTCATTCTGGACAATACCGAGAAGCCCCATGAACAAAGCAGTTATCGAGCCGATGACAAGCACAAAGCTTAGCGCAGTGCTAGACAGTTCGAACAATGGCGACATTCTGGCCACCATGAATATCCCGGCGGTCACCATGGTTGCAGCATGAATCAATGCCGATATCGGAGTAGGGCCTTCCATGGAATCAGGCAGCCACACATGCAAAGGCACTTGGGCAGATTTACCCATTGCCCCAATAAACAGCAGGATGCAGGTAATGGTCATCAGCGACCATTGCCCTCCGCCTATCGAAATAGTCTTATCGGCATATAATGGTGCAGCATGAAAAACATCCGCATAATCGAGGCTATTAAAAAACATCAAAATTGAAGCAATGCCAAGCAGAAATCCGAAATCTCCAACGCGATTTACCAGGAAGGCCTTCATATTTGCGTAAATCGCGGTAGGTCGCTTGTACCAAAAACCGATCAATAGATAGGAAACGACCCCCACCGCCTCCCATCCGAAGAACAGCTGCAAAAAATTGTTTGACATCACCAACATCAGCATTGAAAACGTAAAAAGCGATATATAAGAAAAAAATCGCTGGTAACCATCATCCTCTTTCATGTAACCAATGGTATAGATATGAACCATTAGCGACACAAAAGTCACAACTGTAATCATCATTGCAGTCAATGAGTCTACAAGAAATCCGATCTCCAGCCTGACACCTTCCATCATAGCCCATGTATAAAGAGTTCCATTAAAGTCAGGCTCACCACTGAGAACATGTCGATTAAAAACGACGAGAGACAAAACAAACGAGCCGCCAACACCAAGAATGGTAATCCAGTGTGCCGCACGACGACCAATTTTCTTGCCAAACAAACCAGCAGCAATAGCACCGAACAGAGGCATTAAAACGATGAAGATATATACTGTAAGCATCTTATTCAGCCCTTCATTGTATCTAGGTCGGCGACGTTAATCGTACGGCGATTACGGAACAGTACAACCAGAATCGCCAAGCCGATAGCTGCCTCCGCCGCTGCGACCGTAAGAATGAAGAACACGAACACCTGCCCAGCCGTGTCCCCTAGAAAACGTGAGAAAGCCACAAAATTAAAGTTTACCGATAACAACATCAACTCAATAGACATCAACAGAACAATAATGTTTTTTCGATTCAGAAAAATGCCGGCAACACTCAGACAAAAAAGCAATGCCCCCAAAATAAGATAATCAGTAAGTGTAATCATTCGCACCCCCTCCAGATTCTGTTTAGTCTAAGTTCGGCGAGCATGCATGCATCTCGGCAAGATGCACTCTTTAACAGTCAGTGCAGTCTAAGCCAAAAATCCGGATAGAAGTTTACCCATGTGCGAAATCAACTTGGGTCCTTCTCTCGGCTTATGTTCACGAGCCGAACCCGCCCTTCGCGATTAATACGCACCTGGGCTGCAGGATTTACATATTTGACCCCTTCTCGATGCCGCATCGTAAGGGCGATGGCCGCAATAATTGCCACCAAGAGAATAACTGCAGCAACCTCAAAAGGATACGCATGCATAGTATATAATACCGAACCAAGTTCTCGTGTATTACTGAATCCTTTTGGATAAACCTGCAGAGCAACACCATGAGCATCAGCGCTGGATTGCGATACGATGATTAATATCATTTCAACAGCGATGATCAATGCGATCGTAATTCCCAACGGAGCGTTACGCACAAAACCTTCTCGCAGCGGAGCTGTATTAATATCAAGCATCATTACGACAAAAAGAAACAAGACCATTACTGCGCCGACATAAACCAACACCAACGTGATAGCTAGAAATTCCGCCTGCAGCAACAACCACAACCCAGAACTCGTAAAAAACGCGAGGACCAAGAATAACGCAGCATGCACAGAATTGCGGACCGTGATCACACGGACGGCTGAAAAAAGCAATATTGCAGAGAAAAAATAAAACAAGAATTTTTCAAAGCCCATTTTTATAGACCCGCCATATACTCAGGAAACAATGGGGTGTGCAGAATTAACAAAACATCAGCGATACCGTGCATCAGCGGCACGATCACTGGCAATTTGCTTTTCGTGGTGATCACCATGCGTTAATAACTTTGCTTTGGTCATGATTTGGTCACCGCGATTTTCAAAATGATAATCAAACACCCGGGTCTCGACAATGGAGTCCACCGGGCAGGACTCTTCACAAAATCCACAAAATATGCACTTGAACAAGTCAATATCGTATCTGGTCGTGCGGCGCGTACCATCGGCACGCTGTTCCAGATCAATGGTAATAGCCAATGCCGGGCACACCGCCTCACACAGTTTGCAAGCGATACAGCGCTCCTCGCCATTTGGATAACGACGGAGCGCGTGCAAGCCACGAAACCGCGGTGATTGCGGAGTTCTCTCTTCGGGATACTGGATCGTGAATTTCTTCGAAAACAAGTATTTGCCAGTCAAGCGCAACCCGATGAACAACTCCCAGAGTAAAAAACTCTTCAAATAGTGTTTGATTGTGCTCATTGCAGCCAACCTCACGCGAACCACGGACGAAGATTAGCCAGTATTGCCAACCCTTCAACGAATAGCCAAACCAAGGTTACTGGTATAAACACCTTCCAACCCAAACGCATGATCTGGTCATATCGATATCGAGGGAAAGTCGCCCGGAGCCAAAGAAAGAGAAACAAAAACAACGACGTCTTGAGAATCAGCCAAACAGCACCTGGTATCCAGGAAAATACTACACTCAGAACCGGAATACCCTCAAAAGGAGAAAGCCATCCGCCGAGAAACATGATTGCGGCAAGCGCCGAAATCAGGATCATATTGGCGTACTCAGCCAAGAAAAAGACGGCGAACGTCATTCCCGAGTATTCGACGTGGAAACCCGCAACAATCTCCGACTCTCCCTCAGCCACATCAAAAGGTGCTCGGTTTGTTTCAGCTACACCAGATATGAAATAGACAACAAACAGTGGTAGCAGCGGGAGCCAGTACCAGCACAACAATCCGCCTTGCTGTGCTTTTACGATTTCATTGAGATTTAAGCTACCCGCGGCCATCAAGACTCCGACCAATGCGAAGCCCATTGCAATTTCATAGGCAACGATCTGCGCAGCCGAACGCATTGCGCCAAGAAATGCGTATTTTGAATTGGATGCCCATCCAGCAATAATGACGCCATAGACACCCAGCGATGTCATTGCCAGAACGTACAGAAGCCCGGCGTCAATGCTTGAAATCTGCATCTGATCGCCAAACGGCACCACCGCCCACGCGGCCAAAGCTGGGCCGATAGATAACACCGGACCGAGTACAAACAGGAATCGATTCGCACCCGATGGAATTACCACTTCTTTCAACATTAACTTCAGCGCATCGGCGATCGGTTGAAGCCAACCTCCTGGACCCACACGGTTAGGCCCTAAGCGCACTTGTATATATCCGATAATCTTGCGCTCGGCGTATGTTAGATACGCAACTGATAACATCAGCGGAGCGACGACAGCTACAATTTTCAGTACGATCAGCGCAAGGGTCCAGGCTATTTCCACGGTTTCAATCCTGCTGGTTCTATATAGTATTCTGGTAACTCACGCTGCAAGCCCGTACAGCTTGGCGGAGCAGCCCCCCCTATAAATTGCCTTCAGGCACATCGAACTTCGATAGACCCAAACCATTCTCCAAGCGCAGCGGTTTCCGCTATGCAAGCGGGCACCCAGACGGCACCGTCTGCGATGGAACTATCAATGCGCACTCGCAGTTTCACGCTCCCTTTACCTTGGCTGACGACTGCTTCGTCATTTTCATTAAGCTGCAGTCGCGTTGCCAACGCCGGATTGATTCGCACTTCCGGCACTGTCGCAAGTTGCGTTTGCTGCAGCGGCACCGCTCTACGAACGACTGCATCGCAGGAATAGACTGGCGCCTCGGCAATGCGCTCCAACTGATCAGGTTGTGCACGGTATTCCGTCACGAGCAAATCCGGTTTTGGCGCAAGGTTTGCCGGTTGAATAGTAGGTGCCACGCTACAGTCATCGTGCATATCTTTAATGATCTGGTCTGATGACGTGTACTCAAAACCTTCCAAACCCAGCACATTGGCCATTACTCTAGATACTTTCCAGACTGGACGAGACTCCCCAACCGACCGGACGCCGCCCGCACTACTGGTTTGCCAATTTCCTTCGATATTAACTAGGGTACCACCCGATTCGGCATAAGCGCTGATCGGCAGAATACAAGTCGCAACTCGGTCAAGCACGCCACCGGGGCGCAGGTAACTGGTCAACGCCAGCACTTCCTGAGCCGAGCCAATCGCCTCTGATGCCAATCCTGGATTTATGCAATCAAATTCCGGCTCAATACCAATCAATACATAAGCCTTAAGCTTTTTCGAAAACATTGCCTGCGTATCAAGCCCCACGTTTTCTAATAATTTAGCGCCCGGACCGCGACAAGGAAGAACCCCAGCCATTACGGCTCCAGAAGCATTCGCGCCATCTCCAATATAAGCTACTGACGTACCTGTTTGATTCGAGATAAACTGCACAAGCGATCGCAAATCACTGTACGCGGGGTGCGCGATTGCCAACTGGCCGAATATAATCAGCGACCGCCGGCCATTGCTTAGCGCGTCTGCTATAACCCATTCGTTGTCTTTTTCTTCATTCAGAGGTTCATTTGAAATCGCTTTCTTCCCGGTTTTTTCAGCAACCATTAAAGCCACGCGCCTTAAGGAGGCTAACATCTCCGAGGGGCGAGCCGTGATTTTCGTTGTTAACGGGAAAGCAAATCCAAAATCACGCGGATTAATTGCGAAAACATGTGCACCGCGCATGGCTGCCTTTCGCAGGCGGTGCGCGAGCATAGGTTGTTCCATACGGATATTAGTTCCAATCAATAATATATTATCAATATGCTCTAGGTCTGCGATTGACATCTCAAGAGATGGGTACACAACATTTTCTGGATCGTTTGAAAAATCAACTTGACGGAGTCGGTGATCAATATTGAAAATCCCTAGCGTACGGGCAAATTTCTGTACCAGATAAAGATCTTCGAGAGCCAGATTAGGGGATGCCAAGACACCAACCTGCTCTGCTCCGTATGTTCCGATAATTTTTTTGATCCCACGCGTAGCGAACTGAACCGCAGTCTCCCAATCAGTCGCATGCAACTCGGCCTCTACCCGCACCATGGGCTTCTGAACTCTGTCTTCGCTATAAAGGCCTTGGTAGCTAAAGCGGTCGCGATCAGACAGCCATATCTCGTTTATCTGCTCATTTTCGCGGGGCACAACGCGCACAATATGTCCCCGACGCAGATGAAGGTAGGTATTTGACCCAACTGCATCATGTGTCGCTATGCTGGGATGCTGCACAATCTCCCACGCACGTGCTTTATAGCGCGATGGCTTAGCTGTTAACGCACCAACCGGGCAAAGATCTATGACATTGCCGGAAAGTTCAGAGGTCAAGCTTGTTTTGATATAGGTTCCGATTTCTGTATGCTCACCGCGCCCCGTAGCTCCCAACTCTCTACAGCCAGCAATTTCCTCACCAAAACGCACACATCGCGTGCAATGTATGCACCGGGTCATTTCAGTTGAAATTAGAGGGCCAATATCCTTGTCTTTTACAACCCTCTTGCGCTCGACAAAGCGCGACACATCCCCGCCATATCCCATGGAAACGTCTTGGAGTTCACACTCTCCGCCTTGATCGCATATAGGGCAATCTAGCGGATGATTAATGAGCAAAAACTCCATTGTTCCTTTCTGTGCCGCAATCGCTTTGGCTGATTGCGTATACACTTTCATTCCATCCATCACTGGCGTAGCGCAAGCCGGAAGTGGTTTTGGTGCTTTCTCGACCTCAACCAAACACATCCGACAGTTGGCTGCCACCGAAAGTTTTTTATGATAGCAAAACCTTGGAACTGTAATTCCTGCCTTATCGGTAATCTCGATAAGCATTTGTCCTTTTTTTGCTTCGAGAGGAACCCCGTCCACTTCGATTTTGATCAAATCGTCATTCATTCTTAAGCACCTGCCTCTAATAGTTCTATGGTTCGTGCGAAACTCAGCTTATGCGACCGCAACTTCAGATCCATTGATCAAACTACGTTTATGCTCAATGTAGTACTGAAACTCATGACGATAATGTTTGATAAAACTTTGTACTGGCATTGCGGATGCATCGCCTAAGGCACAAATGGTGCGCCCCATAATGTTTCCCGCCACACGATCAAGCAACTCGAGATCTTCCGATCGTCCTTTACCATCAACAATTCGCGAAAGCACACGAAACATCCATCCCGTTCCCTCTCGGCAGGGAGTACATTGACCACAAGACTCCGAATAATAAAACCGCGAGATGCGCTGCAGTACTTTTACCATATCGGTAGTTTCATCCATGACGATGACGGCCCCTGAACCCAACATTGAGCCGGCACCTTTTGAGATGGAATCATAGTCCATATTTAACTTTATCATGATTTCCCCAGGCACAACCGGGACTGAGGAGCCACCGGGAATTACCGCCTTGAGTTTACGCCGTTTCCACACTCCTCCTGCAAGCGCCAAAAGTTCACTAAAAGATGTGCCCAGTCTTATTTCGAAGTTCCCCGGGTTTTCAACATGCCCTGACACAGAGAAAATTTTGCTGCCTCCTGCCCCAGGAATGCCTAAATCTGCGAACCACTGTGCCCCATTGCGCACTATATATGGCACTGATGACAATGACTCTGTATTGTTTATTGTTGTCGGACGTCCGTACAGGCCATAGGTTGCGGGAAACGGCGGCTTATATCGAGGCTGTCCTTTTTTACCCTCCAATGATTCCAGCAACGCTGTTTCTTCACCGCAAATATAAGCACCCGCCCCTAAAGTCGGGTATAAATCAAAATCAACTCCAGAGCCTTGAATGTTTTTACCCAAAAGACCGGCTGCATAAGCGGCTTTTACTGCTTGCTCAAATCGAATGAACGGTTCATCCATGAACTCTCCACGCATGTAGTTATAACCGACTGTTGCACCAATCGCAAAACCAGCTATTGCCATTCCTTCTACGAGGGCATGCGGATTAAATCTAAGAATATCGCGATCTTTACAAGTACCTGGTTCAGATTCATCAGAATTACATACAATATATTTTTGCCCTGAAATGTTGCGTGGCATGAAACTCCATTTCAACCCAGTAGGAAATCCAGCCCCACCACGACCTCGCAGACCCGACGCCTTAACTATCTCAATGACTTGGTCCGAGCTGAGTTCGCCATTTAGTATCCGCTTCCAAGCCACATACCCGCCAAGCGCCAAATATGTCTCATAAGACCACGGATTGTCATGGCTACGCGTGGAATAGATGACCTCATTCAGCATGATAGTTACTCCAAGCTATCGAGAATATGTTCAACCTTCTCTGCTGTAAGATTCTCGTAGTAAACATGATCAACTTGCATCATCGGTGCATAGGCACAAGCAGCAAGGCATTCCTCCTCTTTTTTCAAATAGATTCTACCGTCAGAAGTGCTTTCACCTAGAGAGATTCCGAGTTTCTTTTCGATAAAGCTCAGCACTTCATCCGAGCCGCGCAGCATGCATGAAATATTGGTGCAAACGGCAACATGATGACGACCAACGGGCTTCGTTTCGTACATCGAATAAAAAGTTGCCACCTCATAAACTGCTATAGGTGGTAGATTAAGACGAAATGCTATTGCATCCATGAGATCGACGGTAAGATAACCATGGTTCTCATGCTGCGCGACCCTTAGTGCCGCCAGTAATGCCGACTGTTGTCGATCAGCAGGATAACGCGACAACCACTCGTCAATCTCTTCCCATGCATGGGCAGACAAAGCTTCTGATTTTTTCTTATTCATCAGCGATCAATCTCCCCGAACACAATGTCTTGCGTACCGATTATGGCAACAACATCAGCCAGCATATGGCCGCGCACCATTTCGTTAATCGAAGACAAATGAGTAAATCCGGGTGCACGCACCTTTACTCGGTATGGTTTGTTCGCCCCATCAGAAACGAGATAAACGCCGAATTCTCCTTTTGGATGCTCAACGGCAGCATAAACCTCACCAGCCGGAACGCAGTATCCCTCGGTAAAGAGCTTAAAATGATGGATAAGTGCCTCCATCCCCTCTTTCATCTCTGCTCGAGACGGAGGAGCCACTTTGCGGTCATTAAGCATCACCGGCCCAGGATGATCTTTCAACCATTTTACACACTGACGGATAATTCTATTGGATTGACGCATTTCCTCGATGCGAACCAAATAGCGATCATAGCAATCACCATTTTGTCCTATCGGAATATCGAAGTCCAAGCGGTCATAAATTTCGTATGGTTGCTTACGACGCAAATCCCAAACAATTCCGGACCCGCGAAGCATTGGCCCGGTAAACCCAAGCTGCAATGCTCGCTCAGGAGGCACCACACCGATCCCTACCGTTCGCTGTTTCCATATTCGGTTATCGGTAAGCAACGTTTCATACTCATCGATCCTGGCTGGGAACCGCTGTGTGAACGCGCCAATGAAATCCAGCAGACTTCCTTGGCGCGTTTGGTTCAATTCATCAACATCACTTTTAGAATGTTTTGACGAAGCCGCATATTCATAACACGGCATTGAGTCGGGCAAATCACGATAAACCCCACCGGGGCGATAGTAGGTTGCATGCATGCGCGCCCCAGATACCGCTTCGTAGCAATCCATCAAATCTTCACGTTCACGAAACGCATAAAGAAATACCGTCATTGCTCCGATATCAAGAGCGTGCGCACCGAGCCACATCAAATGGTTAAGAATTCGTGTAATTTCATCAAACATTACGCGTATATACTGCGCGCGCTCCGGCGGCGTTATATTTAATAGCTTTTCGATAGCAAGAACATATCCATGCTCATTGCACATCATCGACACATAGTCGAGTCTATCCATGTAACCTATGCTTTGATTGAATGGCTTGCTTTCAGCAAGCTTTTCTGTGCCTCTATGTAGCAGACCAATATGCGGGTCAGCTCGCTGGATTACTTCACCGTCCATTTCTAAGACTAATCGAAGCACACCATGCGCTGCGGGGTGTTGTGGACCAAAATTGAGTGTATAATTTCTGATTTCGGGCATACTAACATCCCCACATCAAGATTCTGCAATATAACGATGGTCGCGCCTAATTACCCGTGGCACAAGGACTCGCGGCTCTATGGAAACAGGCTCATACACTACGCGCCCACGCTCACCATCGTAGCGCATTTCCACATTGCCTATCAGCGGAAAATCTTTACGGAAAGGAAACCCAACAAATCCATAATCCGTGAGGATTCGCCTGAGATCCGGGTGACCTTCAAAGACAATGCCGAACAAATCAAACGCTTCTCGCTCATACCAGTTAGCTGACGCCCAGATATCTGTTACAGAGGGAATAACTGGCAGGTCGTCATCTTTTGCAAATACGCGTACGCGGAGCCGTTCGTTACGCGAGACAGACAGAAGTTGATACACAGCGGCAAAACGCGAAGCGCCGGAACATCCGTCAACTGCGCACTGTACAGACCCGGCGCTGCGCCCAGGGGCACACTCTATTACGCCACGACTGAAACCACGCGAGGTCGTGTCATCAGTGGCCCACTCGGCCACTCCGTATGCAGAATAATCTACGCCGGCAATATCGATTAGCTGTTCATAACAACACTCCGGATCTTCTCGCAGCGATTCGAATATTGCATGAGAATGATCAGGAGAAATTTCTACAGTAAGTTGCCCAACTGTTGCAGAATCAACAACCGACAACATCCCAGGGAAACGTATTGAAAGTAGTTCCGCGTGATGCTCAGCACTCTTTTTCATACCCCGCCCTCTTACCGCGCAATCGTATTAGTACGCTTAATCTTATTTTGCAGCTGCACAATTCCATATAACAGTGCTTCAGCGGTAGGCGGACACCCTGGCACATACACATCCACTGGCACAATTCGGTCACATCCCCGAACTACAGAATATGAATAATGATAGTAGCCTCCACCGTTTGCGCAGGACCCCATCGAAATGACCCAGCGTGGCTCAGCCATTTGGTCATATACTTTACGAAGCGCTGGAGCCATTTTATTGACCAAAGTCCCGGCTACAATCATGACATCTGATTGCCGCGGACTCGGTCGAAACACAATCCCAAAGCGGTCAAGATCGTAGCGTGATGCCCCTGCATGCATCATCTCTACAGCACAACAGGCCAAACCGAAAGTCATGGGCCACATCGACCCCGTTCTAGCCCAGTTGATAAGTTTATCGGCGCTGGTAGTTATAGCTCCTTTCTCAAAAACCCCCTCTATTCCCATTCCAAGGCCCCCTTTTTCCATTCATAAATAAAGCCAACAACCAAGACACCAAGAAATATCGCCATGGCCACAAATCCGAACAACCCAACATTATCGAGAGAAATAGCCCAAGGAAAAAGAAATGCTATTTCTAAATCAAAAATTATAAACAGAATTGCAACCAGATAATATCTAACATCAAATTTCATGCGCGAATCTTCAAAAGCTTCAAATCCACATTCATAAGGTGATAATTTTTCACTATCTGGATGTCGGGGACCCAGTATAAAACCAATGGCTATTGGACCAACTCCAACCAGAATTCCAACCACGACAAAAATCAGAATGGGAAGATAAGTCTCCAACATCACCCCACCTCAGTGTATATGTTTCAAGAAATCGAGTTGTTTGCATGGAGTCCATTGAGCGAACTCCGGAGTATCGTCCAAAAAAAGAGCATCTATTGAAGATGCTCGTAAGAATATTTGGTGCCGACGGCCGGACTCGAACCGGCACAGCATTAGCCACTACCACCTCAAGATAGCGTGTCTACCAATTCCACCACGTCGGCAAGATTCATGTACAGTTACTTCTTGTTCGTAGTTGCCTGATCCGGTTGAGGTATATCCGAAACTTTAGGCGAGACAAGCTTATCTGGTTTATCCGAAACAGACACCTCAGTTTTGACCACGCTTTGAGGCGACGATGTCATGGTCATCGCATAGGCTAGCAATAAACTCACCGCAAAGAAAGCGGTGGCTAACACTGAGGTGGTCCGGCTTAAAAACGATGCCGCCCCTCTTGCACCAAAAACCGTAGCGGAAGCACCGCTTCCGAACGCAGCTCCTGCATCGGCTCCTTTGCCTTGCTGCATCAATACCAAAGCTATCAACAGCAGCGCGACAAGCACATGGACAAACAACAACACTGTGTACATCAGAATCTGCCTATAGTCAAAGGCCTCCGCTCTAGCGACCTTCTGGCGCTTACTCTATACCAGCCGGGCCGCTACGCGCAGTAGGCTAATCGCGATGCTCAGTAAATGCAACGCCCAAGTCAGCTCAAAACCTCCTTGACAGCGCCGGCAAGCTGATTCGCGAGCGAACTCACAAGCGCATGATCCTCCCCCTCCACCATCACACGGACAACGGGCTCGGTACCTGAAGCTCGAAGCAAGACACGTCCTCGACCCATCATTGCATGCTCAGCCTCTTCGACAAGCTTTGTAATCCTATGATCACCAGACCAAGGTTGTTGTTTCGCGATGGGTACATTGACCATCACCTGTGGGTATTTCTGCATCCCTTGCTTGAGTTCGCTCAGAGAACAATCACTGCTGACCATAGCCGCAAGCACCTGCAGGGCTGACACGATACCATCCCCTGTCGTCGTTCGGTCGAGACATATCAGATGCCCCGAACCCTCGCCTCCCAGGTTCAGACCGAACTGTTGCAGCGCCTCCATAACATACCGATCCCCGACCTTCGTGCGGTGCAAGGTGACACCAAGATCGTGCAGAGCATTTTCTAACCCGAGGTTGCTCATCTGCGTGCCCACCACGCCAGAGCCCTGCAGCACCTGTCGACGAAGCCGATCTCTGGCAATGATGAAAAGCAATTCATCTCCATCGACCAACTCTCCCGCCGAATCGACCATTATGACGCGATCACCATCACCATCAAACGCGATCCCGAGATCCGCGCGCTCTGTCAGTACAGCTGCACGCAATGCTTCCGGGCTTGTCGATCCGCATCTTAAATTGATGTTCAATCCATCTGGTTTAGCACCTATAGTTGAGACTTTAGCCCCCAGTTCGGCAAATACGCTTGGGGCGACATGATAAGTCGCACCATTTGCGCAATCGATAACAATACGCACACCAGAGAGATCAAGCGGCGCGGGCACAGTACTCTTGCAGAACTCGATGTAACGCCCGGCGGCGTCCACCACGCGCTCCGCCTTTCCCAAATCCCGGGCTGGCACTGTTGTCATCGACTGCTCAAGCAGTGACTCTATTGCGAACTCCACCTCATCTGGCAACTTAAATCCGTTTCGCGAAAAAAATTTTACCCCATTATCGTCATAGGGATTATGAGAAGCACTAATAACGATCCCTGCATTCGCATGAAGCGTTCGCGTCAAATAAGCAATACCTGGCGTCGGCATAGGACCAAGAAGCGCTATATTGACACCTGCCGCCGAAAGTCCGGCCTCCAAAGCCGATTCAAACATGTACCCCGATATTCTTGTATCTTTACCAATCAATACCTTGCTTGCTCCATGCCCAGCAAATACACGCCCCGCCGCCCATCCGAGTCTCAGCATAAAATCTGCGGTAATTGGCGAATCACCAACACGCCCACGAATGCCATCCGTTCCAAAAAATCGACGCTGCATCACCACATCCCCAAAAAAATCGAGATCAATTTAGTTATCTAAATACTACCAAGCCCAGGCAGACACTTTCTATCACCGCATGCCCAGCATTATTGCCCCTCTACAGAACAATCAAAATCTTAATTATAAATAATGATCTGACATAAGATTCGACAAACAAAAGCCTTTAATCACCTATCAACTGCGACACATGCCCGTAATATTTTCAGCCCTTGAATCGTTTCGAAGACGTCATGTGCACGAACGACCTTGGCTCCGCCTTGAACTGCGAGCATCGCTGCCACCACACTGCCAACTGTTCTTTTTTCGACTTCCACATCAAGAACCGAACCAATCATCGATTTTCTTGACAATCCCACCAGTACAGGCATACCAATACCCGCAATTATCCTAAGTCTTTTTAACAATAAGTAGTTATGTTCGCAGGTTTTGCCAAATCCAAATCCTGGGTCTAGCAAGATTGACTCCCGCGACACTCCATGTCGCAAGCATGTCGCCAAACGCCCTTCAAGGTACGAACGCACTTCATCAACCACATTTGCATAGTGCGGTTGCACCTGCATTGTGTCAGGAGTCCCTTGCATGTGCATTAGGCAAACGCCGACCTTGGCAGTTGCGCAAATATCAATTGCACCCGGCGCGTGCAAAGCCTCGACGTCGTTAATGATATCCGCGCCAGCGTCAATCACAGCTTTCATCACATCAGCGTGCCGCGTATCTACAGAAATTGGCACAGGAAGTGAAGCTGCGGCCAAATGCTGAACCACTGGAACTATCCGGTTCAATTCCACGGCAACCGCTGGCCGAACCGCCCCTGGCCGGGTAGATTCGCCACCGATATCGATGATCGCCGCACCTTCATCAATCATCTGCCATGCGCGATCCAAGGCACTTTCCACATCCATGTAGCGGCCACCATCAGAAAACGAATCGGGGGTCACATTAAGGACCCCCATCACACGCGGCTCGGATAAATCTACCGCCTTGTTTCTGCATATAAACTTCATCAATCAGCACTCAGTGCTGCTGGGCAACCCCTCCAATCGTTCCATCTCCGGTCTTCTCGCCCTCACCGGACGAACCCGAGTGCGAACCCGTGCTGTTCGGGGGTTCATTCTCGGACAGCACATCTTTAGGCGGCCGCAACTCCCGCCCCATCATAATATCGTCGATTTGATCGGAGTCGATCGTCTCATATTTCATCAGGGCTTCTGCCATCTGATGCAACTGGGCCATTCGATCACGCAATATCTGTTCTGCCCGCATATAGTTTCTATCAATGACGGAGCG
The DNA here is from genome assembly GCF_004341245.1 of Plasticicumulans lactativorans. GTDB lineage: Bacteria > Pseudomonadota > Gammaproteobacteria > Competibacterales > Competibacteraceae > Plasticicumulans_A > Plasticicumulans_A lactativorans. The sequence continues at coordinate 113,689 of NZ_SLWY01000003.1, read as the reverse complement.
TATTTCTTCATCGATCACGTGCGCTGTTTCATCGGAAACATTCTTATGCCTCGTCACCGATCGCCCCAGGAAGACCTCACCATCGTCCTCACTATAGGTAAGAGGGCCCAAACGCTCAGACAAACCCCACTTCGTAACCATGTTGCGGGCGATTTCGGTCGCTCTCTCGATATCATTCGATGCTCCGGTCGTAACAAACTCAGGACCAAAAATGAGCACCTCGGCAATTCGTCCACCAAACAGGCTGGATATCTGACTTTCCAATCGCTGCTTGCTGTAACTGTAGCGATCCTGTTCGGGCAGAAACATCGTCACGCCTAAAGCCCGTCCGCGCGGAATTATGCTCACCTTGTATACCGGATCATGATCTGGGACCAATCTACCCACAATCGCATGGCCGGCTTCATGGTAAGCCGTCAATTTCTTCTCCTGTTCGCTCATGACCATGGACTTGCGTTCAGCCCCCATCATGAGTTTGTCCTTGGCTTTCTCAAACTCCTCCATCCCGACTTCACGACGATTCGATCGAGCGGCGAAGAGAGCCGCTTCATTGACCAAATTGGCAAGATCCGCACCCGAGAACCCCGGCGTTCCTCTTGCAATCAACGACGGTTTCACATCCCCGGCAATCGGAACTTTCCGCATATGCACTTTAAGGATCTGTTCGCGCCCTCTTACGTCGGGCAGTGGGACCACGACCTGCCGGTCAAATCGGCCGGGACGCAGCAGTGCGGGATCCAACACATCCGGCCGGTTCGTCGCAGCGATGACGATGATGCCCTCGTTGCCCTCGAAACCATCCATTTCCACCAGCAACTGGTTGAGCGTCTGCTCACGCTCATCGTGGCCGCCTCCCAATCCCGCTCCACGATGGCGCCCAACGGCATCGATCTCATCGATAAAGATGATGCACGGCGCATGTTTCTTTGCCTGCTCGAACATGTCACGCACACGTGACGCGCCCACGCCCACGAACATCTCGACGAAATCGGACCCCGAAATGCTGAAGAACGGCACCTTAGCCTCACCGGCGATTGCCTTGGCCAGCAAGGTCTTGCCAGTGCCCGGCGAACCGACCATCAGCACGCCTCGCGGAATCTTGCCGCCCAGACGCTGAAACTTTCCCGGATCCCGCAGAAACTCGACGAGCTCCGCGACTTCCTCCTTGGCCTCGTCGACGCCCGCGACGTCGGCGAAAGTCACCTTGATCTGATCTTCGCTCATCATCCGGGCCCGGCTCTTTCCGAAGCTCATGGCCCCGCGCCCGCCTGCGCCCCCCTGCATCTGCCGCAAGAAGAAGACCCATACACCGATCAGCAGCAGCATCGGGAACCAGCTGATGAAGATCTGCATCAGCAGCGACTGCTGCTCTGGAGGACGCCCCTCGATATCGACGTTATTCTCGAGCAGCGTGCCAACCATGGCCTTGTTGTCCGTCTCAGGGCTGTACGTGACAAACTTTTCACCGGTCGAAGTGCGCCCCTGGATCGAGCGTCCATCAATAGCGACATGCGCCACCCGCCCCTGCTTGACCTCTTCGAGGAACTGCGAGTAGCTCAACTGCTGTGAGGGGGCGGTGCGCGGCCCGAAGCTGTTGAAAACAGACATCAAAACAACAGCGATGACCACCCAGAGCAGGATGTTTTTTACCATGTCGTTCAAGGCCAGTACCTCCTAGGGCAATACACTCGGCGTCGACCGCCAGCGCGGCCTGCCCTTTGGTTCGACCTTACTACAGGCGATAGTTCCTCGCTAGGAGGTACAGTTCCGCGCTCCGCGCGCGCGAAGCCTTCGGTTTACGCGAGTTTACGGTGGCAAAGCTCCCCCGCAGGTCACGCAGCAAGGCATCGAAGCCCTCCCCCTGGAACACCTTGACCAAAAAGTCGCCCCCCGGGCGCAGGGCGCCGCGCGCGAACTCGACGGCAAGCTCGACGAGATGCATGGCGCGGGGTTGATCGACAGCACGCATGCCACTCGTATTCGGGGCCATGTCGGACAGCACGAGGTCGACGTGCCGTCCCGCGAGTCGCCGGAGCAAGGCATCGTAGACGGACTGCTCCCGGAAGTCCCCCTGGATGCACTCGACTCCTGCCAACGCATCCATCGGCAGCACATCGAGCGCCACGACGAGGCCGTCGCCCCCTACGCGCCTGGCGGCGTACTGGGACCACCCGCCGGGAGCGGCGCCGAGATCGACGACCGTCATGCCCGGCCTCATCAACCGGTCTCGCTCGTCGACCTCGCTCAACTTGTACACCGCGCGCGAACGCCACCCTTCCGCCCGTGCGCGCTGCACGTACTCATCCTGGAAATGCTCGCGCAACCAGCGTGCGCTGCTCTTGCTACGCATCCCCACCTCTCTTCTCGACGTATCGAAGCAGAATCCGCCGGGTACGAACGACGACCCAGATCAGTCCGATAATGCCGTAGCCGCCCAGCAAGCCCAACTGGGCGATCCGAACATGGGTTATACGATCAACCACGAGAAGCAACAGCAAACCTATAAACAATATCACCCCGAGATCGAACTTAACGCCGTTGAGAGGACTCGCCGCAACGGAAAATCCCTCTCGTGGCACCTTATTTTTTAAATTATCTTTCACTCAAGCTCTCTTTTTTAAAAAATTTGAATTTCGCCAAGCACATCAATGAGCCTGACTTACCCTCTACCAAAGGGTGCCACCTCACACTTCAATCATTCCATTCTTAAACCACCGCCCACCAAATTTATAAAACTCTCGAGCATAAGCAAGCCCCCATACACGCGTGTCCAGCGCGGACAACAGACTCTTCTTCGATCATCTTGGAGCGTTGATCCACCCTGCGCCTACAGCGCTGACCAACCGATTTCGCCACAACGGGCCATTATCACCTGACCCGACAAGCCTTCATGAACGACCTGAGACGCAAAGTGCTGGCGGCGTATCTGCGTCAGGAGGGTTCGGAACGGGCGCTGGCCAGACGCTTTGCCGTGAGCCTCCGTTTTGTCCGTGATCTGCTCAAGCGCTACCGCGGCACCGGCGATGCCATCCCCAATCCGCACGCCGGCGGTCGGGCGCACAAGATCGCGGAGGCCAATGCGCTGATCCTGCGCAAGCGCATCCGCCAACGCACGGTCTTCGTGAACCTGACCGGCCAAACGGTCAGCGCGGTCACGGTGGGCTTGAACCTGAGCCGTCTGGGGCTCACCCGCAAGAAGAAGACCGTGCGGGCCCGCGAAGCGCCGTCGGAGGCAATACAGGAGGCACGAGACGCCTTTCACAGTCCCTGCCAGATCGGGTTGCCCACGGCACGCTTACACGTAACCGAACCGCACTACCCGGCGACAGGTCGGCGCGTTCGTCCGCTGATGCTGCTGGAAACGATGTTGCAACCCTACTGCCTGCAACAGTGGCATACGCTGTCGGACCCGAAAATGAAGAGTACGTCGTAAACAGGTTTTTGCTGTAGAACCGCTTCCGATTTGCGGTTGATGCATACGTAGAAATGAGTTTGGAGCGTAGTCGCTGGCGAACTTGTCGTGATTTTACCTATGGAGGGAAATATCTTGGCGCCAACCCCAACAACTGGCCTGCTGAGAAGCGTGATAAGCCGATCGATTCTTTTCGGCACTATCGCCCTGGAAAAAAGCAGAAGCCAATGCTATCGATCACTTGGCAGCAGTCGCCGGAGGCATGCGAAACACTCGCCTTCCGTCAACAATGCCGACACGACTGAGCCAGATGCCGCGACATACTGGCACACAATCATTCGAGTGCTTATTAGCGATCAACGACGACGGCAGTCTTGGTGCCTAGGGCCGGGATCGAACCGGCATGGCCAAAAGGCCGGCAGATTTTAAGTCTGCTGCGTCTACCAATTCCGCCACCCAGGCGAGGATGGAGGCTAGGGTCGGAATCGAACCGGCGTCCACGGCTTTGCAGGCCGCTGCATGACCACTCTGCCACCTAGCCGAAAAGCGCACCGAACTAGCACTCCTTACAGAGCCCTAAATCGGCATCAAACAAAAAAACCTCGATGATCGAGGTTTCGATGTGGAGCGGGAAACGAGACTCGAACTCGCGACCCTAACCTTGGCAAGGTTATGCTCTACCAACTGAGCTATTCCCGCATCACCAGTGCGGCGCGCATTATAGCCTCAATGCCCGTCCCGTCAAGCCGACTGCGACGTCAACCCACTTACTTGCGTAGGGCCGACCACGCGGCGCCCAGGTAGATGAACATCGACCACAGGGTCAGCACGGCGGCCACATACAGCAGCGCGCGCCCCAACGGCAGTGTCGCCACCCCAAGCACCGGCTCCCGGTACAGCAGCAGCACGAGCGCGATCATCTGGACCGTGGTCTTGAACTTGCCCACCGTCGACACCGCTACCGCCGCACGACTGCCGATGCGGGCCATCCATTCGCGCAACGCCGAGATGGTGATTTCGCGGCCGATGATCACGACGGCCGACGCGGCCACCCAGGGAGAGTCGTCAGCGTACACGAGCAGCACGAGCGCAGCCGCCACCATCAGCTTGTCCGCGACGGGGTCGAGGAACGCGCCGAAGTCCGACGCCTGCCCGAGGCGTCGCGCCAGGTAGCCGTCGAACCAGTCGGTCAGCGCCGCCAGCGTGAACAGGGCCGTGCAGAAGACGTTGCTGCCGTCGAAGTCCAGAAAGAAGACCACCACGAAGACCGGTATCAGGGCGATACGCAAGAGCGTCAGGATCGTGGGGGTCGTCAAGGTCATCAGCTGAACCGGCGCTGGCTAGCCGTCTCCGTGGAGCGCATCGTAGATGCGTCGTGCCAGCTCGACACCGACACCGTCAACGCGCGCGATGTCCTCGACACCGGCGCGCGCGAGTTGCTGCAGGCCGCCGAACTGGCGCAGCAACGCGCTGCGCCGCTTCGCGCCGATGCCCTCGATTTCTTCCAGGACCGATGTGCGGCGAGCCTTGGCACGCCGCTGGCGGTGCCCCGTAATCGCAAATCGATGAGCTTCGTCACGGATTTGCTGCACCAGATGCAGGGCGGCAGACTCGGGCGGGAGTGTAGTGGCGCGGCCGGTACCGGACAAGTAAAGGACCTCCAGCCCCGGTTTGCGATCCGGCCCCTTGGCGATGCCCACGAGCAGCACGTCGCTGATCTGCAGTTCGCGCATCACGCCTTCCGCCTGCGCCAGTTGCCCCTTGCCACCGTCGATGAAGAGGATGTCGGGCAGGACTTCGTCCTGGTCACGCAGGCGCGTGTAGCGCCGGGTCAGCGCCTGCTGCATCGCAGCGTAGTCATCGCCGGGAACGATGCCCTCGATGTTGTAGCGACGGTAATCGGACTTGCGCGGTCCCTCCCCGTCGAACACCACGCACGACGCCACCGTAGCCTCCCCGCCGGTGTGGCTGATGTCGAAGCATTCGAGGCGCTCGGGCACGGCGTCGAGCCCGAGCGCCTCCTGCAAGGCCTCGAAGCGCCGCCGCATCCCGGTGCGGCTCGACAGTTCCGCGGCCAGGGCGTGCGCCGCATTGCGACGCGCCATCTCGAGCCAGCGTGCCCGGTCGCCGCGAGGACGCAGCACGAAATCCACGCGACGCCCCGCACGGGCACGCAGGGCCTCCGCGATCAGCGTCGTGTCCCTCGGCGCGTGGCTGAGGAGGATCTCGGCCGGCGGTTCGTGTGCCAGGTAGTACTGCACGAGGAAGGCCGCAAGGACGCGCTCGGGTGATTCGTCCGCGGGAATCAGCGGAAAGAACGGCTTGTTGCCGAGGCTGCGCCCGCCACGGAAAAAGAACACCTGGACGCACGCCGCACCGCCCTCGGCTGCCACGGCCACGACATCGAGGTCACCGCGCTCGCCGCTGATGTACTGACGCTCCTGGACGCGGCGGATCTGCGCGATGCGGTCACGGATCACGGCCGCCTCCTCGAAGCGCAGCACCTCGGCGGCCCGCTCCATGCGGGCGACGAGATCGTCGACAACCTCGTTGCTGCGACCTTCCAGGAAACGCACGGTATCGGCGACATCGGCAGCATAGGCCTTCGCGTCGATCTCACCGGTGCAGGGGGCCGAGCAGCGCCTGATCTGGAATTGCAGACACGGGCGGCTGCGGTTGGCGAAGAAACTGTCTTCGCACTGGCGCAACTTGAAGACCTTCTGCATCAGATGCAGCGTGTCGCGGACCGCCCCCGCCGAAGGATACGGTCCGAAATAGCGCCCGGGTGCCTTCCGCGCCCCGCGATGCAGGGAGAGGCGCGGGAACGTGCCGGCGGACAGGTATATCCACGGATAGCTTTTGTCGTCCCGCAGCAAGATATTGTAAGGAGGCCTGAATTCCTTGATCAGCGAATGCTCGAGCAGCAAGGCTTCGGCCTCGGTGTGGGTCACCGTGACCTCGATACCCGCAATCTGTGCCACCAGGTGATTCGTCTTTTCCGACACGTGATGAGCACGAAAATAGCTGCCGACCCGGCGCCTGAGATTCTTCGCCTTGCCGACATAGAGCACCTTGCCCGCGGTATCGAGCATCCTGTAGACCCCCGGCAGGGGCACCAGCGTGCGCAGGAACTCGCGAAAATCGAACGCGCCGGCGGCCATCACACACCTGCGGACATCGCATCGCGGCCTGATCTGCCGAACCGCCTGCATTCTTTACATCGCCACAAGACCCAGTCTCCTGAAAAACGCCGCAACGATTTGACCGTAAACATTATTTTAAATCTGCCACGGCTTTTGCATGTTAGCCTCGTCAAAGAGGTGAGCGGCGACTGTCCATTGCGGACCGCGGTCGCGCGCCACGCGCATCAACACATTCAAGGTCATCCACCATGCCGCAACCATCGGTACGCACCCGCGCCCTCGGGCTTGCCCTGGCCCTCCTCGCCGCGGTCGGCGTCTGCAGTGACGCCTCGGCGTTCGTTTCAGTCACCTTCACGGGGTCAGGGACCAACAGCACATCCGGCCACAGCCTGTCGGCATCGGTGACGTTCACCGACCTCACCGGGGGCTTGTTCCAGGTCGACCTGAAGAACACGGCGCCCGCCTATGGCAGCGCCACCGTGCCATCCGATGTGCTGACCGCCGTGTTCTTCGGCTTCAACACCACCGTGACCCTCTGCTCGACGCAGGCCTGCAACGCCCAGAACTCGGCCCGCCTCGCTCCGGGGAGCGTCGTCGTCGACAACGCCGGCAACCCGCTCGCGACCCAGCCCACCAACGGCGACATCGACGGCGAATGGGGCTATTCGCAGACCGGCATCTCGGTCAACGGTGCCGACCGCGGTATTTCGAGCAGCGGGCTCGGCGGGCTGTTCGGCAATCCCAACTTCGGCGACAGCAACCCCAACATGTCGGGGCCGTCGGCGCTCGACGGCCTGCAATACGGCATCGTGTCCTCGACCTACACGGGTGGCAACTCGTCGTCGACGTTCGACCAGGGCGTGATCAAGAACAGCGCCCGCTTCATCCTGAGCGGCCTGCCGGCCAACACCGACATCTCGAAGGCCATCGCCAACGTCAGCTTCCAGTACGGCACGGGAATGAGCGAGCCGAACATCACCGCCCAGCGCGCAGGATTGCTCGCCAACCAGCAGGTGCCGGAGCCGGCTTCACTCGCGCTGCTGGGCTTCGGCCTCGCCTGGATGAAGACGCGCTCGCGGCGTCGCACCAGCGCCTGACTTCGTGTAGAACGCGGTTCGAAACGGCCGGCACCCGCCGGCCGTTTCGCTTTTGCAGCGAAGCAGCGCCCGCCCCGCCGATCCACTCTAGACCCACGGCCGCCATGCTCTACGAACTCGTCCGCTCCGCCCTGTTCCGCCTCGACGCCGAGACGGCCCACGATCTCGCGCTGGCCGCCCTGGCGCGGCTGGGCGAGGGCACGCGGCGGCTGGCCGGGGCGGTACCGCGCCGGCCACGGGTGGTGATGGGGATCGAGTTCCCGAACCCGGTCGGCCTCGCCGCCGGGCTCGACAAGAACGGGGCGGCCATCGCCGGCCTCGCCGCCCTCGGCTTCGGCTTCATCGAGATCGGTACCGTGACGCCGCGCCCGCAGCCGGGCAATCCGCGCCCGCGGCTGTTCCGCCTGCCGCAGGCCGAGGCCCTGATCAACCGCTTCGGCTTCAACAACCGCGGGGTCGATCACCTGGTCGAGCGGGTGCGCACCGCGGGGTACCGGGGCGTGCTCGGGATCAACATCGGGAAGAACAAGGACACGCCGAACGAGCACGCCCTCGACGACTACCTCGCCTGCCTGCGCAAGGTGTACGCGCACGCCGGCTACGTCACCGTGAACATCTCGTCGCCGAACACGCCGGGCCTGCGCGACCTGCAGTACGGTGAATCCCTCGATCAGTTGCTCATGGCGCTCAAGGCCGAGCAGGCGCGGCTCGCCGACACCCACGGCCGCTACGTGCCGCTCGCGCTGAAGATCGCGCCGGACCTCGCCGACGCGGACATCCCGGTCGTCGCCGCAGCGCTCGCCCGCGCCGGCATCGATGCCGTGATCGCCACCAACACCACGCTCGATCGCCGTGCGGTGGCCGGTCTGCCGCACGCCGACGAGGCCGGCGGCCTCTCCGGCGCGCCGCTGGTGACGCGGTCGACCGAGGTGATCCGCCGCCTCGCCACCGCCCTCGACGGGCGCCTGCCGATCATCGGCGTCGGCGGCATCCTCAGCGGCGCCGACGCCCGCGCCAAGATCGACGCCGGCGCGAGCCTGGTGCAGCTCTACACCGGGCTGATCTACCGCGGTCCGGCACTGATCCGGGAAGCGGTCGACGCCATCGGCTGAAACAGGCGCCGCCGCCCGCCACGCCGGCACGCGCCGCTAACGGCGGCCGCGCGGGCGCTCCAGGCTGAACACCCCGTCCAGGCCGAGGTAATCGTTGCCGGCCATGCGCCCGATCGGGCGCAGCCGGTCGGTGGCGATGTGCCGGCCGTCGAACAGGTCGTCGCGCACGTGGATGCGCAGCACCCGCGCGAACACGGCCGAACCGCTGCCGAGACCGCCGTCGCCGCAATCGACGATGCGCTCGACCCGGCACTCGAACGCGACGGGCGCCTCGCCCACCCGCGGCGGCCGGACCACCTCGCTCGCCACCGGCGTCAGGCCGGCGAACGCGAATTCCGATTCGCCGTAGGGGAGATCGGCCGAGCTCAGGTTCATCGCCCCCGCCGTATCGGCGTTGGTGATGTTCACCACGCACTCCCCGCGCCCGCGCAGGTTGCGCAGGGTGTCCTTCTCGCCGTGCGCGGCGATCTGCGGACAGAACACCAGCGTCAGCGGCTGGCTCGCAGCGACGGTGAAGAACGAGAACGGCGCCAGATTGGGCCGCTCGGCCGCATCGCAGGTGCTCACCCAGGCGATCGGGCGCGGCAGCACGCTGCCGATGGCCAGGCGGTAGCGCGCATCCTGCGGAAGCTCGTCGGGGTCGAACGTCATGGCGCTGCTCGTGTCGGTAGGGCCGATTGCCGCCCACCAGCGTAGGCCAGAAACGCTGCCGGCGGCTGAACCGGGATCGACGATGTCCCATGCCGCGGTGGCGCCGGACATCACCGCCGATCCCGACTACAGTACTGCCGCCACCCCCGGCAGCGCCCCGCGCTGGTAGCCGCCCGCCCCGCCGGCGGGGCTCCATGCGCGTGGCACGGCCGCGCCACGCCCACACCGAGGACACCATCGATGCCGACGCTGGAGTGGTATTTCGACTACCTGTCACCCTTCGCCTACCTGCAGCTCGAAACCTTCGAGCGTCGCCCGCCCGCCGCGACCATCGTCTACCGGCCGGTGCTGCTCGGCGCGCTGCTCGAAGCCACCGCCACCCGCGGGCCGGCCGAGGTGCCGGGGATGCGCACCCTCACCTACCGCCACTGCCTGTGGCGCGCGCGCCACCTCGGCATTCCCTACCGGATGCCGCCGGCGCACCCGTTCAATCCGCTGCGGGCGCTGCGCCTCACCGTCGCGCTCGGCGCGACACCCGCGGTGGTGCGCGACGTCTTCCGCCACTTCTGGGCCGACGGCCGCAGCCTCGACGATCCCGCCGACTGGGCGGCCCTGTGCGCACGGCTGGGGCTCACGGTGGCCGACGCCGAGGCCCGCCTGAACGCGCCCGAGGTCAAGGACGCGCTGCGGCGCGCGACCGACGACGCGATCGCACGCGGCGTGTTCGGCGTGCCCACCGCGATCGTCGACGGCGAGTTGTTCTGGGGCCTCGACACCACCGACATGCTGCACGACTTCCTCGCCGACCCGGCCCTGTTCGCCGACGCCGAAATGGCGCGCGTCAGCACGCTGCCGGTCGGCGTGCAGCGCCGCATCTGAGCCGCGCCGCACAGGAGCCCGCCGTGAGCCGCATCCCGCTGCCGGAGTTCGAGGAGCTCGCCACCACGCACGTGCCGTTCATCGGCCAGCTCGGCATCCGCGTCGAGCAGCTCGACGCCGGGCGCTGCGTCATCCGCATCCCCTTCCGCGACGATTTCATCCGCCCCGGCGGCACCGTGTCGGGACCGATCCAGATGGCGCTGGCCGACATCATCATGTACGGCGTAGTGCTGTCGCTGATCGGGCGCGTCGAGCTCGCCGTCACCACCAACCTCAACTGCAACTTCCTGCGCCGGCCGCGGCCCGCGGACCTGATCGGCGAGGGCCGCATCCTCAAGCTGGGCAAGCGGCTCGCGGTCGGCGAGGTGCTGCTTTACTCGGAGGGCGAGGCCGAGCCGGTGGCGCACGTCACCTGCACGTACTCGATCCCGCCGCAGCGGGGCTGAGTGCGCAAGCCACGGGCCGGGCTGTGGATGTTGCAGCGCAACATGCCGTTTTCGGGTAGCATGCGCGATCTTTTTCGCTGACCAGCGGACGCCACGATGGACCTTTCCGTAGTCGTACCCGTACACAACGAGGGCGAGAACATCGCCCCGCTGCTCGACGAGATCACCGCCGCGCTCGATGGCCGCTACGCCTACGAGATCATCTACGTCGACGACGGCAGCCGCGACGACACCGCGGCGCGCCTCGCCGAGGCGCGCCAGCGCCTGGCGCAGCTGCGCGTGCTCACCCACGCGCGTGCCTGCGGCCAGAGCACCGCGGTGCGCAGCGGCATCCGCGCCGCGCGGGCGCCGTGGATCGCCACCCTCGACGGCGACGGCCAGAACGACCCCGCCGACATCCCGCGGCTGCTGGCCGTGCTGACCACGCCCGAGCGGGCGCCCCGGCTGGTGATGGCCGCCGGCTACCGGCGCAAGCGCCAGGACAGCTGGATCAAGCGCATCTCGTCGAAGATCGCCAACGGCGTGCGCTCGCGCCTGCTCGGCGACGCCACCCCCGACACCGGCTGCGGCCTCAAGGTGTTCTCCCGCGAGGTGTACCTGGAGCTGCCGTACTTCGACCACATGCACCGCTTCCTGCCGGCGCTGATCAGGCGCGCGGGCTACGATCTGGTGTCGGTGGAGGTCAACCACCGCCACCGCACCCGCGGCGTGTCGAAGTACGGCACCCTCGACCGCCTCGCGGTCGGCATCGTCGACCTGCTCGGGGTGATGTGGCTGCAACGCCGTGCGCGCGTGCCCGAATCCGTGGAGGCCGGTGATGTTCAAGCTTGACCCGCTGTGGACCTCGGTCGGGCTGCTGGCGCAGGCGCTGTTCTCGGCGCGCTTCCTGGTCCAGTGGATCCTCTCCGAGCGCGCGCGCAAGAGCCTGATGCCGATTCATTTCTGGTACTTCAGCATCGGCGGCTCGGCGCTGCTGCTGGCGTACGCCGCGCACCAGCGCGACCTGGTGATCGTGCTCGGGCAGATGCTCGGCCTCGCGATCTACCAGCGCAACCTCGAGCTGATCCACCGCGCCGAGCCGGGCCGGCGGGCGCTGTCGTGGTTCTGGCCCTGGCTCGGGTTCGTCGTGCTCGGCCTCGCCGCCGGCTACGCCTCGAACCCGGCGCACACCACCAAGGTGGTCGAGTTCCACCCGTTCTGGAGCGTGTTCGGCCTGGTCGGGCAGACCCTGTTCACCGGCCGCTTCGTGCTGCAGTGGTTCGCCAGCGAGCGCGCGCAGGGCTCGGTGACGCCCATCCACTTCTGGTACCTGAGCATGATCGGCAGTTCGATGCTGCTGACCTACGCGATCGCCCAGCGTGACCCGGTGATCATCCTCGGCCAGACCTTCGGCATCGTCGTCTACCTGCGCAACCTCCGGCTGATCCGCCGCCAGGACCGCCGCCGTACCAAGACCGCGGCGGCAACCGAGACCGCCTCCTGATGCGGACCCTGCTGCAGCGGCTCGCCCCCCTCGTCGCGCTGGCGGCGCTGGTCGCCGTCGGCCTCGTCTGCCGCGGCCCGGTGCCGATCGACGAGACCCGCTACACCGCCGTCGCCTGGGAGATGTGGCTGCGTGGCGACGTCCTGGTGCCGCACCTCAACGGCGCGCCCTACAGCCACAAGCCGCCGCTGCTGTTCTGGCTGATCAATGCCCTGTGGGCGTGGCTCGGCGTGCACGACTGGGTGCCGCGGCTGGTGCCGGCGCTGGCGGCGGCGGCGAGCCTGCTGCTCACCGGCACGCTCGCCCGCACCCTCTGGCCCGACGATCCCGGCACTCGCGTGCGCGCGCCCTGGCTGCTGCTCGGCAGCCTCTACGTGGCGCTGTTCGCGACCTTCCTGATGTTCGATCTGCTGATGACGGCCTGCGTGCTGGTGGGGCTGATCGGGCTTGCGCGCGCGTGGCGCGCGTGGCGCGGCGGCTGGACGCTGTTCGCGCTCGGCATCGGCTTCGGCGTGCTCACCAAGGGCCCGGCCGTGCTGGTCTACCTGCTGCCGGCCGCGCTCGCCGCGCCGTGGTGGGCGACCGCACCGCGCCCGCTCGCGTGGCGCCGCTGGTATCGCGCGCTGGGGCTCGCGGTGCTCGCCGGCGCGGCACTGGCACTGGCCTGGGCGATCCCCGCCGCGGTGCTCGGCGGCGAGGAGTACCGCCACGCGATTCTCTGGGGGCAGACCGCCGGGCGCATGGTCAAGTCCTTCGCACACCAGCGGCCGTGGTGGTGGTACCTGCCGGTGCTGCCGGCGATCCTGCTGCCGTGGGCGCTGTGGCCGCGCTTCTGGCAGGCGCTGCTCGGCCGGCTGCGCGCCGGCCTCGGCGCCGGCGAGCGCTTCTGCCTCGCCTGGCTGCTGCCGGGGCTGCTGGTCTTCTCGGCGATCAGCGGCAAGCAGGTGCACTACCTGCTGCCGCTGCTGCCGGCGGTGGCGCTGCTGATCGCCCGCGGCCTCGGCGACCTCGAACCCGCCGGCCCGCTCGCCGCCCGCATCGGTGCCTGGCTGCTGGTGCTGCCCTACGCGCTGCTCGGCGTGGCGCTGGCACTGGCGCCGCTGCTGGCGGTACGTCAGGGCTGGCCGGCCTGGGTCGGCGAGGTCTCGCCGCTGTGGGGCGTGCTGCTCGCCGCCGTCGCGCTGGCCTGGCCGTGGCTGCTCGCGCGCGGCGATGCCGTGCCGCGGCTGCCCCTGCTCACCGTGCTGTGCGGCGTGCTGGTGTACGCCGGGCCGATCCGTGCCGCCGCGCCCACGCTCGACGGCGCCCCGCTCGCCGCCCGCATCGGCGAGCGCCAGCAGGCCGGGCAGCCGGTGGCGCACCCCGGCAAGTACCATGGCGAGTTCCAGTTCGCCGGCCGCCTCGCCGCGCCGCTGGTGCTGATCCCGAGCGGCGGCGAGCTCGACTGGGCACGCGCGCACCCCGATGGCGCGCTGGTGCTGCGCCACACCCGGCTGAGCCCCGAGCAGCGCGCGGCGGCGCGCTACACCCAGCCGTACCGCCAGCGCCACGCCGTGCTGTGGGACGCCCGCACCCTGCTCGAACACCCCGAGTTCCTCGCCGGCGAGGACGCCCCGGTCGACGCCGCCGACGACACCGAGTGAGCCCCGGCGGCCCGCGGCGACGCCTGCCGCCGCGGAGCGCCCCGACCGCCATGACGCCGCCCGCCCCCCGCGGACATGCCCGCCCCCGGCGCCGTCGCTGGTACCTGCCGGCGGCGCTCGCCGCGCTCCTCGCCGCCGGCGCCGTCCTCGCGCCGCCGGGGCTCGGCTGGCTCGCCGGCCGCGCGCTGCGCGACGCCGGTTTCGCGGTGGCCGAGCTCGACATCGACCACCTCGCCCCGAGCGGTGCGCGGGCGACGCTCGACCTCGGCGCGGCGGGACACATCGCGCGCATCGAACTCGACTACGGCCTGCGCGACCTGCTCGCCGGCCGCGTCGAGGCCGTGCGCCTCGATGGCGTGCAGCTGCGCCTGACGCAGGATGCCGCCGGCAGCTTCGGCCTCGCCGGTCGCACGCCACCCGGGCCGTCCGCCGCCGTGGTGCTGCCGGCGCTGCCGGCGCGGCACGTGACGCTCAGCGCCGCCACCGTCACGCTCGAGCGCGCCGGCGCCCCGTCGCTCGACGTGCCGCTCGCACTGACGCTCGAACCCGCCGCCGACGGCACCACGCGCATCGAGGGCCGGCTCGGCCCGGTCGCGGACGCGACCGCGCAGCTGGCCGGCACCTTCGATGCCGACGGACGGCTGGCGCTCACGCTGGAGGCCGGGGTCGACGATGCCGGCGCGCTCGCCGCCCGCCTCGGCCGGCGCGAACCGCTCAGCGGCGCCCTGCGCCTGCGGGTGCAGGTGGCGGGCCGGCCGGGCGGGCCGCCCGCGTCGGTCGCCGTCGCGCTCGACGGCCAGGGCCTCGGCTGGGGCGACTGGCTGCAGGACGGCAGGCTCGCCGCGCACGGCCGCTTCGACCTGGGCGAGGGCGGGCGCTACGCCTGGCGGGCCGACGCGCCGCTGTCGCTGGAGCTCGTGCCCGGCCCGGCGCTGCGCGCGCACCTGCCCCCGGCGCTGGCGCGCGAGCCGCTGCGCCTCGCGCTGCAACCGACCGCGGCGGACGCCGCGCTGTTCGATGTCACCGCGGACGGCGGGGCGCTGCGCGGCAGCGCCCGCACCGCCCTGACGCTCGGGCGGGCCGGCCTCGGCGGCACGCTCGGCCTGCGCTGGCAGGGCGGGCGCCTGGAACTCGACCTCGTCGACGGCGAGATCGGGCTGCCCGACGTGGCGATGGCCGGCAGCGGGCTCGCGCTGCACCTCGGCGTGGCCACGGCCGCCCCCCGCCCGGTCGACGGCACGCTGCGCATCGACGCGCTGCACAGCACCGCGCGTCCGGCGCTGCACGCCCCGCTGCGCCTCGACGGGCGCCTGGACGGCGCGCTCGACGACACGCTCGCGCTGCACCTCGACCTCGACGCCCTCGCCGGCCGCGCCCAGGCCCGGCTGGAAGCCCGCCACACCTTCGCCGACGGCCGCGGCGAGGCGCGGCTGCGCAGCGCGCGCCTCGAACTCGCCCCGGACACGCTGCCGCTGCCGGCGCTGCTGCCGGCGCTCGCCGGGCAGGTGCGCAGCGCCCGCGGCACCACGGCGCTCGACCTGCGCTACGCCTGGAGTGCCGACGGCACCCGCGAGCGCGCCGAGTGGCTGCTGCAGGACCTCGATCTCGACACGCCGCTGCTGCGCGCGCGACGCATCAACGCGGTGCTGCGCGCCGACCGCCTGCTGCCGCTGCGCATCCCGCGCGGGCAGACCATCGCGATCGCCGCGCTCGACGCGGGGCTCGCGCTGCACGACGGCGAACTGGAGTTCGCGCTCGACGACGACCGCCTGCAACTGCTGCGCGCGGGCTTCGACTGGGCCGGCGGCCGGCTGCGGGTGGCGCCGTTCACCACCCGCCTCGGCGCGCGCGAGTACCGGCTGGACGTCGAGGCGCAGGACCTCGACCTCGGCGAGCTGTTCGCGCTGGTGTCGCTGCCGGGCCTGAGCGCCGAAGGCCGCATCCACGGGCGCCTGCCGGTGCGGCTGCGCGCCGACGGCCGACTCGCCGTGGCGGACGGCCGGCTCGCCGCCGACGCGCCGGGGCGCATCCGCTACCGCCCCGAGACGCCGCCGAGCTTCCTCGCCGAAGGCCAGGCCGCGATCGCGCTGCAGGCGCTCACCGACTTCCGCTACACCGCGCTGAGCCTCGGCCTCGACGGCGACAGCGGCGGCGAGATGCGCCTGCAGCTCGCGCTGCGCGGCGCCAACCCGGACTTCCACGGTGGCCACCCGGTCGCCTTCAACCTGAATCTTTCCGGCGCACTGGCGTCCATCCTGCAGCGCAGCCTGGAAAGCTACCGCCTTCCGGACAGCGTCCGCGAACAGATCGAACAGTATGGGAGGAGCCCATGAAACCGCGTCCAGCCCTGATCCTGCCGGCGAGCGCCTGGCTGGCCCTGTCGCTCGCCGGCTGCGCGCCGACCGTCAAGGTCGAGGCACCCGACAAACCGATCGAGATCAACCTGAACGTGCGCATCGAGCAGGAGGTGCGCGTGCGCATCGACCGCGAACTCGATGCCGTCTTCAACGACAACCCCGAACTGTTCGGCCTGCCCGCGGGCAAGCCGAAGACGGAGCGCACCCCATGACGGCACGTCCGCACCGCCTCCTGGCCACCCTCGCCCTGAGCCTCGCGCTGGGCTTCGCCGCCGCCCCCGTGGCCGGCGCCGCCGACGCGCTGAGCACCGCCAAGGCCGCCGGCCAGATCGGCGAACGCCCCGACGGCCTGCTCGGCCCGGTCGGCAGCCCGGCGCCGGCGGTGAACGCGCTGATCGAGCGCATCAACGCCGAGCGCCTCGTCCGCTACCGCGAAGCCGCCGGCCGCAGCGGCCGCCCGCTCGCCGAGGTCCAGGCGGTCGCCGGCCTCAAGCTGATCGAGGCGACCCCCACCGGGCAGTACGTGCTGGACGCCGCTGGCCGCTGGCGGCGCAAGTGAGCGCGGGCGCCGCCAGCGGCCCGATGCCGGGCCAGTTTTTCTAAGGCCTGCGTATAGAAAGCCTCGCTTGTTGCATCGCAACATGGCTTTATACTGCGTTTCGACATCTTCGGATGTTTCTCCTCTCCTCTGGTGGTTTGGCCGGGATCTCCATCCCGGCCTTCTTTTTTTGTGGCGCCGCCACGGTCACGCCACCCCAGGCTCCGGCCGCTCCCCCGGCCCGCTGGGCCGCGCGCCCGCTACAATGTCGGCCCCCGGCTCGGCCAGGCGCATCGATCGCCGCCTCCGCCGCACGCAACAGGTCCACCCGATGACGACGTTCGCCCCGCCAGCCCTTTTGCCCACCGATGCCGGCCCGCCCCCCGCCGACGCGGCGCGGCGGCTGTCGGTCGCGCCGATGCTGGACTGGACCGATCGGCACTGCCGCTACTTCCTGCGCCTGATCACCCGCCGCAGCCTGCTCTACACCGAGATGATCACCACCGGCGCGATCCTGCACGGCGACCCGGCGCGGCAGCTCGATTTCGACGCAGCCGAGCATCCGCTGGCGCTGCAGCTCGGCGGCAGTGACCCGGCTACGCTCGCGGCCTGTGCGCGCATCGGCGCCGAATGGGGCTACGACGAGATCAACCTGAACTGCGGCTGCCCGTCTGACCGCGTGCAGGAGGGGCGCTTCGGGGCCTGCCTGCTGGCCGAGCCCGACCTGGTCGCCGAGTGCGTGGCGGCGATGCGCGCCGCGCTGCCGGCACCGGTGCCGGTGACCGTGAAGACCCGCATCGGCATCGACGACCGCGACGCCTACGAGCACCTGCACGATTTCGTCGCCCGCGTGGCCGCGGCCGGCTGCCGGACCTTCGTGATCCACGCGCGCAAGGCCTGGCTGTCGGGGCTGTCGCCGAAGGAAAACCGCGAGATCCCGCCGCTGCGCTACGACGTCGCCGAACGCCTGAAGCGCGATTTCCCGGCGCTCGCGATCGTGCTGAACGGCGGCGTGCGCACGCTCGACGCGGCGATCGTGCAGCTCGACTGGGCCGACGGCGTGATGCTCGGCCGCGCCGCCTACGAGAACCCCTGGCTGCTCGCCGACGCCGACCGGCGCCTCTTCGGCGACCCCACCCCGGCGCCCGCGCGCGGCGAGGTGATCGAGCGGCTGATCCCCTACGTGGAACGTCATCTCGCCGGCGGCGGCCGGCTCGGGCACATCAGCCGGCACCTGCTCGGCCTGTTCCAGGGGCTGCCCGGCGCACGCGGCTGGCGCCGCCACCTGTCGGAGCACGCCCATCGCGCCGATGCCGACGCGGCGCTGCTGCGCGCAGCGGCCGCACGGGTGTCGGCACGGGTGTCGGCACGGCACAGCGCCGACGACGCCCGCGCCTAGACGCGGCGCGACTGGTGCCGGTGTCGGGCAGGGGCCAGAATAAGCGATGACACGTACGCCTTCCGCCCCGGGAGGCGTGTTCGTTCCGGGCCCCCGCACCCGCACGGAGTCGCCGCATGCACGCAAGCCCCCCGCCCGAGCACGCCCTCGCCGCCACCCGCGCCTGGGTGGAGCGCGTGGTGATCGGCCTCGACCTGTGCCCCTTCGCCGCCGCACCGGCACGCCAGGGGCGCATCCGCTACCGCGTGAGCGCGGCGACGACGCCCGCCGACCTGCTCGCCGACCTGCGCGAGGAGCTCGCGCTGCTCGTCGACGCCGATCCGGCGGAGATCGGCACCACGCTGCTGATCGCCCCGTACACGCTGGCCGACTTCCTCGCCTACAACGACTTCCTCGACGAGGTCGACGCGACGCTCGCCGAACTCGACCTCGACGGCATCGTCCAGGTGGCCTCGTTCCACCCCGACTACACCTTCGCCGACGCCGAACCCGATGATCCGGCGGACTACTCCAACCGCTCGCCGCACCCGATGCTGCACCTGCTGCGCGAGGACGAGATCAGCCGCGCGGTGGACGCCCACCCCGACATCAACGGCGTGCCGACGCGCAACGTGGCGCGCCTGCGCGCACGCGGCCTCGACGCGCTGCGCGCGCTGCTCGCCGAATGCCGCGCGGTCACGGAGCCCGGCCGGTGAGCGCCACTGCCGGGCGTGAACCCTGGCGCACCGACCTGCTGCTGGTGTGCGCGGTGCTGCTCGCCGCGCACGCGCTGCCGCTGCTCGTGCACCGCGACCTGTGGGTGCAGGACGAGGCGCGCTACGGCGAGATCCTGCGCGAGATGCTCGGCTCCGGGCGCTGGCTGGTGCCGCACCTGAACGGCCACCCCTACCCCGACAAGCCGCCGGTGTACTTCTGGATGGTGGCCGGCGTCGCGCACTGGGTGCAGCCGGTGGAACTGGCGTTCCGCATCTTCACCGTGTTCTCCACCGCGCTCGCCACGCTCGGCACCTGGCTGCTCGGGCGCACGCTCGCCGGCCGCGCCGCCGGGCTGTGGGCGGCGCTGGTCTACCTGACCGTGCTGGTGAGCCTGGTGGTCGGCCAGATCGCGCGCATGGACATGCTGCTCGCCGCGGCGGCGGTGTTCGCGTGGCTCGCGCTGCTGCGCCTGCGCGAAGGCGGCGGCGGGGGCGCGGCGCTGGCGTTCTGGCTGTGCAGCGCGCTCGCGCTCGCGGTCAAGGGGCCGATCGCGCTCGCTTTCACGCTGCTGCCGGCGCTGGTCTGGCTGCCGCTGGACGGCGGCCGGGAAGCGCTGCGCCGCCTGCGCCCGCTCACCGGCATCGCCGGCCTCGCGCTCGGCGTGCTCGGCTGGATCGGCGCGGTGCTGCTCGCCGGCGAAGGCGATTACCTGCGCACGATCTGGCACGAACAGCTCGTCGGCCGCGCGGTGAACTCGTGGAGCCACAAGGAGCCGGTGTGGTTCTACGCCGCGCTGCTGCCGCTGCTGTTGCTGCCGTGGACCGGGCCCGCCTGCACCGGCGCCCGGGCGCTGTGGCGCGAACGGCCGGCGGGCACGCGCTTCCTCGCGCTGTCCGCGGCGCTGCCGCTGCTGGCGATCTCGCTGGTGTCGGGCAAGCTCTTCATCTACGTGCAGCCGCTGGTGCCGGCGCTCGCCGTGATCGCCGGCATCGGCTGCGCGCGCCTGGCACAGGCCGAACGCCTGGGGGCGCTGCAGTTCGCGCTGCCGCCGCTCTACGCCCTGCTGCTCGCGCTCGGCATCGCCTTCGGCACCCATGACCAGCTCGCCGACGACTGGCGCGGCCATGCGATCGCCCTCGCCGCGCTCGGGCTCGCCGGCTTCGCGCTGTGGCTGCCGCGGGCACGGCCGCGGCGCTGGCTCGCCGGGACGGTGGCGCTCGGCGCCGCCTGCGGCTGGCTGCTGTTCGCGGCGCTGCTGCCGCTGGTCGACCCGCTGTTCTCGGCGCGCGCGCTCGGCACGGCGATCGCCCGCGTCGCCCCGCAGCCGCGCGAGGTCGCGATCGTGCACTCCACCCGCGGCATCCTGAACCTCTACGCCGGGCGGCTGCTGACCGAGGTCGACCGCGAGGACGCGCGCGCCTGGTGGCAGGCGCACCCGCAGGGCGTGCTGGTGATCCAGGCCGCGCACCTGAAGTACGTGTTCGACGACGCCGCGGTGCCGGCGAGCTGCAAGGTCAACGACACCCACCGCGTGGAGCTCAAGGCCTACCATGTCATCGCCGACTGCTGAGCGCGGGGTCGCGCCGCGCGCGCGCATCGAAGGGCGCCTGTGGCAGACGCTCGGCATGCTCGCCGCGCTGCTCGTGGCCGGCGCCCTGCTGGTGTGGGCGGTCGGCGACGAGGCGCTCGGCCGCCACCTGAGCGGCCTGTGGTGGGTGGACGAGCACCGGCGCTTCCTGCGCTGGTGCACCGACGCCGGGCTCTACCCGCTCTACGGGCTGTTCCTGGTGCTGCTGCTGCTCGGCTGGCGCCTGCGCCAGCCGCTGTGGCTGGCGGTCGGGCGTGCCTACCTGTTCGCAGTGCTCGGCGGGGCCTTCGTGCTGGTGCGCGTGCTGAAGATCGGCATCGGCCGCCTGCGCCCCGACGCCACGCCCGACGAACTGCCGACGACGTGGTGGGCGCGCTTCACCGATTCCGACTTCCACAGCTTCCCGTCGGGGCATGCCGCCGACGTCTTCACCGGCGCGATCTGCCTCGCGGTGCTGCTGCCGCGGCCGTGGATGCGCGCCTACGCCCTCGGCTACGCGCTGCTGATCGGGCTGACCCGCGTGCTGCTCGCCAAGCACTGGCCGAGCGACGTGCTCGGCGGCGCGGCGCTGGCGGGGCTGTGCTGCGCGGTCGCGCTGCACCTGTCGCTGCGCCGGCTGCCGCCCGGCACGCCCCCCCGCTGAGCCGCGGCGGCGTCAGTCGACCTCGATCTCGGGCGTGTTCTTCACCTCTTCCATCACCACGTAGGTGTGCGTCTGCAGCACGCCGGGCAGGGCGGCGAGCTTTTCGCCGAGCAGGTCGCGGTAGGCGGCCATGTCGGCGCAGCGCAGCTTGAGCAGGTAATCGAAGCCGCCGGCGACCATGTGGCACTCCTGCACCGCGGGCACGTCGTGCACCACCGCGGCGAAGCGCTGGAAGACGTCGGGAGTGGTGCGGTCGAGCGTGATGGTGACGAACACCAGGAGCCCGGCGTCGAGCTTGGCCGGGTCGAGTTCGGCGCGGTAGCCGCGGATGTAGCCCTCGCGCTCCAGCCGCCGCACGCGCTCCAGGCACGGCGGCGGGCTCAGGCTGACCAGGCCGGCCAGCTCGGCATTGGTGATGCGGCCGTGCTTCTGCAGCAGCCGCAGGATGGCACGGTCGATGCGGTCGAGCGTTCGGGAAGAGCGTGATTTCATGGCCCCTGACTACCGGAGGGCAGCGACGGATGCGTAATTTCGTTAGCTTAAGTCAATTCAATTCAAAACGTTATTCGGTACGGTCTCGAACATAATCCCGCTGCCGTCGCGCCCCCGAGAAGCGCACGCCCGACCACCGAGGACACCCCGATGCAGACCTTCCAGCCCGAACTCGTGCAGCACCCGCGCTTCGCCGCGCTGAATGCCGCCTACCGCGCCGACGAGACCAGCGTCGTCGCCGAACGCCTGCAGCTCGCGACGCTGCCGAGCGACATGCGCGACCGCATCGCCGACCGCGCGCGGCGCCTGGTCACGCAGGTGCGCACCGAGCGCGTCAAGGGCTCGGGCATCGACGCCTTCATGCACGAGTACCAGTTGTCGAGCACCGAGGGCGTGGTGCTGATGTGCCTCGCCGAGGCGCTGCTGCGCATCCCCGACGACGCCACCCGTGACCGCCTGATCCGCGACAAGATCGGCTCGGCGGACTGGGAGAAGCACCTCGGCAAGAGCGAGTCGGCCTTCGTCAACGCCTCGACCTGGGGGCTGATGCTCACCGGGCGCATCATCGGCCTGCGCGGCGAGGACAGCCGCAGCATCCTCAAACGCCTGATCCAGCGCAGCGGCGAGCCGATCATCCGCCAGGCGGTGGCGCAGGCGATGCGCATCCTCGGCCGCCAGTTCGTGATGGGGCGCAACATCCGCGAGGCGCTCGACCGCGCCCGCGACTGGGAGGCCAGGGGCTACCGCTACTCCTACGACATGCTCGGCGAGGCGGCGCGCACCGCCGCCGACGCCGAGCGCTACATGGACGCCTACACCAAGGCCATCCACGCCATCGGCAAGGCCGCCGCCGGCCGCGGCCCGCTCGACGCGCCGGGCATCTCGATCAAGCTCTCGGCGCTGCACCCGCGCTACGAACCGTTCCAGGGCGCGCGTGTGCAGCGCGAGCTCGGCGGCCGCCTGCTCGACCTGGCGCGGCTCGCCAAGGGCTACGACATCAACCTGACCGTCGACGCCGAGGAGGCCGACCGCCTCGACCTCTCGCTCGACCTGATCGCGCACACCTTCCGCGACCCCTCGCTGGCCGGCTACGAGGGCTTCGGCCTCGCGCTGCAGGCCTACCAGAAGCGCGCCGTCCACGTCGTCGACTGGCTCGCCGACCTCGCGCGCGGCGAGCATCGCCGGCTGATGGTGCGCCTGGTCAAGGGCGCCTACTGGGACACCGAGATCAAGCGCGCGCAGGAGCGCGGGCTCGACGGCTACCCGGTGTTCACGCGCAAGGCCAGCACCGACGTCTCCTACCTCGCCTGCGCGCGCAGGCTGCTGGCCGCGCCCGACGCCTTCTACCCGCAGTTCGCGACCCACAACGCGCACACCGCGGCGAGCGTCATCGAGATGGCCGGCAGCCACCGCGGCTTCGAGTTCCAGCGCCTGCACGGCATGGGCGAGGCGCTGTACGAGCAGATCACCGGCCCCGACGCGCTCAACATCCCCTGCCGCATCTACGCGCCGGTCGGCAGCCACGAGGACCTGCTCGCCTACCTGGTGCGCCGGCTGCTGGAAAACGGCGCCAACAGCTCGTTCGTCAACCGCATCGTCGACGAACGTGCGCCGATCGACGAGATCATCGCCGACCCGGTGGCGAAGGTGGCGCGGCTCACGCAGATACCGCACCCGCGCATCCCGCTGCCGCGCGCGCTCTACGGCGCCGAGCGGCCCAACTCGCACGGGGTCGACCTCTCCGACCAGGCCCAGCTCGCCGCCCTGCTCGACGGCATGCGCGAGGTGCAGGACCGCCACTGGCAGGCCGCGCCGCTGATCGGCGGCGTCAGCCAGGGCGGCACGCCGCGCCTCGTGCACGAACCGGCGGATGACACGCGCGTGGTCGGCGCGGTGATCGAGGCCACGCCCGAGCAGGCCGGCCAGGCCCTGGAGCGCGCGCTGCGCGCCTTCCCGGCCTGGGACGACACCCCCGCCGCCGCCCGCGCCGACTGCCTCGACCGTGCCGCCGAGCTGCTGGAGGCCGACGCGCCGCTGCTCTTGTCGCTGCTGCAGCGCGAGGCCGGCAAGACGCTCGCCGACGCCATCGCCGAGTTGCGCGAGGCGGTGGACTTCTGCCGCTACTACGCCGCCCGTGCCCGCGCCGACTTCGCCGAGCCGCAGACCATGCCCGGCCCGACCGGCGAGTCGAACCGCCTCGGCTGGCGCGGACGCGGCGTGTTCGTCGCCATCAGCCCGTGGAACTTCCCGCTGGCGATCTTCACCGGCCAGGTCGTCGCCGCGCTGGTCGCCGGCAACGCGGTGATCGCCAAGCCCGCCGAGCAGACCCCGCTGGTCGCTGCCTACGCGGTAGAGACGCTGCACCGCGCCGGCGTGCCGGTCGACGCGCTGCAACTGCTGCCCGGCGACGGTGCGATCGGTGCCGCGCTGGTCGGCGACGCCCGCATCGCCGGCGTGGCCTTCACCGGCAGCACCGAGACCGCCTGGGCGATCAACCGCACCCTCGCCGCGCGGCGCGCGCCGATCGTGCCCTTCATCGCCGAGACCGGCGGCCTCAACGCGATGATCGTCGACTCCTCGGCGCTGCCCGAGCAGGTGGTGGCCGACGTGCTGGCGTCGAGCTTCCAGAGCGCCGGCCAGCGCTGCTCGGCGCTGCGCCTGCTGCTGGTGCAGGAGGACATCGCCGACAAGCTGCTGACGATGCTCGCCGGGGCGATGGCCGAGCTGGTGGTCGGCGATCCCCGCGACCTGGCCACCGACGTCGGCCCGGTGATCGACGCCGAGGCCCGCGCGATGCTCGACGCCCACGCCGCCGAGATGGAGCGCAGCGCGCGCTTGGTGTACCGCTGCCCGCTGCCCGAGGCCACCGCGCGTGGCAGCTTCGTCGCCCCGCAGGCCTTCGAGCTCGGCGACGCGGCGCAGCTCGAGCGCGAGGTGTTCGGCCCGATCCTGCACGTGGTGCGCTTCCGCGCCGACGAACTCGACACCCTCGTCGACACGGTCAACGCCAGCGGCTTCGGCCTGACCTTCGGCATCCACTCGCGCATCGACGCCACGGTGCAGCAGGTGCTCGCGCGGGTGCGCGCCGGCAACTGCTACGTCAACCGCAACATGATCGGCGCGGTGGTCGGGGTGCAGCCCTTCGGCGGCGAGGGGCTGTCGGGTACCGGCCCCAAGGCCGGCGGCCCGCACTACCTGTACCGCTTCGCCGCCGAGCGCACGGTCAGCATCAACACCACCGCGGCGGGTGGCAACGCCAGCCTGATGTCGCTCGGCGAGGACTGAGCACGCCAGCGGACACCCCCCGCGGGGCGGGCGCGACGGCGTCCGCCCCGCCCTGCGTTACGGAGGGCCTGCCATGCCTGCGCTGTCGTCACGCCTGCGCCGCCGGGCGGTCGCCTTGCTGCGCCCGCGCCCGGCGCTCACCTTCGTGCTGATGGGGGTGGCGTTCTTCGGCTTCGGCATCGCCTCGGTCAACCTGGTGACGCTGTTCCGCGCCAACCTCGGCCTGATCGTCGACTACGGCTGGATGGCGCTGGTCGAGGGCGCCTTCGTGCAGTTCCTGCAGCTGTGCGGCTCGGCGGCGCTGGCGCTGGCGTTCTGGGTGGTGTTCAAGTGCTGCGAGAAGCTCCTGGTCGACCGCCTGACGCGCGACGGCGACTGAGGGGCCCGCGCGCCGGTCGGAGGACGTCCGGCGCGCGGGCCGCGGTGGGCCCTCAGCGGTAGCTCCGGGGCTCGCGCCAGAACGGCTGCAGCCCCTCCTCCAGCGCCTCGGCACGGCTGATGCCGATGTCCTTCAGCGCGGCGTCGTCGAGCCGCAGCAGCGCGCGGCGCTGGCGGTACACGGTCAGGGTCTGGCCGATGCGGGCGAAGACACGGCGCAGCAGGCCGGGGCGCCGGGCGGCAGGCGGGCACAGGGCGGACAGGTCGGCGAGCGTGCGGCTGTGGATGGCGTTCATGGTGCGATCCTCGGGTGGGTGGGCGGTGAGGACAGCCTGCGCCCGGGGCACTTGATCGGTCCAACGAATAGGTTTTATATGACCCATCACAAATCAAGATGGGTCGCCACGATGACGCCGAACCTCGACATCGACTGCCTGCGCACCTTCGCCGCGATCGCCGACAGCGGCGGTTTCACCCAGGCGGCGAAGCACGTGCACCGCACGCAGTCCGCGGTGAGCATGCAGGTACGCAAGCTCGAGGAGGCCATCGGCCGCCCGCTGTTCCTGCGCGACGGCCGCGGCGTGACCCTGACCGCCGACGGCGAGGCCCTGCTCGCCTACGCCCGCCGCCTGCTCGGCCTGCACGACGAGGCGGTGGCGAGCCTGACGCGGCCGGACATGGTCGGCGTGGTGCGCATCGGCACCCCCGACGACTACGTCGCGCGCTTCCTGCCCGAGGTGCTCGCGCGCTTCGCCCGCACCCACCCGCGGGTGCAGGTCGAGGTGCTGTGCGAATCGAGCATGACGCTGCGTGAACTGCTGCCGCAGGGGGCGATCGACCTGGCCCTGATCACCTGTGCCCCCGGCGCCGAGAGCGGCGAGGTGGTGCGGCACGAGCCGACGGTGTGGGCGACCTCCGAGCGCCACCTCGCCCACGAGGCCGAGCCGCTGCCGCTCGCCCTGTTCCAGAAGGGCTGCTGGTTCCGCGACTGGGCGATCGCGTCGCTGACGCGCACCGGGCGCGCCTACCGCATCGCCTACACCAGCCCGAGCATCGCCGGGGTGCTCGCGGCGGTCAGCGCCGGGCTCGCCGTCACCGTGCTCGGCCGCGCGATGCTGCCGTCCGGGGTGCGCGCGCTGAGCGCCGAGGACGGTTTCCCGCCGCTGCCGTCGGCGGCGATCACGCTGCACCGCTCCACCGAGCGACGCTCGCCGGCGCTCGACGCCCTCGCCGAGCACATCGCCGCGGCCTTCGACGGCGAAGGCTTCGTGCAGGGCGTCACCCCGCTGCGCGTGGTGGCCGGCGCTTAAGCCCCGGTTCAGACTCGCGCGGCAGACTCGGGCGGCATCCACCCTCGCCAGGAGAAACCCACATGTCCCTGCGCAACACCCCCGACCGCTACGGCGCCGTCGCGCGCCTGTTCCACTGGACCGTGGTGGCGCTGTTCATCGCCCTCTACGTGACCATCGAGCTGCGCGAGGGCCTGCCCAAGGGCCCCGGGCGCGACGCGCTGATGGCGCTGCACCGCTCGCTCGGCGTGACCACGCTGCTGGTGGTGCTGGTGCGCCTCGGCTGGCGCGCCCTCGACCCCGCGCCGGCGCCGCTGCCGATGCCCGCGCTGCAGGCGCGCGCGGCGCACCTCGCCCACCTGGCGCTGTACGCGCTGATGCTGCTGATGCCGCTGTCGGGCTACGCGGCGACCGTGGCACGCGGGCGCCCGGTGGCGTTGTTCGGCGTCGAGCTGCCGATGCTGCTGCCGCAGAGCGAGCTCTTCGGCGCGATCGCCAAGGGCGTGCACGAATTCGGCGCCACGGCGATCTACGTCGTCGTCGCCGCGCACGTCGCCGGGGCGCTGTACCACCACCTGGTGCTGAAGGACGCCACGCTGACACGCATGGCGCCGTTCCCGCGCGCATCGCGCTGAAGACCGCCTCACGCCGCGGCCGGCGCCGCCCGGCGCCGCGCCAGGATGGCGTGGAACAGTTCGAGCTGGCCGCGCGTGGTCGGCGCCCAGCCGAAGCCCTCGGCGTAGCGCCGGGTGGCATCGCGCGACGGCGGCGCCGCGAGCAGCGCGGCGAGCGCGGCGGCGAGCGTCGCCGGCTCGCGGTCCGGCACCAGCCGCCCGGCCTGCGGTGCGGCGACGATCTCCGGACATCCCGACACCGCCGTCGCCACCACCGGCGTGCCGCAGGCCATCGCCTCCAGCAGCACGTTGGGCCAGCCCTCGTGGCCGGTGGCGAGCACCAGCGCATCGGCGGCGCCATAGACCTCGGCGAGGTGCTCGTGGCCGACCACGCCGAGGAAGCGTACGCGCCCCTCGACACCGAGCTCAGCGGCGAGTGCGGCGAGCATCGCGCGCTCCGGGCCGTCGCCGGCCAGCAGCAGCGTCACGCCGGGCAAGGCCGGCAGCGCCCGGATCACATAGGCGTTGCCCTTGCGCGGAATCAGGTGCCCGACCGAGGCGATCACCGCACCGTCGACGCCCAGGCGCGCACGCGCCGCCGCGCGGTCGACGGGATGAAACTGCTCCAGATCGACGCCATTACGCAACACCGTGACGCGCTCGCGCCCGATGCCGAGCGCGACCAGCTCGTCCTGCAGCGACTTCGAGACGGTGATCAGCCCGTCGGCGCTCTGTGCCGCGCACCGGATCAAGCGCCCCGGCAGCGCGAACCTGGCGATGGTGACGAGGTCGCTGCCGCGCGCGGTGACCACGTAGGGCTTGCCGAGCCAGCGCGCGAGCAGCCAGGCGGCGACCCCGTCGGGGTAGAAGTAGTGCGCGTCGAGCAGGTCGAAGTCGAAGCCTTCGCGGATCAGCCGACGCAGCAGCGGCAGCACCGCGGCGGCGAGGCCGAAGGGGTGCAGGCTCATGCCGATGCGCGGCAGCTGCGGGTAGCGCGGGTGCAGCACGGTGAGCCCGTGGCGCGTCTCGGCCGCCGGCACCCGCGCGAGCCGCGCGTAGCCCACCGGCAGCGGCAGCCCGCGCGGCACCCAGGGCACCGGCGCCACCACCCGCGCCTCGACCCCGCCGCTGTCGACGAGCTGGCGCAGGCGGTTTTCGACGAACACCCCGAAGTGCGGTGCGGTGGCGTTCGGGAACAGCGTCGAGAAGGTCAGGATGCGCAGCATCGGCGGCTCCGGGGCCGGGGCGGTCGGCGGCGCGATTATAGGGGGCGGCCCCGCGCGGGGCGCCGATATACTGCCGCGAACGCTGCTTCAGCCGAGGAAACCCCGCATGCCCCCCGCCCCCGACACCCTGCCCTTCGCCCGCGGCGCGCACGAGATCGCCCTGCTCGCGCGCATGGCCAACCGCCACGGCCTGATCGCCGGCGCCACCGGCACCGGCAAGACCGTGACCCTGCGCACCCTGGCCGAGCAGTTCTCGGCGCTCGGCGTGCCGGTGTTCCTGGCCGACGTCAAGGGCGACCTCTCCGGTCTCGCCGAAGCCGGCGGCGACTCGCCGCGGGTGCGCGAGCGGCTCGCCGACTTCGGCATGAGCGAGGCCGACTTCGCCCCCTGCCCGGTGGTGTTCTGGGACGTGTTCGGCGACAGCGGCCTGCCGGTGCGGGCGACCGTGTCGGACATGGGCCCGCTGCTGCTCGGCCGCCTGCTCGGCCTCAACGACACCCAGGCCGGCGTGCTGACGATGGTGTTCCGCATCGCCGACGACAACGGCCTGCTGCTGCTCGACCTCAAGGACCTGCGCGCGATGGTGCAGTACGTCGGCGACCACGCCGCCGAGTTCAGGACGCAGTACGGCAACGTCTCCGCCGCCAGCATCGGTGCGATCCAGCGCGGCCTGCTGCAGCTCGAACACGAGGGCGCCGAGCGCTTCTTCGGCGAGCCCGCGCTCGACCTCGACGACCTGATCCAGACCGAGGACGGCGCCGGCGTGGTCAACATCCTGGTCGCCGACCAGCTGATGCACGCGCCGCGGCTCTACGGCACCTTCCTGCTGTGGCTGCTCGCCGAGTTGTTCGAGCGCCTGCCCGAGGCCGGCGACCTCGACCGCCCCAGGCTGGTGTTCTTCTTCGACGAGGCCCACCTGCTCTTCGACGACGCCCCCAAGGTGCTGGTCGACAAGGTCGAGCAGGTGGTGCGGCTGATCCGCTCCAAGGGCGTCGGCGTGTACTTCGTCACCCAGAACCCGCTCGACCTGCCCGAGACCGTGCTCGGCCAGCTCGGCAACCGCGTGCAGCACGCGCTGCGCGCCTTCACCCCGCGCGACCAGAAGGCGGTGCGCGCCGCCGCCGAGACCTTCCGCAGCAACCCCGGGCTCGACGTGGCGCGGGCGATCGGCGAGCTCGGCGTCGGCGAGGCGCTGGTCTCGGTGCTCGACGCCAGGGGCACGCCGACGCCGGTCGAGCGCGCCTACATCCGCCCGCCGCGCACCCGCCTCGCGCCGCTCGACGCCGCCGCGCGCGATGCCCGGGTGCGCGCGAGCCCGCTGCACGGCCACTACGCGCAGGCCATCGACCGCGAATCGGCGTACGAGATGCTCGCCGGGCACGGCGGCGGCGCGGCGGGCGGCGAAAGCGGCGGTGGCCTGCTCGGCGGCGTGTTCGACACGGTCAAGGACAGCGTGCTCGGCGAGGCCAGCGGCGGCCTGCTCGGCGGCGGCGGCAACCCCCGCGGGCGCGCCGCGGCGGCGAGCCCGCTCGGCGGCATCGTCGAAGCGATGGCGAAGAGCGCCGCGCGCTCCATCGGCAGTTCGGTCGGCCGCCAGATCGTGCGCGGCGTGCTCGGCTCGCTGTTCGGCGGCGGTGGCCGACGCCGCTGAAGGCCGCGGAACCTTCCGCGCCGGCACCCGCCCAAGCGGGCGTCCGCGCCGTGCCGGCGACGCCTGCGCCGGCGGCGGCCCCGTTCCCTCCCTTCCGGAACCCCCATGGAACAAAAGCTCTTCGACCGCGCCTACGCCGCCCGCGTCTGGCGCCTGACCTACAGCTACTGGACCTCGGAGCAGAAAGTCAGCGCCTGGCTGCTGCTCGTCGTGGTGATCGCCGGCAACCTGTCGATCGTGGCGGTGACGGTGTGGCTCAACAACTGGAACCGCGACTTCTACGACGCGATCCAGAACCTCGACCGCGACGCCTTCTACGCCCAGCTCGTCGTCTTCGGCTGGATCGTCGCGGTGTACATGGTGGTGGTGGGCGTGCGCTTCTACCTGCGCGAGTGGCTGCGCATCCGCTGGCGCACCTGGCTCACCGAGCGCTACCAGACGCGCTGGCTGCAGGACAAGACCTTCTACCGGATGAAGCTGCTCGGTGACACCACCGACAACCCCGACCAGCGCATCTCGAGCGACATCGGCAGCTTCACCGAGCTGACCATGAGCCTGGTGTTCGGGCTGATCAACGCGGTGTCGACGCTGGCGAGCTTCATCGTGATCCTGTGGAACCTGTCGGCCAACGTGCCGCTGACCATCGGCGGGCAGGCGTACGACATCCCCGGCTTCCTGATGTGGTGCGCGATCGGCTACGCGGCGTTCGGCACCTGGATCACCCACCTGCTGGGGCGGCGGCTGATCCGCCTGAACTTCCAGCAGGAGAAGCTCGAAGCCGACTACCGCTTCGACCTGATGCGGCTGCGCGAGAACCTCGAGAGCGTCGCACTGTACGGCGGCGAGCAGACCGAGAACCGCCGCTTCATGCACCACTTCCGGCGCATCGTCGACAACTACTTCCGCATCATCCGCGTCGGCCTGCGCGTCGACATGTTCGGCAGCGTGCACGGCCAGGTGGCCTCGGTGTTCCCGCTGGTCGTCGCCGCACCGGCGTACTTCGGCAAGGCCATCAAGCTCGGCGACCTGATGCAGACCGCGAGCGCCTTCGGCCGCGTGCAGGACGCGCTGACCTTCTTCATGGACGCCTACAAGAGCATCGCCGCGTGGCGCGCGGTCACCGACCGCCTGCTCGGCTTCGTCGAGTCGCTGGAGCAGACCTCGCCGCGCTTCGCCGCCGCGAATGCCGTGGCGCGCCCGCCGGCGGCCGACGCGCTGCGCATCGGCGCGCTCGACGTCACCCGCCCCGACCGCCGTCCGCTGCTCGCCGGGCTCGACCTCGACCTCGGCCCCGGCACCAGCCTGCTGATCACCGGCCCCTCGGGCAGCGGCAAGAGCACGCTGCTGCGCGCGCTCGCCGGGCTGTGGCCGTTCGCCCGCGGCGAGGTCGCGCTCGCCGAGCCCGATGCGCTGTTCGTGCCGCAGAAGCCCTACCTGACCATCGGCCCGCTGCGCGAGGCGCTGCTCTACCCCGGCCTCGACCGCCCGGTCGACGACGCCGAACTCGCGCGCGCACTCACCGACGCCGGCCTGGAGAGCTTCGCCGGGCGCCTCGACGACGAGGCCGACTGGGCGCAGACGCTGTCCGGCGGCGAGCAGCAGCGCATCGCCTTCGCGCGCATCCTGCTGCGCCGGCCGCGCTGGCTGTTCCTCGACGAGGCCAGCTCGGCGCTCGACGAGCCCTCGGAGCAGCGGCTATACCGCCTGCTGCGCGAGCGCCTGCCCGATACCGCCATCGTCAGCGTCGGCCACCGCAGCACGCTGAAGGCCTTCCACGACCGGCAACTGCAGCTCGGTGGCGACGGCGGCTGGACGCTCGCCGCGGCTCCCGCCTGAGCGCGCGCCCCCGAGCGGGGCAACGCGCACTAAGCTAAAGCAAGACGGCCGGGCGACGACCCGGCCGCGAGGAGGACGCAACCATGCGCGCACATTGCGCCGCGTCGGCCCGCCCACACAGGGCCCGGCCATGACGACGCACATCTACTGGCACCCCCACTGCTCGGAGCACGACACCGGCCGCGGCCACCCGGAGCGCGCCGCGCGCATCCAGGCGGTGCTCGACGCGCTCGGCGGCGAAGGCTTCGAGGCGCTGGTGTGGCGCGAGGCCCCGGCGGCGAGCTTCGAGCAGATCGAGCGCGTCCACCCGGCGCGCTACGTCGACCGCATCATGCACGGCATGCCCAACTGGGGCCTCGGCTACGTCGACGCCGACACCGTGGTCTCGCCCGGCAGCTTCGAGGCCGCGCTGCGCGCCGCCGGCGCGGTGTGCGCGGCGGTCGACGCGGTGATGCGCGGCGAAGCGCGCAACGCCTTCTGCGCGGTGCGCCCGCCGGGCCACCACGCCGAGCCCGAGCGCGCGATGGGCTTCTGCCTGTTCAACAACATCGCCATCGGCGCGCTGCACGCGCAGGCCGTGCACGGCGTGACGCGCGTGGCGGTGATCGACTTCGACGTGCACCACGGCAACGGCACGCAGGCGGCCTTCAGCGAGCGCCCCGACTGCCAGTACGTCTCCACCCACCAGTGGCCGCTGTACCCCGGCACCGGCGCGGCCGGCGAGCGCGGCGTGGCCAACAACATCCTCAACGTGCCGCTGCCGCCGGGCGCCGACGGCGAGGACCTGCGCGCCGCCTGGCACGAGGAGATCGCCCCGGCGCTGCGCGCCTTCGCGCCGCAGCTGCTGCTGGTCTCGGCGGGCTTCGACGCGCACCGCGACGACCCGCTGGCCGAGCTCGCGCTGACCGAACGCGACTACTTCTGGATCACCCGCGCGCTCACCGAGATCGCCGACGAGGTCGCCGGCGGGCGCCTGGTGTCGGCGCTCGAAGGCGGCTACGACCTCACCGCACTCGCCGCGAGCAGCGCCGCCCACGTGCGCGCGCTGCTGGAGGCGGACGGGGGCTGAGAGCCCGTGGGGCGCGCGGGCGCCCTGCCACGCCGGCCGGAGGGCGCGTCGCACGCACCCGGCCCGCCCCCCACGGGGGGAAGAACGCCGCCGCCGATCGGCGCAGGCGTTCAGGCCAACCCCGCCGCCACCGTCGCCCGGGAATGCGACGGCCGCAGCGGTGTAAGTCCCAGCGGCGCAGCGCGCCCCCGTCGGCCACGGCCGGCGGGGATGCCCGCTCGCCAGACCCGGGCGCGGAACGTCCCGGCATGCGATGCGCCGCCCCCGTGGCCGGCACAGGCATCGCCTTACCGGCCGCAGTTGCGGCCGGACCTGCGGCCGGCTGCGGCGCCAGCGCCCGGCATCGGCCGCGCCCGCCTCTGGCAGGAGGACCCACCGATGACCGCACCCTTCCCGACCGGCCCCACGCTGCGCCGCCTCGCCCTCGCCGGCCTGCTCGCCGCCCCTGCGCTCGCCGCGCAGGCCGCCTACGTCGAAACCGACCTGGTCTCCAACGTGCCCGGCCGCGCCGCCCAGCTCGACCCCGACCTCGTCAACCCGTGGGGGCTCTCCGCCAGCCCCACCAGCCCGTGGTGGGTGTCGGACAACGGCACCGGCCTGAGCACGCTGTACAACGGCAGCGGCGTCAAGCAGGGCCTGGTGGTGACCATCCCGCCATCGCCGGGCAGCCCGCCCGGCACGACGTCGACCCCGACCGGCCAGGTCTTCAACCCGACCACCGACTTCCAGATCACCCCCAACACGCCGGCGCGGTTCCTGTTCGCGACCGAGGACGGCACGATCGCCGGCTGGAACCCCGGCACCGGCACGGTCGCCCCCCTCAAGATCGACAACAGCGCCAGCGGCGCGGTCTACAAGGGGCTCGCGCTCGGCAGCACCGGCAGCGGCAACCTGCTCTACGCCGCCAACTTCACCGGCGGCAAGATCGACGTGTTCGACGCCGCCTTCACCCCCACCACGCCCGGCGGCGGCTTCCTCGACCCGAACCTGCCGGCCGGCTACGTGCCGTTCAACATCCAGAACCTCGGCGGCCAGCTCTACGTCACCTACGCGCTGCGCCAGCCCGGCGCCGACGACGAAACCGCCGGCCCCGGCCTCGGCATCGTCGACGTGTTCGACACCGACGGCAGCCTGATACGCCGCCTCGCCACCGGCGGCACGCTGAACGCGCCGTGGGGCCTCGCGCTGGCCCCGGCGGGCTTCGGCGAGTTCGCCGGCGCACTGCTGGTCGGCAACTTCGGCGACGGCCTGATCAACGCCTTCGACGCCGCCACCGGCGCCTTCCTCGGCCAGATTGCCGACGCCACCGGCACCCCGATCGCCATCGACGGCCTCTGGGGCCTCGCCTTCGGCAACGGCGGCAACGCCGGCAGCCCCAACGAGCTGTTCTTCACCGCCGGCCTCGACGACGAGGCGAACGGCCTGTTCGGCAAGCTGAGCGCCGTATCGGTACCCGAGCCGGCGAGCTGGACCCTGCTCACCCTCGGCCTCGCCGGCCTGCGCCGCCGCACCAGGCGCTGAGCGACACCACTCTTCCTCTCATCCTTCCTTCAACCCCTCTCCCACTGGGAGAGGGGCCGGGGGTGAGGGTTCCTTACCGAGGCGTCTGGGCTATCCACAAGGCAGACGAGGGTTCTTCCCGGCCCAGCGCCACCCTCGGCGACGACAAAGAACCCTCATCCCCGCCCCTTCTCCCAGCGGGAGAAGGGTGCCATCGCACTCCCTCCCCCTCCGGGGGAGGGTCGGTGTGAGGGTGCCTTTCGCCGGCACCGGCTACTTGACCAGCGTCACCGGCACGTCGGCGAGGCGGATCACGTCGCTCGCGACCGAGCCGAGCACCAGGTGGGTGAGGGCGCTGCGGCCGTGGCTGCCCATCACGATCTGGTCGCAGGCCTGCTCGCGGGCGAAGCGGGCGATGGTCTCGCCGGCGTGGCCGACGACGACGTGGAAGGTGTAGGGCACGCCGGCGGCGTCGAGGCGCTCGCGGGCGGCGCGCAGGGCGTCGAGGCCCTGTTCGCGCTGGTAGGCGGCGATCTCGTCGGGGCCGAAGAACAGCTTCGCGTGGCCGGATTCGAGCGGCAGCTGCACGTTCAGCAGGTGCAGGTCGAACGCGCCGAGCTCGGCGCGCCGCTGCAGCACGTGCTCGACCGCACGCCCGGCGTGGGCCGAGCCGTCGATGGGGAGCAGGATCTTCAACATGGCATGGACTCCTCGTGGCGGGGTGGCGACCTCAGTCGTGGCGCGGGCCGTCGCCCTGATGGCCGACCGCGAGTTCCTCGATCGGTGCCGGCGCCGCGACCGGCGCGCGGCGGGCGAGCCAGGTGCCGACCGCCACCACCAGCCCCGCCCCCATCGCCGCGGTGACGTGGTGCAGCCAGCCCGGCGCGCCGTCGACGTAGGCCTTGAGGAACACGTCACCGACCAGCATGCCGCCGGCGATCCAGCCGAGCAGCGCCGCGCCCAGCGTGATCACCGCCGGGAAGCGGTCCATCAGCTTCAGCACGAGGGTGCTGCCCCAGACCACGATCGGGATGCTGATGACGATGCCGAACACCACCAGGCCGAGATGGCCCTTGGCCGCACCGGCCACGGCGATGACGTTGTCGAGGCTCATCACCGCGTCGGCGACGATGATCGTCTTGATCGCACCGAGCAGGTGGACCGAGGGCTCGATCTTGCCGTGCGCGTCCTCGGCCTCGGGCTGCAGCAGCTTGACGCCGATCCACAGCAGCAGCAGCGCGCCGACGATCTTCAGGAACGGCAGTTCGAGCAGTTGCAGCGCGAAGAAGATCAGCAGCACGCGCAGCGCGATGGCGCCGGCCACGCCCCAGATGATGCCCTGCCTGCGCTGCGCGTCGGGCAGGCGGCGGCAGGCGAGCGCGATCACCACGGCGTTGTCGCCGCCGAGCAGGATGTCGATGGCGACGATCTGAAGCACGGCGATCAGAAAGCCGCCGTCCAGTGCAATCTCGTGCATGGGTCCCCCGGGGTTGTCGTGAAAGGGCGGCGCGGCGGCCCCGCGCCGGCTGCGCAGCATCGCACGACCCGCGCCGGCGGCTTACCCCTGGAGTTGCCGCTCCACCCACGCCACCACGCCGTCGAGGCTGCGGAATTCGTCCACCGCGCGCACCGCGAGCTCGGGATGGCGCTCGCGGGCCATGCGCGCGAGGCCGCTGCCGGGGCCGAGTTCGAGCAGCACGCGGCAGCCGGCCTCGACCAGCCCGTCGAGGCACGCGGCCCAGTCGACGGTGTGCGCGATCTGCCGCGCCAGCGAGTCGACGGCCCGCGCGCGATCGTACACCGGCGCGCCGTCGATGCCGGCGAGCACCGGCACCAGAGGCGCGCGCAGGCCGCTCGCCGCGAGCGTCGCGGCGAAGGCCTCGGCCGCCGGCTGCAGCAGCGGGGTGTGCGAGGCCACCGAGACGCACAGCGGCGTCAGCGCGCCGCCGGCGGCGCGCGCGGCGGTGGCGAAGGCGTCGAGTTCGGCGCGGCGGCCGCCGACCACGCAGCGGTCGGCGTCATTGATGATCGCGATCGTCACGCCGTGCGCGGCGCACAGCGCGGCGAGCGGGCGCTGCGTCAGGCCGCGCACCGCGACCAGGCCGCTGGGCTCGGCGCAGGCGAGGTCCATCAGCTCGGCGCGGCGCACCGCGAGGCGCACCAATTCGTCGGCGTCGAGCGCGCCGGCGCAGGCGTAGGCGGCGAGCTCGCCGACGCTGTAGCCGGCGCAGGCGCGCGGCGCCGGCAGCCGCGTGCGCAGCGCCGCCCAGGTGGCGAGCTCCACGGCACACAAGAGCGGCTGCGCGAGCGCGTTGCGGAAGAGGTCATCGGGCCGCTCGCGCAGCAGTTCCGCCGGCGCGCGGCCGAGCACGGCGGCGGCGCTCGCCAGCACCGCCCCGGCGGCCGCATCGCCGGCGAGCGGCGCGAGCATCTGCGGGTGCTGCGCGCCCTGCCCCGGGCAGAGGATGCCGAGCGCCATGCTCAGCGCCCGCCCAGCGCGTGGACGAAGCAGGCGGCGGCGAGCACGTCGGCGCTGCCGCCCGGCGACAGGTGGCGCGCCACGCAGGCGCGGTGCAGCGCGACCGCGCGCACCTCCCAGCCGGCCGCGAGCACGCCGCCGGCATCGAGGAAGCGCCGCGCCTCGCCCTGCACGAAGGCGAGCCCGGCCGGCCCGCCGCGGTAGAGCAGGTTGGTGTCCTCCAGCGCCGCCAGCAGCGCGAACAGCGCCTGCACCCGCGCCCGTCGCGGGCAGCCGGTGCGCGCCAGCACCTCGCGCAGCGGCGGCAGCGCCACCTCGAACAGTGCCGGGAAGCCGCGCAGCGCCTCGGCGCGCGCACCGCCGGCACCGTAGCGCTGCGCGGCGACTTCGCCGTGGCTCGCCGGCGGCGCCGTCGGTGGCGGTGCGGCGGCGGCGATCGCCGCGCCCCAGCGCTCGACCACGGTCGCGGCGAGCGCCGCGCCGCCGAGCGGCAGGCCGTGCGCGCGGTGCCAGCCGGCGGCGGCGGCGAGCAGGCCGATGCCGAACACTGCGCCGCGGTGGGTGTTGATGCCGCCGGTGGCGGCGAGCATGCGCTGCTCGGCGATGCGCCCGAGCGCCTGCAGCGTGGCGAAATCCGCACCCTGGGCACCGGCGGCGGCGATGTCGCGGAAGTAGCTGCGCAGCGCGAACAGGCTGCGCATGAAGGTGCGCATGTCCATGTCGTGGTGGCTGCCGGCATCGACCGGGCTCACCAGCCCCGGCTTGGGGTACAGCGCGAGCTCGTCGTAGAGCGCGCGCACCGCGGCGCGGCCGATCGGCTGGGCGACGACCGCCGGCATCGCGCTGCCGGGGTGCGGCGCGTGCCGGCGCGCCGGCAGGGACGACAGGGGGTGATGCATCACGCACCTCCGAAAGCGGCGATCACGCCGGCATGACTGCGAAAACCGACGCGATCCGGGCCCTTGACCAGCACCCGCGCCGGCCGCGCCGCGAGCTCGCGCCAGGCGACGGCGTCGCCGTCGGGCAGCAGCACCTCGCCGTCGAGGCGCGGCACGGTGGTCTCCGCGAGCCGCCCGAGCAGGCGCTCGAGCGCGGGCCAGACGTCTGCCGCGAGCAGCAGGTCGACGTCCGACGCCGGCCGCAGGTACTCGGCCCCCGACAGGAACTGCCAGGCGAGCGAACCGTAGACGCGGCAGTCGACCCCGAGCCCGGCGGCAGCGGCGGCGAGCGCGGCAAGCGCCTCGCGCCACGCCGGCGGGGCCGCGACGAGCGCCGCGGCGAGCGGCGGCGGTGGCGCCACGCGCGCGACCGCCGCCGTGTCCAGGTGCAGCCCGATGCGCCGGCGGCCATCGCACGTCGGCAGCGCGAGGCCGAGGCGCAGCGTCGCCGCAGCGTCACCGGGCTGGCGGCGCGCCGTCACCAGCGGCCGCCCCGCCGCGCACCAGCCCGCCACCGCCGCCTGCGCGGCGGCGTCGAGCGGGGACGCCAGGTGCGCCGCCCAGTCCGGGTGCAGCCACACGCTGTCGTGCCGGCGCGGCGCGCAGGAGTGCCTTTCGCCTGTGCCGGCGGTCTGGAAAGGAACCCTCATCCCCGGCCCTTCCCCCAGAGGGGGAAGGGAGTCACCGCGCCCCCTCCCCCTCTGGGGGAGGGTTGGGGTGAGGGTGCCTTTCCCCGGCACCACCGGCGCTTCAGCCGACGGCATCGGTGCGCACCCGCTCGGCGACGCGGCGGGCGAGCAGGCGGCCGCCGCGGGCCTCGCCGACCGCGCGGCGGCGGTCGCCGTCGACGGGGGCGGCGAGCGCGGCGTCGAGGCGCTGGGCGAGGTCGCCGTCCCACAGCGCCTCGACCGCGCCCATCGCCAGGTAGTTGGCGACGCCGGGGGCGAACACCGGCGAGGTCTGGCTGAGCGCCTGCAGGCGTTCGAGCGCGATCTTGGTCACGCGCGACATCGCCGGCAGGTTCATCACCATCACCTCGGCGTCGGGCAGCGCGTAGCAGACGTCGGCGAGCAGGCTGCTGGCGAGGAAGCCGCCGCTGACCGCCTTCGAGTACACCAGGCCGAGCACGCGGTGGCCGCGGTTGCGGGCGAGCGCGATGCACTTGGCGAGGTGCGCCATGTAGCCGTTGATGCCGAGCAGTTCGTCGCGGTGGCTCAGGCGCTGGCCGGAGGTGTCGACGGCGAGCAGGATCGGCCGGCCCGGGTGCTCGCGCACCACGTCGAGCACGGCGCCGGCCATGCGATGCGCGAGCTCGATGCCGATCGGCGCGGCGTCGACGCTGCCGATCACCGCGACGCTGCCGGCGCCGCAGCGGCCGCTGCCGGCGAAGTACGGACCGTCGAAGACCACGTCGTGGCCGGCGGGGAAGAGCTGGTCGAGCAGGGTGCGGGCGTCCATCTCAGGCCCTCCGGTCGGCGGTGGCAGCGAGGAACTCGGCGGTGTCGAGCAGCGGCAGGCGCTCGGGCGCGGCGATGCCGAGCCGCGTCCAGATGTCGCGCGCGTCGCGGCAGTCGCCGAAGCGGTCGATGCGCCGGCCGAGGCGTGCGTGCTCGGCCTCGAGCGCGGCGAGCGACAGGTCCGGGCGGGTGTCGAGCAGCTCGCGCGCCGCCGCGCGGAAGGCGGCGATGTCGTCAGGCACCAGGCGGTCGGCCTCGCCGAGCAGGTAGCGGTGCTTGCCGCCGACGGTGCGCCACACCAGCGCGCGGTCGCGCGAGTCGAACTCCTCGACGCCGCAGGTGGTTTCGATGACCTCGGGGCCGGACAGGCCGAGGCGGCCCTCCTCGCTGATGACGATGGCGTCGCAGCAGCGGCTGACGATGCCCATGCCGCCGAAGCAACCGTACTGGCCGCCGATCAGCACCAGCACCGGGATGCCGGCGCTGCGCGCCGCGAGCACCGCGCGCATCACCTCGGAGACGCCGATCAGGCCGGCGTTGGCCTCGTGCAGGCGCACGCCGCCGCTCTCGACCAGCAGCAGCACCGCGGCCGGGCGCTCGTCGAGCGCGCGTTCGAGCAGGCCGGTGAGCTTGGCGCCGTGCACCTCGCCGACCGCGCCGCCGTTGAAGCCGCCTTCCTGCGCGCCGACCAGCACCGGGCGGCCGTCGAGCGTGCCGGCACCGACCACGACGCCGTCGTCGAAGGCGACCGGGGCGTCGAGCGGCGGCAGGTGCGGGCTGGTCATGCGCGCGCCGGGCGGCAGCAGCTCGCGGAAGCTGCCGGCGTCGAGCAGTTGTGCCAGGCGCTCGCGCGCGTTCGCCTCGAAGTAGCTGTGACTCATGCCACACCTCCGCGGAAGGCCTCGACCGCCTGGTCGAGGCGCAGGCTGACCACCGCCGGCGTGGCGCCGACGTCGTTGATCGAAATCTGCACGTCGGCGAGCGGGTGGCGGGCGAAGAAGTCGTCCATCACCGCCTGCCAGATGCGGCCGAAACCGACCGCGGCGGTGGTGACCTCGACCCGGCAGGCGCCGTCGAGCGCGGCGGGCTCGACCAGCACCTCGAGGTTGCCGGAGCCGACCACGCCGGTGAGGGTGGCGGCGGCAGGCGCGGCGAGCGCCCGCCCACCACGGTATTCGAACGTCAGGGTTTCCATGCTGCGTGTCCTCTGATGCGCTTGTCTGTTACCCCCGCCCCCCCGGGAGAGGGTCGGGGTGAGGGTGCTTTCGCCTTCGCCGGCGCCCCGGAAGGAACCCTCATCCCCGGCCCTTCTCCCCCGGGGAGAAGGGGGCGCTTACCAGTTGCGGAAGCGCTTCGGCGGGTCGTAGAGCCCGCCGGAGGCGCGTACCAGGTCCTTCATCGAGCGCGCGGCGAGCAGGTCGCGCGTCGCCAGGCGCTTGTCGATGCCGAGATCCTCGGCGCGGCGGATGACGCCGCGGTCGCGCAGGTTCTCGACCATGCGCTTGTCGCGGCCGAGGCCCACCGGGGTATAGCCGGCGACGCCGCGGATCGCCTGCTCGCGCTCCTCGTCGGTGCGGCACAGCAGCAGGTTGGCGATGCCCTCCTCGGTGAGGATGTGGCTGACGTCCTCGCCGTAGATCATCACCGGCGGCAGCGGCATGCCGGCCTGCTCGGCGAGTTCCCAGGCGTCGAGCGTGTCGACGAAGGCCGGCGCCATGTGTTCGCGGAAGGTCTCGACCATCTGCACGACGAGCTTCTGCCCGCGCGGGATGGTGTTGCGCCCGGCGCGCGCCTCGCGCCCGGCCTTGAGCCAGGCAGGGCTGGCGTGGCGGCGGCCGCGCGCGTCGGCGCCCATGTTCGGCGCGCCGCCGAAGCCGGTGATGCGCCCGAGGGTGGCGGTGGAGCTGTTGCCGGCGAGGTCGATCTGCAGCGTCGAGCCGATGAACATGTCGCAGGCGTAGTGGCCGGCGGCCTGGCACAGCGCGCGGTTGGAACGCATGCTGCCGTCCGCCCCGGTGAAGAACACGTCGGGGCGTGCCGCGGTGTAGGCCTCCATGCCGAGTTCGCCGCCGAAGGAGTGCACCGACTCGACCCAGCCGGCCTCGATCGCCGGGATCAGCGCCGGGTGCGGGTTGAGCGCCCAGTGCCGGCAGATCCTGCCCTTCAGCCCCAGCGACTCGGCGTAGGTCGGCAGCAGCAGCTCGATCGCCGCGGTGTCGAAGCCGATGCCGTGGTTCAGGCGGTTGACCTCGTACTCGGCGTAGATGCCCTTGATGGCCATCATCGCCATCAGCACCTGCACCTCGGAGATCTGCGCCGGGTCGCGGGTGAACAGCGGCTCGATGTAGTTCGGCGTCGGCGCCAGGATCACGTAGTCGACCCAGTCGGCCGGGATGTCGACGCGCGGAAGCCGGTCGACGATCTCGTTGACCTGGGCGATGACGATGCCCTGGCGGAACGCGGTGGCCTCGACGATCACCGGGGTGTCCTCGGTGTTCGGGCCGGTGTAGAGGTTGCCGGCGGCGTCGGCGGCCTGCGCGGCGACCAGGCTGACCTTGGGCGTGAGGTCGGTGAAGTAGCGCCCGAACAGCTCCAGGTAGGTGTGGATCGCGCCGATCGTGAGCTTGCCGGCGCCGAGCAGCCTGGCCAGCCGCGCGCCCTGCGGCCCGGAGAACGAGAAGTCGAGCTTGCGGGCGATGCCGCGCTCGAACACCTCGAGGTGCTCGGGCAGCGCCAGCACCGACTGCACCATGTGCAGGTCGTGCACCCGCGCCGGGTCGACGCTGACCAGCGTCTTCGCCAGGAAGTCGGCCTGCTTCTGGTTGTTGCCTTCGAGGCAGACGCGGTCGCCGGGCTCGAGCACGGCTTCGAGCAGGGCGCGGGCGTCGGCGCTGGCGACGTGGCGGCCGCGTGCCAGCGCTGCCGCGCGTTCGCGCCGGGCGGCGCGGTTCTGCGCCTGGGTGTTCCATTGACGGACCGTCATGTCGGGGCTCCCGGGTGGAGGTTGAGGCCACGCTGCGGGCGGCGGGGCCGCGGCCGCAGCGATGGGGCGCGGCTCAGGCGCCGAACGCGGCCTTGGTGGCGAGGAACAGCACCGAGGGCCCCATCAGGCAGCCGAGGCCGGTGTAGAAGGTCGAGGTCATCGCGCCGTAGGGCACGAGCTTCGGGTCGATCGCGGCGAGCGCGCCGCAGACGCCGCTGGTGGTGCCCATCATGCCGCCGAAGACCATCGCGGTACGCGGGTTGTCCAGCCCGATCATCCGGGCACAGAACGGCGCCCCGACCATCACCAGCACCGCCTTGACCAGGCCGGCGGCGATGCTGAGCGCCATCACCTCGGAACTCGCACCGATCGCCGCACCGGTCACCGGGCCGACGATGTAGGTGACGGCGCCCGCGCCGATCGTGGTGATGCTCACCGCGTCGGTGTAGCCGAACGCCACGGCCACCGCCGCGCCGATGACGAAGGACAGCACCACGCCGACCAGCAGCGAGACGATGCCGCTGAGTCCGCACTTGCGCATGTCGCTGATGGTCGCGCCGTAGGCGGTCGAGACGATCGCGAAATCCCGCAGCATCGCGCCGCCCATCAGGCCGATGCCGCTGAGCAGCTTGATGTCGACCACCCCGTTCTTGCCGCCGGTGGCGACGCCGCCGATGTAGGCCAGCAGCAGGCCGAACATGATCGCGAGCGCCGAGCCGTGCAGGTGGCCACGGGTCAGCCGGTCCGACAGGAAGTACGACAGCCAGATGGTGATGCCGACGACCGCGAACGCCGTCAGCAGGCCGTTCTTGGCGAAGGTGGAAACCAGCAGATCGAGACTGTTGTTCATGGCGGCGGCGCTCACGGCTCGTTCGGGGTGGGGACGGACGCATCGGCGACGGCTTTCGGACGGCCGATGCGCTCGATGGCGGGAATCAGCACGAAGCAGCCGACCGTCGCCAGGGCACCGGCGAGCAGGGCCATCGGACCGCCGGTGACCGCACCGAGCACGTTCTGCTGCGCGGCCATCGCGACCACGATCGGGATGTACATCGCCGACCAGAAGCCGATGCCCTGCGCCGACACCGGCACCAGCTTGCCTTCACGCTTCAGGCGGTCGGTGAGGAACAGCAGCAGCAGCATCGCGAAGCCGACGCCGCCGACATTGGCCTTGACGCCGAGCGCGACGCCGAGGAGGTCGCCCACGAACAGGCCGACCAGGGTGCATATAGCCAGCAGGGCTACGCCATAGATGATCACGGGGTTCTCTCCTCAATCTGGTGTTCTGGATGTTCTGGTCGAAACGGCTGTGCGCTCTTGCGGCGCTCGCGCCTTCCCTGGGGCGCCCGCGGCCGTCCCGGCCCGGGCATGCACCGCGGCGTGACCGGATGGCCGGGCGGACGCTGCGGGCAAGACGATCCCCCGCCGGCCCGCGGCACGGGCCGGATCACGGCGATCCAGGGGGTGGGGGCCGACGCCGTGGCGCCGGCGGGGCCGGGGCTCAGCCCGAACTGCGATCGCCGACGGCGCTGTCGGCGGCCATGCGCGCGTCGTACTCGGCGAGGGCACGGCGCTGCTGCATCAGGTGGAACTCCATGATCCGCGCCGCCCCTTCCGCATCGCGCTGGTGGAAGGTCTCCATGATCATGCGGTGCTCGTTGAGCGAGGCCTGCATGCGGCCGGGCAGGTTGATCTGCCGCCCGCGCTGCAGCTTGAGGAACTTGCGCAGTTCGTCGGTGATGCGCTGCAGCCAGGGATTGCCGGCGAGCTTCTGCACCGCGGCGTGGAACAGGTAGTTGACCTCGTAGTACGCGCTGCGGTCGCCGGCGGCGGCGTGGACTTCGAGCTGGGCGTGCAGGTCGTCGAGGCGCCTGATGTCCTCGGGCGTGCACTTGAGCACCGCATCGCGCGCGCAGCGCCCTTCCAGCATCGCCATCACCGGGAAGATCTCGTCGAGGTCGCGCTCGGTCATCTCCTTGACGAAGCAGCCGCGGCGCGGCACCAGCACCACCAGCCCCTCGACCGCGAGCGCCTTCAGCGCCTCGCGGATCGGCGTGCGGCTGATGCCGAACTCCTCGGACAGGGCGTTCTCGTCGATCAGTTCACCGGCCTTGAAGCGGCCGCCGTAGATCAGCTCGCGCAGCCGCTGGGCGACTTCCTGGTAGAGCGCGACCGATACGATCTTCGAACTCATGGGCTCTCTCCTCGGGCGATCAGGATCATCATGTAATCCTGTAATTATGGAAGAATAATTATCACGTAATTATGGAGGCGTCAAGCGCCCTCCCCCGCCCCGCGTCCCACCGCCGCGGGACGCCCCCCGAGGCGTATGGCGAGCGCCACCGCACGCCGTGGCAGATGCCCCACGCTGGTGCGACGACGGGGCGCGCGGCGGCAGCGGCGGCTACGCTTGCGCTGGGCCGCGGCCCGCCCGGATGCCGTCCACAGGGAACCCCGTCAATGAAGCCACTGCAGAACCTCAAGCTCCGTGCCCAGTTCGGCCTGCTGCTCGCGGTCATCGTCGCCGGCATGGGCCTCAGCGCCGTCGGCACGCTGTCGCGCCTGCACGCCAACCTCGACGCCGAGCGCCGCGCGCGGGTGCAGGAGCTGGTCGAGATCGGCAGCGGCGTGCTGGCCCGCTTCCACGCCGAGGAAGCCGCCGGCCGCCTCAGCCGCGC
Source organism: Plasticicumulans lactativorans (assembly GCF_004341245.1). GTDB lineage: Bacteria > Pseudomonadota > Gammaproteobacteria > Competibacterales > Competibacteraceae > Plasticicumulans_A > Plasticicumulans_A lactativorans. The sequence goes on along the minus strand of NZ_SLWY01000003.1, from coordinate 68,727 downwards.
CGACGCCCAGGCACGGGCGGGCGAGGCGCTCGCCGCGCTGCGCTACCGCGACATCTACTACTGGGCGCACAACCGCGACGGCGACTACGTGATGCACGGCGCGCGGCCGGAGCTGGTGGGCAAAACGATCCGCATCCGCGACCGCAACGGCCTCGACCTGTTCGAGGCCTTCGAGGCGGTGATCCGCAAGGACGGCCAGGGCTTCGTCGCCTACACCTGGCCGCGCGCGGGCAGCGACACACCCGAGCCCAAGGTGTCCTTCGTCAAGCTGTTCGAGCCGTGGGGCTGGGTGCTCGGCTCGGGGCTGTACGTGTCCGACGTCGACGCCGCCTACGCCGCCGAGCGCAACGGCGTGCTGCTGGCGATGGGGGCGGTGACCGTGGTGGTGGCGGTGCTGCTGTGGTGGCTGAGCCGGCGCATCGTCGGCCAGGTGCGCGCGGTGCTCGGGCTGGCGCAGCGCATGGCCGCGCAGGACCTGTCGACGGCCCTGCCGGTGAGCTCGCGCGACGAGTTCGGGGAGATGGCGCAGGCGCTGAACGACGCCGTCGCGGCGATGCGCACGGCCTTCGCCGAGGTCGAGGCCGCCGCCGCGCGCGACCGCGAGAAGATGGAGAAGCTGCGCGCCGCCGAGGCCGCGCAGGAAGCCCAGGCGCAGGAGATCCGCGCCCAGGCCGAGCGCCTGCGCGAAACCGCCGAGCGCGAGCACCGCGCCGCCGAGACCCTGCAGGCCAAGGTCGAGCAGATCCTGGTGGCGGTGGACGCCGCCGCCCGCGGCGACCTCACCACGCCGCCCGCGGTCACCGGCGAGGACGCCATCGGCCGCGTCGGCGAGGCGCTGCGCCGCCTGCTCGGCGACCTGCGCGACAGCCTCGCCGGCATCGCCAGCAACGCGCGCTCGCTGCTCACCGCCTCCGAGCGCTTCGCCGGCGTCAGCGCCCACCTCACCGACATCGCCCGCGGCACCTCGGAGCGCGCCGAGCGCCTCGCCGGCGCCGCGCAGGACGTCGACCAGAGCATCCAGACCGTCGCCGACTCGACCGACCAGATGAACGCCGCGGTCACCGAGATCTCGCGCAACGTGCACCAGGCGGTGGAGGTCGCCGCGGTCGCCGGGCAGGCCGCCGGCGCGGCCGCCGACAGCGTCGCCAAGCTCGCCACCAGCGGCGAGCGCATCGGCCAGATCAGCCGCGTGATCACCTCGATCGCCGAGCAGACCAACCTGCTCGCGCTCAACGCCAGCATCGAGGCCGCGCGCGCCGGCGAGGCCGGGCGCGGCTTCGCGGTGGTGGCGCACGAGGTGAAGGAACTCGCCCAGGGCACGGCGCAGGCCACGCTCGACATCGACGCGCGCATCGGCGCGATCCGCGCCGACACCGCCGAGGTCGCCCGCGCGATCGGCGCGATCCGCGAGACCGTCGACAAGGTGCACGAGATCGCGACGCTGATCGCCGCGGCGATCGAGGAGCAGAGCGCCACCACCGCCGAGATCGGCCGCAGCATCGGCCTCGCCGCGCGCGGCAGCACCGAGATCAGCACCGCGGTGCAGCGCCTCGCCGAGACCGCGCAGGAGGTCAGCGGCGGCGCCGGCGAGATCGCCGCCACCGGCCGTGAACTCGCCGCTCTCGCCGCCGACCAGAACGCGCTGGTCGCCCGCTTCCGCCTGTAGCGGCGGCGCGCCGGCTCAGGGCAGCAGCACGGTCGAGCCGGTGGTCCTGCGGCTTTCGAGGTCGCGGTGCGCGCGGGCGGCCTCGGCCAGCGGGTAGGTCTGGTTCACCTCGACCCTCACCACGCCCTGCTCGACCACCTCGAACAGCTCCGCGGCGGCGGCGAGCAGGTCGGCGCGGGTGGCGGTGTAGTGCATCAGCGTGGGCCGGGTGAGGAACAGCGAGCCCTTCTGCGACAGCAGCAGCGGCTCGATCGCCGGTACCGGGCCCGAGGCGTTGCCGTAGCTCACCATCGTGCCGAGCGGGCGCAGGCAGTCGAGCGAGCCCATGAAGGTGTCCTTGCCGACGCCGTCGTAGACCACCGCCACGCCGGCGCCGCCGGTGAGCGCGCGCACGCGGGCGACGAAGTCCTCCTCGCGGTAGAGGATCACGTGGTCGTAGCCGTGCGCGCGCGCCAGCGCGGCCTTGTCGGCGCTGCCGGCGGTGCCGATCACGGTGGCGCCGAGGTGCTTCGCCCACTGCCCGGCGAGCAGGCCGACGCCACCGGCCGCGGCGTGGATCAGCACCGCGTCGCCGGGCTGCACGCGGTAGGTGCGGCGCAGCAGGTACTGCGCGGTCAGGCCCTGCAGCATCATCGCCGCGGCGGTTTCGAAGGCGATCGCGGGCGGCAGCCGCACCGCCTTTTCGGCCGGCAGCAGGCGCTCCTCGGCGTAGGCGCCGAGCGGCCCGGACGCGTAGGCGATGCGGTCGCCGGGGACGAACCCGGTGACGCCGGGGCCGACCGCGAGCACCTCGCCGGCGCCCTCCAGGCCGAGCCCGCTCGGCAGTGGCACCGGGTACAGGCCGCTGCGGTGGTAGGTGTCGATGAAGTTCAGGCCGACGGCGCGGTTGCGTATGTGCAGCTCGCCGGGCCCCGGCGCGGGCACGGTGACGCTCTCCCAGCGCAGCACGTCGGGGCCGCCGGTTTCATGGAAGCGGATGGCATGGGGCATGGCGAGGCTCCTCGGCAGGTCGAGCCGATCTTCTAGCACCCGCACCGGGCCGCGGCCACGCCGCGCGCGGTCTGGCGGCCCTGCCGCCGTGCATGGCGCGCTCAGGCACGGCGCAGCTCGAGCACGGTGACGCAGCCGCCGGCGACCTCGCAGCGCACGTCGAACTCGAACAGGCGCACGCCGAAGGCGCCGTCGCTGCCGGCCTTGTAGGCCGGGCGCGGGTCGAGCCCGAGCGCGGCGGCGAGCCATTCGCGCAGGCGCGGCTCGGGGTGCGCGGCGAGCACCGCGGCGGCGGCCGGGGCGAACGTCACCGCCAGGCGCGGCGGCGGCCCATCGGCGGCGAAGCCGGCACGCGCGTCGGCAAGGGCGTCGGCGTAGGGCAGGTACGGCTTGATGTCGAACACCGGCGTGCCGTCGAGCAGGTCGGCACCTTCGAGTTCGAGCACCACGCCGGGGGCGGTGCGGATGCCGACGAGCCGCACCACCGACAGACCGAGCGGATTGGGGCGGAAGGTCGAGCGCGTCGCGAACACGCCGACACGGGCGTTGCCGCCGAGCCGCGGCGGGCGCACCGTGGGCTTCCAGCCCTGCGCGGCGGTGGCGTGGAAGGCGAAGATCAGCCACACGTGCGAGAACGCCTCGAGCCCGCGCACCGCCTCGGCGCGATCGTACGGCGGCAGCAGTTCGAGCGTCGCCGGCAGCGCCGCGAGCCCCGGCTGGCGCGGCACCGCGAACTTCTCCCGGTACGGCGAGCGGACCACGCCGACGGGCTCGACCACCATCGCCGGCCGGGCCCTATTCGCCGGCGATGGTCATGCGTTCGAGCAGGATCGAACCGCAGCGGATGTTGCCACGGGTGTCGACGTCGCGGCCGACCGCGACCAGGTCGCGGAACATCTCCGGCAGCCGCCCGGCGATGGTGATCTCGTGCACCGGGTAGGCGATGCGGCCGTCTTCCACCCAGAAGCCGGCGGCGCCGCGCGAGTAGTCGCCGGTGACGGCGTTGACGCCGTGCCCCATCAGCTCGGTGACCAGCAGGCCGCGGCCCATGCGCGCGAGCAGCGCGTCGGCGTCGTCCGCCCCCGGCTCGACGATGACGTTGTGCACGCCGCCGGCGTTGCCGGTGGTGTGCAGGCCGAGGCGGCGCGCCGAGTAGGTGTCGAGCACGTAGCCCTGCAGCACGCCGTCGCGGACGATGTCGCGCGGGCGCGTCGCCACCCCCTCGCTGTCGAAGGGCGCGCTGCCGAGCGCGCGCGGCAGGTGCGGGGCCTCGCGGATCTGCACGTGCGGCGCGAACACCGGCTGGCCGAGCGCGTCCACCAGGAAGCTCGCCTTGCGGTACAGCGCGCCGCCGCGGATCGCACCGAGGAAGTGCCCGACGAGCCCGCGCGCCAGCTCCGGCGCGAACAGCACCGGGGCGCTGCAGGTGCCGAGGCGGCGCGCGTGCAGGCGGCGCAGCGCGCGCTCGGCGGCGCGCCGGCCGACGGCGGCGGCGGCTTCGAGCACGGCCGGGTCGCGGTCGCTGGTGTACCAGTGGTCGCGCTCCATGCCGCCCTCGGCACCCTGGGCGATCACCGAGCACGACAGCGAATGCCGCGTCGCCGGGTAGCCACCGAGGAAGCCCAGCGAGTTGCCGTAGACGACCAGCGCGGCGTGCGTGCCGACGCTCGCCCCCTCGGAATTGGTGATGCGCGGGTCGGTGGCGCGGGCGGTGTCCTCGCACGCCGTGGCGAGCGCGATGGCGTCCTCGGCGCGGATGTCCCAGGGGTGGTAGAGATCGAGGTCGGGCGGATCGCGCGCCAGGTCGGCGGCATCGGCGAGGCCCGCGCACGGGTCCTCGGCGGTGTGGCGGGCGATGTCGCAGGCGGCGCGCACGGTGTCGCGCAGCGCCTGCGGGCGCCAGTCGGAGGTGCTCGCCGAGCCCTTGCGCGTGCCGAAGTACACGGTGACGCCGAGGCCGCGGTCGCGCTGGTATTCGAGCGTCTCGACCTCGCCGAGGCGCACCGTCACCGACAGCCCGGTGCTGAAGCTCACCGCGGCCTCGGCGGCGCTCGCGCCGAGCGCGCGCGCCTGCGCGAGGATGTCGCCGACCAGGCCATCGAGCCGGGCGCGCTCCGGCAGGGTGCGCGAAGGGGGGGAATCCGGCGTTGCGAGTGTCGTCATGTGCTCCGTCCGTCCGAATCGAGCCAGAATGCCGTGGACCTGCCCGCGACGCCGCGGTGCCGCGCCCAAACCCGCGGCGACGCGCTACCATCGCGCCCCACCCCTGCCGCCGAGCCGCGCATGAACCGCCCCGACGACCCCGACAGCGCCGAGCTTGCCCCGCAAGGCCCGAGCAAGAGCCAGTTGAAGCGCGATGCCCACGCGCTGCAGGCGCTGGGCGAAACCCTGGTCGCCCTGCCCGCCGCACAGCTCGCGCAGGTGCCGCTGACCGAGGCGCTGCGCGAGGCGATCGAGCAGTGCCGGCGCATCACCGCGCACGGCGGACGCTATCGCCAGATGCAGTACATCGGCAAGCTGATGCGCGGCATCGACCCGGCACCGATCCGCGCCGTGCTGGCGCGCTTCGACGCCACCAGCGCCGAGGCGCGGCGCCGGCAGCACCAGGTCGAGCGCTGGGTGGAGGCGCTGGTGGCCGGCGACGAAGCCGTGCTCGGCGCCTTCTTCGACGCCCATCCGCACGTCGATCGCCAGCACCTGCGCACGCTCGCGCGCAACGCGGCGCGCGAACTCGCCGCCGGCAGGCCGCCGAAGGCACGCCGCGAGCTGTTCCGCTGCCTGCGCGACGCCGCCTTCGGCAACGAGCCCCTCAGCGACGCGTGAACGCCGCGCGGGCGCGCCGGCGCACCCGCGCGGCCAGCGCCGGCACGCCGCCGAGCACGAGCGCGAGGCTGCCGGGCTCGGGCACCGAGAAGGTCACCACGCCGGCTTCGGTGGCGGACAGGATGAAGGTGTTGCCGATCGGCAGCACCGGCAGCAGCGGCCCCAGCGTGGCCGAATCGAGGAACAACTGCTCGGCGAAGGCGGCATTGCCGAACGCCGCGGTGCCCAGTGCGGGCAGTATCCACGACGCGAAGCCGAGGTGCGAACTGCCGTCGAGCAGCCCCGGTATGCCGGTCGCCGACGGCGTCAGCAGCGTCGCCCCGCTGATCTTGTTGGCGGTGTTGTCGGCGAGCAGCCGGTCGTCACCGTTCGCCTGACGATCCACGGCCAGGCTGCCGGTGACGGGGTTGAAGATCGCCTGGATGCTGGAGTCGTTGTTGCGGTCGGCCCAGAGCTTCACGTCACCCGAGGTGAAGGTGATGGCCTGGTTCGGCGTGCCCGGGACCGGCTGGACGTTGCCGAACAGGTTGAACACCACGTACAGGCCGTAGGCGCTGCCGACGCCCGAGGCCACCGGCTGGCCGGCGGAGTCGAGGAAGCCGGTGACCTTCAGCACGCCGACCTCGTTGAAGCCGCCGAAGGCGTTGGTGGGCTGGATCAGGCTCGACGACGTGAACAGCCACTGGTCGGCGTTGTGGATCAGCCCGCCCGTTCCGCTCGCCGACAGCACCGACTGGTCGAGCGTCAGCGCCGCCGCCCCACCGCACCATCCCCCCAGGGCCAGCAGCCCCGCCATACACGCCCCGCGCACCACCCGCATCGCCGCCATTGTCCTTCTCTCCATCACCGCAAGAACCTTGCCTGCACACCTGCGCACACCATCGGGGTGCATCCACCCATCGCGCGCACCCGTCGGGAACCCGACCCGGATCCGGGTCATCCCCGATGACATGAGCAAATGTCACGCCGTTATGACGTAAAACCGTCATCGACAAGGTGCGGGCGGGCGTGGCGGGGCTCCGCCGGCGGGGCCGGTGGTCGCGGAAGGTCACTCCGGGGCAGCCGATGTGACGCGTTTCGGCACCTTGTACCGTCAGGCGCTCACGCCCCGCCGTCGCAGGTCTCGTCCGCCGCGCAGGCGCCGTGTTCCATCTGCAGCGTGCAGTGGCGGATACCGAAGCCCTCGCGCAACGCCGTGCCGATGCGCACCAGCAGGTCGCCATCGAGCTGCGGCCGGGTCTGCACGACGTGGGCGGTCAGCGCGACCTCGGTGGTGCTGAGGCGCCACACGTGCACGTGGTGCACCGCGGCGACCCCGTCGACCGCGGCGATCGCGCGCTCGACCGCGGCGAGGTCGATGTGGCGCGGCACCGAGTCGAGCAGCATGTCGAGCGACTCGCGGGCGAGGTCCCAGGTGCTCCACACGATCACCGCGACGATCGCCAGGCTCAGCGCCGGGTCGAGCCAGGTCGCGCCGGTCCAGGCGATCGCCAGGCCCGCCAGCACCACGCCGAGCGAGACCAGCGCGTCGGCCGCCATGTGCAGGAAGGCGCCGCGGAGGTTGAGGTCGTGCTCGCGCCCGCCGGCGAACAGCCACGCGGTGACGCCGTTGACGACGATGCCGACGGCGGCGACGACGACGACCGTGGTCGCCGCCACCGACGGCGGCTGCGCGAAACGCTCCAGCGCCTCCCAGGCGAGCCCGCCGCACAGCACCAGCAGCGTCGCGGCGTTGATGAAGGCGGCGAGGATCGTCGCCTTGCGCCAGCCGTAGCTGCGGGTGCGGGTGGCGGCGCGGCGCCCGAGCCAGGCACCGAACCACGCCAGCGCGAGCCCGAACACGTCGCCGAGGTTGTGGCCGGCGTCGGCGAGCAGCGCGAGCGAGTCGGCGGCGATGCCGTAGCCGGCCTCGATCGCGACGAAGGCGGCGTTGAGGCCGATGCCGATGGCGAAGGCGCGGCCGAAGTCCGCCGGTGCGTGCGCGTGCGCCGCGTGTCCATGCCCCGCGTGGGCATGGCCCGCGTGGGCATGGCCCGCGTGCGGGGTGTGGTGGTCGTGCGCGTGCATCGGCGCTCGCCCGCCGTCGCGCCGTTCAGGCGCGGGTGCCGCCGACGGTGAGGCCGTCGATGCGCAGCGTCGGCTGCCCCACCCCCACCGGCACGCTCTGCCCTTCCTTGCCGCAGGTGCCGACGCCTTTATCGAGCGCGAGGTCGCTGCCGACCAGACTCACGCGCGTCATCGCCTCGGGGCCGTTGCCGATCAGCGTCGCCCCCTTCACCGGGCGGGTGACGCGGCCGTTCTCGATCAGGTAGGCCTCGCTCGCCGAGAACACGAACTTGCCCGAGGTGATGTCGACCTGGCCGCCGCCGAAGTTGACGGCGTAGAGCCCCTGCGCCACCGAGGCGATGATCTCGGCCGGGTCGTGCGCGCCGGCGAGCATGTAGGTGTTGGTCATGCGCGGCATCGGCAGGTGCGCATAGGACTCGCGCCGGCCGTTGCCGGTCGGGCGCACGCCCATCAGCCGGGCGTTGTGCTTGTCCTGCAGGTAGCCGCGCAGCACGCCGTTCTCGATCAGCACGGTGCACTCGGTGGGGGTGCCCTCGTCGTCGATGCCGAGCGAGCCGCGCCGCTCGGGCAGGGTGCCGTCGTCGACGATGGTGCACAGCGGGCTCGCCACCCGCTCGCCGATGCGCCCGGCGAAGGCCGAGGTGCCCTTGCGGTTGAAGTCGCCCTCCAGGCCGTGGCCGACGGCCTCGTGCAGCAGCACGCCGGGCCAGCCGGGGCCGAGCACCACGCTCATGCTGCCGGCGGGCGCGTCGACGGCCTCGAGGTTGACCAGCGCCTGGCGCACCGCCTCGCGGGCGTAGCCGAGCGCGCGCTCGTCGTCGAGGAACCAGCCGTAGGCGACGCGCCCGCCGCCGCCGCTCGAACCCTGCTCGCGCCGGCCCTTGTGCTCGACGATCACCGACACGTTGCAGCGCACCAGCGGGCGCACGTCGCCGGCGAGCGTGCCGTCGGAGGCGGCGACCAGCAGGGTCTCGTGCACGCCGGCGAGGCTCACCATCACCTGGGTGACGCGCGGGTCCTGGCGCCGCGCCTCGGCGTCGAGCGCCTCCAGCAGGCGCACCTTCTCGGCGGCGGCGAGGCTGTCGATGGGGTCGAGCGGCGCGTACAGCGCGCGCCCGCCGCTGATGCGGCGCACCGGCATGCCGCCGTCGCCACCGCTGCGGGCGATCGCCCGCGCCGCCTGCGCGGCTTCGAGCAGCGCCGGCAGCGCGATCTCGTCGGAGTAGGCGAAGCCGGTCTTCTCGCCGGCCAGCGCGCGCACGCCGACCCCCTGGTCGATGCTGTGGCTCGCGCCCTTCACCGCGCCGTCCTCGAGCGACCACGACTCCACGCGCCGCACCTGGAAGTACAGGTCGGCGGCGTCGATGCGGTGGCCGAGCAGGCAGCCGAGCGCGCGGTCGAGGTCGTGGTCGTCGAGGCCGGCGGGGGCGAGGATCGCGGAGCGGATGGTGTCGAGGGCGGTGTTCATCGGCGGACTCCGGCGGCCGGGGCGCACGCGCCAGCCGTCCTGCGGGGGTTCAGTGCGAGGTCATCAGCAGGGCCTGCGCGCCGAGCACGTGCTCGCGCCAGACCTTGCCCTTGAGGTGCTCGGCGACGGTCTCGGCCACGCTGGCACTGACCGGCAGGCGGAAGGTCGCGGCCGGCTGCGAGCCGTCGCCGGGGACGAGTTCGAGATCGCTGGCATCGCTCATGCCGTGCCCGGCGAGAAAGTCGCGGAGTTCGTCGACGCTCGCGTCGGCCGGGACGTTGAACAGCATGATGACCATCGTGGCGGCTCTCCGGGCGTGACGGTGGAAGCGGGCGGGCGCGGGCACCCGTCGCCGCCACTATAGCGCCGGGGGCGCCGCGTCACAGCCGGCGGTGGTCGAGGCAGGGGAAGCGCCGCACCAGCGTGCGCCGGCGCTCGCGGTCGATCGCGGCGAGCACCACGCCCTCCCCCGCGGCGCGGCGCGCCAGCACCTCGCCCCAGGGGTCGACGATCAGGCTGTCGCCCCAGGTGTCGCGGCCGTTCGGGTGGTGCCCGCTCTGCGCCGGGGCGATCACCCAGGCGAGGTTCTCGATCGCGCGGGCGCGCAGCAGCACCTCCCAGTGCGCGCGCCCGGTGACCGCGGTGAACGCCGCCGGCACCACGAACAGCTCCGCCCCGGCGGCGCTCATCGCGCGGAAGAGTTCGGGGAAGCGCAGGTCGTAGCAGACGCTGAAGCCGAGGCGCCCGCACGGCGTGTCGGCGACGACGATGCGCTCGCCCGGCTCCACCGTGGCGCTCTCGCGGTAGGCGCCGGTGGCATCGTCGACGTCGACGTCGAACAGGTGCACCTTGTCGTAGCGCGCGCCGATGTGCCCGCGGGCGTCGAACAGCAGCGACGCCGCGCACACCCGCCCGGGCTCCTCGCCGTGGAGCGGCAGCGTGCCGCCGAGCACCCAGACGCCGTGGCGGCGCGCCTGTGCGGCGAGGAAGTCCTGCAGCGGCCCGTGCCCCTCGGCCTCGGCCAGCGCGAGCTTGTCGGTGTCGGCGTGGCCCATCTGGAACCAGTTCTCGGGCAGCGCGACCAGCTCCGCCCCGGCCGCCGCGGCCGCGGCGATCAGGCGCTCGGCCGCCGCGCAGTTGGCGGCCACCTCGGGTACCGAACACATCTGGATGGCGGCGACGATCGGCATCGGGGGTTCCTCGGCAGGGTCGGTTCAGAAGATCGAGATGCCGCTCAGCGTGGTGAAGCGCTCCAGCGCCTCGACCCCGGCGAGCGAGTTGCCGCGCGGATCGAGCCCCGGGCTCCACACGCACAGGCTCATCCGCTGCGGGATCACCGCGAGGATGCCGCCGCCGACACCGCTCTTGCCGGGCAGGCCGACGCGGAAGGCGAAGTCGCCGGCGGCGTCGTAGGTGCCGCAGGTCAGCATCAGCGCGGCGATCTGCTTCGCCTGGCTGCGCGTCAGCCACGACTCGCCGGTGATCGGCGAGCGGCCGTGGTTGGCGAGCAGTGCGCCGGCGCGGGCGAGCTCACGGCAGCTCATGCGGATCGCGCAGTGGTCGAAGTAGGTCTGCAGCACGCGCTCGACCGGCGCCTGCAGGTTGCCGCAGCTCTTCATGAAGTGCGCGAGCGCGGCGTTGCGGTCGCCGTGCGCGCGCTCCGACGCCGCGACCTCGGCGTCGATCGCCACCCGCGCGCTCGCGCTCTCGCGGCGCAGCCACGCCACCAGCTCCGCCGAGGGGTCGGCGTGCAGGCCGAGCAGCCAGTCGGTGATCACCAGCGCGCCGGCGTTGATGAAGGGGTTGCGCGGGATGCCGTGCTCGTATTCGAGCTGCACCAGCGAATTGAAGGGGTTGCCGGACGGCTCCCGCCCCACCCGCTGCCAGATCTGCTCGCCGAGCGCGCCGAGCGCCAGCACCAGCGCGAACACCTTCGACACGCTCTGGATCGAGAACGCTTCGTCGACGTCGCCGACGCCGTACTCGCGCCCGTCGAGCAGGTGCAGGCACAGGCCGAAGCGCTCCGCCGGCACCCGCGCGAGCGCCGGGATGTAGTCGGCGACGCGGCCCTTGCCGATGTGCGGCCGCACCTCCTGGTGCACGACGTCGAGCAGGTCCTGGTAGTCCATGCCGGTGCTCCGGTGGGTACGGCGCTCAGCCGCCGCGGCGCGATTCCGACGGCTCGGGCGTGGGCTCGGCCGGCGTGGTGTCCTCGGTGCGCTCGATCTCCGGCGACTGCCAGGGCCCGTGCACCTCGTAGCGGTAGCGCGCCAGGCGGTCGATGCCGGGGCGCAGCAGGCGCTCCAGCACCGCGCCGGCCGCCGCGCCGACCGGGCCGGCGGCGATCGCGCCGGCGATCGGCAGCGCCACGCCGACGCGCGGCGTCACCGTCACCACCTGATCGTACTCGCGCCGGCGCAGATCGACCTCGCCCGACAGCTCGATCTTCGCCGCCGGGCCTTCGAGCGTCAGCCGCTCGGTGTGGGCGAGGCCGCCGGCGAAGCGCACCCGCCCCTCGATGCGGTCGAAGGCGAAGCCCTGGCCGAAGAAGTCGCGGAAGTCGAGCGTCAGCCGCCGCGCCACCGCGCCGAGGCTGAACAGGCCGAGGAAGCGCCCCATGCCGGGGTCGACCTCCAGCAGCTGGCCCTCGCCGGTGGTGAAGTGCAGCGCCCCCTCGGCGCCGGCCAGGCTGATGTCGGGCAGGTCCGCGGCCCAGCCCAGCTCGGCGTCGAACTCGGTGGCGCCGCGCTCGATGCCGGCGACGTAGCCGAAGGCTTCGAGCGTCTTGCCGATCGCCGCGCTCGAACCCTTCAGCGTCAGCGTCGAGCGCGGCCCCTGCGCCGTGCGCCGCCACTCGGCGTGCCCGCTGAAGTCGTGGCCGGCGGCGTGCAGTTCGAGCTGGGTCAGCGCGAGGCCGTCGGGCAGCGGCGCGCTGGCGAGGTCGAAGCGGCCGAGCACGCGGCCGTCGAGGCGCAGGTCGTCGATCGCGACGCGCAGCGGCGGCAGGCTGCGCGGGTCGGTGGCGGCGGGCGCGGCGGGGGCGGGCTCGGCGGCCTCCTCCGCCTCCTCCGCCGGCGCGTGCAGGTTGAGCCGCTGCAGCCGCACCTGCACCGGCCGCTCGGCGGCGGGCAGCCGCGGCAGCGTGAGCTCGCCGCGCAGCGCGGCGCTGTCGAGCGCGAGCTTGAGGCCGTCGCGTGCGCCGGTGGCGACCACCCGCACGTCGTTGAAGGTGTGGCCGGCGAGTTCGAGCTCGCCGACGTGGGCCTCGACCCGCGACAGCCACGCCGGGTACTCGGGCAGCTCGCCGCCGCCCCCCGCGTCGAACTCGAAGCGCGGCACGTCGGCGGTGATGCGGATGCCGGGCGTCGGCGGCAGTTGCGCCTCGCCGGCGCCGAAGCGCAGGTCGCCGCGCTCGATGCGCGGGCGGCGCGGGAAGTCGAGCAGTTCGAGCAGCGCGCGCACGTCGGTGCCGTAGCTCGCGGCGAGCCGGCTGCGCCCGTTGCGGCCGACATCGATGCGCAGCTGCGCGGCGCGCTTCTCGCCGGCGGCCTTGGCGAGCGGCGCCGGCAGGCGCACGTTCACCCCCTCCAGCGCGCTCTCGAACAGCAGGCTGTAGACGTTCGGCCCGCCCGCGTCGGCCGGCACCGCGCAGACCAGCGTGCCCTCGGCCGCTCCCTGCACCAGCGCGCCGCGCCCGCTGCCGAGCAGCGCCTCGGCGTTGGCGCGGCCGAGCAGGGTCCCGGGGCCGAAGCGGCCGCGGATGCGGAACTGCGTCTCGGTGCGCCCGCGCACCGTCACCGGGCCGACGTCGAGGCGCATCGGTTCGCCCTCCAGTGCGAGCGCGATGTCCTCGCCGCGCAGCCCAGCCTCGGAGAAGGCCAGCGCGCCGCGCAGCCCGGTCAGCGCCACGTCCCAGTCGGCGATCGCGAGCGCGGCGTCCTCGAAGTGCAGCGTGCCGCGGCCGCTCGCCGGGCGCTCGTCGGTGGGGATCTCCAGCGTCAGGTCGAGGCGGTGCGGCCCGCGCAGCTCGACCGTATCGGCGAGCCCGCCCATGCGCTCGGCGAGCGGGGATTCGCGCAGCAGCCGGGTCAGCGGCGCGCCGTCGGCACGCAGGCTGCCGGCGACCTCGACCACGGCGTCCTCCAGGTCGGCGATGCGCGTGTGCAGGCGCCCGACCGGCACCTCCCACAGGCGGGCGGCGGCGGTCTCGATGTCGAGCCCCTGGTTGTGGAAGTGCACGTCGGCAGCGAGCCCTTCGAGGCGCGGCCAGCCGGGGGCGAAGTCGAGCAGGCCGTCCTGCACCTGCAGGCGGGCGTCGAACTCGCCGCTGCCGTCGCGGAATGGGAAGGCGGCGAGCGGGCCGCGCAGCAGCGCGCGGCCGCCGCGGCCCTCGCCGCCGATCAGCGCGCGGTCGAGCCAGGCGACGCCGTCCGGCGGGATCACCGCGGTCGGCAGGTACAGCCGCGTCGCGGCGACGGCGACGCGCTCGACCTCGGCGTGCAGGTCGGCGTACGGCGTCACCCCCGGCACCAGTGCGAGCGTGCCGCCGACGCGCGCGCTGAGCGTCGGGTTGTCGACGCGGGCCTCGTCGATGCTGACCAGCCAGCCGTCGTCGCCCTGCGCCGCCCAGTGCACCCGCCCGCGCGCGTGCGTGAAGTCGAGCGGCGCGCGGAACACCGCGGGGGCGTCGAAGCGCAGCCCGGGGCTGTCGAAGACCAGCTCGCCGCCGCCGCCGGTGGCGCGCAGCTCGCCGCTCAGCCGCTGCAGGCCGGGCACGCCGTCGGCGGGCTGCCAGCCGAGCGCATCCAGCCGCGCGGCGAGCGCGAAGTTCCGCGGTCGCTCCGGGTCGAAGCGCAGCGCCAGCTCGTCGATGCGCCCGCCCGGCGCGAAGCGGGCGAGCGGCGCGGCCAGCGCCGGCTCGGCCTGGGCGGCGGCGAGCAGCGCCGGCAGCGGCGGCTCGTGCAGCGCCACGGTGTAGTCGTGGCCGTCGAAGGCGAGCTCGCCGCGGAAGGTGTCGCGCACCACGCCCTGTGCATCGTGCAGCGTGGCGACGCCGGCCGCGCTCCAGCGCTCGGCGTCGCGGCCCCAGTCGAAGTCGAGCGCGAGCCCGGCGGCGAGCCACGGCGCCAGGCGCGCGTCGAGCGCCGCGGGCAGCACCCCCGCCGGCGGCACCAGGTCGCGCGCCGACACGCGCCCGAGCAGGCGCTCGAAGGCGAGCCCGCGCCAGTCGCCCCACAGCTCGACGTCGCCTCGCCCGCCCTGCGGCCGCGCCGTCGGCGGCAGCGGCAGCGCGGCGAGCTCGATGTCGGTGGCGTGCAGGTAGAGCGTGCCGGCCCAGTCGGCGTAGCGCGCGCCGCGGCTGTCGATGCCGATCACCGCGCGCAGCCCGGCGGCGCCGGACGGCACCCGCGCCGCGGCGAAGGCGATGCGGGCGCGCTCGCCGTCGCGGCGCAGGCTCAGGCGCAGGCCGTCGAAGTCGAGCTGCCCGCCCGGCGCGGTGGGCTCGGCGAGCGTCATGCGCCCGTCGCTGATGTCGAGCGCCTGCAGGTGGCCGAGCCAGCCGGCGAAGGCGGCGAGCGGCAGCGGCTCGCCGCCGCGGCTCGGCAGCAGGCGGATGCGCCCGTCGGGGCCGCGGTCCAGGTGCAGGTGCACGCCGCGCAGCGTCAGCCGCGTCACCACCGGCTGGCGCGCGAAGAGCGAGGCGAGCGCATCGAAGCCGATCTCGGCGTCGCTGAAGGTGGCTATGGCGGCACCGGCGTCGGGGCCGTACAGGCGCAGCCCCGTGACCCGCACCGCCGGCCCCCAGGTGCGCCAGTCGGCGGCGAGCGCATCGACGCCGACGCGCACGCCGAGCGCCTGCGACAGCCCGGCCTCGAGGTCGCCGCGGTAGGCGTCGATGTGCGGCAGCCACAGCCGCGCCGCGCTCACCGCGAGCGCGAGCGCGAGCAGCAGCGCCACGCCGAGGCGGTGGCTCCACAGCCAGGTGTGGCGCAGGGTGGCGCGCAGCAGGCTCATCGCGGCGGCGGCCGGCGACGCGGTGCTACATCAGCACCACGTCGTACTGCTCGCGGGTGTACTGCGCCTCGGCCTGGAAGCGGATCGGCGTGCCGATGAAGGCCTCGAGCTCGGCGACGCTGGTGGACTCCTCGTCCAGCATCAGGTCGACCACCTCGGTGGCGGCGAGCACCAGGAACTGGCGCGCCTCCTCGTACTGGCGGGCCTCGCGGATGATCTCGCGGAAGATCTCGTAGCAGACCGTCTCGGCGGTCTTGATGGTGCCGCGGCCGCTGCACAGCGGGCAGGGCTCGCAGAGCACGTGCTCCAGGCTCTCGCGGGTGCGCTTGCGCGTCATCTCGACCAGCCCGAGCGCCGACACCTCGCAGATGTGGTTCTTGGCGTGGTCACGCTCCAGCGCGCGCTCCAGGGTCTTGAACACCGCCTGCTTGTGCTCCTCCGACGACATGTCGATGAAGTCGATGATGATGATGCCGCCGAGGTTGCGCAGGCGCAGCTGGCGGGCGATCGCGCCGGCGGCCTCGAGGTTGGTCTTGAAGATGGTCTCCTCGAGGTTGCGGTGGCCGACGTAGCCGCCGGTGTTGACGTCGATCGTCGTCATCGCCTCGGTCTGGTCGATGATCAGGTAGCCGCCGCTCTTCAGCTGCACCTTCTTGTCGAGCGCGCGCTGCAGTTCGTCCTCGATACCGTAGAGGTCGAAGATCGGCCGCTCGCCCGGGTAGTGCTCGATGCGCGGGCGCATCTCCGGCACGAAGCGCTCGGCGAAGGTGAGCAGGCGCTCGTGGGTCTCGCGCGAATCCACCCGCACCTTCTCGACGTTGCCGCCGACGAAGTCGCGCAGCACCCGCAGCACCAGCGGCAGGTCCTCGTGGATCACGGTGCCGGGGCGGGTCTCGCGCGCGCGCTCCTGGATCGACGCCCACAGCTTCTGCAGGAAGGCCATGTCGGCGCGCAGCGCCGGCGCCTCCACCCCCTCCCCCGCGGTGCGCACGATGTAGCCGCCGCCGAACTCGGCGCGCGCCGCGCCGATGATCTCCTTCAGGCGCGCGCGCTCGGTGTCGTCGTCGATCTTCACCGACACCCCCACCGCCTCGGTGCCCGGCAGGTAGACCAGGTAGCGCGAGGGGATGGTGACGTGCGTCGTCAGGCGCGCGCCCTTGGTGCCGAGCGGGTCCTTGACCACCTGCACCAGCAGCTCCTGGCCCTCGCGCACCAGGTCGGTGATCACCACCGCGCCGCGCTCGCCGGGGCCGGCCTCGCCGTCGACCACGACACTCGCCTGGATGTCGCTGACGTGCAGGAAGGCCGCGCGCTCCAGGCCGATGTCGACGAACGCCGCCTCCATGCCCGGCAGCACCCGCACCACGCGGCCCTTGTAGACGTTGCCGACCAGCCCGCGCTTGCGCGTGCGTTCGATGTAGAGCTCCTGCAGCACGCCGTTCTCGACCACCGCCACGCGCGTCTCGCGCGGCGTGACGTTCATCAGGATCTCCTCGCTGGTGCGCACCACCTCGGCGCCGGCACCCCCGGCCTCGTCGGCCGCCACGCCGCGATGCATGTTCACAGGACCTCCCGCCCGAAGGCGCGCAGCAGTTCACAGGTCTCGAACAGCGGCAGCCCCATCACCCCCGAGTAGCTGCCATCGAGCCGCTCGATGAAGGCCGCCGCACGCCCCTGGATCGCGTAGCCACCGGCCTTGTCGGCGGGCTCGCCGCTCGTCCAGTAGGCCTCGCACTCCGCCGCGCCGAGCGGACGCATCCACACCCGGCTCACCTGCACGCGCGCCTCGATGCGCTCGGCACTCGCCAGCGCCACCGCCGAATACACCCGGTGGTCGCGCCCCGACAGCCGCGCCAGCATCGCCAGCGCGTGTTCGCGGTCGGTCGGCTTGCCGAGGATTTCGGCGTCGACCACCACCGACGTGTCGGCCCCGAGCACGAGCCCGCGTCCGCCGAGCCCGGCCAGCCCCGCGCGCGCCTTGGCGAGCGCCAGGCGCTCGACGTAGGCCGCCGCGTCCTCGCCGGCGAGCGGCGTCTCGTCGACCTCGGCGTGCACGGTGGCGTGGCGCAGGCCGATCTGGTCGAGCAGTTCGCGGCGGCGGGGGGACTTGGAAGCCAGGTAGAGCGTGGTCATGGGCAGCGGCGAAGACGCGGCAGCGGCGCGCAGCGGGCGCCGGGCTGCACAGCGTGGCGTGGGCGTGCGTTCGGCGCAACCCGTCGCGGCGATGGCAGCGGCGGGATGCCGCGGGCACGGCGGGCGCGGGGACGGGTTCAGCGCAGGCTCGGGAACGCGAACTGCGCGCCTTCGCGCACGCTGGCGGAGGGCCAGCGCTGGGTGATGGTCTTGCGCCGCGTGTAGAAGCGCACCGCGTCCGGGCCGTAGGCGGCCAGGTCGCCGAACAGCGAGCGCTTCCAGCCGCCGAAGCTGTGGTAGGCGACGGGCACCGGCAGCGGCACGTTGATGCCGACCATGCCGACCTGGATGTGGTCGCTGAAGTAGCGCGCCGCCTCGCCGTCGCGGGTGAACAGGCAGGTGCCGTTGCCGTACTCGTGGGCGTCGATCAGGTCCATCGCCTGCTGCAGGGTCGGCACGCGCACCACGCACAGCACCGGGCCGAAGATCTCCTCGCGGTAGATCGTCATCGCCGGCGTCACCCGGTCGAACAGGCAGCCGCCGAGGAAGAAGCCGCCCTCATGGCCGGGCACCTGCAGGCCGCGGCCGTCGACCGCCAGCTCGGCGCCCTCCGCCACGCCGCGGTCGACGTAGGCCTTGACCTTGTCGAAGTGCGCGCGGGTCACCAGCGGCCCCATCTCGCAGCCGGCGCCGGTGCCGGGGCCGACCTTCAGCGCCCGCAGCCGCTCGGCGAGCTTGGCCACCAGGGCGTCGGCGACCTCGTCGCCGACCGCGACCACCACCGAGATCGCCATGCAGCGCTCGCCGCAGGAGCCGTAGGCCGCGCCCATCAGCGCGCTGACGGCGTTGTCGAGGTCGGCATCGGGCATCACCACCGCGTGGTTCTTGGCCCCGCCCAGTGCCTGCACGCGCTTGCCGCGGGCGCTGCCGGTGGCATAGATGTACTCGGCGATCGGCGTCGAGCCGACGAAGCTCACCGCCTGCACGCGCGGGTCGGCCAGCAGCGTGTCGACCGCCTCCTTGTCGCCGTTGACGACGTTGAGCACGCCCGGTGGCAGGCCGGCCTCGTGGGCGAGCTCGGCGATCAGCAGCGTCGAGCCGGGGTCGCGCTCCGAGGGCTTGAGCACGAAGGTGTTGCCGCAGGCGATCGCCAGCGGATACATCCACAGCGGCACCATCGCCGGGAAGTTGAACGGCGTGATCCCGGCCACCACGCCGAGCGGCTGCAACTCCGACCAGCTGTCGACCGCCGGCCCGACGTTCTTCGAGTACTCGCCCTTCAGCAGCTCGGGCACGCCGCAGGCGTACTCGACGTTCTCGATGCCGCGCACGAGTTCGCCGTGGGCGTCGTCGAGCACCTTGCCGTGCTCGTCGGTGATCAGCGCGCAGATGCGCCCGGCGTTGTCCTCGAGCAGTTGCTTGAAGCGGTACAGGGCACGCGCGCGCTTCTGCGCCGGCGTGTTGCGCCAGACCGGGAAGGCCGCCTGCGCCACGGCGATCGCCGCCTCGACGGTCGCGCGGCCCGCCAGCGCCACGCGCTTCGTGGTTTCGCCGGTGGCGGGGTTGTACACGGCCTGGCTGCGGCCGTCGGCCTCGGCGACGTGCTCGCCGTTGATCAGGTGTCCGACAAGGCTCATCGAAGTCCTCCTTCCAGCGTCGCTCGACTGCAGGGTGGCACGGCGTGTGCGCGGCGCATCGCCCCGACTGGAGCGCGTCACCGGGCGCGCTCATCAGGCCGTCGCTGCGTCGTGCCCGCAGAGGCAGGGCGGGCCGGACGACCGCGTGCCGCCGCCGTGGCACACGTCATAACCCGCATCCCGGCATTTTGCATCGGGATCGCCCCTGACCGCCGGGCCGGTGCACCCGGCAGGGCTTTGGTCTGCGGCACACCGGCCAGCCCGCCGTTGCGGGTGCCGGCGAGGTGCCCGAACCCCTTCGGTGCACGCGGCCAGCCGCTCCTTTTCGAAGCACTCGGGCGCCGCGAGGCCATCGGCTGGGCACGGCCAGGTATGGCCGTGCAGGCACCCGCCCCAGTACACGAAAGGGTGAGCAGCGCACCAGCGGCCACGCGAGAACGGCACAAATGAAAACGGCCCAGGCGCTTCCGCCTAAGCCGTTGTTTTATCTGGTGGGCGATGGTGGGATCGAACCACCGACCCCTTCCGTGTGAAGGACGGGGCAACGGATTTTACCGGCCACTCACGAACATCAAGCACCGATAAATGTTAATTTAAAATCAACATATTAAAACAACAACTGTTCGTACACTTTCGCCGAAGTACCCTTGCAGCCGGTAAATTTGTTGCCCATTCTGTTGCCCACGGATGCAATCCGACTGGCTGAAACCGCAAGGGGTTACCGCATGCTCACCGATGTGTCGATCCGCAAACTCCCCCCTGGCGAACACCCGGACCGCGACGGTTTGGCACTGCGCGTCGGCACCTCGGGCACGGCCACCTTCCGCTTTTCCTATCGCTCGCCGGCCGATAGCCGCATCCGCCGAATCACGCTCGGGCGCTACCTGCCCGCGAACCAGCGCACCGGCACCAACCAGGGCGAGGGGCTGACCCTGAAGGAAGCGCGCACCGAGGCGTTACGCCTGCGCGAGCTGGTCAAGGCCGGAATCGACCCGATGGCCACCGTGAAGGCCGAGCAGGCCGCCGCGGAAGCGGCGAAGCTCGCCGAGCTGCGCGCCCCCACCTTCGCCGCGCTGCTCGCCGAGTACGATGAGCGCGAGTTGTCGACCAAGCGCACGGGAGCCGACATGCGCAAGCTAGTGGAGCGCAACGCGCTGTCGACGCTCGGGCCGCGCAAGGTGAAGGAAATCACCCGCCGCGAAGTCGTGCTGCTGCTCAACGACATTCGCGATGCCGGATCGCCCGCCACGGCCGACAAGCTGACCACGATCTTGGTGCGCTGCTTCAACTACGCCTGCGAGGCCGGCATCCTCGACGCCAACCCCCTGGCCGGCATCAAGCGCAGCAAGAGCGAGCCGCGCGAGCGCGCCCTGAACGACGCCGAAGTGCGCGCGGTCTGGTGTGGGCTAGACACCAGCGGCATTCATCGGGGTACAGTGCTGGCGCTGAAACTGATCCTGGCGACCGGGCAGCGCCCCGGCGAAGTCGCCGGGCTGGCGTGGCGGGAGATCGACGACGACGTGTGGACGCTCCCCGCTGCCCGCACCAAGAACGGACGGGCGCATCGCGTGCCGCTGTCAGCGCTGGCGCTCGGACTGCTGGAAGACGCGCGCGCCCTCGCCGGCACGTCGGCCTATGTCTTCCCCTCACCACAGCGGCGCGTCGAGCAACCGGAAGCAGACCGGCCACTGGATCGGCACAGTCTGTCGCGCGCGGTACTGCGCAAACTCGAAGCCTTGGGCATGCCCGCCTGGACACCGCACGACCTGCGCCGGACGATGCGCACCGGACTGGCGGTGCTCGGCATCCCGCACGAGATCGCCGAGCGCGTCGTCGGACATGCGCAGGACAGGATCACCGCCACTTACAATCAGCACAGCTACGATCGCGAGAAGCGCGCGGCGCTGGACGCCTGGGGGCGACGGCTCGTCGAAATCACGGGTGACGAGGCACTGACGCCGAACGTCGTGGCGCTGCGTGGAGCTGCCTAGCGGCTTCGCCCTCAACTGACCGCCTGTGCCTGGCATAGGAACCTCTAGATATGAGTACTTCCGAGCGCATCACCATCGAACCCGGCAAGCGCGGCGGTCGACCCTGCGTGCGCGGCTTGCGCATCACGGTGTCCGACGTGCTCGGCTGGCTGGCCGATGACATGACACCAGCGGAGATCGTCGCCGACTTCCCCGAACTGGAGCTTGAGGACATCCGCGCGTGCCTGGCATTCGCCGCCGGGCGCGAACATGCGACGGTAACGGTACGGGCCGCGTGAAGTTGCTGCTGGACGAAAACCTGTCGCGGCGCATCGTTCCGCTGATCGAGCCCGACTACCCCGGCACGACGCAGGTAGCGCTGGTGGGCTTGGAGCGAGCGCGCGACCGCGAGGTATGGGAATACGCCCGCGCGCACGGGTATGTGATCGTCACCCAGGATGCCGACTTCAATGATCTGGCCGCTCTGCTGGGCGCGCCGCCGAAAGTGGTTTGGCTGCGTCTGGGGAACCGTACCCGACAACACATCGCCCGAAGCCTGATCGAGCGACGACACGAGATCGAGGCCGCACTGGCGGATGCCGCGGTGTCCTGCGTCGAGTTGATCTGACGCCGTAACAACGGCTGGCCCGCGCGCCCGACGGCGAAGCCGGACAAAACGCGCACGGCATGATGCCGCCTGCGCGTCGACTGCGGTTTTTACGAAACAGATTCAACCCCGCCACCCATCCAAGATACCCAGCCTCTGCGCCATCGCAGCCAGTGCCTGCGCGACGAAGGCATCATGCTCCGCGCTCAGGCGCTCGAAGGTGCGCCAGCGCATCCCTTTGAGCTTCCATAATTTTACCGAAATCATCAGGCCAGCGTGCCTCATGATTTTATTCCCGGTATGCCGGACGTTTCCCTAAGCCATTGCCCGGAAGCCGTTTTCGTCGCCTGTCGCGGCGTCCCGCGGCACCGCGATGCCATGCCCGATTACGCGTCTCAGCGCCGGCTGCGCAGTTCCTTCAGCTTCACCAACATCGCCAGGCTGCGCTCGAACTTGCGGTCGAGGTGCGTCTCGTAGCGCGACAGCTTCTCCAGCCGATGCGCCTGCAGGCCCTCGCCCAGGGTCTGGGCCTTGATCGCCTCATGGTGTCGGGCTTCTTTCTCCAGGCCGATACACAGCGGCTCCAGGTGCTCGCGGATGAAATCCGCCAGCCCTTCGGCGGTTGCCGGATACTCCTCGTCCTCCACATATGCGTGCCACCAGTCGCGGGAATCGGGCAGCAGCGTGCGCAGGGCCTTGTCGTAAGCCTGTGCGCCGCCGCGCCGGAGGATCGCCGCGGCCTTGCGGGTCGCCTCCAGATCGTGCCGTGCATCGCGCTGGCGTCTTTCGACCTCGTCCGGCGTCAGTACCAACAGGTCGCGCAGATCAGAACCCCGCCCCGAAAGCCCGAACTCGAACGGTACGGCTGCCGGAATCACACCCTCGGCGTTACGCGTGGCGCCCTTCAAGCCCTGATTGATGCTGGCACCCTCGGCCTGCAGCACCCGCCGCTTGCGCCAGACGATGCTTGCCAGTTCTTCGACCAGGTGCGCCTCGGTCGCCCCCGCCGGCTGATGCTCCTCCAGCAGCGCCGTCAGCAGGGCCTGGTATTCGTCCGCGTCCTCATGGGACAGCACGGTGTGGCGGCTCAGGATGCCGTGCTTCAGTGCATTGAAGCGCACCATCGCGTAGTTGCCCTGCGTCGTCGATGCAGCATCCGCGTTCGCCGGGAGCGGAATCACGGCGATGTCGGTTTCAAGTGTCGGCATGGTGGTCTCCTCGTTGCAGCAGCCCCGGCCAGCGCTCACGACCGGGTCGGCAGTCCGGATCGTCTGGACCTGGCGTGTAGCCTTCGCAGCGCCGGGGTGTATCGCGCCTCGGCGTATAACGCCGGCTCGCCACGATCCCGCCGCGCCAGGCCGCCAGACAGAGCCCTGACCCGGTCAGGTTCGCGCACTGATCGCAGCGCCGACGGTCATCGTCGAAGGGGTCGGGCCGCACCGGCGCCGCAGTTCGCTGCGTGAAATAGCGCCGCGCATCCGCGTCGGTGCAGCACCGCTCCAGCACCTCGACGATGATCGTCGCGTCGGTTTCTCCGATCTGCGCCAGCCAGGAGCGGATCGCCGATTCATCACGCGCCGTCATGGGAACGGCCACGTCGGCTTCGTGAAAACCGGCCACCGCTGCACTGCCATGGCTGCCGATAGAGGTCGCCGCGATCACGGTCGTGTCCGCTTCGGGCACTGCCGTTGCTGCCGTTGGATGTCTTTCGGCTCGATTGGCAGCAGGCCGTTCAACCCCAGAAGGATTCATCTGCCGCGCCCGCTCAAGCCAGTTCGCCATGACCGCCCCCCGGCTTGCATGGCTTCAAAACCTTCGGGTTGATGGCATAGCGCACGGTGCGTCGCCCGCTTCCAGGGCCGGTGCCGCCGACCTCGTCGCCCCGCAGCCAGTCCTCGGCTTCGAGCCAGTCGAGCGCCGCCTGCACGGACTCATCGGTGGTCAAGCTGCGCCACTGGTGACGTCGCACGTCCCGCGCCGTGAAGCTGTCCGCCAGTTTGCCCTGGCGCAGCTTGTCAACCAGGGCCTGCGCCGCGCGCAGGCCATCGTCAATCAGCAGGCCGTAGCAGCGCCGGGCATGGGCTTCGAGATACTCGCACCAAGCCGCCGCCCGCATGGCGGATATGGCCGTCACCGGCCCACGGATGCCGGTCGCGGCGCACTCGATCAAGTGCAGAATCAGCGCGAGGGCCGGGTACAGCTTGTCGAACTTCGCCAGGTGCTGCGCGATGAGCGGATGATCTTCAGCGGGCAACCGCACGCGATGCAGATCGCCCGACCATTCGATGAAAATCTCCTGCGCCGCGTCGTCGAAACGGAAGTACGGAAACTTGGCGACGTCGTCGTTGGGAGCTGCGCCACAGCCCTCCGGATCGAAATCGGCCAGCCTCTCGAACACGGTAAAGGCTTGGTCGCGCGCTGCCTTGTCCGGCATACGGTCGCGCCACTCCCAGGCCAGGGGATCGGGATAGAGCAGCATCTGAAAGCGTTGCAGCATGCCGTCATTCGCCAGCATATTCGCGGCTTGTTCGAGGTAGACCATCAGTTTGTCCGGCTGGATACCGCCGAAGATCGAAACGCACAGGTTCTGGATGAAGATCGAACCGCGCCCGATGCGGTCGGTATCGAAACTCGCATTGCCGTTCCAGGCCTCCAGATAGAAAGCGCGTTCGCCCTCGCGCCCCTCCCGGTCCCACGAGGCAATCAGTCCGACCAGTTCGTCGCGAACTACCAGTAACCCGGTGGGGTTGTCCCGCAGCAATTCACCCAGTTTTTCGATCGTCGGATCGTTTGATTTGAAGCGCCGCAGCATCGGTGCGCACGGCGCCTGCCGTCGATAACCCTGCAACTCCTTGGCGATACTGTCCAGGTCCTCGCCTTTGCCGTCCTTGGCTTTGGCCGCCGTCTTGATGCGCGCTTCGATGGCCTCCCTCCTTGCATCGAATACCATTTTCTCGGCCTCGAAGGCTTCCATATCCACCTGATACGTTTCCATCGCCCGTGCGATCAGGCGTTCCAGCGGTTTCAGCGCTGCGCCGATGGCCGGAGACTTTTTCGCCGACGGATCTCCAACGATGCCACCCCACAGATTCGGCACGATTAGCCACGTGTCGCGCGCCTTGGGCTTGATTGCGCAACGTGCCCCGATGATCGCTCCCAGCGCCACCAGCGCCGCCGCCGCGATGAACTCCGGCGGACACGGCATTCGATCGGCCTCGTCCACGATCCAGCCACGCAGGGCCTCGGGTAGCAGGGTCCCCGGGTCGAAGGCGGGTACGGGGCGCAGCGCCGCCTGAATCGGTTTCGGGTCAGGCCAGTCAGCACTGGCCGAGGGCTGGTCCACCACCGTCGCGTCGCCCTCGGGCCTGTGTGACCGCTCCGTGGTGGCAAGGGCCAGGATGTCCGCCTTCGTGGCGTCCGGGTGCGCCTCCAGCCACTCGACCGCATCGCCTTTAGGCCGCAGGTTCAGCGCCGCCACGTCGATCTGGCGCACGCTGCAGCCCAGCGCGCGCAGCGCCGCCGTCACCGCCGCGGCGTAGCGATGACCGGCGTCGTCGTGGTCTGCCCAGATCAGCACATCGCGCCCGACGAGGGTTCGCCAGTCGGCCTTGTCGGCCGAGTCCGCAGCGCCCGATGTCGTCACCAGCAACCCCAGCGCTGCCAGCTTGTCGGCCTTGTACTCTCCCTCGGTGACGATGACGGTTTCGGTGGGCCGCTCAGCCAGCTCGTGCAGGCGATACAACGGCTTGCCGCCCGGATACACCGGCTCGCCCAGCGTGTAGCCGGTGCCGTTCAGCTTCATCGGCCGAATCCACTTGACCCCGGTCTTGGGGCGTTTCAGACGAATCCGCCAATGCAGCGGCTGGCCACGAGCGTCGGTGTAGACGTGCAGGGCCTGCAGCTCGAAGCCTTGCCGGATCGCAGCGGCGGCGAGGCGAAGAGCGGCCTGTTGGGGGGATTCGGTCATCGCGAGGCCTCCCAGGCGCCCAGCGCCTTCGCCGCCTCGATGAAGCGCAGCTCGTGGCGCCGCATGTGGAAGGCCAGCACGTCGCCACCGTGCGCCCCGCACGCCATGCAGCGGAAAGCGCCGGTCTCGATCCGCACCCGCAAACTGGGCGAGGTGTCGCCATGGAACGGACAGAGTGCGGATCGCCAGTCGCCGCCGCCGGTCAGCTTCAGGCCCTGGTCCCGGTAGTAGTCGGCCGGCGCTGGCAGGCGGTCACGCCTGAAGGCGAAGGCCGGCTGATATCGTCCCCGCGTGGGGTTTGCGCGTCGCATCGCTCGCCCCCCTACACCACGACCATACGGGCCGCCTCGAGCGCCCTGACCAACGCGCGAATGTCCTCGTCGGATTTGCCGGCAATGCGTGCGGCGTTGAGCGCCGCCACCTCGTCGGCGGGCCAGCCCACTGCCCGCGCGCCGATCAGCACCGGATGGGTGAACAGGCCCTGCTGGATGTCGGCGTAGTGGGCACTACGCGACCTGCCACGTGCGCACAAAACGCTCGGAAGGCGAAGGATAAGGGGCACCATCATCAATCCTCTCGGAACGTTACGGGACTTACCGAGAGGCAGCGTAGGTGGGCGATTTGGGCGAAAAAACGCCCGAACAAGATTCGGCCCCATTGGAGCAATGCCGAAAAAACAACGTGTTACACCAGAAACGGAACACTATGCGGGAGCGACCTGATAGCGTGGCCGCGCCGTCTAGCGATGAAGAACAACAGCTTGGCGGGGGTGCGGATTGGGCGAAAAAATTCCGCCCAGCTTTATTTGGTCATCTGCTTGCGGATGGTCTCGGCATCACGACCATTCGCGATGTCCATCCTCGCGATCCGCTGTGAATACCACGTGCCGGACTTGCCCGGCTGTTTGAGCTTCAGATTCCGATACTCCTGCCGCCAACTCGCGTACATCGTCGCCGTAGTCTGTTTGCGCGCTTCACGCCGGGCGTTACTTGGCGTATGGCGGTTATCCGCCGTGCTCGCGCAATCCACCAGCCGGCGGATTCTGGCGCGATCCAGCGAGTACGCGCCGTCGTGATAGACGATCACATCGACCAAGGGCAGCGCGTTGCTGCCGGCGATCAGTTCCAGGGGACCCCCGACGCGCAGGCACAGCATCTGGCTGTGCTTTTTGCCGCTGACCATACCGATGTTCTGCAGATCGGCGCTGGCCGCCCGCTGCACGCTGCGTCGGACGCCCATGCTGTGCGCGACGAATTCGCACACGGCGTCAACGCTACACTGCCACTGCGTCAGCCACCCGAGCGGAACCGGTACGCGGTTGATATCGCTGCGCTTGTCGCAAACGATAAAGGCTTCAGCGCGGCGCCCAGGATCGGACAACACGCGCACGGGCATGACGCACTCACGCTCGCAGCCGGGGCATACCGCGCTGGTGGCCGGACGTGTCTCCGCCAGCAAGCCTTGATTCTTCATCGCCGCGACGGCGGCACTGGGCCATGCGCTCAGTTCGTGGTCGCTGATGATGACCGCCGCACCATGCCGCGCCCCCACACGCTCCAGTAACTCGACCAAGGCGGCTTCCGGTGTCATACCTCAGCCGTTTCCCCATCGGCCGCCGCAGGCGTCGGCTCCTTCGGTTCAATGCCGGAGGCTTCCAGCATGTCGCGCAGCTTCAAGTCCAGTTCGTCGTACTTGAGCGAGCAGGAATTGGGATGGGCGATGCGGATCGTCACCGCCTTGGCGGGCTTATCGGCATCCACCACGACCGACACCGCCAGTTCGACCTGGGTGACGTTGTACAGGTGCAGCGGGATGGACTTGCCGATCTGGTCGAGCAGGGCATAGACGCCATCCGGGTCTTGCGGGGTATCGGCTTCCAGTGTGATGCGGGTGCCTTTGTTCACCCGCGACGACAGCCGTATCTTCTTCACGACCACGTATTCAATGCCGCTACCCACCGCGTAGGTGAAGCTGAAGCTTCTCTGGCGCAGCGGGTCCAGATCATAGATGCGCTCGTCTTTGGGGGCGGGCGCTAGTTCGTCCAGTTTGAGGATTGCCGTGGCGAACATCTCTTGCAGCGGCCCGATGGCCTTGCGTGAGCCACGGCAGTG
This sequence comes from Plasticicumulans lactativorans, assembly GCF_004341245.1. GTDB lineage: Bacteria > Pseudomonadota > Gammaproteobacteria > Competibacterales > Competibacteraceae > Plasticicumulans_A > Plasticicumulans_A lactativorans. Next base: position 41,273 of record NZ_SLWY01000003.1, on the reverse strand, counting down.
CAGGTCTAGCGTGCCATCCCTTTGCGAGTAGGCGTAAACGACCTCGAAGGCGGGGTTATGCGGGCGGCGATCGAACTGCCCTTCCACCCATTCGACGTCGTACCGCGAATGGTCTTCCGGGTAGGCGAAGAAGTAATCCCGCTCGCCACGGCGGAAGTGTTCCACCACGCAGTTCTTGCCTCGGCCCTCGGTGTGGTGGAAGTAATGGCGGATCAGGTGGGCAAGTTGCTGGGTGCTGGCGGCGTCCACCGCCGCCAGCCGCTGCGGCAGATTCTTGCGCTTGCGCCAATAGCTCAGGGTGTCGGCGCGGTAGAAATGGGTCGCGCCCTTCCAGAACGCCTTGTGCTCCAGGAAGGTGACCATGGCCCGCTCGAAGTGGTTGGGAAGCGCCGAGAGCTTTTCAACCAGTGCGGTGATGGCCTCCGGGGTTTCACGCAGTTGCCAGCGCGCCTCGTCGAGGATCGCCAGAAACCCCTTCTCGCAGCTTAGGGCGAAGATCTCCTGCAGTTCCGTATTCATCGCGTTGCGTTGATCGTCCGGCAGTTCCAGCCACGCCGCGAACAGCGCGTCCGGCCTGGTCTCCTTCATTGACGGGAAGTCCAGTTCGTCGAACACCCCTCGCGCCTCGAAATAGCGCGCGAGCAACGCATTCGGCATCTGCCGGAAGAACGCCTTCGTCGAGTAATGTCGGGTCATGCGTCCCCTCCCTGGCGTGAGGCGAAGTCGCTGTGATTGGACGATGCAGGATTTTACCGTATTGTACAGCACATCCGCAGTACAACCGCTGTGCAAGGGCACACTATGGCCTCGGGCAAGACCAGCACACTGACCTTCCGCATCGAACCGGCCCTGAAGGAAGCCCTGCGCATGGCCGCCGAGCGCGAGCACCGCTCCCTCGCCAACATGGTGGAGGTGCTGATCCGCGACTATTGCGGGCGCAACGGCATCGCCATTCCCGAACAGGGTGCTCTGTTCGATGACGACGGCGCGCCACCGGCCGGTGGCGCGCCGGCATGATCACGACTTGCCTTTCGCCCCTCGATCGTCGTTCTCCCCGCTATCCGGCACGGGCCGTCAGCGCCTACAGTCACAGTGTCGGACTCGCGGCAAACTCCGGAACAGCCCAGGGTGAGCAACGGGGACATCGGCGGCATCGCCTCACGGAGAAGAATCGCCATCAAGGCGAGACGTGAGGTGCAGTTGACATGGTGGAGCCAATCTTGAACCCATCGGTGAACGCTGAAGCGGTCGGGCATGCGCTCGACTTGGACAGACTGCTGAAGTTGCGTCTGCTGGTCGCACGCTTCGGCGAGATGGACCGAGCCAAATGGTGGAACACCAAAGGGCAGCTAGGGCGCCTCGGAACGGCAGCGCTGCGTCGCGGCTTTCCGCGCACCCACCGATTCGCGCAGGCCCGCGCGGTCTTCGCGGTCGCGGCGCACCGGTGTTCGGAGGTGTTCGACCCGCCGGGCTGCGTCACGCTGTGGCGCTTACCCGAAGCAGTCGAGGAAGCCTTCGATGCGCGCTGGGAGCACTGGCTCGACCACGCCGGCGAGTGGACTCCATTTTTCGAACAGCTCGAAGCCCTCCCGGGCGACAATCTGCTTGCCATCCTGCGGGCATTCGAGGTCGTGAGCGATTCAGACCTCGAAGCCTGCCACAAGCTGCCCCGCTCATCGGAAGGCCGCGCTGTCCCGCTCCCTAGCCTATTCGCCGGTACCGACGCCGATATCGCGCTGCTCGCACTTGGCTTCGCGTGCAGCGAGCCGGCAGCGTTGGTCGTCCCATACGCCCGGAGAGCAGACGCATGACACCAGCTCCGCGCACGAACGTGGCGTCGTCCTTCACCGTCATCAAGGGGGCAATGATCGAAGAAACGTACGCCGTCTTCGCAGCATGGAACTTCGAGCGATCGAAGCGCGAGAATCTCGACCGCCTCCGCGACGAGAACTTCATCGGCGCGAGCACCACCACCTGGCTGCGCGACGTCGCCAAGGTGCTGAACCGCCGCTTCGATCCCGCCGACCGCGACAAACCCCTCGTCGTGCTCGCGCAGCATGGCTTCCCGCTCGACGAGTGGAAACCGCTCTTGCTCTGGCACATGACGCGCGACGAATTTCTCGTCCGGGACTTCCTCGAAACATGGCTGTTCAGCGTGTACGAAGCCGGGACTTTTCGCATTTGCTCGGAAGACGTCGAGGTGTACCTCGGAGACATCGGCAAGCGCGGGGCAACCACAGAACATGCGTGGTCCGAAACGACCACGAAGCGCGTCGCCGCGGGACTACTGAAGATAGCCGCCGACTTCGGCCTTCTCCGCGGCACGATCACCAAAGAGTTCGCATCGTACCAGTTGCCGGAGCGCAGCTTCCTGTACCTGCTGCATGCGATGCGCGACGAGGAGCTCAGCCCGCGCAAGGTGGTCGCTTCTCCCGAGTGGCGCCTGTATTTCATGCGCCCCGCCGATGTCGAGCACGAGCTCCTCCGGCTCCACCAGTACCGCAAGCTCGACTATCAGGTCGCCGGTAGCCTCGTGCAGTTGACCCTCCCATGCGCGAACGCCCGCGAATACGCAGCAAAGATGGTGGTATGAGCGATCTCGAACACCGCATCAGGCAGAGCCTCGAACCCGTGCTCGAGCTACCGGATCCCCGGCAGCGCATCAGCGCGTACCACGACATGCCGTACGCGTTGTTCCGCTACGACCCGGAGGACGAGTTCGACCTGCGCAAGCAGGTGACGCTGCTCGAGACGCGGCTGTCGCAGAAGGGCAAGCGCGTCCGCCGCATCTCGCTCGCCGAGCGCCTCGACGCTGCCATGCGCCTCCAGCACCCCCTGTCCGAGTGGTTCGACGTCGAGCGCCAACTCGGCACCGACACGCTGGTGGAGACGGTCCACGCCGTGCTTTCGGAGGGCGAAACGACGCTCGTCGATCTCGTCGCCTCCCAGCTCCCGGCAGAAGGCGACCCACTGCGCGACGTCGTTTTCATCGTGCGCACAGGGGCGCTGTTCCCCTGCTATCGAACCTTCTCATTGTTGGAACAGTTGAAGGGGCGCGTCCACGTTCCGACAGTCCTCTTCTACCCCGGCGACCTCGATGGCGCGGCAGGCCTGCGCTTCATGGGCGTGCTCGACGCGGAGCACAACTACCGCCCGAAGATCTTCTGAGAACTACCGACGATGACGACGCCCATCAAGACCATCTTCGCCAACGACATCCACCGTCGCATCGAAGAAGTCATCAAGGTTGATCAGGCCGACGAGGAGATCATCCTCGACGAGATCAATGAGTACGTCGTCACGGGCGCGATTCTGTCGCACTACGCCGATATCTTCGATCGGTACGCAGAAACGCCAAACAAGCCGCACGAAGGCATTGCCATCTGGGTGTCGGGCTTCTTCGGCTCCGGTAAGTCGAGCTTCGCGAAGATGCTCGGCCTCGCAATTGCGAACCGTCGTATTGCTGGGGCGTCCGCGGCCGAACGCTTCGCCCAGCGCGCTGGCGACAACAAGCTCTCGGTGTTGCTTACCACCATCAGCGAGAAGATCCCGACCCACGCGGTCATCTTCGACGTCTCGACGGACCGAGGCATCCGCAGCGGCAACCAGACGCTCACCGAGATCATGTACGGGCTCTTCCTGCAGAGTCTCGGCTACGCGAAGGATCTCGACCTCTCGGAGCTGGAGATCGGCCTCGAGGAGAAGGGCTCGCTCGGCAAGTTTGAGGACGAGTACAAGCGGCTCTTCAAGAAGGACTGGGCCACCGAGAAGGGCAAGGTTGCCTTCGCGCTGTCGGAGGCGAGCCGCGTGCTCCACAGCCTCGATCCCGACACCTACCCGGTGGCCGACTCGTGGGTGAAGGCGGTTAAAGGCAAAGCCGACATCAGCCCGGGCAAGCTCGCCGAGCGGGCGAACGAGCTGATGAAGCGGCGCAAGACCGGCTACTCGCTGATGTTCGTGGTCGACGAGGTCGGTCAGTTCGTTGCCCGCGACATCCAGAAGATGCTCGACCTGCAGGCCGTCGTGCAGCAGCTCGGCGTGAAGGGGCGCGGCAAGCACTGGGTCGTCGTCACCTCACAGGAGAAGCTCGGCGAGCTCGTCTCCGGCCTCGACGACAAGAAGATCGAGCTGGCCCGCCTGATGGACCGATTCCCGCTCCAGGTCCATCTCGAGCCATCGGACATCTCCGAGGTCACGAGCCGCCGCGTGCTCTCGAAGAACGCCACCGCGCAGACCACGCTCGGAAAGCTGTTCGACGAGCACCGCGGTCGCCTCACCGAGCACTCGCGGCTCACCGCCGACATCAAGCTCCCCGGGCTGACGCGCGAGGCGTTCATCGAACTCTACCCGCTGCTGCCGTACCAGATCGACCTCATCATCCAGGTCGTGTCGGGCCTGCGCACGCAGGGCGGCGCCAGCAAGCACGTCGGCGGTGCCAACCGCACCATCATCAAGCTCGCGCAGCAGCTCCTCATCAACCCGGCGGTGAACCTCGCCGACGGCGCGGTCGGCGACCTCGTGCGGCTCGATCAGGTCTATGACCTCGTCGAGGGCAACATCGGCTCCGAGGTGCGCGCGAAGATCGCAGCCATCTCCAAGCTCGTCGAACACCCGCTGGCGCAGCCGGTGGCAAAGGTCATCTGCCTGCTCCAGTACGTGAAGAGCGTCCACCGCAGCGCGGAGAACCTCGCGGCAGCCCTGCACGGCCAGGTCGGCGGCGACTCCCAGCTCGCCTCGGTGAAGGAGGCGCTCCGCGCGCTCGAGGCCGCCCACCAGGTTCGCCACGGTGACGATGGCTACCGCATCCCCACGCCCGCCGAGGACGATTGGGAGCGCCTGCGTAACGGCATCAGCCCGAAGCCTGGGGACTCGCACCGGCTCTACCAGGAAGTGCTCTTGGGCTTCTGGCAGCCGCAGCCCTCGCACACGCTCTTCGACACCAAGACCTTCAAGGCGGGCCTCGCCATTCACGGCCGCGAGCTCACGGCGGGCGACATGATGTTCCAGGCCCATCTCGCCGAAGACGGGAAGGACTTCGACGGCCTCGCCGCCGAGCTGCGCACGCGCAGCCAGCAGGAGCGCAAGCACGTTTTCTGGGCCATCGCGCTCACCGACTCCATCGACCGCGAGACCGTCGAGCTGTTCCGCTCGAAGGAGATGCTCGCTCGCAAGGAGCGCGAGACCAAGGGCGAGGACACGCCCGCCCTCATCGCCGAGGAGCGCGTTCGGCTGCGTCGTCACGGCGACGAGTTGCGTCGCCTGTTCAAGGCGGCGGCGCTCTCGGGCCGCATCTACTTCCGGGGCAACGACAGGAGCCCCAGCGACCGCGCCGTCGACGTCGGGAAGACCGCCGCCGAGGTGCTCGGTCAGGTGCTGCCCGAGGTCTTCGACCGCTTCAAGGAGGCCGCCGCCAAGGCGACGGACGTGAAGAAGGGCACCGATGCGCTCTTCACCGCCGAGAACCTTCAGGGCCTGCCGAGCGTGTTCGGCAGCATCGGCCTCCTGCGCGACGAGAAGGGCAAGACCGTCTTCCGCACCGAGAGCGGCCCGCTCAAGGAGGTGCTCGACCGCATCGAGGAGCGCGCCAACTACGGCGACACCGCGAGCGGCCGCTACCTCACCGACGAGTTCGCGAAGGAGCCGTTCGGCTGGGACTTCGAAGCGGTGCGCCTGCTCGTTCTCTCGCTGCTGCGCGCCGGGAAGATCGAGGCGACCAGCAAGGGGCAGACGCTCGACACCGTCACGGGCGTCGAGGCGCGCGACACCTTCTCGAACAACAACCTGTTCCGGCAGGCCTCGTTCCGCCCCAAGAAGGGCATCGAGTTCGAGGAGCTGGTGAAGTCCTCCGAGGCCTTCAAGGACACCTTCGGCAGTGAGGTGAAAGAGCTGAACGCCGGCGCCATCGTTGCCGAGCTGCGCAAGGAGGTCGCGCGCAACGAGGACACCGTCGCCTCGGCGCTCGGCACGCTCACCGCGCATCGCCTGCCGGGCGGCGCAGTGCTCGACGGCGCCATCGGCCAGATGAAGGCCATCCTCCGGGGATCGGAGGACAACGCCATCGCGACCTTCAACACGAGTCACCGCGCCATCAAGGACGCCATCAAGCGCGCCGTCGAGCTGGAGCAGGTGCTGAGCGACCCGCGCCTCCACGACCTCGAGCGCGCCCGCAAGGCGCAGAGCGGCCTGTGGAGCTTTCTGAGCCAAGAGGCGGACCTCGCCGACGACCTGCGCACGCGCGCGACGGAGCTCGACGACATCCTGCAGCGCGAGACCTTCTTCAAGGAGCTGCCCGCCATCGAGCAGCACACCAAGGCGCTGGAGGTCGAGTACCAGAAGCGCTTCGATGAGGCGCTCGACGACCGCGTCGTCGCGTATACCAAGGCCTTCGACAAGCTGGTGAAGACGCCGGGCTGGAGCGAGATCGACGAGGACCAGCAGCGGCGCCTCGCCGAGCCCTTCGAGCGCGGCACGAAGCGGGACGAGGCCCGTGTGCCGATCCCGCAGCTTCGCGCCGACCGCGACGCCTGCGGCGGCCGCCTCAGCGCCGCCATCGCCGAGCTGCGACGCATCATCGACGGCGAGCGCGTCGTCACCGTGAGCGTCGGCAGCTACTTCGCCGGGGGCGTCGAGACCGAAGAGCAGCTCGAAGCGGCGCTAGACGGCGTGCGCGAGGAGTGCGCGCGCCTCATCGGCGCCGGCAAGAAGGTGATTGTTCAGTGAGCAGGGGTCAGGGATCAGGAGTCAAGAGCAACGGTTACCGAGACCTTCAGGTCTGGGAGAAGGCCATGCTGCTCGTTGAGCAGGTCTATGCGCTGACGGCCTCGTTCCCTGCCGACGAGCGCTTCGGGCTCACGAGTCAGCTTCGTCGCGCTGCCGTTTCGGTCCCCTCGAACATCGCTGAAGGCTACGGGCGTGGTGGTGGCGAGTACCGCCGCTTCGTGGACATCGCCTACGGTTCGCTTTGCGAGGTCGAAACCCAGCTCGAGCTCGGATCCCGTCTCGGTTTCGCCCGCCCTGACTCCCTGACAACTGCCCGTGACCTGGCGTCAGAGGTCGGCCGCATGCTCAACGGCTTGCGCAAACACCTGACCCCTGACTCCCTGAAACTTGAGCCCTGACATGGACAAGGACACACGCAACGCCATCGAACGCGCCACCCAGCGAGCGCGGAAGCTCCTCGAGGAGGACTTCGCCGCCCAGCTCGAGGGCGACTTCGACGTGCATCGAGACGGCGAGGTGGCCGCGAAGGCGGGCAAGCACCTCTCGGCCCGCCAGGCGTTCGCGCGCGAGCGCATCGTCGCCGCCATCGAGCACAAGCGTGCCGCCGGCATGACGGCCGCCGACGCCGCCCGCGACTACCTGCGCGACGCCGCCTTCACGACGCTCAACCGCTTCGTCGCCTTGAAGATGCTCGAGGCCCGAGAGCTGGTGCAGGAGTGCATCACCAAGGGCGAGCAGTCCGGCGGCTACCGCGAGTTCTGCGGCATGGCGCCGGGCCTGCCGCTCTTGCCCGAGAGCGCGGGCTACCGGCTCTACATCGAGTCGCTCTTCGACGAGCTGTCGACCGAGGTGAAGGTCCTCTTCGACCGGCGCGATCCGTCGAGCGTGCTGTGGCCCAAGCGCGCGACCTTCGAGCAGCTCCTCGACATCTTGAACGCCACCGAGCTCGCCCGCGTATGGGGCGAGGACGAGACCATCGGCTGGGTCTATCAGTTCTTCAACGGTCAGGACGAGCGCCGCAAGATGCGCGAGGAGAGTCAGGCCCCGCGCAACAGCCGCGAGCTGGCGGTGCGCAACCAGTTCTTCACGCCGCGTTACGTGGTGCAGTTCCTCACCGACAACACGCTCGGCCGCATCTGGTACGAGATGCGCGGGACGAAGACCGCGCTCGCGGACAAGTGCGAGTATATGGTCCGCAAACCCGGCGAGGAGTTCGCCCCGCGGGCGAAGAAGGACCCGCGCGACCTGCGCGTGCTCGACCCGGCCTGCGGTAGCGGGCACTTCCTGCTCTACGCGTTCGACCTGCTGCTAGCGATCTACGAGGAGGCCTACCTCGACCCGGCGAGCCCGAAGAGCGAGGCGACGGGCAAGGCGCTCGCCGAGGACTACCCGAGCCTCGACGCGCTGAAGAAGGCGGTGCCGGGGCTCGTGCTCGCGCACAACCTCCACGGCGTCGATATCGACCCGCGCTGCGCGCAGATCGCCCAGCTCGCCTTGTGGATGCGGGCGCAGAAGGCGTACCGCGACTTCGGCATCGGGCGCGGTGAGCGCGCACAGATCCGCCGCTCGAACATCGTCGTGGCCGAGCCGCTCGTGGCCGACGACCAGCTCGCAAAGGAGTTCGTGGCGAAGCTGGGCGACGCCGAGCTCGGGCTCGTGTTCACGTCGCTGGTCGAGTCGCTGAGCCTCGCGGGCGACCTCGGGCTCTTGCTGCGCGTCGAGCAGCTCGTCACGCGTCAGGCGAAGCGCGGTCATACCGGCGATCTGTTCGCGCCACCCGAGGAGCGCATCCGCGCCGCGCTCGACCGCTTCGTGCGAGAGGAGGCCGGAGCGACGAACACGCGGAGGAGGCTCTTCGCCGACGACGCCGCGCATGGCGTGGCGCTCCTCACCGTCGCCGAGAAGAAGTTCGACGCGGTCTTGATGAACCCGCCATTCGGCGCGGGGAGCATGCGGTCGAAGAAGACGTTCGACCAAGCATATCCACGGACCAAGAACGACATCTACGCGGCTTTCGTCGAGCGTGGGACGGAACTACTCGTCCCGTCGGGGATGGTCGGCGCCATCACTTCTCGAACCGGCTTCTTCCTCCCGCGATTTCAGCGTTGGCGCGAAGAGGTTGTGTTGAACTGCGCACCGCCCGTCGTTGTGGCTGACCTCGGCTTGGGGGTGATGGACGCCGCGATGGTCGAAGCCGCTGCGTACTGCTTGCAGCTTGGCGGCACGGACCGTCGCTCCCAAACGACCTTCATCCGCGTTCTTGAGGAGCGCACGGACAAGAAGGGTGCGCTGGAGACGGTTCTACGCTCACCGGACCGCGCGCTAGGACGACAGTGGTTCGAGGTCGACCCGAGCGCGTTCGGGGCTGTGACCGGGTCGCCGTTTGCCTATTGGGTGAGCGACGCGCTGCGAGCGGTGTTTGCGCGCCTCCCTAAGCTCGAATCGCAGGGACGCGTTGCGCGACGAGGCGTCAACACGAACGACGACTATCGCTTCCTTCGGCTCTTGTGGGAGGTCAGCGGCGACCATTGGGCCCTGCATGTCAAGGGTGGGCCCTGGTCGCCCTTCCATGCCGATCCACAAATGAAGGTGAAGTGGGGCCAGAGTGGCGAAGAGATGCTTGCGGAGCGCGTAACGACCCGCACGTACAAGTTCGCCATCGTGCCTAGTCGGGAACTGTATTTCCGACCCGGACTTACTTGGACGCGGCGCACGAAGGGAGAACTGTCCATTCGCGCATTGCCTGCCGGATGCATCTTCGGCGACAAGGGGCCTGCTGCGATCGTTGAAGGAGATGACGAAGAAGAGTTGCTCGCCCTTCTCGCCATCAGCAATAGCAAGGCATTCCGATCACTGATCGAGTTCCAGCTTGCCGCGGCGGAGCCGACCGGTCGCGGAGGCGCCGCACGGTCGTATGAGGTCGGGATACTCCAGCGGACGCCCGTGCCGGAGCTTCCTCCTACGGTTCGTACTGAGCTCGGACAGCTTGCACTCCAAGCTTGGAAAGCTCGCCGCGGACTGTCGCTTCGATCCGAGACGTCTCCGTCGTTTGCTGGACCGGCACTCTTGCTCGTTTCCGGCGAAGATCTGGCAGCGCGAACGAAGGCATGGAGCGAGCACGTTGACCAACTCCAACTGGAGTACGCGCGTGTACAGCAGGTCATCGACGAGAAGTCCTTCGCATCGTACGGAATCGGTGCGGACGATCAGTGCGCGATTTCGGCGGGGTTCGGAGCCAGCGAAGAGGAGGAAGAACAGAACGGAGAGGATCCCGGGCAGGAGGACGACGATGGCGACGAAGTCGAGGAGGCCGCAGGCGCAGATTCGTCGGAACTGGCACGTGAGCTGATCGGTTTCGCATTCGGAGTCGTCGCTGGACACTTCTCGGCTCGTGATGCCTCGGCGCCCTCTCAGCAGCCCGACGCTCTGCGTCCCTTCGACGCAGTAGGCACATCCCAACATGGCTCGAGGAAGCGCGGGGTGGTGGGTGTCGATGATCCGGGCAGTACGGAGGACATCACGGGCGCCGTGCTTCAAGTGCTCGACGAGCATATGGGTTCGCGGGCGGATGCCTGGCGCGAGGAGATTTGTCGGGCTGTCTCGGGCTCCGACGAGCTGAGACCGTGGCTGTCCCGGGAGTTCTTCTCCTACCATCTTCGACGCTACTCGAAGAGCCGTCGCAAGGCGCCGATCTACTGGCAGCTCGCGACGCCATCGGCGGGCTACTCGGTGTGGCTTTACCTCCACGCCTTCAGCAAGGATACGCTCTTCCGCGTCCAGAACGACTACGTCGCGCCCAAGCTCGCGCACGAGGAGCGGCGCCTTGAGTCGCTCGCCAGCGAGCTGCGCGACGGAGCGACCGCCGCCCAGCGCAAGCAGCTCGCCGCGCAGGAGGGGCTCGTCGAAGAGCTGCGCGCCTTCCTCGATGAAGTCAAGCGCGTCGCGCCGCTCTGGAAGCCGAACCTCGATGACGGCGTGGTCATCAACTTCGCGCCGCTCTGGCGGCTCGTTCCGCAGAACAAGCCCTGGCAGAAGGAGCTGAAGTCCACCTGGGACGCGCTCGCCGACGGCAAATACGACTGGGCCCACCTCGCGATGCATCTCTGGCCCGAGCGAGTGGTCCCGAAGTGCGCCAAGGACCGCAGCCTCGCCATCGCCCACGGGCTCGAGGACGTGTTCTGGGCCGAGGGCACCGACGGCAAGTGGACCGCCCGCAAGACGCCCATCAAGAGCCTCGACGACCTGGTGAAGGAGCGCACGTCGCCCGCCGTGAAGTCCGCGCTGAAGAGCCTGCTCGAAGCGCCCGCGCCGACGGGTAGCGCTAAGAAGACGCGAAAGGGAAAAGCCAATGCTTGAGTCCATTCACCTGAAGAACGTCGGGCCGGCGCCCGAGATGAAGATGGACCTCGCGCCCCGACTGAACCTCATCACCGGCGACAACGGGCTCGGCAAGAGCTTCCTGCTCGACGTTGCCTGGTGGGCGCTGACGCGCACCTGGGCACGGGAGATGGTGATCCCGAAGCCCGGCGCGAAGGCGGAGATCTTGTACTCATATACAAAGAAGACAGCGGGTGCGTATGCGTTCAAGAGCACCTACGAGCCCGACAAGATGCGCTGGACGGTGAAGGCAAGCCGTCCACCGATTCCAGGAGTGATCCTCTACGCGCAGGTCGACGGCGGTTTCTCGGTATGGGACCCAGCACGAAACTACTGGACGCAGGACGCGCCGGACCGGCCTAACGCTTTTCTTTTCACTTCTGAGGCCGTCTGGAAAGGGAACAGATACTGCAAGGGGCTGCTCGATGATTGGGCGCTCTGGCAGGCCGGCAATGACCAGTCTTTCCAGGTACTGAAGCACGTTATCGAGACGCTTTCTCCGTCGCACAGCGAGAAACTCGTCCCAGGCGACTTGCGGAAGCTCACCATCGACAATCCACAGCGCTACCCGACGCTGCGCATGCCCTATGGCGAAGACGTTGCGATCATTCACGCCTCGGCGGGAATGCGTCGCGTGATCGCGCTGGCCTACCTGCTGACCTGGGCGTGGCAGGAACACGTCGAGAGCACGAGGATTCGAGGGGACAAGCCGGCCCGAGAGATCGTGTTCCTCATCGACGAGATCGAGGGGCACCTGCACCCCCAGTGGCAACGCCGCATCGTGCCCGCACTGCTCAAGGTGATGGACGCTCTGACGGGCGAGCACGGCTCGAAGGTGCAACTCATCGCCGCGACGCACTCGCCGCTCGTCCTCGCGTCGCTGGAACCGTTCTTCAATGCCAATGATGACGCGTGGTTCGACCTCGACCTCGAGCAACGACAGGCCGTGCTCAGGAAGCGCCCCTACGTGCGTCACGGCGAGATCGGCAACTGGCTCGTCAGCGAGGCATTCGATCTGAAGGAGCCCCGTTCGCTCGAAGGCGAGCAGGCCATCGCTGCGGCGCAGGCGATACTCGATGCACCCGCGCCATCCGCGAAGGAGATCGCGCAGGCAGATCAGGGGCTTCGCAAGGCAGGCCTGCCGGACATCGACCCGTTCTGGGTACGCTGGGGCTATTTCATGGAGCAGCACCGGGCGCCTTCGAAGCGCACCTCGACTGGGGACAAGGGCAAGGGGGGGACGAAACCGTGATCCCCGTTGTGCTTGCACCCGAGCCTGCAGGCTTCGACCGCATGGTCCGCCAGCCCGGTCGCGCGGCGATCGACGAACTGGTGGGGCGTACGCCGCCCGGCAAGCGTCGCGGCCGGCGTCGCGCGCCGGTGGCCGACACCGAGTCGAACATTCCTGCGGACAAGTTCCCGCCGTTCTGGCGCAAGGCTCTCGACGGCATGATGCAAGCCTATGAACAGCGCTGCGCCTATCTGGCGATGTTCATCGAGGACACCGGCAACCCGACCGTCGACCACGTCATCCCGAAGTCGCAGGCATGGAGTCTCGTGTACGAGTGGTCGAACTACCGGCTGTGCGCGGGCATCGTGAACTCGAAGAAGGGGGAGCTGCTGGGGTTGGTGGATCCGATCGACGCGGAAGTCGGCTGGTTCGAGCTCGACCTCGCGAGCTACCGCATCGTGCGCGGGAGGCCGGCACCCGAGGCACAGCATCAGAAGATCGATGCAACGTTGGAGCTCTTGAACCTTCGGGACTGCTGGCGGCAGCGGCAGCGCTACGTCGAGGACTACTGGCTGGGGCCTGATGCCGGGGGCATCTCCTTGTCGTATCTCAAACGTCGTGCTCCGTTCATCGCATCCGAACTCCGGCGGCAGGGACAGCTCGTGCGAGGAGACGCCTGATGCACGCGCTTCACGACTACGTGGCGAAGCAGCTCGCCGACAAGATCAAGTCTCGGCGTGTCGTCGTCTGGTACGACGAGCGCGGTGAGTTCCGACCCTTCGTCGATGAGGTGCGCGGTGGCCCGCGCGCGGCGAGCGAGCCCGTGACGGTGGGCGTCGCCGGCATCAAGGCGAGCCTCGCCGAGTACGCGGGCTCGCTGTTCGAGCTGCGCGCCGTCGTCGAGCCGCTGGTGAGCGGAGACACGCCCGACTCGGTGATCATCTACGTGCCGGGCATCGCGCGCGACCGCCGCGCGTCGGTGCTGATGGAACAGGAGAAGGCCGGCACGACCTGGGAGCCGCAGCTCAAGCAGCTCGCCAAGAACGTCCTGCTCCAGAAGTACACGCTCGGCGTCGTCGACGAGATGCTGCCCTTCGACCGCAAGGTCTCCTATGAAGACCTCGCGCGCGCGGCCGCCGGCAACGCCGGCGCGGAGCCGCCGTCGATCTTGAAGAGCATCTTCCACGACGCCAGAGGCAACGACGGGCTCCTCACGGCGTGGCTCGTGAGCGACGCGCGGGACGCGGAGATCGTCAGCAAGGAGGCGACGCGCGAGCTGATCAAACTCGTGAAGGCGCGGCTGGGGCTCGACCTCGCTGCAGACTCACCGCTCTCGAAGCTGCGCGCCATCGTGCTGCGCTACGTGCTCGCGGGCGAGTTCCGCCTCGACCTCTCGTGTGACGCGCCCGCCTCGCTCGACAGCGTCGCGAAGCCGCCCACGAAGGACGAGGAGTCGGCCGTGCGCGAGCTCGCCCGGCGCCTGCGCACCGGCCACGCCGACACCTACGCGGCGCTCGCCGACCGCGTCGAGGAGGAGCTCGGGCTCAAGAACGCGAAGTTGCCCTCCGGCGCGCTCGGCGCCATCGACACGTTCCGCTTCGAGGAGCGCGCGCTCCTTCGCCACGCGGGCGACCTTATCTCGAACGGCAAGTTCGGCGAGGCGCTCGCGCTCGTTGCGAACCGAGAGCAGAGCTTCTGGCTTGACCGAGACGTCAGCCGGAAGGCCCAGTGGGAAGCGAGTCGGCGCATGGCCGAGCTGGGCAACGTCGCGATGGAAGTGCGAAAGGCCGTCAACATGACCTCGGGAGACCCTGCCGCGTGGCTCGATGCCTACGTGTCGAAGGACGGGTGGTTCCGCCTCGACCAAGCGCAGCGCCGCCTCGAGGCCTGGGTGGCGAACCTCGACGAGGAACCCGAGGAGCGCCCGCTCGGCGTGGTCCGGCGCGCCCACGAGGACACGTGCCACGCGATGGCGGAAGGCTTCACCAAGGCGCTCGTGAAGGCCGGGTGGACCGTGCCCGGGGCTCTCCACCAGACGCGCGTCTGGAGCGAGATCGTCGCTGACAAGCCCAAGCCCGTCGCCTACTTCCTCGTCGATGCGATGCGCTACGAGATGGGCGTCGAGCTCGCCGAGCGCTTGCCCAAGACGTCCGAGGTTTCCGTGCGCGCCGCCGTGGGCGCGCTGCCCAGCATCACGCCCATCGGCATGGCCGCGCTGCAGCCCGGGGCGTCCGCGAGCTTCTCGGTGGTGGAACAGGGTGGCAAGCTCGGTGCTCGCATCGACGACAGCTTCCTGCCCGACCTCGCCTCTCGGAAGAAGCACGCGGCCGCGCGTGTGCCGAAGCTGGTCGACCTTGCGCTCGACGAACTGTTGAGCCTCCAACCGTCGAAGCTCACGAAGAAGCTCGATGGTGCGCAGGTGGTCGTGGTCCGCTCGCAGGAGATCGATCACGCCGGCGAGACGGGCTTCACCTTCCAGGCGCGGCAGGTGATGGACACGGTCATCGACAATCTCGCGCGCGCGATTCGCAAGCTCGCGGCGACGGGCATCGAGCACGCGGTGGTCAGCGCCGACCACGGCCACCTGTTCTTCGCCAACGACCGCGACGAGTCGATGCGCACCGACGCCCCCGGCGGGAACACGGTGGAGCTGCACCGGCGCTGCTGGATCGGTCGTGGCGGGAGCACGCCGCCAGGATGCGTGCGCGTCACAGCTTCCGCTCTTGGCTACGCATCCGATCTCGAGTTCGTCTTCCCGGCGGTCTCCGGTGTATTCCGAGCGGGCGGCGACCTTGCCTTCCACCACGGCGGGCCATCGCTCCAGGAACTCGTGGTGCCTGTGCTCACGGTACGCACGCGGGCCAGGGAATCCGCCCCCCCTTCCGCCGGACCGATCGCGGCGTCTGCGCTTCCCGATGTGGTCACGAACCGCATCTTCAGCGTGACGTTCACTTTCGGCGGGAGGCAGATGATGCTCGACGCGACGGACATCCAGGTCCGCCCTTTGCTGGTAGCCGCGGGAAGGCAGGTCGGGGCCGTCGGAATGGCCGTCGACGCGCAATTCGATCGAGCAAGCGGGTGCGTGAGGCTCGAACCGAACAGTCCGGTCACAGTCGCGTTCCTGCTCAACGACGAAGACGTGGTTTCGCTGCGCGTCGTGGTGCAGGACCCGGCGACCGACGCGGAGCTGTACCGATCGCCCAATGACATCCCAGTTCGACTTGGAGTGTAAGCCATGACCAACGGGGCAGCCTCGACACGGGATGCACTCGACGACAAGGTGAACCGCCTGTTCGCCGGGAAAGTGGTGCGCAAGGACCTCGTCCGAAAGGTGAAGGTCGGCGCCAACGTGCCGGTGTTCGTGCTCGAGTTCCTCCTCGGGAAGTACTGCGCCTCCTCCGATGAGGTTGCGATCCAGATGGGGCTGCAGGTCGTCAACGACACGCTCGCCAACAACTACATCCGCTCGGACGAGTCGATGAAGGCGCAGGCGATGGTCAAGGACCGCGGGCGCCACACCTTCATCGACAAGGTGAAAGTGCGCCTCGTCGACTCGGACTACTGGGCCGAGGTCACGAACTTCGGGCACCGTAACGTGCACGTACCCGAGCACTATGTGCGCGAGTACGAGCGACTCGTCATGGGCGGCGTGTGGGCGCAGGTCGACATGCGCTTCGAGTACGACGAGGAATCGAAGGGCAAAAACCCGTTCTGGATCGACAAGCTGACCCCGATCCAGATCGCAACCTTCGACCTCGACGAGTACCGAGACGTACGCAGCCAGTTCACGACCGACGAGTGGCTCGATCTCATCGTTCGAAGCATGGGGTACGAGCCGGGTGAGATGTCGCGGCGGCTCAAGCTGCTGTTCCTGGTACGCCTCATCCCGCTCGCGGAGCGCAACTACAACTTGGTCGAACTCGGCCCACGGGGCACCGGAAAGACCTACGTCGTACAGGAGGTGTCGCCGTACTCGGCACTGCTCACGGGAGGAACCACGGTCGCGAATCTTTTCGGCCACATGTCGGGCCGGCAGAAAGGCATGGTGCAGATCTGGGACGTGGTCGGCTTCGACGAGGTTGCCGATCTCCAGAAGATGCCGAAGGAAGTCATCACAACGATGAAAACCTACTGTGAGTCAGGTACTTACCAGCGTGGCCAGGAAGCCGTCTCCGGCGATGCAAGCATCGCGATGTTCGGCAATACGAACCAGCCCGTCGACGTGATGGTGCAGACCAGCCACCTGTTCGCGCCGATGCCTGACATCATCCGCGACGACATGGCCTTCATCGACCGCATGCACTTCTATCTCCCCGGCTGGGAAATCCCGAAGATGCGGAACGATCTCTTCACGGACCACTACGGCTTCGTGGTCGACTACCTTGCCGAGGCGCTCCGCGAGCTGCGCAAGCACAACTTTACCGAGATCATCGATCGCCATTTCTCGTTCGGCGCGCACCTCAACGCGCGTGACCGCAAGGCGGTGCGCAAGACGGTTTCGGGTCTCGTGAAGATCCTCTTCCCGCATGGCGAAGTGACACAGGACGAACTCGGAGAAATCCTCGAGTTCGCTCTCGAAGGCCGCCGGCGTGTGAAGGAACAGCTCAAGAAGATGGGCTCGTTCGAGTACTACCACACGTCGTTCAGCTACACGCTGCAGGAAACCGGCGAAGAGAGGTTCGTCGGAGTACCCGAGCAGGGCGGGCGCGATCTCATCTCGACAGATCCACTCTCCCCCGGAACGGTCTACAGCGCCGGCGTCACGTCGGATGGAACGGTTGGCCTCTACCGTGTGGAGATCTCGGTTTCGAACGGTACCGGCAAGCTCCGACTGGCCGGTGGCATCACCGGTGCCACGAAGGAGTCCGTCCAGCGCGCCTTCAGCTACCTGCTAGCCAAGAAGACCGACCTCGGCATTGCGCGCGATCTGGACGTCTCCGACCTGCACGTCGAAGTCATCGATCTGCTCGCGAACCGCGTCGAGGCTGAACTCGGGGTGGCATTCTTCGTCGCGGGCTATTCAGCGCTCCGCAAGGCGCCTGTGAGCCCCGCGCTGCTGATCCTCGGTGACATGAGCGTCCAAGGGAACATCAAGCCGCTACGCTCGCTCACGGAGCCGCTGCAGGTGGCCAAGGACAACGGCGCGAAGCGCGCACTCATCCCCATCGAGAACAAGCGGAACTTCCTTGATGTCAGCGCCGACATCATGGAGCACGTCGACCCGATCTTTTTTGGCGATCCGAAGACGGCGGCGATGAAAGTGCTGGGACTGGTATGAGGGTGGCAATTACCGGACAGGGGAAGACGCGAGATATGCCCGCAGTGCTGGAGATTGAGGCCACCATCAATCAGCACATCGCCTTCATTACACCTCTGTATTCCGGTGGCGTCGCCCGCTTCCAGAGCCGGTGCCGCCGCGGCCCCCACTCCACTCGAACTCCCCCACCGGTTGCGCGCCAGCCGAGCAGCAACATGCCATCGCCCTGTACCAGGCGCGCAGCACCAGCGACGACCTCGCCGTACTGGTCGCCGTGCGCATCGGCCTGTGCGACCTGATGCGCCGGGGCCTGCTGGACCCGGGGCGGGCCGCGCTCCTGTTTGAGCAGGAGCGTGACCGCGTGTCGTCGAGCCTGTTTCGCCGGTGACGAACAACGACCCAACCGACGACTCGCCGTCCACCGTGCATGCCGCCAGGTCGATAACCGGGCGAGCGGCCGACGCCGGACGCTACCGCTGGCGTGTGCACTTCGCCGAGTCCACGCGCCTCGCCACCGAGCACCGGGCCACGCAGTAGGGCGGCACCACGTCGTATGCCCGTGGCCAAAAGAAAAACACCGCTACCCGGAGGCGGCGGTGCTTCGATGTTGCCGTGTCGCGCCCCGGTCGGGGCGGCGGGCTCAGGCGAGCTGCGAGCCGGTGCCGCCGAGGTGCGCGCGCATGTAGGCGAACTGCTGCGCCGGCGAGGCGATGTCGCGGGCGTAGCGCAGGCGGCGGCCGCGGACGGCGGCGTCGGCCGCCTCGACCACTGCGGTGATTTCGGCGCGCTCGATGCCGATGTCGGCGAGGTTGCGATCACTGAGCGCGGCGAGCTGGCGCTTGGCGGCGCGGTTTTCGAAACGGTTCTGGGCCAGGCTGAACAGTTGGATGAGCGTAAACATGGGGCACCTCTTACTGCGTGCTGCACGCCGGTGCAGCTTTGATGCGTTGCAGCATACGACGAATGTCCGCATTCGCCGAACGAGTAATGTGCAAGTGCAGCATGAGATTATCTATACGGACCGATGCCTTGGCGTCCGTTGAAGGTCTTCGGCACGGTTCCAGTCAGGCGCAGGAGCGTTCGACCACCGCGTGCCGGGGATGACGGCCATCACGTTCGGCGAATGTCATCAGCAGGGCCGCGTCGCCGAGCACGTTGGCGGCGTGGGCGATTCCGGCTGCCAGGCACCGCATCGTGGATGAACACCCGGCAGCGCATCCTCGAATGCCTGCACAACTGGCGCGCAACGCGCGGCGGGGCGCCGACGGTGGCGGAGATCGCCGCGGCCGTCGGCCTGCGTTCGCACGGCGTCGTCCACCGCCACCTGAAGGCGCTGGAAGCCGCCGGGCTGATCGCGATGCCCCCACGCCAGCGCCGCAGCGTACGCCTGCTCGGAGCAGCCGCTACGGGCACCGAACTGCCGCTGCTCGGATGCATCGCGGCGGGGCGGCCGATCGAGGCCATCACCGATGCCCACGGCTTCGACCTGCGCGCGCTGCTCGGCGTCGGCCGCTACGCGTTGCGCGTCCAGGGCGACTCGATGATCGAGGCCGGCATTCTCGACGGTGACGCAGTGGCGATCGAGGCCTGCGAGCAGGCGCGCAACGGCGCGATTGTAGTGGCGCTGCTCGACGATGGTTCGGTGACGCTGAAGTACTACCACCCGCGCCCCGACGGCAGCGTGGTGCTGGCGCCGGCCAACGCCGCGCTGGAGCTACTGCGCTACCCCGCCGAGCGCGTGCGCATCCCAGAGGCGGCTGGTGGGCGTGGTGCGCCTCTACGGGGGGCGCCGTGAGCCTGGAGCGGTTGCTCGAACGGGGGCTCGTGTGGCGAGCCGGCACCAAGGCGGTGCCGCTGCGCGACGCAGCAGCGCCGAGCGGGCGGGCGGCGCTAGACGCCGCCATCGGCGGCGGCTGGCCCCTCGGCACGCTGATCGAGGTGCTGCTCGCCGACCCTGCGATCGGCGAGCTCGGCCTGGTCGCCCCCGCGCTCGCTACGCTCGCCGCCGGCGAGCGCTGGATCGTGCTGGTCGATCCACCGCAGCCGCCCTACGCCCCGGCCTGGGCGGCGGCCGGTGTCGCGCTAGAGCGCCTGCTCTGGGTACGCGTGGGGGACGCCGCCGCCGCCTGGGCCTGCGAGCAGGCCCCGCGCGACTCGGCCGCCGGCACCGTGCTGGCCTGGGGCGACGGTTTTGGCATGACGCAACTGCGCCGCCTGCAACTCGCCGCCGCGCATGGCGGCACGCTCGGCTGGCTGTTCCGCGCCGAGGCGCACGCACACGCACACGCACCCTCGCCGGCACCGCTGCGCCTGCACTGCACGGTGAGCGCGCAGGGGGTGTGCGTGGCTGTGCTGAAGCGGCGCGGCGGGCCTGCGCGTGCCGTGGTCGCCGTCCGCTGTACCGCTGTTCGCCGACGAGGAGGCATGGAGCGACCCGCGAGCCGAGGAGCCCCCGGTAGCCAGGGAGAATGGCGTCAAGCCATTTGAGCGTCGGGTCTGCGCAGCGCGTCTCGACGGGCGTAGCAGGCCCGATGCGCAGGGCGAACCGGGGCCGTTGGACACGCCGTAGAGGCACGGGATGGGCGCCCGCGAAGCCGGGATGCTCGACAGGGATGGCGAGTGGGTGCCCAACAGCTTCTACTCCACTCCGCTGGGCACCGATGCTCTGGCTCGATCTGTGGTGTGAGCACCTGGCGCTCGAATGCTTCGCCGACGATGGGCACACACCACTGGCGATCACCGCGACCGTCGCCGGGTGCGACCAGGTGCATGCCTGCAACGCGGCCGCGCGCAAGCGCGGGGTGACCGCGGGCGATGCACTCGCCGAGGCGCTCATCCGCTGCGCCGGACTGCGGCCGCACCGGCGTGAACCGGCGCTGGAGCGTGCCACCCTGCACACGCTGGCACAGGTAGGCCTACGCCTACAGCGCGCCCAGGTCCGCGCGCGGCTACGCCGACGCCTTCGCGCGACGCATCATCCGACAGATCGAGGGTTTCGGCGAATACGGCTTCCCCGAGTCACACGCCGCGAGCTCGCCTACGTGTCGGCCTGGCTCAAGTGCCACGAGCCGGCCGCCTTCTTCTGCAGCCTGCTCAACAGCCAGCCGATGGGCTTCTACGCCCCCGAGCAGCTGCTGCAGGATGCCCGCCGCCACGGCATGGAGGTGCGGGCCCGTGCGGATCGAGGCGAGCGCCTGGGATTGCGCGCTGGAGCCCGCCGGCGCGGCCGGCCTCGCGCTGCTCCTCGGCCTGCGGCTGGTCAAAGGGCTGGCGCAGGACGTGGTGCGGCGTCTGGTCGACGCGCAGGCACGGCCCCTGTTCCGCGACCTCGATGACGCGGTGCGCCGCGCCGCTCTCGACCGGCACGCCCGCGACGCGCCGGTCGCAGCCGACGCCTTCGCCAAACTGGCCGGCGACCGGCATCAGGCCCGCTGGCAGGCGCTGGCGGTGCACGACGCCCGGCCCCGCGGGCGCCCGCACCAACGCAGGAAGCGCTCCCGTGCCTGCCCGTGGTCACCGAGGGCGAGGCGCTGGTGGCGGATTACGCGAGCCTTGGGCTGACGCTCGGACGCCCTGCAGCGCCGTGGCGCCTGCCGCTGCGCCGGCGTGCAGGCCGGCGCCGACGGCACGCGCGTGCACCTGATCGGCCTAGTGGTCGCGCGCCAGCAGCCCGACAGCGCGCACGGCGCGGTGTTCGTGACGCTGGAGGACGAGACTGGCAGCACCAACCTGATCGTCTGGGACCGGGTCAAGCGCCGCTACCGCAACACCGCGGCGCACGCGCGCCTGCTCGGCGTGATCGGCACGCTGCGCCGCGAGGGCGAGGTCGTGCACCTGATCGCCGAGCGCCTCGCCGATCACACCGCGCTGCTCGGTGCACTGACGGTGCGGTCGCGCGATTTCCACTGGACCTCGCGCACACCGGCGCCCAGTGGGGCGGCCCGGGTGGCGGGTGGCACGTACGGGCGGCAGCGGCGAGGCTTACGCCGTACGCGAACCAGAAGGCCGGCGCGCTCGCTATATCCGCTCGGCGCGGGCATTGAACGTCACGTGGGTGATCTCAGGCTTCTGGTTCCACGTCGGCACCAGGCCCCAGCGGTAGCGGCCGAGGTGGCGCGCACCGTCGCACCAGCACCAGCACCAGCACCAGCGTGGTCAGCGCGATGTTGTAGCGCGGTTGCCAGTCGTCGAGGCCCCGCGGCGCCAAGCAACGCGCCCAGGGTCTCCAGGTTGCGGTGTTGGGCGGAGCGACCACACATGGCGTACCTCCTCGGGCCAAGGCCCCCAGCCTAGCGCTGACAGTGCCAACACCTTCTGCACTTCCTGCAGCGCCCACATCGTCCCGCCCCCTCGACTTGCCTCGACCTCAGGAGGTCGGGCGAATACCTCTTCCATCTCGACCTATCTCTTCAACGAAGGAGGCAGTTCTCAGTGTCGCCAGGGGTCAATTTTTTGTGTCGCCTGACACGTCGCAGGCGGCGACAGTTGCTACATGCACTGCCATACGGCCAAGCAATCGCCGCACCGACTGCCACACGTAGTGCCACATACAGTCAGAAAAAACAAAAACGGCCTAGGCGTTTCCGCCTAAGCCGTTGTTTTATCTGGTGGGCGATGGTGGGATCGAACCACCGACCCCTTCCGTGTGAAGGAAGTGCTCTCCCGCTGAGCTAATCGCCCGAAACAGGCGGCGAAGAATAAAGATCGGCCCGGTGGGCGTCAACCCTCGCGCGCGATGCCGGCTAGCCGCCGACGCCGGCCTTGCGCAGCAGCGCGCGCACGTGCTCGACCGGGATCGCGTAGCTGATGCCGCTCGGCTTCTGCAGCACGTTTTCCTTGGTCTCCTTGACGAACACCGAGTTGATGACGCCGACGACGCGCCCGCTCGCCGGGTCGTAGACCGGGCTGCCGCTGTTGCCGGGGTAGGCGGTGGCGTCGAGCTGCAGCACGTCGTAGGGCTTGCCGAGCCGGTGGATGGCATTGGCGTCGAGCTGTCCGGCCGAGGGCGAGGGGATCGCGACGGGTGTCACCGCGGAGACGATGCCGCGGTGGGTGACCGGATACAGGCCGAGCACGACGCCGATCGGGAAGCCGGTGAAGGCGATCTCCTGCCCCTCGCGCGGCAGCCCGCTGCCGAGCTTGAGCGCCGGCAACGGGTCGGCCTTGATCTTCAGCAGGGCGAGATCGTGTTCGAGGTCGATCTCGACCTTGGTCGCCTCGCGGGTCGCGAACTCGCTGCCGCGGCCGGCGAACACGGCGAAGAACTCGCGGTTGGCGGCATCGAGCGTGGCGGCCACCACGTGCGCGTTGGTGACGACGTACTGGCCGTTGGCGACGACGAAGCCGGTGCCGAGGAAATTCGCCGGCGGCCGGCGCGTCGCCTGGAAGGTGCCGATGGCGACGACACCGGGGCGCACCGCGTCGATGGTGTCGGGCAGGCCGGCGGCGGCGGCCGGGGCGGCGAGCAGCGGGCCCAGGCAGGCGAGCAGCAGGTGGAACAGGCGGGTGACGGCGATCATCGGATCCCTCCCGGGTCGTTGAAACGCGACGGGCAGCCCGCAGGCTGCCCGTTCGCTCGGCGAGGCGCCCGCGGCAGCGCCACTCAGAGGTGTTCGACGGCGACGATCTCGTAGCGGCGCACGCCGCCCGGGGTCTGCACGTCGACCGTATCGCCCTCCTGCTTGCCGATCAGCGCGCGGGCGATCGGCGAGTTGACGGAGATGCGGCCGGCTTTGATGTCGGCCTCGTCCTCGCCGACGATCTGGTAGCGCACCTCGTCGCCGCTGTCGCCGTCGTCGAGGGTGACGGTGACGCCGAAGATCACCTTGCCGGTGTTCTCCATCTTGGTGACGTCGATCACGTGCGCATGCGAGAGCTTGTATTCGAGCTCCTGGATGCGCCCCTCGATGAAGCCCTGCTGCTCGCGGGCGGCGGCATACTCGGCGTTTTCCTTCAGGTCGCCGTGCGCGCGCGCCTCGGCGATCGCCTGGATCACCGCCGGACGGGCCACGCTCTTCAGTTCCTGCAACTCGTTCCTGAGTCGTTCCGCCCCAACGGCGGTCATCGGCACCTTCTGGCTCATGCCTGGAGTTCCTCGTGCAGATCCTGCAAACGGTTGACGGTGTCGGTATCGATGTAATCCAGCGCCAGGCAGGTGGCCTCGGCGGCGGCGATCGTGGTCGTGTAGCTGACCTTGTGCATCAGCGCGTTGCGCCGGATGGAGAAGGAGTCGGCGATGGCCTGCTTGCCTTCGGTGGTGTTGACGATGAGGCTGATCTGGTCGTTCTTGATCATGTCGACGACATGCGGCCGCCCTTCGCCGACCTTGTTGACGATCTCGCAGGCGATCCCGGCGGTGGCGAGCAGGCTCGCGGTGCCGCGCGTCGCGCACAGCGCGAAACCGTGGCGCAGCAGCTCGCGGGCGATGTCGACGAGCTTCTGCTTGTCGGCGTCGCGCACCGACAGGAAGGCCCGGCCGCCGGTCGGCAGGCGGTTGCCGGCGGCGAGCTGCGCCTTGGCGAAGGCTTCACCGAAGCTGCGCCCGACCCCCATGACCTCGCCGGTGGACTTCATCTCCGGCCCGAGCAGCGGGTCGACGCCGGGGAACTTGATGAACGGGAACACCGCCTCCTTGACCGAGTAGTACGCCGGGATCACCTCGCCGGCCACGCCCTGCGCCCGCAGCGTGCGCCCGGCCATGCAGCGCGCGGCGATCTTGGCGAGCGGCCGGCCGGTGGCCTTGGACACGTAGGGCACGGTGCGCGAGGCGCGCGGGTTGACCTCGAGCACGTAGATGTCGTCGCCCTGGATCGCGAACTGCGTGTTCATCAGCCCGACCACGCCGAGTTCGCGCGCCATCGCCGCGGTCTGGTCGCGCAGGCGGTCCTGCACCGATGCCGGCAGCGAATACGGCGGCAGCGAGCAGGCGGAGTCGCCGGAATGCACGCCGGCCTCCTCGATGTGCTCCATGATGCCGCCGATGACGACCTCGCCGTCGGCGTCGCAGATGCAGTCGACGTCGATCTCGACGGCATCGTTGAGGAAGCGGTCGAGCAGCACGGGGCTGTCGTTGCTGACCTGCACGGCCTCGCGCATGTAGCGGCGCAGGTCGTCCTCGTTGTAGACGATCTCCATCGCCCGGCCGCCGAGCACGTAGGACGGGCGCACCACCAGCGGGTAGCCGATCTCGGCGGCGAGGCGCACGGCGGTGTCGGGGTCGCGCGCGGTGCGGTTCGGCGGCTGGCGCAGCCCGAGCTCGTCGATCATCTGCTGGAAGCGCTCGCGGTCCTCGGCGCGGTCGATGGCGTCGGGCGCGGTGCCGATGATGTTGACGCCGGCGGCCTCCAGCGGGCGGGCGAGCTTCAGCGGGGTCTGGCCGCCGTACTGCACGATCACGCCGCGCGGCGACTCGACGCGCACGATCTCCAGCACGTCCTCGAGCGTCAGCGGCTCGAAGTAGAGCCGGTCGGAGGTGTCGTAGTCGGTCGAGACGGTCTCCGGGTTGCAGTTGACCATGATGGTCTCGAAGCCGTCCTCGCGCAGCGCCAGCGCGGCGTGCACGCAGCAGTAGTCGAACTCGATGCCCTGACCGATGCGGTTCGGGCCGCCGCCGAGGATCATGATCTTGTCGCGGCCCGTCGGCGCGGCCTCGCAGGTTTCCTCGTAGGTCGAGTACAGGTAGGCGGTGCTGGTGGCGAACTCGGCAGCGCAGGAGTCGACGCGCTTGTACACCGGGTGCACGTCGAGCGTGCGGCGCAGCGTGCGGATCTCGTGCTCGCTGGTGCCGGTGAGCGTGGCCAGGCGGCTGTCGGAGAACCCCTTGCGCTTCAGCAGCCGCAGGCGCCTGCGGTCGCGCAGCGCGGCGACACCGTGGCGGCCGACGTCGGCGGCGAGCTGTACCAGCTCCTCGATCTGCACCAGGAACCAGGGGTCGATGCGGGTCAGCTCGTAGACCTGGTCCACCGAGTAGCCCAGGCGGAAGGCGTCGGCGACGAACCAGATGCGCTGCGCGCCGGGCACGCCGAGCTCCTGCTTCAGGCGCGTGTGGGCATCGGGATCGTGCGGGTCCAGCGCCGGGTTGAAGCCGTCGGTGCCGATCTCCAGCCCGCGCAGCGCCTTCTGGACCGACTCCTGGAAGGTGCGGCCGATCGCCATGATCTCGCCGACCGACTTCATCTGCGTGGTCAGGCGGGCGTCGGCCTGCGGGAACTTCTCGAAGTTGAAGCGCGGCACCTTGGTGACGACGTAGTCGATCGACGGCTCGAACGACGCCGGCGTCAGCCCGCCGGTGATCTCGTTGCGCAGCTCGTCGAGCGTGTAGCCGACGGCGAGCTTGGCAGCGACCTTGGCGATCGGGAAGCCGGTGGCCTTGGAGGCCAGCGCCGAGGAGCGCGACACGCGCGGGTTCATCTCGATGACCACCATGCGTCCGTCGTCGGGATTGACGCCGAACTGCACGTTGGAGCCGCCGGTGTCGACGCCGATCTTGCGCAGCACCGCCAGCGAGGCGTCGCGCATGATCTGGAGCTCCTTGTCGGTCAGCGTCTGCGCCGGGGCGACGGTGATGGAGTCACCGGTGTGCACCCCCATCGGGTCGAAGTTCTCGATCGAGCAGACGATGATGCAGTTGTCGGCGCGGTCGCGCACGACCTCCATCTCGTACTCTTTCCAGCCGAGCACCGACTCTTCGAGCAGCACCTCGGTGGTGGGCGAGAGGTCCAGGCCGCGCTCGACGATCTCGACGAACTCCTGGCGGTTGTAGGCGATGCCGCCGCCCGAGCCGCCCATCGTGAACGAGGGGCGGATGATCGTCGGGAAGCCGATATCGGCCTGCGCCGCCAGGGCTTCCTCCATCGTGTGGGCGATGCGCGCGCGCGGCGTGGCCAGGCCGATCTCGGTCATCGCGATGCGGAAGCGCTCGCGGTCCTCGGCCATGTCGATCGCATCCTGCGAGGCGCCGATCATCTCGACGCCGTACTGTTCGAGGACGCCGTGACGCACCAGGTCGAGCGCGCAGTTGAGCGCGGTCTGCCCGCCCATGGTCGGCAGCAGCGCGCCGGGGCGCTCCTTGGCGATGATGCAGGCGAGTGTCTTCCAGTGGATCGGCTCGATGTAGATGGCGTCCGCCATCCCCGGGTCGGTCATGATCGTCGCCGGGTTGGAGTTCACCAGGATGACCCGGTAGCCCTCCTCGCGCAGCGCCTTGCAGGCCTGTGCGCCGGAGTAGTCGAACTCGCAGGCCTGACCGATGACGATCGGACCGGCGCCGATGATCAGGATGCTCTGGATGTCGGTACGTTTCGGCATGGGGTGTCCCGCGTGGGCGGCGTGTTAGACCGTCGGCGAATGCGAGGGCGGAGGCGCGCGACGGGCGGCTCCGCCCCGGAAGGAGGGCTTCAGCGCGCGCCGTGCGCGGCGACCAGCAGCTCGATGAAGCGATCGAACAGGGGCGCCACGTCGTGCGGCCCGGGGCTGGCTTCGGGGTGCCCCTGGAAGCTGAAGGCCGGCGCGTCGGTGCGCTCGATCCCCTGCAGGGTACCGTCGAACAGCGAGCGATGCGTGGTGCGCAGCACCGGCGGCAGCGTCGACTCGTCGACCGCGAAGCCGTGGTTCTGGCTCGAAATCATCACCCGCCCCGTGGCCAGATCCTGCACCGGATGATTGCCGCCGTGGTGGCCGAACTTCATCTTCACGGTACGCGCGCCGGACGCCAGGCCGAGCAACTGGTGCCCGAGGCAGATGCCGAAGATCGGCACCCGCGCTTCGAGCAGCTCGCGGATCGCGCGGATCGCGTAGTCGCAGGGCTCCGGGTCGCCGGGGCCGTTCGACAGGAACACGCCGTCGGGCGCGCAGGCCAGGACGTCCCGCGCCGGCGTCTGCGCCGGCACCACGGTGACCCGGCAGCCGCGCTCGACGAGCATGCGCAGGATGTTGCGCTTGACGCCGAAGTCGTACGCCACCACGTGCCAGGGCAGGTGCGCAGGGGCGGCGAAGTCGTCGCCCGCCAGCCGCCAGGTGCCCGCGCCCCACTCGTAGGGCTCGGTGACCGACACCACCTTGGCGAGGTCGAGCCCCTTGAGGCCGACGCAGGCCCGCGCCGCGGCGAGGGCGGCCTGCTCGTCGACCGCATCGCCGGCCATGATGCAGCCGCTCTGGGCGCCGTGCTCGCGCAGGATGCGCGTCAGCCGCCGCGTGTCGATGTCGGCGATCGCCACCACGCCGCGGGCGTGCAGGTAGGCGTCCAGCGGCTGGCGGCTGCGCCAGTTGCTCGCACGCCGCGGGCAATCGCGCACGACCAGCCCGGCCGCCCAGATCCGCGCAGCCTCCTCGTCGCCCGGATTGGTGCCGACGTTGCCGATGTGCGGATAGGTGAGGGTGACGATCTGGTGGGCATAGGACGGGTCTGTCAGGATTTCCTGATAGCCGGTGATCGAGGTGTTGAAAACCACTTCACCGGTCGTCAGACCGTCGGCCCCGATGGATTCGCCCCAGAACAGACTGCCGTCTTCCAGGGCCAATAGCGCGGGCTTCCTCAAGACTTACCTCCACCGGACACACAAAAGCGGGAGGGTTCCGTCATGGCCCCTCCCGCCCGATGTCCGTCGCGACACGTTACCCGTTCAAAGTGCGGGGAGCTTACTGCACGGCACCAATTACTGTCCACGCGGCCGCAGCGGGCACGGGCCCCGCGTCAGCGCAGGCCGAGCACGTCCTGCATGTCGTAGAGCCCCGGCGCGCGGCCGTACACCCATTGTGCCGCCCGCACCGCCCCTTTCGCGAAGGTCATGCGGCTGGAGGCTTTGTGGGTGATCTCGATGCGCTCGCCGACGTCCGCGAACAGCACCGTATGATCGCCGACCACGTCCCCGGCGCGCACGGTGGCGAAGCCGATGGTCTTGCGGTCGCGTTCGCCGGTGACCCCCTCGCGGCCGTACACCGCGACCTCGGCGAGGTGGCGGCCGAGCGCCTGCGCGACCACCTCCCCCATGCGCAGCGCCGTGCCCGACGGCGCATCGATCTTGTGGCGGTGGTGCGCCTCGATGATCTCGATGTCGACCGCATCGCCCAGCACGCGCGCGGCGACGTCGAGCAGCTTGAAGCACAGGTTGACGCCGACGCTGAAATTCGGCGCGAGCACGATCGGCAGCTCGCGCGCGGCCCCGGCAATCAGGGCCTTTTCCTCGGTGCTAAAGCCGGTGGTGCCGATCACGATCGGCTTGCCGGCCTCGCGGCAGATCGCGAGATGCGCGAGCGTGGCGGCCGTGCGGGTGAAGTCGATCAGCACGTCGAAGTCGTCGAGTACCGCGCGCAGATCACTGCCCACGTGCACGCCGCTGCGACCGGCGCCGGCCAGCTCGCCGGCATCCAGGCCGACGAAGGCACTGTCGGGGCGGGCCAGCGCCGCGCCGAGGCGCGCCTCGGCCGTCGCGAGGCACGCTTCCACCAGCGGCCGGCCCATGCGGCCGCCGGCACCGGCAATCGCCATTCTCACCATGGACTGACTCCGTATCGATCAAACGCGGGGGTTGCTACGGAATGACGCGCGCGTTCGTGACCACGGAAAGCGCGCGCACAAAAAAACCGCGGCGGGCGCGGTTTTTATGAAAATCTGGAGCGGGTGATGGGAACAGCACCCGGTCGCTAACTCGTTTATTACGAACGTCTTTTCCGATCCATGGGTCACGGAATGGACTCGATTGTGGACTCATGTCTTCGGTCTGGTCAACGCAGGCCGTTTCGGTTGATCCAGAGTGGGCCATGCACATCCACCCGAAGCCACAGCGCGTCGGACTTCATCCGGACGTCCATCGTAGTACTGGCAAACCACAGGCGGCAACGGACAGGTGAACTGCGTCTTCAAAGGCCTGGCGCATCATCGACCGGTGCAGCCCCGTCTTTCACTCGCTCGATGAACCGCTTCATGGGGTCCGTGGGCTCGCCTTTGCGGCGCAGCAGGTAGGTAGAGAGCATCGGCGGGGTGCCGGCCAGGGGACGAATGGAGATGTCCGGGCGCTGTAGCGTCTGCACTTGCGAGGCGATGGCGAAGCCGATGCCGTAACCGGCGCCGACCAGGGTCAGCATCACGCCCAGGGTGGTCACTTCATCGACCACCCTGGGCGGCGTCTTTGCGTTCTGCAGCATCGCTTGAATCTGATGACGGTAGCCCGATCCCGATTCGGGATGACACAGAACCAGCGGGAATTTCAACGCTTCTACCAGCGACACGTCCACGTGCGCGAGCAAGGGATGGCGTGTGGGCACGATCACCGCCAGCGGATCGGTCCACACCGACTCGGCGACGAGGCCATCATGCACTGCGCTTGAAAACGCAAAGCCGATGTCCAGCAGATCGTCGTGCAGCATCTTGAGCTGCTGCGCGAACGGTAGTTCGAAGACTCGAACCTCCAGCTCGGGCTCATCCTCGCGGCTGCGAGCCAGCAGGGTTGCGATCCGGGGCTGCGCCATGCTGTCGCAGATGGCGATGCGCAGATGGCCCTGGTAGCCCTGTGCCGCGGCCTTTGCGCTCCTCACTGCCTGCTCAACGGTGGCCTGCACGCGTCGGCATTCGCCGAGAAACACTTGGCCGGCCCAGGTCAGCCGCGTCAGGCGTGTGCTGCGGTCGAACAACTGTACGCCGAGTTGGCTTTCCAGTTCCCGCATTGCGCGCGACAGAGGCGATTGCTCGATCCCCAGACGCTGGGCTGCACGGGCCAGATGCAGTTCTTCCGCAACTGCGATGAAGTAACGCAGCAATCTGAAGTCCATGGCCGCCTCCTGTCTGTCGTCGTCTGGTTCGGGCTCTTCGGCGCCAGCACTTACATCAAGATCCCGCCTGCATCCTGCTCTATGACACTGCTTCAAGGGCTCATGCTTGCTAGGTTTAGGTGACGGTCGATTCCCGCGGATCAGGCCGGCGCCAGCCCTGACGCGTGCAGGAGTTCGTATCGGTGCGGCTGGCGACGACTCGCTGACGTCAGAGCGAGCGTTTCAGCACATGCATTATGGAACTTTGTATCTATTTTGCGTGCTCTTGCATGGCGAGGCAATACGTTGAAATAACCAGCCTTGTCCGGCCACGCACAACCTCCTGGCGCCAAGGAAAGGTCGGCCGGCGGTGAATGGAAACCCTCTGTGACAGGCACCGCAACAGGCAGGCACTCATGCGGTTCCCTGCGGTCATACGAACGAACTCCATGTTCCGGGGTGAAAAGATGAAATTGCGCCATCTTCGCTGCTTCATCGCGGTGGGCGAGGAATTGCACTTTGGCCGGGCGGCGCGGCGGCTGCATGTGGAGCAGTCGCCCCTGTCGAGGACGATTCGCCAACTGGAGGCTGACCTGGGCGTGACGCTGCTGGAGCGCATGCCACGGGGCGTGTGCCTGACCCCGGCCGGGCAGGTGTTTCTGGAGGAGGCCCGGCATGTGCTGCTGACCCTTGAGCAAGCGCGGACCAAGGCGCGGGCGGTGGCGGCGGGACACCAAGGCACCCTGCGGATCGCACTGACCGGCTTTGTTGGGCAGGTCCGATTGCCGGCGCTGCTCGCGCTGTGCCGGGAGGAGGCGCCGGAAGTGGGCGTTCGGCTGTTCGAGGCACCGCTGCCGCAGGTGGTGGGCGGGCTGGGAAGCGA
The DNA here is from genome assembly GCF_004341245.1 of Plasticicumulans lactativorans. Lineage (GTDB taxonomy): Bacteria > Pseudomonadota > Gammaproteobacteria > Competibacterales > Competibacteraceae > Plasticicumulans_A > Plasticicumulans_A lactativorans. The sequence goes on along the minus strand of NZ_SLWY01000003.1, from coordinate 10,061 downwards.
CCTGTACGACGCGGCTTTGGCGATGGCCAGCGTGATGGAGTCCGGTGTGGTCGCCATGCCGCTGTGGCAAGACCCGTTGGTCGTTGTCATCCCTGCGCGGCACCCCTTGCTAGAGCACAAGCGGGTGCCGTTGGAAGAGGTGGTGCGCTACCCGCTGGTTCTGTTCGATCCGCAGGCGTGTGAAGAGTGCAGCCGGCAATTTGAGCGCCTGCTGCGCTTGGCGGAGATGCTGCCGATCGTGGCCGAGTATGTGACGACCCACTCGCTGATGCTGGCTCTGGTGGCGGCCGGCTATGGCATCGGATTTTCCAGCGCGGCGCACGTGCCGACCTGCCGGCAGATGGAATTGATCTTCCGGCCACTGGATGAAGAGTCGGCGGTGCTGACGACCTACCTGCTGCACCCCGAGGGCACTTTGTCGGGGTCGCTGCGCCACTTCATCGACCGTGCGCAGCGCGTCGGCCATATGACACTGGATACGCAACGGACCCCATGAGGCTGTTGCAGGCGGGCTGACCGATTCCATTTTGGTCAAAGCGCCAGACCTGTTTTGCCACGGCCGGAATTGCTTACTGCGGTCCGCTGGCGCAGTTACTCAGCCCTTGCCTGCGCTTGCGGTCGGCATTCTGCGATGAGATTCGCATGCATATCGTGACCCGTCACAGCAAAGACGCGCAGCGCAAGAGTGCTTGCGATATGCGTATCGGTCCTGACGTGTTGAGCTGATCGCGCTTTACGAGGTTCATTTCCCTGCAAAGACTTTGGCCTGGCTTTCCGGGTCAAGCACGGCGCCCGCGGTCGATGATGTTAACGGCATTTTTCGCGCCTTAGGAATTTTGCGTGATGGGGCCATGCACGACAAGGGGCACATCCCGCGCTGGTAAAGGCGGCATCACCGATGCCACAGACTTCGCCGCTGCTTCGCCTGCTCGTTTTGCCCCGAGACGTCCTGGACGTCCACGCACGCCGCCTGCATGGCGGGTGCGGGTGCGCGCCCCGGGTGTGATGACAAATGGAGGCGTGCGATATGTCGAAGTCGAGCAGTCTGGCCGGTGGCGCCAAGATCTACTACCGCCCGATCGAGGCAGCAATCCGCTGGAGCGGATTGTTGCGCTTCGAGCGGCGCATCCTGGCCACCTTGGGGCAGCGGCCTCTGCCGGAGACAACTGAGTTTCCGCGCTGGCCCTTGCTGCGGTTGAACACCGAAAGAGTCTTCGATGCGCTCGCACACGGCGAGATGCCGTATGGCAAGGAGGGCTTGGTGCGCGATACGCAGCGCCTGGCGATGGACGATCCGTCGCTGACGGTGCGGCACGTCGATCTGAAAGCCTGGATGGCACACTACTACCCCGGCGAGAAACCGGCGTTCCTGTTCGACGAGGTTGAGCGTGCGCTTCACCCGGCGGTCAGTCTGGACACGGTGGGCGCATTGCTGGCCGAGCGGGAAGTGATCAAGGCGCGGTTGGCGGAGTTTCTAAGCGCACACGAGACGCTGCGCGTCGAGCACGAGGCGCTGCTGAAGAAGCACGCCGCCTGTTCGGCTGACGCCGAGCGTGCGAACACGCCGGGGCCGCGCAGCGAATCGACCTATCTCAACATCGTTGGCGGCTTGCTTACGCTGTTGTTGGGCAAGTCGCCCCGCGGCATGCCGTATTCCAGCTTCCTGACGCAGGAGGCCATCATCAGTGCGATGGTGGCGCACCACGGCAACGCGATGGGCATCAACGAGCGCACCCTGCAGGCCAAGTTCGCACTGGCTCGGCGCAACTTGCAGCGCACGATTCTCTGAGCGATGCCAGACCGTATCTGCGGTCGCCCACACCGCATTTACGGTGTCTTTCCTCGACGCGGCGTTCCAAATTCGAGTCACGCCAATCAACGCCACTGAGCGTTAAGGAGTGACTCTCATGTCTTCGCAGACCACCGCCACGGCAGCGACGGCCGAGCACCGCATCCTGCGCCGCGCCGAGGTCGAAGCCAAGACCGGCTTCAAGCGCGCACACATCTACAGCCTGATGAAGGAAGGCAAGTTCCCCAAGGCGCTGCGCCTGGGGGTGCGTGCAGTGGGCTGGGATTCGGTGGAGATCGACCAGTGGATCTCCGATCGCCTCAAAGAACGCGCCTGACGCTTCTTCTCCGTTCATGCCATTCGACGAGGAGAAGCGCATGCAGGTGGTATCCATCATTTCGACCAAGGGCGGCGTCGGCAAGACTACTACGGCAGCCAACCTCGGCGGCTTCATCGCCGATGCGGGGTTGCGCGTGCTGCTGCTGGACCTGGACGTGCAGCCCACGCTGTCGAGCTATTTCACGCTGAACGTGCGTGCGCCCGGCGGCATCTACGAGATGCTGGCCTTCAACGAGCGGCGCATCGAGCAACTGGTGTCGCGCACCGCGATCGCGGGCCTTGATCTGGTGCTCTCCAACGACGACCGCGGTGAACTGAGCACGCTGCTGTTGCATGCTCCGGACGGGCGTCTGCGACTCCGGCATTTGCTTCCCATTTTCCGAACGAACTACGACCTGTTGCTGATCGATACGCAGGGGGCGCGCAGTGTGCTGCTGGAGATGGCCGTGCTGGCGTCCGACCTGGCGCTGTCGCCCGTGACGCCGGAAATCCTCGCGGCGCGCGAGCTGCGGCGCGGCACGCTGCAACTGATCGAGGACATCGCGCCGTATCGGCACCTGGGCATCGAGCCACCGCCGCTGCGTCTGCTCATCAACCGTGTGCATCCGGTGTCGTCGAACGCGCGGATGGTCCAGCAGGCGCTGCGACAGGTGTTCCAGGAACAGTCCGGCGTGCAGGTGCTGGGCACCGACGTGCCGGCCATCGAAGCCTATCCGCGCGCTGCGACACGAGGATTGCCGGTGCATCGGGTGGAATACCGGCAGCCGGCGGGGCGCACGGCACCCGCGGCGCTGGAGACCATGCGCACGCTGGCCGGCGAGCTGTTCCCCGCGTGGCGGGAGCGCTTCGCGCTGGTCTCCGGCCGGGCCGATGCGGGAGGGGCCGGCCATGGCGAGCGCGCATGAACTGGCGCGCGGCCGTGAACGGCTGCGCGCGCTGATCGAGTTCGCGCTGGGCGAAGGCTGGCGCGTGGTGCGCACGTCCGGTGGGCACCTGAAGTTCACGAAGCGAGGCTGCGCGTCGATCTACACCAGCTCGACGGCGAGCGACCACCGTGCCGACCGTAATGCCCGCGCGCAACTTCGCCGCGCCGACCGGCCGGCGCAGGAGAACGGCCGTGGCTGAGCTGACGCCGCAGGACATGGCTGCCAAGCTGCTGGCCACCGGCTTCGAGCGCAGCGGCCCTTCGGCCGCGACCTTGAGCGACCCCATCGCCGACACGCCGATGGTGGTGACGCTGGACCAGTTGCGGCCCTACGACCACGACCCGCGCGTGACGCGCAACCCGGCCTATGCGGAGATCAAGGCGTCCATCCGCGAACGCGGGCTGGACGCTCCCCCCGCGATCACGCGCAGGCCGGGCGAGGCGCACTACATCATTCGCAACGGCGGCAACACGCGGCTGGCGATCTTGCGCGAGTTGTGGAGCGAGACCAAGGAGGAGCGCTTCTTCCGCATTGCGTGCGTGTTCCGCCCGTGGCCGGCGCGCGGCGAAATCGTGGCGCTGACCGGGCATCTGGCCGAGAACGAGCTGCGCGGCGGGCTGACCTTCATCGAGCGGGCGTTGGGCATCGAGCAGGCGCGCGAGTTCTACGAGCAGGAAAGCGGCCAGGCGCTGTCGCAGAGCGAACTCGCGCGGCGACTGACTGCCGACGGCTATCCGGTGCCGCAGTCACACATCAGCCGCATGAACGATGCGGTGCGCTATCTGCTGCCGGCGATCCCGACGCTGTTGTACGGCGGATTGGGCCGGCATCAGGTGGACCGGCTCGCGGTGCTGCGCAAGGCGTGCGAGCGCACCTGGGAGCGGCGTGCGCTGGGCCGCACCGTGACCGTGGACTTCGCCACCTTGTTTCAGGACGTGCTGACGCAGTTCGACACACAGCCGGACGACTTCTCGCCGCAGCGGGTGCAGGACGAGCTGGTCGGCCAGATGGCCGAGCTGCTGGAGGCGGACTACGACACGCTGGCGCTGGAGATCAACGACAGCGAAAGCCGCCAGCGTGCGCTGACCAGCGAACCGGCGGCGCCGACGCCACCGGCAGCGCCTGTCGTGCCTGCTGATCCTCCCCCGCCGGTCTCCGCGCCTCAGCAGCCACCCGCCTCGTCTGTGCCGCGCGACACCACGCCGGTCGCGCCTTCGGCGCCAGCAGCGACTCCGCCTGCATCGCCCGAAGCGCCGGAGGACCAGCACGGGGAACGCGAAGAGCGCCTGCAAGGGCACATCGTGACACCGGCACCGACCACCGAGCGCCTGCAGTCCATCCAGCGGATGGTCGCGGACCAGCTCGGCGACAAGCTGCCCGACTTCGAGGCCGATGCGCTGCGTGCGATCCCCGTGCAGGTCGGCGGGCTCTATCCCATCTCGGACGTCTGGTACGTCGAGCCGGGGCTGGACGTGCCGGATCGCCTGCGCGTGCACATCGCGCAGTTCGCGCGCGAGATCGGCGAGGAAGCGGCGGTCGGCGACCACATCGAGGCCAGCGTCGGCGGCATCGGCTTCGTCTGCGCGGCGCCGGTTGTGGGCCAGGCGAAGGCGCTGCCGGCGTTCGCGCGGGCGGTGCTGACCCTGCTGCATGTGCTGAGTGCGGCTCCGCCCTCCGCGAACGGATTGGACCGCGCGCGGCTGGCCGACGAGCTGGCGGCGCTGCTGCATGGCCGCGGCGGCTCGGCCACACGCCTGAGCGATGCTGCGCTGGTGAAGCTGTTCCGTCTGCTGCGCCTGGCGCGCCGGCTGCTGGATCTGGAAGCCGGCGTAGCGAGCCAGGATTCCTGAGCGCAGGAGGCTCCCGTATGTCGGCACCGCACCCGCTCAACCAGGCCGTGATCGCCCAGGCTCTGCATGACCTGCGCAACGGCCAGTTGCGCCGCTGCAAGGCCATGGGCTTCGGCGAGGAGGAGCTGGATGCGCTGAAACACCCCGAGCTCGTGAGCATGCTGGTGAATGCCACGGTGTCTTGGTGTTCGGTGTCGGTGAACCGGGAAGTGTTGAAGCGGCTGCTGAGCCAGGTGCACGACGTGGAGCGGGAGATCGCCACGGTGGACCGCATGCTGCGCCTGGGGGCGAGCACGGAGATGGTCAGCAAGTTCTACGGCCTCACGCATCAGGAAGTGGCGCTGCGCCGCAACATCCTCGGGCTGCCCAAGCGCAAGGGCCGGCATCCGGTGCTCGACGAGGCGCAGGACGTGGCCTTGTGGGAGCGCTGGAAGGCCGGCGTCGCCGAGCGCCATGTCGCCCTGACCGACGACATGGAGATGCTGGCGCTGACCATGGACCTGGCCGAGGCCATGACCCTGCCCATGTCGGTGATCTGGTCGGCGATACGGAACTGGATCGACCAGGGGCTGGTGTAGCCATGACCACGGGCAGCGCACCACGGCGCGATGGCCCGGTTGCGCTGTCGGCGTTGTTCGACGAGGCGCTGCGGCACCTTGAGCCGAAGGAACCGGCGCAGGGCACGGCGCCGAGCCAGGACGGTTTTCTCTACAGCGGCAACCGGCACGAGAGCGTGCCGCGCGCGCTGTTCCTCGATCGACGCCTGACGCCGCTGGAGCGCAATGCCTGGCAGGTGTTCCGCCTGCAGCTCAACGACGACGGCGTGACCGCCTTTCCCACCTACGACCAATTGCGCCCCTACCTGGCCTCGATGCCCTGTGCGGCGCAGGCATCGCACGAGACCGTGGCGCGCGCCCTGACGCTGCTGCGGCTGACGCGCTGGCTGAGCCTGGTGCGACGACGGCGCGACCCGAAGACCGGCCGCATCCAGGGAAACCTCTACGTGCTGCACGACGAACCGCTGACACCCTTCGAGGCGATGCAACTCGATGCCGACTACCTCGGCCTGGTCAGCCAGGCGCTGACCCATGCCGCCAAGGCGGTACAGATCGTGGGCATGAACACGCTCAAGGAGATTGCCGAAGACCCGCTGCTCAGCGGCCGCACGCTGCCGACCCGCTTGCAGGTGCTGGCGCAGCGCATGACACGCCACGGCTTGGCGACGGGGAGTTATCCACAGGAGGTCGCCGACTACGATTCCGAAGAAGGCCAGGATGCCCTTCTTCGGAATGCTGCGCGCCCGTCTTCGGAATCCGAAGCAGGGCCGAAACCCGCACCGGACGGCTCTCCTCGGATTCCGAAGGAGGACCGTACAGTACGTAATGATCGTATAAATGAAGTACGTACAGTACCGCGCGCAAGGGCCTTGCAGAGCCTGCGGCTGCCCGAGCGTTTCCTGCGCTTGAAGGACGAGCAGCAGGCCGACGCGCTGGTGGCGCTGCAGCAGGTGGACGAGGCGCAGCGGCAGGCCGTTCTCGACGAGTGGGCGGCACGCTGCCGCAACAGCGCGGTACGCAACCCGGCCGGCTACCTGTTCGGCATCATCCAGAAGGCGCTGCGCGGGGAGTTCAAAGTCTGGGCCGGAGAAAGTGCATCGACGCCGCCAGCGTCCCCGCCATCTGCGCCATCGTCACCACCGGCATCCCGTGCGGCTGACCCCGAGGTGGCACGTGCCTACCTGGCACAGCTCCGAGAAGCCTTGCGTGATCGCTGATGTTGACTATCCCCAGGGGATAGCTGGAACAGACACCTTTCCGCCGCGCTCGATTGTCGCCCGCCGAATGACAGGCGAAACTGTCGCCTGTGAATCAGACGAGGACTGCCACGCACGAGCCCGGCCGACGATGGACATGACGACTTCCCCCGCCACAAACGCACTGCAACCACTACAGCGAGACGTTCAGCGCTTGCTGGGCAGATGCCTGTTGCGCCTTCAACAATACGAGCGCCTCATGAAAGCCATCCTGGCCCACCACGAGATTTCAGGCCCGGTGCATTCGCAGGAGGCCATTCTCGCAGCGCGGATCGAAGATGCCGCGACCAAGACCCTGGGCACGTTGGTCGGACAATTGTTTGGTTCGTATGTCGTCACCGAAGGAAATGGTGGCAAGGAACGCGACGACGATCTTCCCGGCGACGTGATTTCCTTTCGCACGCGCGTGCAACTGAGCCTCTCTGCGCAGGACTACGCCCAGACCCAGGCCGACCTCAAAGACCTGGTATCGCTGCGCAACACCCTGGTGCACCACTTCATCGACCAGCACGATCTATGGACCGTGGACGGGTGCCGCGCTGCACAGGACGAACTCGGTTCCGCCTACACGCGCATCGATCAACACTTCGAGCAGCTGCGCGGCTGGGCCGAGCATATGGATCAGGCGCGGCGCCTGGCAGCGGAGTTCGTCCAGTCGGATGTGTTCCACAACCTGGTGGTCAATGGCATCGCGCTGGACGGCACGGTGGACTGGCCGGCCGCCAGCATCGTTCGCGCGCTGCGCGAGGCCGCCGCGCAGTTGGCCGTCGGGGGCTGGACACCCATCGCCGCCGCTGGACGCTGGATCGCGGACCGACATCCCGAGCAGCTTCCAGCCAAGTACGGCTGCAGCAGTTGGCGGCAGGTGGTGCACGAGTGCCGCCTGTTCGAGCTTCGCTACCGTGAGGTGGAGGGGCAACGGGCCGCCTGGTACAGACCTCGTGAGGCATAGCCCCGCAACGCGGTCTCACCTCCGCGCGAGCCGCGAACGACTCCGCCGCGCTATCCCCAGGGGATAGCCGGCACACACAGCCTTCCGTACGGAACAAACCGGGCACGCATGGGCTGCGGTTTGTTGACTGACAGCCTTCCGGCCGATGCCGATGCTGGCGACTCGCCCCTTCACCGCGAGTCGCTCTCATGGCCAACGAACGCACAGAACCCTTGCAACTGAATCTCGGATCGCTGCGCAGCGCGATGTCGCTGACGCTGCACACGCACCACGCCTCGCGCATCTGGCACGGCCGTGCGCCGACCGAGGGGCGCCCCGGCATCATCGGACTCAACGGCTTCATCAGTGCGATGAACAAGATGAAGCGCGGCGCCGAGCAGGACGACCCGTACTCGGATTGGTGGATGTTGCGGATCGAGGACAAGCTCGCCGACACCAAGACCCGCCTGCAGACCCTGCGCGAACAGGTCGACCAGGCCCTGGCCGACGTGCCACCGGCGCTGTCGCTGGGCGAGAATATGAATGTGCAGCCGGTGAAGCTGCCGCTGTTCGTGAACGCCCAGCTCGGCTTCATGGCGGTCTACCTGCTGGCCGACTACGACGACCTCGCGCGCAAACTCATCCTGGCGCACCACACTGCGCTGATCGACCGCAGCACCTTGGAGCGCTGGCTCAATGATGGCGCGCACGCGCTGCGCAGCCTGTTCTCGCTGGCCCAGCAGTACCGCTACTCGGGCACGACGCGCGACGACTTCGCGGCGAAGAACGCCGCGGCGCGAGCGGCGTTGGAGAAGTTCGGCGAGCTGCCGCAGGACGTGCTGGAAGGCACGCGCCGCTCGCGCTTCGCGCCACCGATCGCGCGGCGGACGACCAAGCCCGGCACGCCGCCTGCTGCGCCCGCCATCGAGCCCGATGACCCGGCTCCCACGGATGGCGCAGCCAATCCAGCGACGGGTAATGAGGGTGCTGACGCATGACGGCATCGCCCCCCATCAGCCACTCCACGCGCTTCGTGGCGCTGGAACAGGCGGACTTCCAGCGGCTGGAACACGCAGGCTACCTAAAAGGCCTTTTACAGCCTTTTAAGGGTAAGGGGAGTCTGGAGACCTGGGCCAGCCAGTGCGCAGCGCTGCGCGACGACGTGATTGGCCTGGCGCAGCGGCGCGTACTGCCCCAGGCACGCGCCTACCCCTTCAGCCTGCTCGACGTGCAACTGGCCCAGCAGGCCACTGGCGCAGGGACGACCTTCCTCCGCTGGCGCAACCTCGACCGTTCCTCCATGGGCGTGGCGTTGTGGGAGGCCCTGCTGGCCAACCCCGCGACGCCGGCCTCGCTGATCGACGAGCTGTACGCGATGGAACTGCAGCGCATCGTGTTGAACATGCAGATCAGCCTGACCCACAGCATCGCTCGCCAAGCACTGGAATGCGCCAGCAAGGCCGCCCAGGCCGAAGCGGCTTACCTGCGGCGTGTCCACGGGCATGCCGCGGCCGTTCCACCCACCACCAAGGAGTCACCATGAGTACGCACTTCGTCGGCGAGGGCAACATCGGCTCTGCGCCGGACTACCGCGAATTTCCGAACGGCAACGACGAGCCGCGCCGGCTGCTGCGCCTGAACGTCTATTTCGACAACCCGATCCCGAAGAAGGACGGCGAGTACGAAGATCGCGGCGGCTTCTGGGCGCCGGTGGAGCTGTGGCACCGCGACGCCGAGCACTGGAAGACGCTGTACCAGAAAGGTATGCGGGTGCTGGTCGAGGGCCGCACCGTGCGCGACGAATGGGAGGACGCCGACGAGAACGAACGGGTGACCTTCAAGGTCGAGGCCCGGCGCGTGGGCATCCTGCCGTACCGCATCGAGTCGGTGGCGCTGAGCGCCAAGCCGGCCGGCGGACAGTAATTCGCCCATCGCCGTTCCCCCGAGGGCGGCTGTAGCAACCGTCATACGCCCGCGATGCACCAGCGAGCTATCCCCAGGGGATAGCTCCAAGGTCGTCCACGGAGTTCCAGCCGCCCTCCCGATACGACGCTCTTGCTGTGCCAGCTCCTACGATCTATGCACACCGCTGCGGCAACGAACCGCCTGCCAATCACAAAGCGGTGTCTGCATCAATCGACTTCCTTGCTGCCGGCATCTCCTGGCTCCGCCAAGCTGACGTCCATCCGATGAACCGCACATTTCCAAGGAGGCTTCATGCGCGTGTTCCTGTGCGAGAAGCCGTCCCAGGGCAAGGACATCGCCCGTGTGCTGGGTGCCGGTCAACGCGACAACGGCTGCTACAGCGGCGCGGGTGTCGTCGTGACCTGGTGCATCGGTCATCTGGTGGAGGCGGTTCCGCCCGAAGGCTACGGCGAGCAATACAAGCGCTGGGCCCTCGAGCAACTGCCCA
>NZ_SLWY01000002.1 GCF_004341245.1 Plasticicumulans lactativorans | reverse complement strand
CCCCCGAGGCCAGCTCGATCTCCACCTGCACGGTGGGGTTGCCGCGCGAATCCAGTATCTCGCGACCATGAATCGTCTTGATGGCGGACATGCGAAAGGCTCCTCGGTGTGTTTGTCGTGTGGACGGGCCGGGCGTCACCGGCACGGAGCGAACCGCCCCACGCCGGTGCGCACGGCTAGAGCTGCATTTCCGGAAAGCCGCAGCGCTTCACGGCGCGGTCGAGTTCGACCAGGGTTTCGAGCAGTGCCCGCATGCGGCCGAGCGGCCAGGCATTGGGGCCGTCGGACAGGGCCTGGTCGGGATTCGGATGGGTCTCCATGAACACGCCGGCGACGCCGGCGGCGACCGCGGCGCGGGCGAGCACCGGCACGAACTCGCGCTGCCCGCCCGAGGAGGTGCCCTGCCCGCCCGGCAGCTGCACCGAGTGCGTGGCGTCGAACACCACCGGGCAGCCGGTGTCGCGCATCACCGCGAGCGAGCGCATGTCCGACACCAGGTTGTTGTAGCCGAAACTCACGCCGCGCTCGCAGACCATCACCTGCTCGTTGCCGACGGCCTTGGCCTTGGCGGCGACGTGCTTCATGTCCCAGGGGGCGAGGAACTGGCCCTTCTTGATGTTCACCGGGCGCCCGGCGCGCGCGACGTTCTGGATGAAGTTGGTCTGGCGGCAGAGGAAGGCCGGCGTCTGCAGCACGTCGACGACCGCGGCGACCTCGGCGAGCGGGGTGTCCTCGTGCACGTCGGTGAGCACCGGCACGCCGAGCTCGCGCTTGACCTTCTCCAGGATCTTCAGCCCCGCCTCCATCCCCGGCCCGCGGTAGCTCGCGTGCGAGGAACGGTTGGCCTTGTCGAAGGAGCTCTTGTAGATGAAGGGCACGCCGAGCTCGGCGGCGATCGCCTGCAGCTCGCCGGCGGTGTCGAGCGCGAGCCCCTCGGATTCGATCACGCAGGGCCCGGCGATCAGGAACAGCGGCCGGTCGAGGCCGACCTCGAAACCACAGAGATTCATCGGGTCTCCTTGCGATACGTGGCCGCGCCCTTGACGAACGCCTCGAACAGCGGATGCCCGTAGCGCGGCGTGGAGGTGAATTCGGGGTGGAACTGGCAGGCGAGGAACCAGGGGTGATCGCGCAGCTCGATCATCTCCACCAGGTTGCCGTCGACCGAGAAGCCGCTGAAGCCCAGCCCCGCCTTTTCCAGCAACGGCCGGTAGCCGTCGTTGAACTCGTAGCGGTGGCGGTGGCGCTCGCAGATCTCGTCCCTGCCGTACACCGCGTGGGCGAGCGTGCCGGGCACCAGGCGCGCCGGCTGCGCGCCGAGGCGCATGGTGCCGCCGAGGTCGGAATCCTCGCTGCGCCGCTCGACCGCGCCCTCCTGCGTGGTCCACTCGGTGATCAGCGCGATCACCGGGTGCGTGGCGTTCTTGCGGAACTCCGTGGAATGCGCCCCGTCGAGCCCGGCGACGTTGCGGGCGAACTCGATCACCGCCACCTGCAGGCCGAGGCAGATCCCCAGGTAGGGCACGCGCCGCTCGCGCGCGAGGCGCACCGCGGCGATCTTGCCTTCGACGCCGCGCTCGCCGAACCCGCCGGGCACCAGGATGGCATCCATGCCGGCGAGGCAGGCGGTGCCTTCGCGCTCCACCGCCTCGGAGTCGACGTAGTGGATGCGGACCTTGTGCCCGGTGTGGAAGCCGGCGTGGAACAGCGCCTCGTTCAGCGACTTGTAGGCGTCGACGAGGTCGACGTACTTGCCGACCATGGCGATGTCGATCCCGTCCTGCGCGGCCTCGATCTGCGCGACGACGCGCCCCCACTCGCCGAGGTCGGCGGGGTCGGCGCGCAGGCCGAGCTTCTGGCAGGCGACGTCGTCGAGCCCCTGCTGGTGCAGCATCAGCGGGATGCGGTAGATGGTGTCGGCGTCGACCGCGCTGAACACCGCCTTGGCCTCGACGTTGGTGAACAGCGCGATCTTGCGCCGCTCCTCGGCCGGGATCTCGCGCTCCGAGCGGCACAGCAGGATGTCGGGCTGGATGCCGATCGAGCGCAGCTCCTTCACCGAGTGCTGGGTCGGCTTGGTCTTGAGCTCGCCGGCCGAGGCGATGTACGGCAGGAGCGTCAGGTGCATGAACAGCGCGCGCTCGCGGCCGAGCTCGACGCCCATCTGGCGGATCGCCTCGAGGAACGGCAGCGATTCGATGTCGCCGACGGTGCCGCCGATCTCGACCATGACGACGTCGGCATCGCCGGCGCCGAGGCGGATGCAGCGCTTGATCTCGTCGGTGATGTGCGGGATCACCTGCACCGTGCCGCCGAGGTAGTCGCCGCGGCGCTCCTTGCGGATCACGTTCTCGTAGATGCGCCCGGTGGTGAAGTTGTTGCGCCGGCTCGCCGTCATGCGCACGAAGCGCTCGTAGTGACCGAGGTCGAGGTCGGTCTCGGCGCCGTCCTCGGTCACGTACACCTCGCCGTGCTGGAACGGGCTCATCGTGCCCGGATCGACGTTGATGTACGGGTCGAGCTTGATCATCGTGACCTTGAGGCCACGCGCTTCGAGGATGGCCGCGAGCGAGGCTGCCGCGATGCCCTTGCCGAGCGACGAAACGACACCGCCGGTGATGAAGATGAATCGGGTCATGAGGAGGGTCCAGGCCCGCGCCGGGGCGGGCTCAGAGGGGCTCGGAAGGGCGCCGATGGTAGCGGAAGCGGCCCGCCAATGCCATGCGGCCGGCGCCGCCGCGACGGCTCAGGCGAGGTAGCACGCGCCGTCGAGGCCCGCCGCCGCCGGGTACCATTCGAGCACCCAGCCGGCCTCGCCGGCGCCCGCCGCCCACTCCGCGGCCACGCCGACCCCGGGGATCGCGATCGGCGCGCCGGTCGCCTCGGCGCACAGCAGGGGCCAGGCCTCGCGCCACCACGGCGGCACCCCCGCGGCGTGCAGCCATTTCTTCAGCGGCGCCCCCGCCCGCCGCGCCGGCCGGAACGCCACCGCGCCCACCGCGGCGCGGCTGCGCAGCCACAGCGCGGCGTCGCCGAGGCGCGCGGCGGCCAGGCCGGCGCCGACGGCGCGCCGCAGGCGCAGCTCGCCGACGCCGTCCCGCCGCCACGCCTGCCCGCGCGGCGCGTCCCAGCGCGCCCCGGCGGCGGCGAAGGTGCGCAGCGCCGCCGGCTGCGGGAAGGCGTACAGGCTCCCGCCGTGGCGGTGCAGCTCCCACCCCGCCCAGGCCGACACCGGCTGCGCATCGCGCCGCGCCGCGGCCACGTCGTCGAGCATCGCCTGCAGCTGTGCCGCCGACGGCGCGGGGGCGCCGAGCCCGGCGAGCCACGCCCGCAGGGCCGCACGCGCGCGCAGCGACGGCCATGGCCGCAGCCCCTGCAGCGGCAGCGACGCGCCGGCCCCGAGCGCCGCGAGGTCGGCCGCCGCCTGCGTGCGCAGCGCCTCGGCCGCCTCGGCGCAGAGGCCGGCGGCACGCGCCAGCGTGTGGCCGAGCGCGGGCCAGCGCGCCTGCAGCGCCGGCATCACCGCCGCGCGCAGGTAGCTGCGATCGTAGTCGGGGCAGGTGTTGGCCGGGTCGTCGATCCACACGAGCCCGCGCGCCGCGGCCCATCGATGCAGCTGCGTGCGCGGCACGTCGAGCAGCGGGCGCCAGTGCCGCCCGGTACCGAACGCGGCGTCGCGCGGCATCGCCGCGAGGCCCTGCGGGCCGGCGCCGCGCAGCAGTTGCAGCAGCACGGTCTCGGCCTGATCGTCCTGCTGGTGGGCGGTGAGCAGGGCCGTGGTGGCGTCGACGCCGGCGGCGAGCGCCGCGTAGCGCGCCACGCGCGCCGCCGCCTCCGGGCTCTCGCCGGGACGCGGGCGGGCATCGACGGCGAGCACGTGGCAGCTCACCCCGAGCGCGGCGGCGCGCGCCACGCAGTCGCGCGCCCACGCCGCCGACTGCGCATGCCAGCCGTGGTCGACGTGCACGGCATCGAGCGTGCATCCGGGGAACGCGTCGCGTGCCTGCGCGAGCAGGTGCAGCAGCACGCTGGAATCGAGGCCGCCGCTGAAGGCCAGGCGCAGGCGCCGCACCTGCGGGTGGGCGGCCAGCAGCGTGGCGAGGGCGTGCAGCGGCGCGGCGAGCGCGGACACGCCGTGCCGCCCGCCCGGGAGGCGGCTCAATCCTTCGTGGTGAACTGGCCGTAGCGCATCAGCCGCGCGTAGCGGCGTTCGAGCAGCGCGTCGGCGTCCAGCCGCTCGAGTTCGCCGAGCGCGGCGATCAGCGCATCGCGCACCCGCGCCGCGGTGAGCGGCAGGTCGCGGTGCGCGGCGCCGAGCGGTTCGGGGATGACTTCGTCGATGAGGTCGAGCTTCTTCAGGTGGTCGGCGGTGATGCCCATCGCCGCGGCGGCATCCGGTGCCTTGTCGGCGCTCTTCCAGAGGATCGATGCGCAGCCCTCGGGCGAGATCACCGAGTAGGTGCTGTACTGCAGCATCAGCACGCGGTCGCCGACGCCGATCGCCAGCGCGCCGCCGGAGCCGCCCTCGCCGATCACGGTGCACAGCACCGGCACGCGCAGCCCGGCCATCACGAACAGGTTGCGCGCGATCGCCTCGCTCTGCCCGCGCTCCTCGGCGCCCACGCCCGGGTAGGCGCCGGGGGTGTCGATGAAGGTGACGATGGGCAGCCCGAAGCGCTCGGCGAGCTGCATCAGGCGCAGCGCCTTGCGGTAGCCCTCGGGGCGCGGCATGCCGAAATTGCGCCTGAGCTTCTCCTTGGTGTCGCGGCCCTTCTGGTGGCCGAGCAGCAGCACCGGGCGGCCGGCGAGGCGCGCCAGCCCGCCGACGATGGCGGCGTCGTCGGCGTAGGCGCGGTCGCCGTGCAGTTCCTCGAAGTCGGTGAACACGTGCTCGATGTAGTCGAGCGTGTAGGGCCGCTGCGGGTGCCGCGCGATCTGCGACACCTGCCACGGCGTCAGCGACTTGAAGATGGTCTCGGTGAGCTCCTTGCTCTTGGCTTCGAGCCGCTGCATCTCGTCGGTGATGCAGAGGTCCTGGTCGGTGCAGAGCTTGCGCAGTTCTTCGAGCTTCGCCTCCAGCTCCGCGATCGGCTGTTCGAAGTCGAGGAAGTTCATGTTCATGATCGGATTCGCACGCCCGCGGCTCGAAACGAGCGCGCTAGTGTAGCGGCGTTTCGCCGGGCGACAACCGCCGCGCGGCGCGCCGCCGGGAATGGCGTCAGGCGCGTGGCGCCTCGCCGCCGAAGGCCTCGACCAGCGCCGGCAGGAAGCGCGCGAGCTCGCCGGTCATCAGCGCGAAACGGGCGTCGAGCTCCTCGGCGAGGCTCTCGGCGCGGGTGTCCTCGAGCTGCTCCTGGACCACGTCGAGGAAGCGCAGGCGGCGCACCGCGAGGTCGTCGCCGAGCACGCAGGCGAGGCGCTCGTTCCACTGCACGGCGAGGCGCGTGACCTGCTTGCCGGCGGCGAGGTGGGTCGCGATCTCCTCGCCGGCGAGGTCCTGGCCCTTGCAGCGCACCACGCCGCCCTCCTCGCCGCCGTCGCGCAGCTCGCACTCGTCCTCGAGCACGAAGCCCGCCGCCGGCCCCTCGCCGCGCAGCCAGCCCGTCATCACCGCGCTCGGCGCGACGGCGACGCGCAGCGGCGCCACCGGCAGCGTGCCGAGGGTCTTGCGCAGCGTGCCGGTGAAGTCGTCGACCTGCCTGGGCGAGGTGACCGACAGCACCAGCCAGCCGCCGCGCGGATCGAGGTAGGCGTAGGCGCGGCGGCGGCGCACGAAGGCGCGCGGCAGCAGTTCCTGGATCACCGCGTCCTTGAGCTCGGCCTTCTCGCGACGGCCGAGCTTGCGGGCCTCGCGCTCCTCGAGCTCCTGCACGCGCTCGTCGAGCACGTCGCGGATCACCGAGGCGGGCAGCAGCTTGTCCTCGGTCTGCAGGCAGACGAGCACGTAACCGCCGGCGGCATGCGCCAGCGGCGCGCCCTCGCCGCCGATAGGCGCGATCCAGCCGCGGCTGCTCAGGTCCTGTCCGCCGCAGGGGCGGAACGGCGCGCGCGCCAGCGCCTCGGTGAGTTCCTCGGGGCTCTGCGTGCAGGGTTCGGTGAAGCGTTGCAGGGCCAGGCTCTTGAACCACATCGGACGGGCTACCTCGATCGAAAGGGCGCGCATCATACGGATGCCGTCCCGCCATCGCCAAACCGTCACGCGCCCGCGCTAGTGTCTACCCACCTTTCCAGGCCACTGGAAAATTCCCTGACAGCGATATTGCAAAGCAGCATCGACCTGTCTATGCTGCTCCGCAACATGTTCGATCCACCCCCCCATAGCGAGGATGCAACCATGTCCGACGTGTTCGCCACCGCCCTGGAGCAGTACAAGACCTTCGTCGCCCCCGTCGTCAAGGCCAACAAGCTGGCCGTCGCCGGCTTCGAGAAGCTGGTCGCCTTCCAGTTCGCCACCGCCCAGAGCTATGCCGACCTGTCGCTGGCGCGCCTGAAGGCCGCCGCCGAGGTCGAGGACGTCAAGGGCCTGCAGGCGTTCTACACCGCGCAGCTCGACACCGTCGCCGCGCTGCGCCAGAAGCTGCTCGACGACGCCAAGGCGCTCACCGACCTGGGCAACGGCTTCAAGGCCGAGTTCGACAAGCTCGCCGAGGAAACCGCCGCCGAGCTGCCGAAGGCCGTGCAAGCGCTGGCCCCCCGCCAGGCCGCCTGAGTCGACGCGCCTGCGGGCGCGGCGTCTCCCCAACCGCCGCCCGGCCCCGCCGGGCGGCGGTTTCGTTTTGCGCGCCGCCCGCGCTGCCACGACAGGGGCGGCGCGGGCGCTCAGCGGCGCGTGATGATGTCCTCGGCGCGCACATAGTGCAGCGCCTGCCCGAGCATCTCGGGCGTCACCAGCACCACCCCCTTCGGGCTGACGATGAAGCGTCGCCGGTCGGCCTCGGCGTCGAAGCCGATCTCCATGCCGGTGGGGATCCGGCAGCCGCGGTCGACCACCGCCTTGCGGATCCGGCAATGCCGCGCCACGTCCACGCCCGGCAGCAGCACCGAGTCCTCGATGCGCGAGTACGAGTGCACGTACACCTTCGAGAACAGCAGCGAGTGCAGCACCTCGGAGCCCGAGATCACGCAGCCCCCCGAGACCATCGAGCGGATCGCCACGCCGGTCCGCCCCGGCTCGTGGAACAGGAACTTGGCCGGCGGCAGTTGCGCCTGGTGGGTGAGGATCGGCCACTCCTCGTCGTAGATGTCGAGCACCGGATGGGTCTCCAGCAGCTCCATGTTCGCCTCCCAGAAGGCGTCGACGGTGCCGACGTCACGCCAGTAGGGCTGGCGCCCGGTGCTCGGGTCGCGGAACGGGTAAGCGTGGACGCGGTGCTCGGCGAGCAGCGAGGGGATCACGTCGATGCTGAAGTCGTGCTTCGACTCCGGGTTGTCGGCGTCGCGGATCAGGTGCTCGAACAGGAACTCGGTGTTGAACACGTAGTTGCCCATCGACGCCAGCGCCACGCCGGGGCGGCCGGGGATGCACTCCGGCTGTTCGGGCTTCTCGGTGAAGCTCGTCACGCGGTTGTCGGCGTCGACCGACATCACGCCGAACGCGCGCGCCTCCTCGCAGGGCACCTCGATGCACGCCACGGTCATGTCGGCGCCCTTCTCGACGTGGTAGGCGATCATCGGACCGTAGTCCATCTTGTAGACGTGGTCGCCGGCCAGCACCAGCACGAAGCGCGGCTTGTGGTTCCGGATGATGTCGAGGTTCTGGTAGACGGCGTCGGCGGTGCCCGCGTACCACTCCTTCGAGTAGCGCTGCGAGGCCGGCAGGATCTCGACGAACTCGCCGAGGTCCCCCTTCAGCGAGCCCCAGGCGTTCACCAGGTGGCGGATCAGCGAGTACGACTTGTACTGCGTCAGCACGCAGACCCGGCGGATGCCGGAGTTCATGCAGTTGGACAGCGGGAAGTCGATGATGCGGAACTTGCCGCCGAAGTACACGCCCGGCTTGGCGCGCCAGCGCACCAGGTCCTGCAGGCGCCCGCCGCTGCCGCCGGCGAGGATCAGCGCGAGGGTGTCGCGGGTGAGACGGCTGACGTAGCGTGGATTGATGACGAGATCCATGCCCTTCCCCGGGGTGCTGGTGGGTGGGTCGCGGTGTGGCGGTCGCCGCATCTTAACAACCCTGTCGCCGCATCGCTGCGGGCGCGGGGCGCGGGAGCATGCCGGCGCGCGGCGATTCTGCTAGCGTGCCGCCCTTCGGCCGCCTCCGGGCCGAGCCCGCACGTCACGCCCCACAGGGATCCGTCCGATGCCGCCATCCCCCGACACGATCAAGCCCTCGGCCATGTACTCGCGCGCGAGCGCCGCGCGCCTGCTCGGCGTGCACCAGCACTCTGTGGACGCCTGGATCGCCGCGGGCAAGCTGCACGAAAGCGACCCCGGCTCCCCCTGGCCGCTGAGCGGCGCCGACCTGCTGCGCTTCCTCGACGAGAACGGCGCGGCCTGAGAGCCCGCGCACGCGCGGCGGCGGGGTGGCACGGCCGCCCCTGATGCCGCGGCGCGGCCGGGGCGTCAGCCGAGCCAGCGACGGGCGTTACGGAACATGCGCAGCCACGGCCCGTCCTCGCCCCACCCGGCCGGGCGCCACGAGTGCTGCACGCTGCGGAACACCCGCTCCGGGTGCGGCATCATGATCGTGAAGCGTCCGTCGCGCGTGGTGAGGCCGGTGATGCCACCGGGCGAGCCGTTCGGGTTGGCCGGGTAGCGCTCGGTGGCGCGCCCGCGGTTGTCGACGAAGCGCAGCGTGGCGACCTCCGCCGACAGCACCTTGCGGGCGCCCGAGTCGGAGCGGAACTCGGCCCGCCCTTCGCCGTGCGCCACCGCCACCGGCAGCCGCGAACCCTCCATGCCGGCGAGGAACAGCGACGGCGACAGCAGCACCTCGACCAGCGCGAGGCGCGCCTCGAACTGCTCCACGCGGTTGCGCACGAAACGCGGCCACAGCTCGGCACCGCTGATCAGCTCGCGCAGGTTCGAGAACATCTGGCAGCCGTTGCACACGCCGAGGCCGAAGCTGTCGCCACGCGCGAAGAAGGCCGCGAACTCGTCGCGCGCCCGCGCGTTGAACAGGATCGACTTGGCCCAGCCCTCGCCGGCGCCGAGCACGTCGCCGTAGGAGAAGCCGCCGCAGGCGACCAGCCCGGCGAAGCTCGCCAGGCTGACGCGGCCGTCGATGATGTCGCTCATGTGCACGTCGACCGCGGCGAAGCCGGCGCGGTCGAAGGCCGCTGCCATTTCCACCTGCCCGTTCACCCCCTGCTCGCGCAGGATCGCCACGCGCGGGCGCACGCCGCCCGCGAGGTACGGCGCGGCGACGTCGTCGGTCGGATCGAAGCCGAGCTGCGCGTGCAGGCCGGGATCGGCAGGGTCGCACGCCGCCTCGAAGGCCTCGCGCGCGCACTCGGGGTGATCGCGCAGCGCCTGCAGCCGGTAGCTGGTCTCCGACCACAGCCGGCGCAGCTCGGCGCGCGGGCGGTCGAGCACGGCGACGCCGCCGTGCAGCAGCGTGACGCGGTCGCTGGCGTTGGGGACGCCGATCACGTGGCTGCACGGCCCCAGCCCGGCCGCGGCCAGGCGCGCCAGCACCGCGTTGCGGTCGGCCGCGCGCACCTGCAGCACCGCGCCCAGTTCCTCGTTGCAGGCGGCGGCGAGCGGGTCGTCGCCGAGATCGTCGAGCAGCGCGGTGATGCCGCAGCCGCTGGCAAAGGCCATCTCGCACAGCGTCACCAGCAGGCCGCCGTCGGAGCGGTCGTGGTAGGCCAGCAGCTGGTCGTGGTCGTGGAAGTCCTGTACCGCGTCGAAGAAGTGCTTGAGGTCGGTCGGCTCGTCGAGATCGGGCACGTGCTCGCCGAGCTGCCCGTAGACCTGCGCCAGCGCCGAGCCGCCGAGACGGTTCGCGCCGCGGCCGAGGTCGACCAGGATCAGGTCGGTGTCGCCGCAGTCACGCCGCAGCTGCGGAGTCACGCACTTGCGCACGTCGGGCACCGGGGCGAAGGCCGAGACGATCAGCGACAGCGGCGCGGTCACCCGTCGCGCCTCGCCCTGCTCCTCCCAGCGCGTCTGCATCGACAGCGAGTCCTTGCCCACCGGGATGGCGAGCCCGAGCGCCGGGCAGAGTTCGAGGCCCACGGCGCGCACGGTGTCGAACAGGTGCGCGTCCTCGCCGGGGTGGCCAGCGGCGGCCATCCAGTTCGCCGACAGGCGCACGTCGCCGAGGCGGCGCAGGCTCGCCGCGGCGATGTTGGTGATCGCCTCGCCGATCGCCATGCGCCCCGAGGCCGGCGCGTCGAGCACCGCGAGCGGCGTGCGCTCGCCCATCGCCATCGCCTCGCCGCTGTAGCCGGTGTAGTCGGCGAGGGTCACCGCGCAGTCGGCCACCGGCACCTGCCAGGGGCCGACCATCGGGTCGCGCGCGACCAGGCCGGTGACGGTGCGATCGCCGATGGTGATCAGGAAGCTCTTGTCGGCCACCGCCGGCAGGCGCAGCACGCGCTCGGCGGCGGCGTCGAGGCTGACTCCCGCGAGCGCGAGCGGGGTGCCGGTGACGGCCTCGCGGCGCACGTCGCGCAGCATCTTCGGCGGCTTGCCGAGCAGCACGTTCATCGGCAGGTCGATCGGCGTATTGCCGAAGCAGGCGTCGCGCACCACCAGCTGCTCGCTCTCGGTGGCGCTGCCGAGCACCGCGTAGGGGCAGCGCTCGCGCGCGCAGAGCGCCTCGAAGGTGGCGAGGCCCTCGGCCGCCACCGCGAGCACGTAGCGCTCCTGCGACTCGTTGCACCAGAGCTCGAGCGGCGACAGGCCGGGGTCGTCGCTCGGCACCTCGCGCAGCTCGAAGTCGCCGCCGCGCCCGGCGCCGTGGACGATCTCGGGCACGGCGTTGGACAGGCCGCCAGCACCGACGTCGTGGATCGCCAGGATCGGGTTGGCCTCGCCGAGCGCGACGCAGCGGTCGATGACCTCCTGCGCGCGGCGCTGCATCTCCGGGTTGCCGCGCTGCACCGAGGCGAAGTCGAGGTCCTCGCTCGACGCCCCGGTGGCCATGCTCGACGCCGCGCCGCCGCCGAGGCCGATCAGCATCGCCGGCCCGCCGAGCACGACGATCGCGCTGCCCTCGGGCAGCTCGGCCTTGGCGACCAGCGCCTCGCGGATGTTGCCGAGGCCGCCGGCGATCATGATCGGCTTGTGGTAACCGCGCCGTTCGCCGTCCGGCCCGGTCGCCTCGAAGGTGCGGAAGTAGCCGCACAGGTTGGGGCGGCCGAACTCGTTGTTGAACGCCGCCGCACCGATCGGGCCTTCGAGCATGATCGAAAGCGCGCTGGCGATGCGCCCCGGGCGGCCGTGGTCGACCTCCCACGGCTGCTCGAAGCCGGGGATGCGCAGGTTCGACACCGAGAAGCCGCACAGCCCGGCCTTGGGCTTGGAGCCGCGCCCGGTGGCGCCCTCGTCGCGGATCTCGCCGCCGGCGCCGGTCGCCGCGCCGGGGAAGGGCGAGATCGCGGTGGGGTGGTTGTGGGTCTCCACCTTCATCAGGATGTGCGCCGGCTCGCGGTGGGCGCGGTACTCGCCGCTGCCGGGCTGCGGCGCGAAGCGCTCGGCGCGGAAGCCCTCGATCACCGCCGCGTTGTCGGCATAGGCCGAGAGCACGCCCTCGGGCGCGTGCCGGTAGGTGTTCTTGATCATGCCGAACAGCGACGCCTCCTGCGCCTCGCCGTCGACGATCCAGTCGGCGTTGAAGATCTTGTGCCGGCAGTGCTCGGAGTTGGCCTGCGCGAACATCATCAGCTCGACGTCGTGCGGGTTGCGCCCGAGCCGCACGAAGTTGTCGAGCAGGTAGTCGATCTCGTCCTCCGACAGCGCGAGGCCGAGCCCGCGGTTGGCCGCCTCCAGCGCCGCACGACCGCCGCCGAGCACGTCCACGGCGACCAGCAGGCGCGGGTCCGCGTGCACGAACAGCTGCGCCGGGTCGGCATCGGTGTCGAGCACCGCCTCGACCATGCGGTCGTGCAGCAGCGCCGCCACCGCGGCGCGTTCGCCGGCGGCGAGCGCGGGCTCGGCGTCCACCCACCACGCCACGCCGCGCTCGATGCGCGTGACCCGCGCAAGGCCGCAGGCGTGCGCGATGTCGGTGGCCTTCGACGACCACGGCGAGATCGTCCCCGGGCGCGGCACCACGCGGAAATCCGCCTCGCGGTGCGGCGCCTGCACGCTCGCGCTCGGCCCGTAGTGCAGCAGCCGTTCGAGCACCGTGCGGTCGTGGGTGGTCAGGGCACCGTCGACGAAGTGTTCGAACTCCGCGTACAGCCCGCGCACCGCGGGTACGCGCGCCTGCACGGTGCGCAGCAACTGCTCCAGACGGAAGGCGGACAGCGCGGGGGAACCACGGAAACGCAGCATGGCGGGCTCTCGGGAGACAGGGCCGGGAAGGCCGCGGATTGTAACGGAAGCGCCCGGCAGGCGCCGCTCAGGCGCCGAGCGCATCCTGTATCAGTGGCACCACTGGCTCTCGCACGGAATGCCGTCCCCGTCGCCGTCCATCTGCGTTCCAGGGCAGTTGCGCAGAAAGAAGGTCGCTTCGTCGCACGAGCGCATCTGCGAGCAGTACGTGCGACCGTCACAGCTGAAGGATGGCGTCGTCACACGCTTCAGAACCGGCGCAGCGGCAGGAACGGTCGCTGCCGCTGCGGGCGACGGCGGTCCCAGCAGCACGCGCAGGCCGCCCGTCGGGCGCGAAGTCTCGAAAGCGAACCACGCGCCGCCGCCAACGACGGCAATGGCGATCAGCGTACCCAGCTTCATCGCGCCCTCACTCGCGGTAGAAGTTGTCGCGCGCGTGCTTGGCGCGGCGGAAGGTCTCGAAGACCGTGCGCTCGTCGCCGCGGGCGAGGGCCTCGCGCAGGCGCGTGAGCGTGCCGATGTACTCGTCGATGACCTCGACCAGGCACTCGCGGTTGGCGAGGCAGATGTCGCGCCACATCGCCGGGTCCGACGAGGAGATGCGCGTGAAGTCGCGGAAGCCGCCGGCGGCGAAGCGGAAGATCTCGGCGCGGTCGTCCATGCTCGCGAGCGTGTCGACCACGGTGTAGGCGAGCACGTGCGGCAGATGGCTGGTCGCCGCCAGCACCTCGTCATGATGGCGGATGCCCATTTCGACCACCTCGGCGCCGGTCGCCTGCCACATCGCGCGCACCCGGTCGACGGCCTCCGCGGCGCTCTCCACGTGCGGGGTGAGGATCACGCGCCGGCGCTCGAACAGCTCGGCGAAGGAGGCCTCGACCCCGCTCTTCTCGGTGCCGGCGACCGGGTGGCCGGGCACGAAGCGCTCGGGCAGCGTGCCGAACACGGCTTCGGCGTCCGCGACCACGCAGCCCTTGGCGCTGCCGACGTCGGTGAGCACGGCGTGCGGCGCGAGGTGATCGCGGATCGCGCCGAACACGGCGCGCATCGCCGACACCGGCGTGCCCACCACGACCATGTCGGCGCCGGCGACCGCGGCCGCCGGGTCGTCGGTGTAGCGGTCGATCACGCCGAGCGCGACCGCGCGTTCGAGCTGCTCGACGTTGCGGCCGCAGCCGACCACCTCGCCCACCACCTGCGCACGCTTCAGCGCGCGCGCCAGCGAGCCGCCGATGAGGCCGACGCCGATGACGGCGAGGCGCGGGATCAGGACCTCGGTACTCACGGTAATTCCTCTCGTTGATGCGCCGCGGGGCGCCGGTCGCGGCCCCGCGGCGGGACGGGTGCGGCGGCTCAGGCGGCGAGCACCTCGGCGAGCGCGCGCAGGCACACGGCGTTCTCACGCTCGCTGCCGACGGTGATGCGCAGGAAATCCGGCAGCGCGTAGTTGTCGACCGGACGCAGGATCACGCCCCTGGGTAGCAGCGCCTGGAATACCTGCCGGCCGCTGCGCCCGACGTTCACGCACAGGAAGTTGCCGGCCGAGGGCAGCCAGCCCAGCCCGAGCGCGCGCAGGCCGTCCTGCAGCTGGCGCATGCCGGCACGGTTGAGCTCGACGCTGCGGGCGATGAACGCGGTGTCGTCGAGTGCAGCCGTGGCCGCGGCCAGCGCCGGCAGGCTGACGTTGAACGGCATGCGCGCGCGGTTCAGCAGGTCGGTGACCTGCGGGTGGGCGAAGGCGTAGCCGACGCGCAGCCCGGCGAGCCCGTAGGCCTTGGAAAAGGTGCGGCTGACGACGAGGTTGGGGTGGCGTTCGAGCCAGGCCAGGCTGGGTGCGACCTGCTCCGGCGCCATGTATTCGACGTAGGCCTCGTCGAGCACCACGACGACGTGCTCGGGCAGCTCGCGCAGGAAGCCTTCGAGTTCGGCCGGCGCGAGCCAGGTGCCGGTGGGGTTGTTCGGGTTGGCGATGAAGACGACCTTGGTGCGGCTGCCGATGGCCGCGCGCATCGCCGCCAGATCGTGCCCGTAGGCCATCGCGTGCCCGGCCGGCAGCGCCGGCACCGACACGCCGCGGCCGCCGGCGGTCTGCGTGGCGATCGGGTAGACCGCGAAGGCGTGGTCGGAGTACACCGCCTCGTCGCCGGGGGTCAGGAAGGCGCGCGCGACCAGGTCGAGGATGTCGTTGGAGCCGGCGCCGAGGGTGATGCGCGCGGTCTCGACGCCGTACTTCGCCGCCAGCGCGCGCTTCAGCTCGAAGCCGTTGCCGTCCGGGTAACGGGCGATCTCGGCCAGCGCGGCCTGCGCCGCGGCCAGCCCCAGCGGGCTCGGGCCCAGCGGGTTTTCGTTCGACGCGAGCTTGATCACCTCGGCGAGGCCGTACTCGCGCTTGATCTCGCTCTCGGGCCGGCCCGGCACATAGGGCGACAGGGTGCGCACACCGGGCGCGGCTTGGGCAAAGAAATCGCAGGACATCGGTTCCACCCGTTCTCGATGGTTGGCGCCCGCCGGTCGCGCAGCGCGCCGGCGGATCGGTCAGGTTTCGCGGCGCGCACCGGGAGCGGCGGCAGCGGACGCCCACACTACCCGAGCCGGCCCCGCGCCGAAGCCCCCGCTGCACGCCGCCGCGCGGCCGCGGCGACGCGCCGTCAAGCGCACGCTACGGCCGCCGGCCGCCCGGCGTGCCGCGCAAGCGCGCGTCAGAGCACGCCCTTGGGGTAGGAGCCGAGGATGCGGAACAGGCTCGCCTCCTGCTTCAGCTCGGACAGCGCGGTGGCGACGAGCGGCTCCTCGCAATGGCCGTCGAAGTCGATGAAGAACACGTAGTCCCACATGCCCTTGCGCGAGGGCCGCGACTCGATGCGCGTCATCGTCAGGCCGTGCTCGGCCAGCGGCGCCAGCAGCGCCTGCAGCGAGCCCGGGCGGTTGTACGAGGACACCAGCAGCGTGGTGCGGTCGTCGCCCGACGGCGGGATCGGCTGCTGGCCGATGATCAGGAAGCGCGTGGTGTTGTCCGGCTGGTCCTCGATGTTTCCGGCGAGGATCGGCAGCTGGTAGATGTCGATCGCCCCCTGCCCGGTGATGCACGCCGAGCCGGGCTCGTTCAGCGCGATGCGCGCGGCCTCGGCGTTCGAGGCCACCGGCACGCGCGGCACGTGCGGCAGGTTGAGGTCGAGCCACTCGCGGCACTGCGCGAGCGATTGCTGGTGCGAATAGATGCGCGTGATCGCCTTGACGTCGTCGACGAAGCCGCACAGGTGGTGATGGATGCGCAGCTGCACCTCGCCGCAGATGTTCAGCGAGGACAGCAGGAACATGTCGAGGGTGTGGTTGACCACGCCCTCGGTGGAGTTCTCGACCGGCACCACGCCGTAGTCGACCACGCCGCTCTCGACCTCGCGGAACACCTCGTCGATCGCGCGCAGCGGCACGGTGATCGCGCTGTGGCCGAAATGCTTGAACGCCGCCGCCTGGGTGAAGGTGCCCTCGGGGCCGAGGAAGGCGATGCGCAGCGGGCGCTCGAGCGCGAGGCAGGCCGACATGATCTCGCGGAACAGCCGCCCCACCTCCTCGCTGCTGAGCGGGCCGGGGTTGTCGTCCATCACCCGGCGCAGCACCTGGGCCTCGCGCTCGGGGCGGTAGAACACGGCGTCCTTGGCGCCGCCGAACGCCTGCTTGACCCGCGCCACGTCCTGCGCGCAGCGCGCGCGCTGCGAGATGAGGTCGAGGATCTGGCGGTCGATCGCGTCGATGCGGTTGCGGATCGCCAGCAACTGCTCCTGCTCGGTGGCCATGCGTCGTGCGCCCCCCGTTTCAGCCGTGCCGCTGCGCGAAATCGCGCATGTAGGCGATCAGGGCATCGACGCCGGCCTCCGGCATCGCGTTGTACAGGCTCGCGCGCATGCCGCCGACGATGCGGTGGCCGGCGAGGTTGTGCAGCCCGGCGGCCTGCGCCCCCTGCAGGAAGCGCGCGTCGAGCGATTCGTCGGCGAGGCGGAACGGCACGTTCATCCACGAGCGGCTCGCCACCTCGACCGGGTTGACGTAGAAGCCCGAGGCGTCGATGTACGCGTAGAGCTTGCGCGCCTTGCGGGCGTTGCGCTCCGCCATCGCCGGCAGCCCGCCCTGCGCCAGCAGCCACTCGAAGATCAGCCCGGCGAGGTACCAGCCGAAGGTCGGCGGCGTGTTGTACATCGAGCCGTTCCTGGCGAACACCGCATAGTCGAGCATCGTCGGGCAGGCCGCGCGGGCACGCCCGAGCAGGTCCTCGCGCACGATCACCAGCGTCAGCCCGGCCGGGCCGATGTTCTTCTGCGCGCCGGCGTAGATCAGCCCGAAGCGGCTGACGTCGATCGGCCGCGACAGGATGGTCGACGACATGTCGGCGACCAGCGGCCTGCCACCGACGTCCGGCGGTTCGTGGAACTCGACGCCGACGATGGTCTCGTTCGGCGTGTAGTGGACGTAGGCGGCATCCGGATCGAGCCGCCACGCCGCCCGCGGCGGGATGCCGGTGTAGTGCGTGGCACGGCTGCTCGCGACCACGTTGACGCGCCCGAAGCGCGCGGCCTCCTCGATCGCCTTGTCCGACCAGGTGCCGGTGTCGAGGTAGTCGGCCGAGCCGCCTTCGGGCAGCAGGTTCAGCGGCACCATCGCGAACTGCTGCGAGGCGCCGCCCTGCACGAACAGCACGCGGTAGTCGGCGGGCACGTCGAGCAGCCGCCGCAGGTCGGCCTCGGCCTTCTCGGCGATGCCGACGAAGTCCTTGCCGCGATGCGACATCTCCATCACCGACAGGCCGTGGCCGTGCCAGTCGAGCAGTTCGTCGCGCGCCCGTTCGAGGACGGCCTCCGGCAGCACCGCCGGACCGGCACTGAAGTTGAACACCCTGGTCATCACCGCTGGCCCTTCTGCTGTTGGGGCGACGGCCGCGCACCGGCGCCCGCGGCCCTTCATTTGCCGATGTCGCCGTTCGCCTCACCGGCGGGCTCGCCGTCGAGCGCCGCCTCGTCGTCGCCCTCGGCCTCGACCTTCTCGATCGCGATCACCCGCTCGCCGTCCTGCACCGCGATGAGCTTGACGCCCTGGGTGTTGCGCGACAACCGCGAGATCTCGGCGGCACGCGTGCGCACCAGGGTGCCGGCATCGGTGATCAGCATCACGTCCTGCGCCGACTCGACCTGCAGCGCGCCGACCACGCAGCCGTTGCGCTCGCTGGTCTGGATCGAGATCACGCCCTGGCCGCCGCGCCCGCGCAGCGGGTAGTCCTCCGGCGGCGTGCGCTTGCCGTAACCGTTCTCGGTGACGGTGAGGATGTCACCGTCGGCCCCCACCACCACCAGCGCGATCACCCGCGCGCTGCGGTCGACGGCATCCTCGTCGACCTCGCCTTCCTCGCGCTCCTCCTCCTTGAAGCGGATGCCGCGCACGCCCGCGGTGTTGCGCCCCATCGCCCGCACCTCGTCCTCGGAGAAGCGGATCGCCTTGCCGGCATCGGTGAACAGCATGATGTCGCGCCGGCCGTCGGTGATCGCGACGTCGACGAGCTCGTCGCCGGCGTGCAGGTCGATGGCGATGATGCCGGCGGTGCGCGGGCGCGAGTACTCGGACAGCGGCGTCTTCTTGACGGTGCCGGCGCTGGTGGCGAAGAACAGGAACTGCTCCTCGCCGAACTCGCGCACCGGCTGCACGGCGCTGATGCGCTCGTCCGCGGCGAGCGGCAGCAGGTTCACCAGCGGCTTGCCGCGCGCCACGCGCGAGGCCTGCGGCAGTTCGTAGACCTTGATCCAGTAGCAGCGGCCGAGGTTGGAGAAGCACAGCAGCGTGTCGTGGGTGTTGGCGATGAACAGCTTGTCGATGAAGTCCTCGTCCTTCATCGCCGTGGCCGACTTGCCGCGGCCGCCGCGGCGCTGCGCGCGGTAGTCGGTGAGCGGCTGCGCCTTGGCGTAGCCGGCGTGCGACAGCGTGACGACCATGTCCTCCTGGCTGATCAGGTCCTCGAGCGTGAGGTCGATCTCGGCCGGCTGGATCACGCTGCGCCGCGGGTCGCCGAACGCGGCCTTCAGCGCACCGAGCTCGTCGCGGATCACCTGCATCAGGCGCTCGACGCTGCCGAGGATGTCGAGCAGGTCGGCGACGCGCTCGAGCAGTTCGCGGTACTCGTCGTGGATCTTGTCCTGCTCCAGCCCGGTGAGGCGGTGCAGGCGCAGGTCGAGGATGGCCTGGGCCTGCACCGTCGACAGGCGGTAGCCGCCGGCGTCCAGGCCGAGCCCGTCGGCGAGGTCGTCGGGGCGCGAGGCCGCGGCGCCGGCGCGCGCGAGCATCGCGGTGACCGCGCCGGCCTCCCAGCGGCGGCCGAGCAGCCCCTCGCGCGCCTCGACCGGCGTCGGCGAGCGGCGGATCAGCTCGATCATCGGATCGAGGTTGGCGAGCGCGACGGCGAGCCCTTCGAGGATGTGGGCGCGTTCGCGCGCCTTGCGCAGCTCGTAGAGGGTGCGCCGCGTGACCACCTCGCGGCGGTGGCGCAGGAAGGCCTCGAGCACCTGCTTGAGGTTGAGCAGGCGCGGCTGGCCGTCGACCAGCGCCACCATGTTGATGCCGAACACGCTCTGCATCGGCGTGTGCTGGAACAGGTTGTTCAGCACCACCTCGGGCACCTCGCCGCGGCGCAGCTCGATCACCATGCGCATGCCGTCCTTGTCGGACTCGTCGCGCAGCTCGGCGATGCCCTCGAGCTTCTTCTCGCGCACCAGCTCGGCGATCTTCTCGAGCAGCCGCGCCTTGTTCACCTGGTAGGGCAGCTCGGTGACGATCAGCGCCTGGCGACCGCTGCGCTCGTCGGTCTCGACGTGGTGGCGCGCCCGCACGTAGACGCGCCCGCGGCCGGTCTGGTAGGCGTCGCGGATGCCGCGGGTGCCGTTGATGATGCCCGCGGTCGGGAAGTCCGGCCCCGGCAGGTAGTGCATCAACTCGTTGACGCCGAGCTCGGGGTGCTCGATCAGCGCGATGCAGGCGTCGACCACCTCGCCGAGGTTGTGCGGCGGGATGTTGGTCGCCATGCCGACCGCGATGCCCGAGGAACCGTTCACCAGCAGGTTCGGCACCCGCGTCGGGAACACCGTGGGCTCGCGCTCGGACTCGTCGTAGTTGGGCTGGAAGTCGACGGTTTCCTTGTCGAGGTCGGCGAGCAGTTCGTGCGCGATGCGGCTCATGCGCACTTCGGTGTAGCGCATCGCCGCGGGCGCGTCGCCGTCGACCGAACCGAAGTTGCCCTGGCCGTCGACCAGCATGTAGCGCATCGAGAACGGCTGGGCCATGCGCACGATGGTGTCGTACACCGCGGTGTCGCCGTGCGGGTGGTACTTGCCGATCACGTCGCCGACCACGCGTGCCGACTTCTTGTACGGCCGGTTCCAGTCGTTGCCGAGCTCCTGCATCGCGTACAGCACGCGCCGGTGCACGGGCTTGAGGCCGTCGCGCACGTCGGGCAGCGCGCGGCCGATGATCACGCTCATCGCGTAATCGAGATACGACTGCTTCATCTCGTCTTCGAGATTGACCGGCAGGACTTCTTTGGCGAAATCGACCATGGAGCGGGGTCCTGGAACACACGGGGCACGGGACCGTGGGGGGCCCGCGCGAAGGGGCGGCACTATAGCACAGGCGGCCCCGGCCGGCCGCCGCGGGGGCGACCTCAGCCCGCCAGCAGCGCCGCCATGCCGGCGGCATCGGGGGCGTGCACCACGCCGCGTTCGGTGACGATGGCGTCGATCAGCGCCGCCGGCGTGACGTCGAAGGCCGGGTTCCACGCGCCGGCACCGGCGGCGGCGACGCGCGCGCCGGCGAGGTCGAGTACCTCCGCGGCCGGGCGCTCCTCGATCGGGATGCCGGCACCGTCGGCGAGGCTCATGTCGATGGTCGACACCGGCGCCACCACCATGAACCCCACCCCGTGCTGGCGCGCCAGCACGGCGAGGCCGTAGGTGCCGATCTTGTTGGCGGTGTCGCCGTTGGCGGCGATGCGGTCGGCACCGACGATCACCCAGCGCACCCGCCCCTGGCACAGCAGGTACGCCGCCGCGCCGTCGGCGAGCAGGGTCACCGGGATGCCGTCCCGCACCAGTTCCCACGCGGTGAGGCGCGCGCCCTGCAGCCACGGGCGGGTCTCGCCGGCGTAGACCGCGTCGATGCGCCCGGCGGCATGGGCGGTGCGGATCACGCCGAGCGCGGTGCCGAAACCGCCGGTGGCGAGCGAGCCGGCGTTGCAGTGCGTGAGCACGCTGCCGCCGGCCTCGATCAGCGCCGCCCCCAGCGCGCCCATGCGGCGGTTGGCGGCGATGTCCTCGGCGAGGATGGCGTTGGCCTCGGCCAGCAGCCGCGGGCACGGATCGCCCTCCGGGGCGCGCTCGATGGTCGCGCGCATGCGCGCGACCGCCCAGGACAGGTTGACCGCGGTCGGCCGCGCCGCGGCGAGCAGGTCGAGGTCGGCGCCGATCCGCGCACGCCAGCCGGCCGGGGCCTCGGCGAAGCGTGCACGCGCGGCCAGCACCACGCCGTAGGCCGCCGCGATGCCGATCGCCGGGGCGCCGCGCACGACCATGTCGCGTATCGCCTGCGCCACGCCGGCCGCCGTGCCGAGGCGCAGCCGCCGTTCGACGGCGGGCAGCAGGCGCTGATCGAGCAACTCCAGCGCATCGTCGTTCCAGACCACCGCGCGGATGCGGTCGTGGGCATGCTCGGACATGGGGGCAGTTCCGTTAACGCGAGAGAAACCCGGTTCGCGTACAAAGTACGCCGGTTCCGAAAAGGCGACGGCCCCACCCCACCCGACGGTGGCCGGGGCCGTCGACAACAACAAGCGGGGACGGGCGGTTCAGTTCAGCGGGGGCTCCACGGGTTCGAGCCTGTAGCCGTGCTGATACACCGCCTTCAGTTGCCAGCCGTGCTCGGGGCGCAAATCCAGTTTGTTGCGAATGCGGCTGACATGAGTATCCACGGTACGCGTATTGATGTCGGGGCTGCGCCCCCACACGCTTTCGAGAATGTGGCCTCGCGACAACACCCGCCCGGCGCCGCGGAACAGGAACAGCGCGAGGTCGAACTCCTTCTGCGTGAGCTCGATGGCCCTGCCCTGGAGCGCGACGTTGCGCGTCAGCAGGTCGATCGAGTAGTCACCGAAGTCGAGCACCCGCACGGCGTCGTCCTGCGGGATCGCGCGCCGCAGCACCGCCTTGATGCGGGCGAGCATCTCACCGCGCTTGACCGGCTTGGTCATGTAGTCGTCGGCGCCGGAGTTCAGCGCCTCGACGATGTCCTTCTCCTCGTCCCGACCGGTCACGAACAGCACCGGCATGGGCCAGTCGACGTGCTCGCGGATCCAGCGCAGCACCTGCAGGCCGTCGGTGTCGGGGAGCATCCAGTCGAGCACCACCAAGTCATAGGAATCGCGACCAAGTTCGCGGATCAGGGCCTTGCCAAGGCCGAACACCTGAGTGTCGTGGCCCGCCTCGGCAAGCCACGCCCGCATCATCTCGGCCTGCGCACGATCATCCTCGAGCAGCGCAACGCGCACCGTAGACCTCCCGTTGGAAAGCAGCTAAGAAGCGTTATTTCCGAAACAACACCTTTTGCAATTCTGACACAGAGGTGTATCATTGCAAACTAGGCAGCCTTAAAGTTTCCGACTTAATCGGCCCCTGCTTGGATATACTGGTAGGGAACAACTTTAACCCTTGGACTTCGCTTGAAGTACTCATTCCGGCGGGCTCTCCCACCCGGATTTCGTTTGCGATTCATTGGAGGTTAGACGATGAAACTTGATCTGAACAAACTCGCCCTCGCCGTGGCCGCCGCCGTCGCGATCGCGGCCGCCCTGCCGGCCCAGGCCGCCGATCCGGTCGTCACCGACCCCTACGGCAAGCCGGTCAAGGATCCGTACGGCAAGTGCGTGCTGTCCATCGGCGGCGTCGAGCACCCCGAGTGCGGTGCTCCGCAGATGGTCAAGTCGCCGATCTCGATGAGCCTCAGCGCCGATGCCAACTTCGACTTCAACAAGGCGGTGCTGAAGCCCGCCGGCAAGGCCTCGATCGACAAGCTCGCCGCCGACATCAAGGGCAAGGCCAAGGTCAACAGCATCGAGCTCGTCGGCCACACCGACAGCATCGGCTCGGACGCCTACAACCAGCGTCTGTCCGAGCGTCGCGCCGACGCCGTCAAGACCTACCTGATCGAGAAGGGCGTCAACCCCGCGCTGATCACCGCGAAGGGCATGGGCGAGCGTCAGCCGATCGCCTCGAACAAGACCGCGGAAGGCCGTGCGCAGAACCGTCGCGTCGAGATCACCGTCGACGCCGAAGCGCTCAAGTAAGCGCCTCGCACCGCAACCAGCCCCGGCCCTGCGCCGGGGTTTTTTTTGCCCGTCGGCACGCGCCGGCGGACGGGCGCCCGGGCCGGGAGGATCGCTATACTCCTGCGCTTTCCGGCACCGGAGCCCCGCATGCTCACCATCGACACGCTGCTCTTCCCCCGCTGGATCGTGCCGGTCGAGCCCGCAGGCGTCGTGCTCGAAGGCCATGCGCTCGCGATCGACCAGGGGCGCATCCTCGACGTGCTCCCGGCCGTGGATGCCGCCGCCCGCTACCTCGGGCGCATCACGCTGCACCTGCCCTCGCACGGCCTGATCCCGGGCCTGGTCAACGCCCATGCGCACGCGGCGATGAGCCTGCTGCGCGGTCTCGCCGACGACCTGCCGCTGCACGAGTGGCTCACCGGCCACATCTGGCCGACCGAGGGGCGCTGGGTCAGCGAGGCCTTCGTGCACGATGGCACCCAGCTCGCGATGGCCGAGATGCTGCGCGGCGGCATCACCTGCTTCAACGACATGTACTTCTTCCCCGACGTGACCGCGCGCGCAGCGTCGGCGGCGGGGATGCGCGCCTGCGTCGGCCTGGTCGTCATCGACTTCCCGAGCGCCTGGGCCAGCGGGGTCGACGAATACCTGGACAAGGGGCTCGCGCTGCACGAGAACCTGCGCCACGACCCGCTGATCAGCACCGCCTTCGCGCCGCACGCGCCGTACACCGTGGCGCCGGCGACGCTGGAGCGCGTGCGCACCCTCGCCGACGAGCTCGAGCGGCCGATCCACATCCACCTGCACGAGACCGCCGCCGAGGTCGACGAATACCACGCGCGCCACGGCCGGCGGCCGCTGGCGCACCTCGACGCGCTCGGCCTGCTGTCGCCCGAGCTGCTGGCGGTGCACATGACCCAGCTCGACGACGCCGAGATCGCGCGCGTCGCCGAAACCGGCGTGCACGTGCTGCATTGCCCGGAATCGAACCTCAAGCTCGCCAGCGGCTTCTGCCCGGTCGCCCGGCTCCTCGCCGCCGGCGTCAACGTCGCGCTCGGCACCGACGGCGCCGCCAGCAACAACGACCTCGACATGTTCGGCGAGATGCGCAGCGCCGCGCTGCTCGCCAAGGCGGTCGCCGGCGACGCCGCCGCGCTGCCGGCGGGCCACGCGCTGCACCTCGCCACGCTCGGCGGCGCCCGCGCGCTCGGCCTCGATGCCGACATCGGCTCGCTGCTGCCCGGCAAGTGGGCCGATGTCACCGCGGTCGACTTCGGTGCGCTCGAAGCCCAGCCGCTGTACCACCCGCTGTCGCAGCTCGTCTACGCCAGCGGCCGGCACCAGGTCACCGATGTCTGGGTGGCCGGCCGTCACCTGCTGAAGAACCGCGTGCTGACCACGCTCGACGCCGATGCGATCCACCAGCGCGCCCGCGCCTGGCGCGACACCATCGCGAACGGCTGAGCCCCGCCCCGCCCCGGTCACAGCGTCCGACTCCGTTCCAGGTACCGCACCATGAGCACCGCCCACGCCAACGTCGACGATCGCGAGATCGCCAAGTTCGAACAGCTCGCCAGCCGCTGGTGGGATCCCGACAGCGAGTTCAAGCCGCTGCACGACATCAACCCGCTGCGCCTCGACTTCATCGACCGCCGCGCCGGCCTCGCCGGCAAGCGCGTGCTCGACGTCGGCTGCGGCGGCGGCATCCTCGCCGAAGGCATGGCCGCACGCGGCGCCGCGGTCACCGGCATCGACATGGGCGCCGCGCCGCTCGCGGTGGCGCGCCTGCACCTGCACGAATCGGGGCTCGCCGTCGACTACCGCCGGATCACCGCCGAGGCCTTCGCCGCCGAGCAGCCGGGCCACTACGACGTGGTCACCTGCATGGAGATGCTCGAACACGTGCCCGACCCGGCCTCGGTGGTGCAGGCGTGCGCGCGCCTGGTCAGGCCCGGCGGCCACGTGTTCTTCTCGACGATCAACCGCACGCCCAAGGCCTACTTGTTCGCGATCGTCGGCGCCGAGTACCTGCTGCGCCTGCTGCCGACCGGCACCCACGACTACGCCAGGTTCATCCGCCCGTCGGAGCTCGCCGACTGGACCGAGGCCGCCGGTCTCAAGCTGCGCGAGCTGACCGGCATGCACTACAACCCGCTCAGCCGGCGCTACTGGCTGGCGCCGGGGGTGGAGGTGAACTACCTCGTGCACGCCGATGCGGCCGAGGCGTGAATGAGCGCGCCCTCCCCGACTCCGATCCGCTGCGTGCTGTTCGACCTCGACGGCACGCTGCTCGACACCGCCCCCGACCTCGCCGGCGCGCTCAACGCGCTGCGCGCCGAGGAGGGGCTGGCGCCGCTGCCCTACGCCCGCCTGCGCCCGCTCGCCTCGCACGGCGCCGCCCGCCTGCTCGCCGCCGGCTTCGACCTCGGCCCGCAGCACGCGGCGTTCGAGCGCCTGCGCACGCGCTTCCTCGCGCTGTACCGCGCCATGCTGGCCGAGGCGACCGTGCCGTTTCCCGGCATCGGGGAGCTGCTCGATGCGCTCGACGCGCGCGGGCTCGCCTGGGGCGTGGTCACCAACAAGCCGGGCTGGCTCACCACGCCGCTGCTGGCCGCGCTCGGGCTCGCCGAACGCGCGGCCTGCGTGGTAGCCGGCGACACCCTGGCGGTCGCCAAGCCCGACCCGGCGCCGCTGCTGCACGCCTGCGCGCTCGCCGGGGTGCCCGCCACCGCCTGCGTGTACGTCGGCGACGCCGCGCGCGACATCGAGGCCGGCCGCCGCGCCGGCATGCGCACGCTGGTGGCGCGCTTCGGCTACATCGGCGCCGATGACCGCCCCGAGGACTGGCAGGCCGACGGCGGCATCGACCACCCGCTCGAGCTGCTCGACTGGCTCGCCGGAGCCATCGCACATGGCTGAACCGCGCCCCGACCTGCCACGGCGGCTGCTGCCGGATGCGGTGTTCGCGGCCCTGCCGCCACGTCTGCGCCAGGCGCTCGCCGAGCTCAGCGCGCTCGAACAGCGGCTGCGCGAGACCGCGCCGGCCGAGCGCGCGGCGCTGCTCGCGGGGCTGCCCGCCGGCCCGCTGCACGACTGCACCGAGGGCTGGCCCGACGCGCTGGTGGTCCCGCCGCTGCCCTTCGCCACGCTCGGCGACCTGCTCGCGCACGCGCAGCGCACCTGGGCGCCCTATGCCGCGCTGACGCTCGCCGTGCTCGGCCATGACGACGAGCGCGCGCGCGGCTATGCGCGCGCCATCGCCGGCGCGCTCTACCTGCTGACGCGCCTCGATCACCTGCGCGCCGACTGCCGCGCCGGCCTGCCCTACCTCGCCCGCGAGGACATGGCCCGCCACCGCGTGACCGTCGGCAGCCTCGCCACCGGCCTGCCGGCGCCCACGCTGGTCGACAGCCAGCTCGAACGCGCGCGCCGGCTGCTGCGCGCCGGCTCGCCGCTCGGCCGGGAACTGCGCGGGCGCAGCGGCTTCGCGCTGCGCCTGCTGATCCTCGCCGCCGACCGCTGGATCACCGCCAAGCGCCGCAGCGGCCTCGCCGACCCGCCGCCGTTCTCGGCCTTCGACTGGCTGGTGCTGGCGGCGCACGCCGTGCGCCACGGCTGGCCGCGCGACTGAGGCGCCAGCCCCCGGCCCCGCGCAACGACGAGCATCGCCATGAACCCCGACGATTACTGCGAAGCCAAGGCCGCACCCGCCGGCTCCGATCGCCACTACGCCCTGCTCGGGCTCGGCAGCCGCGAGCGCGCCGCGCTGAACGCGCTGTGGACGCTGGAGCGCGAGGTGCTGGACACCCCGGCCGACTGCCGCGACCCCGGCGTGGCGCGCACCAAGCTCGACTGGTGGCGTGCCGAGCTGGGCCGGCTCGCGGCCGGCGCCCCGGCGCACCCCGCCACCCGGGCGCTCGCGCCGCACCTGCCGACGCGCGGCCTCGACCCGGCGCCGCTCGGCGAACTCGTCGACGCCGCCGGCATCCTGCTCGACTACGACGCCTTCCCCGGCTTCGAGGCCCTCGCCGGCTGGTGCCACCGCAGCGGCAGCACCCCGCTGCTGTTCGCCGCCGAGCTGCTCGGCCTGCAGGACCGTGCCGCCGCGGTGTTCGCGCACGAACTCGGCTTCGGCCTCGCGCTGCTCGCGCGCCTGCGCGAGGTGCGTGCCGACGCGCTGGCGGGGCGCTTCTTCGTGCCCGAGGACGAGATGCGCGAGGCCGGCGTCACCCACCCCGACCTGTACGCCGGCAGCGGCAGCGCCCACACCCGGGCGCTGTTCGCCCGCCAGGGCGAGCGCATCCGGGCGACCTTCGCGCGCGCGCGCGCCGGCCTGCCGGACGGCGAGCACGCGCGCCTCGCGCCGCTGCTGGTGCGCCTCGCGCTCGCCGAAGCGCTGCTCGACGAGATCGAGCACGACGGCTGGCGCCTGCTCGAACACCGCGTCGAGCTGACGCCGCTGCGCAAGCTGTGGATCGCCTGGAACACGCTGCGCCGCGCGCGCGCGTGACGCCCGCGACGGCGCCGCTGGGCTAGAATCCGCGGCCCGATCCGATCCAGCCGCGGCGCCCGTGCGCCGACCGAGAGGCCCGTCATGCAGGATTACCAGCCCGCGCCCGACCTGCTGCAGAACCGCGTGATCCTGATCACCGGCGCCGGCGACGGCATCGGCCGCGCCACCGCCCGCGCCTGCGCGGCGCACGGCGCCACCGTGATCCTGCTCGGGCGCACGCTGAAGAAGCTCGAAGCGGTCTACGACGAGATCGTCGCCGCCGGCGGCCCCGAGCCGGTGCTGCACCCGATGAACCTGCTCGGCACCAACGGCAAGGAGTACTTCGACCTCGCCGACGCGATCGAGGAGAACTTCGGGCGCCTCGACGGCCTGCTGCACAACGCCGGCTGGGTCGGCGCGCTGACCCCGATCGCCAACTACGACGTGGAGCTGTGGTTCCAGGCGATCCAGGTCAACCTGCACGCCCCCTTCCTGCTCACCCACACGCTGCTCGGGCTGCTGAACGCCGCGCCCGACGCCTCGGTGGTGTTCAGCGCCGACGCGGTGGCCGATGCCGGCAAGGCCTACTGGGGCGCCTACGGCGTCGCCAAGGGCGGCACGCAGACGCTGATGAAGATCCTGGCGAACGAGCTCGAAGCCAACACCGCGATCCGCGTCAACAGCGTCGATCCCGGCGTGGTGCGCACCAACCTGCGCGTGCGCGTCTACCCCGGCATCTCGCCCGAGGACTGGGCGTCACCGGAGGCGGTGGTGCTCCCCTACCTGTACCTGCTCGGCCCCGACAGCCGCGGCGTCACCGGCCAGACCCTGCGCGCGCAGGGCTGACGCCACCCCCCTCGCAACGCGCGTGCCGCAGCAGCGGCACGCCGAGCCGGCGCGCGAGCCCCTCGCCACCGGCGCGCATCAGCGCATCGTGGTTCCACACGAACAGCGGGCGCGCCAGCGGTGCGAGCAGGCGCATCCACGGCTTGTCGACGTCCACGCTCCAGGCGTAGCGCACGCAGGTGCCGCCGGCGATCTCGGTGAGCTGCCAGCAGCCGCGGCCGCGCAGATCGCCGCGGGCCTCGCCGGCGAGCAGCCGCGGCGGCTCGACGGCGGTCGAGCGCATCTCGAAGGTGATCGTGTACGGCAGCCGCGTCGCCCAGCGGTAGCGCCGGCGCTCGCCGACGCCGCGGGCGTCGCCGGGGGAGAGGCACTCGACCGCGCGCAGGTACGGCCACCACTGCGGCCAGTGCTCGACCGCCGACAGCTCGGCCCACACCGCGTCGATCGGCGCCGCCAGGGTCCACTCGGTGACGAGTTCGAGGCGTGCGGCCACCGGCGCGGCGCTCAGCGCGGGCGCGGACCGCGCGGCCTGCCCTGGCGCGGACCGCCGCCGTGCGGCTTCGGCGCCGGGCGCGATGCGCGCGGCGGTGCCTCGCCGGCGCCGCCGCGCGGGAGCGAGAGCCGGGTGCGCGGTTCCGGGGCGGCGGCCGGCGCCGGCCGCCCGGCCGCGCGCTCGCGATGTGCCGCCGCGAGCGCGCGCGAACGCCGCAGCTCGAGCGCCTCCGTCCGCGCACCGCGGGTGGGCGGGCGAGCCGCGGTGGCACCGCTGCCATGCGCGCCGCGCCCGCGCGCCGCCGGGGCCTCGCCCGCACCGTCGCGATGGCCGCGCGACGGCGCATGCTCGGCGCCGTGTCGCCGCGCGGTGCCATCGGCGGCACGCGGCGGCGTGCGCTGGCGCCCGGCGTGCGCCGGCCCGGCGCGGTGCGGGGCTGCCCGCGCATCGTCGGCACCGCCCGCCGGGCGCCAGCGCGGTGCGTCGGTGTCGCGCGTGCGCTCGGGTGCCGCGGTGCGCGCGGGGCGCCGCCGTGGCGCCGAGGCGCCGTCGGCACCACCCGCCGGGCGCCAGCGCGGTGCATCGGTGTCACGCGTACGTTCGGGTGCCGCGGGGCGCCGCCGTGGCGCCGAGGCGTCGTCGGCACCGCCCGCCGGGCGCCAGCGCGGAGCGTCGGCATCGCGCGTACGTTCGGGTGCCGCGGGGCGCCGCCGTGGCGCCGAGGCGTCGTCGGCACCGCCCGCCGGGCGCCAGCGCGGCGCGTCGGTGTCACGCGTGCGCTCGGGTGCCGCGGGGCGCCGCCGTGGCGCCGAGGCGTCGTCGGCACCGCCCGCCGGGCGCCAGCGCGGTGCGTCGGTGTCACGCGTGCGCTCGGGTGCCGCGGGGCGCGCGGGGCGCCGCCGTGGCACGTCGGCCTCGGCGCCGGGTTCCGCGGCGCGGCGCGGGCGACCGTCCTCCCGCTCGAAGCGGGCGCGCGGCGCCTCACCCGTCGCGCGCCTGGCCGGCGGCGCCCCGCGCGCCGCGGCGCGCTGCGGGCGCTCGCCGCCGCTGCGTGCCCGCGGCGGCGCAGCGCCGGGACGACGTCCCGGGCGCCCGGCGGCCGGATGCGCCGCGGGCGCCGGGCGCTCCGGCGCCAGCCCCACGCTGAGCAGCAGGTCGTCGAGCTGTTCGGGCGTCAGGTCTTCCCAGCGGCCGGGGCGCAGGTGCCGGGCGAGGCCGACCGGCCCGTAGCGCACGCGCATCAGGCGGCTGACCGTCACCCCCTGCGATTCCCACAGCCGGCGCACCTCGCGGTTGCGCCCCTCGCGCAGCACCACGTGGTACCAGTGGTTGGCGCCGCTGCCGCCGGCGTCACGGATCGCTTCGAAGCGCGCGAGGCCGTCGTCGAGCTGCACGCCGGCGCGCAGCCGTTCGAGCACCTCGGGGCCGACCTCGCCGAGCACGCGCACCGCGTACTCGCGCTCGACCTGCGAGGACGGGTGCATCAGGCGGTTGGCCAGCTCGCCGTCGGTGGTCAGCAGCAGCAGGCCCTGGGTGTTGAGGTCGAGGCGCCCGACCGCGATCCAGCGCCCCTGGCGCAGCGGCGGCAGGTGGTCGAACACCGTCGGCCGCCCTTCGGGGTCGTCGCGCGTGGTGACCTCGCCTTCCGGCTTGAAGTACGCGAGCACGCGCCGCGCCGGCGCATGGCTGGCGAGCCGTACCGGCTTGCCGTCGACGGCGATGGCCTCGCTGCCCTCGGCCTGGTCGCCGAGCTGGGCGACGTGGCCGTCGACGGTGACGCGCCCGTCCCGGATCCACTCCTCGATCTCGCGCCGCGAGGCGAGGCCGGCGCTGGCGAGGAGCTTCTGCAGACGTTCGGACATGGTGGGGACTCCGGGGCGGTACGGACGGGGGGCGCATCGTAAGCCCTTGTCGGCCGCGCTGCCATCGCCGCGTGCCGCACCGCACCACTCAGGCGCCGGGGGCGCCGTAGAGTTCCGCGCCGATGGTGTCGAGATCGCGCAGTTCGGCCAGCGCCGGCAGCTCGGCCAGGCTCCTCAGGCCGAAGTGATCGAGGAACTCGCGCGTGGTGCCGTACAGCGCGGGGCGGCC
Source organism: Plasticicumulans lactativorans (assembly GCF_004341245.1). Classification (GTDB taxonomy): domain Bacteria; phylum Pseudomonadota; class Gammaproteobacteria; order Competibacterales; family Competibacteraceae; genus Plasticicumulans_A; species Plasticicumulans_A lactativorans. The sequence goes on along the minus strand of NZ_SLWY01000002.1, from coordinate 229,253 downwards.
GGGCACCTCCTTGTGGCCGAGCACGCGCACCCAGCCGCGTTCGAGCAGGGCCTTGACGATCGCGCTGCTCACCGCGACGCCGCGCACCTCCTCGATCTCGCCGCGGGTGATCGGCTGGCGGTAGGCGATCAGCGCGAGCGTTTCGAGCGTCGCGCGCGAGTAGCGCCCTGGCTTCTCCTCCCACAGCCGCGACACCCACGGCGCGAGCCGCTGCGGCACCTGCAGCCGCCAGCCACCGGCCACCTCGACGAGCTCGACGCCGCGGCCGCGGTAATCGGCGGCGAGCTCGGCGAGCGCGGCGCGCAGCGCCTCGGGCGACGGGCGGGCGGTGGCATCGAACAGGCTCTCCAGCCGCGCCAGGTCGAGCGGACCACCGGCGGCGAGCAGCGCGCCTTCGAGCACGATCTTCAGCGGCGGCGCGCCGTTCATCCCCTGAGCCTCACGTAGAGCGGCGCGAACGGTTCGTGCTGGACGAGTTCGAGCAGCGCCTCGCGGATCAGTTCGAGCACCGCGATGAAGGTCACGACCACGCCGCGCCTACCCTCGGCGGGCATGAACAGCGCGGTGAAGGCGGTGAAGCGCACGGCGTCGACGGTTTCGAGGATGCGGCTCATGCGCTCGCGCACCGACAGCGGCTCGGCCGCCACGTGGTGGTGGCCGTGCAGCTCGGCGCGCCGCAGCACCTCGCCGAGCGCCGCGAGCAGGTCGGTGAGCTCGACGCGCGGCGGCGTGCGCACGGTGCCGCTTTCGACCCACTCGGCGCCGGCGGCGAACACGTCGCGGTCGAGCCGCGGCAGCGCGTCCAGCCCCTCGGCGGCGGCCTTGAAGCGCTCGTACTCCTGCAGGCGACGGATCAGCTCGGCGCGCGGGTCGACCTCGGCCTCGCCGCTCGTGCTCGGCGCGCGCGGCAGCAGCAGGCGCGACTTGATCTCGGCGAGCCACGCGGCCATCACCAGGTACTCCGCGGCGAGCTCCAGGCGCAGCTCCTGCAGCAGCGCCAGGTAGTCCATGTACTGCGCGGTGATCGCGGCGATCGGGATGTCGAGGATGTCGAGGTTCTGGCGCTTGATCAGGTACAGCAGCAGGTCGAGCGGCCCCTCGAAGGCGTCGAGGAAGACCTCGAGGGCGTCGGGCGGGATGTACAGGTCCGCCGGCAGCGCGGCGAACGGTTCGCCGCGCACCCGCGCGATCGGCTCGTCGACCGTCAGGCTCACGGCCGCCGCGCGGCCTCAGGCCAGGCGCCGCAACCCCACCGCGGCGCGCAGCCGGGCGAGGAAGGGGGTGGCGATCGCACGCGCCTTGTCGGCGCCCTCCAGCAGGATGCGTTCGAGTCCCTCGGGGTCGGCGAGCAGCGCCTGGTAGTGCTCGCGCGGCCCGGCGAGCACGCCGTTGAGACGCTCGAACAGCACCTGCTTCATCTCGCCCCAGCCGATGCCCTCGGCATAGCGCACGCGCATCGCGGCGCTCTCCTCGGGCGTGGCGAAGGCGCGGTAGATCTGGAACAGCGTCGAGCCGTCGGGGTCCTTGGGCTCGCCCGGCGGCTGCGAGTTGGTGACGATGCGCATGATCAGCTTGCGCAGCTCCTTCTCGGGCACGAACAGCGGGATCGTGTTGTTGTAGCTCTTGCTCATCTTGCGCCCGTCGAGGCCCTGCAGGATCGCGGTGGCCTCGTCCACCACCACCTCGGGCAGCACGAAGTGCTCGCCGTACAGGTAGTTGAAGCGCTGGGCGATGTCGCGGGTCATCTCCAGGTGCTGGATCTGGTCGCGCCCCACCGGCACCTTGTGGGCGTTGAAGATCAGGATGTCGGCGGCCATCAGCACCGGGTAGCCGAACAGCCCCATGGTCACGCCGCGATCGGGGTCGGCGTCGCCGGCGTCGAGGTTCTCCTGCACCGCGGCCTTGTAGGCGTGCGCCCGGTTCATCAGCCCCTTGGCGGTGACGCAGCTGAGCAGCCAGGTGAGCTCGGGGATCTCGGGCACGTCGGACTGCCGGTAGAAGGTCACGCGCTCCGGGTCGAGGCCGAGCGCGAGCCAGGTCGCGGCCACTTCGAGGCGCGACTGCATCACGCGCTCCGGCTCCTGGCATTTCACCAGCGCGTGGTAGTCGGCGAGGAAGAAGAAGTACTCGGCGTCGCCCGAGCGGCTCGCCTCGATCGCCGGGCGGATGGCGCCGGCGTAGTTGCCGAGGTGCGGGGTACCGGTGGTGGTGATGCCGGTGAGGATACGGGTCTGGGTGCTCAAGCGAAGCCTCGATTTATCGCAGCAACAGGAGGACGACGGTCAGGAACAGGCGGTTGACGAGATCGACCAGCGGCCAGATCAGGCGCCCGAGGATGCCGCTGGCCGCGAGGATCAGCACCAGGATCATGCCCTCGCGCTCGTAGCGGTACAGCACCGCCGCGGCGCGCGGCGGCAGCAGCGCGGCGAGCACGCGCGAGCCGTCGAGCGGCGGGATCGGGAACAGGTTCAGCACCGCGAACAGCGCGTTGACCAGGATGCCCGCGGCGCCGACGTAGAACAGCGGCGCACCGGCCAGCGGCAGGAATTGCGCGAAGTACGCGCCGCCCGCCATCACCAGCGCCCAGCCGAGCGCCATCGCCAGGTTGGCGCAGGGCCCGGCGAGCGCCACCCAGGCCATGTCGCGGCGCGGCCGGCGCAGCCGGTGCATGCTCACCGGCACCGGCTTCGCCCAGCCGAACAGGAAGCCGGGCTGGCCAGTGAGCAGCAGCGGCAGGCCGAAGGTCAGCAGCGGCACCAGCACGGTGCCGATCGGGTCGATGTGATGCAGCGGGTTCAGCGACAGCCGCCCCTCCTGCAGCGCCGTGGTGTCACCGAAGCGCAGCGCCGCCCAGCCGTGCGCCACCTCGTGCAGCGTGATCGCGAACAGCAGGGGCAGGATCGAGACGACGAGACGCTGGATATCCGTGAGTTCTTGCATGGCCGCAGTATACGCAGGCGGGTCCGGCGACCGTGAGCGCACGCCGCGGCGCGCGCCGGTGCGCCCGACACCCTATTCGCAGAGTCCGAGCAGGCGCCGGTCCTGGTCACAGGGCCGCCCCGCGCCCTGCCCGGCGCAGTTGGCGAGGATCGGTTCGGTCACCGCGTAGTAGCGCCAGCCGGCGCGCAGCGGTTCGAGCCCGGCGCGCGGCGTCCACGCGACCTGCTTCCACTTCGGGTGGCCCTGCGCGAGCAGCGTGTCGTAGCGGCTGCACAGCGCCCGGGCGAAGGCGCCGATGGCGCGGCGGTTGACCTCCTGCGGGTAGTCGTAGGTGATCAGGTAGGCCTTGACCGCCAGCGTCGGCACGTCGGCGTCGAGCCAGCCGTAGCTCGCGTGCGCGATCTGTGCCGGGTAGTACACCGACAGCGCCTCGCGCAGCGACGGCTCGTCGGGCTTCAGCGCCAGCAGCCGGTAGTGCTTGCGCCCGAGCTCGGCCGGCACGTCGAGCTGCGCGATCGGCTGGCCGGCCACGAACACCACCACGTCGACCTGGCCGTCGCGGTCGAGCAGGCTGTTCAGCGCCTGCTTGTAGCCCTGCGCGGCGTCGGTGGCGGTGGCGAAGTTCACCCGGTTCGGGCGCTCGCCGCCGAACAGCAGGCCGTAGAGCGTGGTGGTCGACAGCGCCGAACCGCTGCCCTCCGGGCCCATGTAGAGCTTGCGCCCGCGGATCTCGTGGATGTAGTGCAGCGGCGAATCCGCCGGGACGACGAAGTGCATCTCCTCCAGGTACAGCGGCAGCACCACCCGCAGCGGGTCGATCAGCGCGCGCGCCTCCTTGTCGCCCTGCGCGGCGAGGGCGACGTAGGCCTGATAGACGTCGGACTGCACCAGCGCGAACTTGACCTTCTCGCGGTAGCGCATGTCGCGCACGTTCTGCACCGAACCGCCCGAACTCAGCACCTCGAGGTTCACGTTCGCGGCGGGGGCGACCAGCGTGGCGAGGTTCTGGCCGAAGGCGAAGTAGGTGCCGGTGCTGCCGCCGGTGACGATGCGGTAGTCGGCGATCGGCGCCGCGGTGGCGAACACCGATGCGAGCAGCGGGACGAGCGTGAGGGCGAGCGCACGGGCGCGGCGGAACAGTCGGTTCATGCGGGGCTCCGGGGGGTGAAGGGGGCGGGAAGGCGCAGCGGCGGCGGCGCGCTCACTCGCAGAGCTTGAGCCGGCGGCGCTCGTCGGCATCGCGCGCGCTGCACGGCGGCAGCCGCGCCGGCGGGCGTGCGGCATCCGCGGCGGGTGGGCGCCGCGCGGCCTCCTCCGCCTGCTGGCGGGCGAGCGCCTCGCGCTGCGCGGCCTCCTCCTGCGCGCGGCGCTCGGCCTCGGCGGCAGTGGCGGCCTGGCGGGCGCGCTCCTCCTCCTGCCGGCGGGCGACTTCGGCCTGCTGCCGGCGCGCCTCCTCCTGCTGCCGGGCGGCTTCGGCCTGCTGGCGCGCGAGCGCCTCGCGCTGCGCGGCCTCGTCCTGCACGCGGCGCTCGGCCTCGGCCTGCCGCGCCTGCGCCGCAGCCTGCGCCTCGGCTGCCTGGCGCGCTGCGGCCGCCTCCTCGTCCGCACCGCGGCCGAGGATCAGCCAGGCACTGCCGGCGAGCACCACGGCGAGCAGCCCGCCGATCACCAGCAGCGTCGCCGACGAGTTCTTCGGCTGGTGCAGGAACAGCGTCCTGCCGCAGCCGGGGCAGACGAAGTCCTGCCCCGGCCCGATCTCGACGACCTTCTTCGCGTTGGCGACCTCGCAGTTGCCGATGTTCGAACAGATGCCCTTGCGTACCGCCATTCAAGCCTCCTCCCGCTTCAGCAGGCGCACCGCACGCCGGCCGGCGTCGACGAAACGCTGATAGACCGCATCCTGGACGTTGCCGCCGCGCTCGGCCTTGACCGCCTCGACGCTGGCGAGCACCGCCTGCGCCAGCGCCTGGCGCGGATCGGCGTGACGCAGCCCGGGGCCGTCGAGCGCCTGCTGCACGGCCTCGCGGAGCGTGTCGAGCTTGTCCAGGTCGAGCGCCTCCCAGGCCTCGACGAAGCGCGCGCCGAGCCTGAGCGGCGCACGATCGAAGCCGTCGGCGTCCTTGCCGAGCAGCAGCACCTCGGCGGCGCCGGTGTCGGGGTTGCGCCCCTCCTGCAGGTAGCCGAGCGCGCGCGCGAGCAGCACGTAGGGCAGGCCCTCGCCGCGGATCTCCTCCACCCCCGGCACGTACAGCGAGGGATAGCGCCCGCCATCGCCCTCGGTGTGCAGTTCGAGCGCGGCACGCCGCGCATCGCCGCTGCCGAGGCGCCGCTCGTAGCGCTCGCGCAGGAAGGCGACCGGCTTCAGGAAGCGCAGCGGCAGCAGGTTGCTCAGCGAGATCAGGCAGATCTCGTTGTCGCGCTCGCCGCCCTCGAGGATCTCGACGTCGCCGCTGCGGGTGGCGCGGAAGTCGTCCTTGAGCCGCGCGGCGAAGGCGCCGTGCTCGCCGGGGCGCGGCAGGATCACGGTGAACTTGCCGAGCGCGGTCGGCACCCCGGCCGGGATGCCCGCCGCCACGCGCTGCTTCTCCAGCGCGTCGATGCGCGTGAACACCCCGGCGCTGCGCGCGAGCTCGCCGACGTACACGCGCAGCGCCTGCGGATCGGCGCCGTAGCGCTCCTCCAGCTTGCCGAGGATGGACACGCCGAGCACGCGGGCGCGGCGCTCGGCGACCAGCGCATCGTGGGCGAGCCGCGCGCCCTCGTCGCAGACCGTTTCCAGCGTGTCGAGCAGCGCCGAGGCATTGACGCGCTGGTTGAACACGCTGAACAGCGGCGTGTCGCCGAGGCGCTCGAACACCGCTCCGCGGGCGCGGCTCGCCTGGGTGCGCTGGGTCTCCTGGTCGAGCGTGAGGGTGCGGGCGATCGCGCGCACGTGCGCCGGGTCGTAGAAGCGGATCAGGTGGCGGCGCAGGTCGCGCTCGGCACCGGCGTCGACGCAGCGCTGTTCGAGCCGCACGCCGAAGCGCTTGAGGGCCTCCTGCACGGTCGCGTGGGCGCGCTCGACCTCGGCGGCGAGCGCGGTGAGCTCGTCGACGATCTCCGCCAGCACCGCCCTGGCGGTGGCGATCGCCACCGCGCGGGTGCGGTTGACGTAGAGCTCCTGCAGGTAGATGGCGTGGGCGTCGAGCACCTTGGCCGGGGAGCCGACGAGCCGGCCCATGAGCCCGATGCCCGCCCACTTGTGGCCGTTCTGGGCGAGCCGCGCCTGCGCCTCCTGTTCGGCCGCGCGCACCTTCGCGAGCGTCGCCTCGAAGCCGTCGTGGCGCTCGCGCAGCGCCTCGACCAGCGCCGCGAGCAGGCGCGCGCAGGCGTACAGCGAGCGCGCACCGATGCGCCACTCGTTGCACAGCTCGCGCTCCAGGCGCAGGCGCACCTCGCGGGCGATGTCCTTGCGGGCCTTGAATCGCGACTGGTAGAACGCCTGCACGCCGAGCGCACGCCAGTCCTCGTCGAAGCGCTTCTGGCACAGCTTGGCGAGCTCGTCGAGCCACGCCGCCTGCTCGAGCGTGCGCACCATGCCCTTGAAGTGCGGCAGCACCGTGTCCCATTCGGCGGCGAGGTTCTGCCACTTCGGCGACACGCCGTCGCCGGGCAGCAGCGGCGTCACCATCAGCAGGTGATCGTCGCCGAGCCCCCAGCGCGCCAGCGCGTCGGCCTGGCGCACCTGCGCGGCGAAGTCCTCGGGGCGCGCCTCCTCGATGAAGCCGGCGGCGTCCTGCCAGTGGTTGTAGGCGAGCTGCAGGAGCGCCTGGCGGGCAAAGCCGAAGCCCAGGAACTCACCGATCTCCTCCTCGGGGATCACCAGGCGCTTGATGCCGAAGGCGAGGAAGCGCTTCGAGCGCTCCGCGCGCCGGCCGCCCGGCGCGGTCTCGGGGGTGCCGTCGCCGTTCTCGGCGTTCTCCATGCGCGCGAGCGTCGCCCAGCCGAGCTGGCGGGCGCGTACGATCTTCTGGTACAGGAACTCGCCGACGATGCCCGGCAGCTCCTGGTCGACGTCGACGGTCAGCCCGTTCTCGTTCTCGTTGCCGAACACGTAGCAGCCGTTGAAGGGGTCGGCGAGGCGCAGGCGCCCCTTCACGCCGAGCACGTCCCAGGGCTGGTACTGCCCGGTCGACAGCGCGTTGAGCTCCAGCAGCGCCGCGTAGCCGTTGGCGTGGTAGTTGCCGGTGTCCCAGTTCGGCGGCGGGTAGGGGTCGGGCAGCAGCGTGTAGGCGAGGATGCGGTAGCGCGCCGACTCCGGGTAGAGCTCGCGCAGCTGCGCGAGCACGTCGATCAGGCTGCCGCTGCCGGTGCCGCCGGCGAGCCCGCAGAGCACGTGGAAGGTGACCTCGGTGATGCCCGAGGCCTGCACCTGGCGCACCTGCGTCTGCACCTGCTCGCGGAAGCGGTCGGCCTTGCAGGCGAACAGGAAGCGCCCGAGGCGGCGCTTCTGCCCGCCGAGCGTGACCCCGACGATGCTGTTGAGGATGTCGCGCCACTGCTCGCGGTCGCCGATCCACGGCCTGATGCCGGGGTAGTTGTCGAGGTTGTCGAGGCGCGCGCCGAGGTCGGCATCGGTGATCAGCAGCTGGCAGGCCGGCGGCAGCTGCGTGGAGACGCCGAGGATTTTCCAGCTCGGATCGTCGACCGCCATCATCTCGCTGCTCGAATCGACGTAGAGGTAGCCGATCTCGACGCCGTCGGGCTTCTCGCGGCGGAACTCCTGGTAGATCAGCTTGCGGAACGCGCGGATGATCTTGCCGCCGGTGCCGCCGAGACCGATGACGATGTGGTTCATGCGCGTGGGGTCCTCCCGTGGTCCGCCGCCGGCGGGGGGTGAAGGGAATGCGGGGAAAGGGGGCGCGGCGGCCACCGCTGCCGCCCGCGGGGGATCTGGCCGGTGCGGGCGCCGGCGCTCAGTCGCCGCCCGGCAGGAACGCGCTGGCGTCGCCGCGGCCCTGGCGCACCAGCACCGGCACGCCGTCGATCAGGTCGAGCACCGTGGTGGGCTCCACGCCGCAGGGGCCGGCGTCGACGATCAGGTCGAGCAGCTTGCCCAGGCGCGCTTCGATCTCGTCCGGGTCGTTCAGCGGCAGTTCGGCGTCCGGCAGCAGCAGCGTGCTGCTCATCAGCGGCTCGTCGAGCTCGGCGAGCAGCGCCGCCACCACCGGATGATCGGGCACGCGCAGGCCGATGGACTTGCGCTTCGGGTTCTGCAGGCGTCGCGGCACCTCGTGGGTGGCGCGCAGGATGAACGTGAACGGGCCGGGCGTCAGCGCCTTCAGCAGCCGGTACTGGCTGTTGTCGACCTTGGCATAGGTGGCGATCTCCGACAGATCGCGGCAGACCAGCGTGAAATTGTGCTTCTTCTCGTCGACGCGGCGGATGCGCTGGATGCGCTCCTGCGCGCCCTTGTCGCCGACCTGGCAGCCGAGCGCGTAGCAGGAGTCGGTCGGATAGGCGATCACGCCGCCGCCGCGCACCACCTCGACGACGCGGCGCACCACGCGCAACTGCGGGTTCAGCGGATGGATTTCCAGGCGTTCACTCATGTCCGTAGCGGCTCGCACGACGACGGCACGCACCTTGCCACCGGCCGCGCGGCGTGGTCAAACCCCACGCGCCGCCGCCCGCGCCGGATTGCGCTAGACTCGCCGCCTTCTTCCGGGGCCCCGCGTACGCATCGATGAGATTTCTATTCGACCTCCTGCCCGTCGTGCTGTTCTTCGCCGCCTACAAGCTCGCCGACATCTACGTCGCCACCGCCGTCGCGGTGATCGCGAGCGTGGCGCAGGTGGCCTGGATCTGGTGGCGCGAGCGGCGCGTCGAGCGCATGGCGCTGGTGACGATGGCGCTGATCGTGGTGCTCGGCGGGGCGACGCTGGTGTTCCACGACGACATCTTCGTGCTGTGGAAGCCCACCGCGGTGAACTGGGCCTTCGCGCTGGTCTTCGCCGGCAGCGCGGTGATCGGCGACAAGCCGCTGATCCAGCGCATGCTCGACGAGCAGATGGAACTTCCCGCGGCGGTCTGGCGTCGTCTCAACGCCGCCTGGACGATGTTCTTCGCCGCGCTCGGCGCGCTCAACCTGTACGTCGCCTTCCATTTCGACCGCGACACCTGGGTGAACTTCAAGCTGTTCGGCATGCTCGGCCTCACCCTCGCCTTCGCGCTCGCGCAGGCACTGTACCTCTCCCGCCACCTCAAACCCGCCGACACCGAACCCCACGCCAAGGAGTGAACGCCATGCTCTACGCCATCCTCGGTCGCGACCGCCCCGGCAGCCTCGAGGCGCGCCTGGCGGCGCGCCCGGCCCACCTGGAGCGCCTGCAGGCGCTGCTCGCCGAAGGCCGGCTGATCCTCGCCGGCCCGCTGCCGGCCATCGATTCGCCCGACCCCGGCGACGCCGGCTTCCAGGGCAGCCTGCTGGTGGTGGAGTTCGAATCGCTCGACGCCGCGCGCACCTGGGCCGATGCCGACCCCTACGTCGCCGCCGGGGTCTACGCCGCGGTCGAGGTGTTCCCGTTCAAGCGGGTGCTGCCGTGAACGAGCGCGTCGCCCGCATCGAGGCGCGCCTGCGCGCCGCGCTCGCGCCCGACGAGCTCGACATCGTCGACGACAGCGCCGCCCACGCCGGTCACGCCGGTGCGCGCTCGGGCGGTGGCCACTTCAACGTCTACATCGTCGCCGCGGCCTTCGCCGGCCGCTCCCCGATCCAGCGTCACCGGCTGGTGCACCAGGCCCTCGCCGACCTGATGTCCAGCGACATCCACGCCTTGAGCATCAAGGCCCTGACCCCCGAAGAACGTTCGAGTCATCCATGAACCTCGCGAAATCCCGGCAACATCCCCTGTCCCTCGCCGTGCTCGGTCTGTGCTCGGCGCTCGCGTTCGGCGGCGTCGCCACCGCGCAGGACGCCAAGCCCGCCGCAGCGACCCCGGCTCCCGCCGCCGCCGCGGCTGCGCCGGCACCGCTGCCCGACCCGGTCGCCGTGGTCAACGGCAAGGCGCTGAGCAAGGCGAGCTTCCAGTACTACGCCGGCCAGCGCGCGCGCCAGCTCGCCTCGATGGGCGTCGACGCCGACAGCGCCGAGGCGCGCAAGGAGCTGGTCGACGAACTGGTGATGCAGGAGCTGCTGGTGCAGGAGGCCGATCGCGCCAAGCTCGACGACGACGCCGAGGTGCAGACCCAGCTCGACCAGTTGCGCCGCAACGTCCTCGCCACCGCCGCGGTGCGCAAGTACCTGAAGGAGCACGAGCCGACCGAAGCGCAGCTGAAGGCCGAGTACGACAAGGCCACGGCGGCGATGAAGTCCAAGGAGTACAAGGCGCGCCACATCCTGGTCGACAGCGAGGACAAGGCGAAGAACCTGATCGCCGAACTGAAGAAGGGCGCGAAGTTCGAGGACCTCGCCAAGGCCAACTCGACCGACGCCTCCAAGGAGCAGGGCGGCGACCTCGGCTGGTTCACCGCCGACACCATGGTCGAGCCCTTCGCCAAGGCGGTGGTCGCGCTCGACAAGGGCAAGCTCACCGAGACGCCGGTGAAGACCGAGTTCGGCTGGCACGTGATCCAGCTCGACGACGTCCGCGACGCCACGCCGCCGTCCTTCGACGAGCTCAAGCCGCAGCTCACGCAGATGCTGCAGGGCAAGCTGCTGAACGACTACCTCGACAAGCTCAAGGCCGGCGCCACGATCGAGCTCAAGTGAGCTCCCGGGGCGGGCGCCCTGCCCGCCCCCGCTTCAGCCGCGGTCGCACTCCCAGCCGGCGAGGCGCTCCAGGAAGGTCGCCTCGTCGAGCACCTCGACCCCCAGCGCCTGCGCCCTGGCGAGCTTCGAGCCGGCCTCGGCGCCGGCGACGACGAAGCTCGTCCTCTTCGACACCGAACCGGCCACCTTCGCGCCCAGCGCTTCGAGCCGCGCCTGCGCGAGCTCGCGGGTCATCGTCGCGAGCGTGCCGGTGAGCACCGCGGTCTGCCCGGCGAGCGGCGCCGCCGTGGCGGCCGTGGCCGGCAGCGCGGCGAGCAGTTCGGCGCGCAGGGCATCGAGCGCCGCGAGCCGCTCGCGCTGCCCCGGCTCGGCGGCGAAGGCGCGCAGCGCCGCGACCAGCTCCTCGGGCAGGCCCGCCGCTGCGCAGGCCGCGTCGGCCTCGGGCGTGGCGAGCTGCGCGAGGCTTCGCAGGTGCGGTGCGAGCTGGCGCGCGCGCGTCTCGGTGAGCCGCGGCACGCCGAGGCCGGCGAGCAGCGCGTCGAGGCCGAGCGCGGCGGCCAGCATCGGCGCCGGCGGGTGCTCGTCCTCGACCGTGACGCCGCGCGCGAGCAGTGCGTCGATCACCGCCTGGTTGCCGGGCTGGGCGAAGAACTCGGCGATCGACGCCGCGACCGCGTCGCCGACGTCGGGCAGGCCGCGCAGCAGCGCCGCCGGCGCGCGGCGCACCCGCGCCAGGCTGCCGAGCCCGTCGGCGAGCGTCTTCGCCGTGCTCTCGCCGACGTGGCGGATGCCGAGCGCGAACAGCAGCCGCGCGAGCCGCGCGCGGCGGCTGGCGTCGATCGCGTCGATCAGCTTTTCGGCCCAGCGCGTGGCGATCCTGCCCTGTTTGACCGTCTCGGGGACCTTGCCGGTGCGCTGCTCGGCGCGCCGCTTCATCTCCAGCAGGTCGTCGACGCTCAGCCGGTAGAGGTCGGCGACGGTCCGCACCGGGCCCTCGAACCCGTCGCCATCGGCGCCGGGTTCGGCGTACAGGCCCTCGACGTACTTCTCGCCGAGCCCCTCGATGTCCATCGCGCGGCGGCTGGCGAAGTGCCTGACCGCCTCGACCAGCTGCGCCCGGCAGGCGAGGCCGCCGCTGCAGCGGGCGATGGCCTCGTCGGCCGGGCGCTCGATGTGCGAGCCGCACACCGGGCAGTGCGTCGGCGGGTTCCACGGCGCGGCAGCGGCCGGTCGGCGCTCGGCGAGCACGCCGACCACCTCGGGGATGACGTCGCCGGCGCGGCGCACGATCACGGTGTCGCCGACGCGCACGTCCTTGCGCGCGACCTCGTCGAAGTTGTGCAGCGTGGCGTTGGTCACCGTCACGCCGCCGACGAACACCGGCGCGAGCCGCGCCACCGGGGTGATCGCGCCGGTGCGCCCGACCTGCACGTCGATCGCCTCGACCGTGGTCAGCTCCTCCTGCGCCGGGAACTTGTGCGCCACCGCCCAGCGCGGCGCACGCGACACGAAGCCGAGCACGCGCTGCCAGTCGATGCGGTCGACCTTGTAGACCACGCCGTCGATGTCGTACGGCAGCGCCGCGCGCCGCGCACCGATCCCGGCGTAGTACGCGAGGCAGCCCTGCGGGCCGTCGACGCGCCGCCGCTCCGGGCACGCCGGCAGACCCCAGCCGGCGAGCCGGTCGATGATCGCCGCGTGGCTGTCGGGCAGCGCGCCGTCGACCACCTCGCCGAGGCCGTAGGCGTAGAACGACAGGCGCCGCGCCGCGGTGATCGCCGGGTCGAGCTGGCGCAGGCTGCCGGCGGCGGCGTTGCGCGGGTTGACGAAGGGCTTGTCGCCGGCCGCCGCCTGGCGCGCGTTGAGCGCATCGAAGTCGGCGCGGCGCATGAACACCTCGCCGCGCACCTCCAGCACCGGCGGCCAGTCGTGCCCGCGCAGGCGCAGCGCGATGCCGCCGACGGTGCGCAGGTTGGCGGTGATGTCCTCGCCCAGCGTGCCGTCGCCACGGGTCGCCCCGCGCACGAACACCCCGTGCTCGTAGCGCAGGCTCACCGCCAGCCCGTCGAGCTTGGGCTCGGCGGCGTAGCCGATGCGCTCGACCGCGATCCCCGCCGCGGCCAGGCGCTCGCGCGCGCGGCGGTCGAAATCGAGCACGTCATCGTCGCTGAAGGCGTTGTCGAGCGACAGCATCGGCAGCGCGTGCGCGACGCTGGCGAAGCCCGCCGCCGGCGCCCCGCCGACGCGCTGCGTCGGCGAATCCGCCGTGACCCACTGCGGGTGCGCCGCCTCGAGCGCGCGCAGCTCGGCCATCAGCCGGTCGTACTCGGCGTCCGACACCTCGGGGTCGTCGAGCACGTAGTAGCGGTACTCGTGGTGGCGCAGCGCCTCGCGCAGCGCCTGCACGCGGTCGAGATCGGTCGGGTCGGGCATCGGCGTCGGTGACGGCTGGATTCGGAGGGGCGCCGCGGCGGGTGCGCGGCCGGGCGTGGCCTCAGGAGAACTCGGGCAGGCGCGACTTGCGCTGGTACTCGACGACCTGCGCGCGCAGGCGGCCGATCGCCTCCGGCCCGAGGCGGTTGCGGCGCTCGTCGCAGAGCGTGCCGCCGAGGCGCGCGGCGAGGCGCCGGGCGTGACTCAGCATCATCTCGAGCGCGGCCAACGGCGCCAGCGCGCCGGGCAGGCGCATGAACAGCAAAAGCCCCGGCGTCTGCAGCGCCTGGATCCGGTCCGGCGGGAAGGCGCCGGGCTCGACCACGTTGGCGATGCTGAACACCGGCTTGCCCTTGACCTCGCCGCTCGGGTAGCCGTCGAACACGCCCTGGGTGCTGAACTTGAGCCCCAGTTCGTGCGCCGCCATCAGGATCTCCATGCCGGTGAAGCGTGCGCCGGGGTCGGCCATCACCGTCAGGATCACGTGCATCGGCTCGGCCGGGCGCGGGCGCGACTCCTCGGCGGTGGCCCCGGCGTTCGCCGCCGGGCGCAGGCGCAGCGGCGGGATCGGCGTCTGCTGCGGCGCCGGTGCGGGCTCGGCGCGCGCCGCGGCCACCTCGGCCGGCGGCACGCTGTCGCTCGCCGGGCGCAGCGGCAGCGCGTCGGCGCCACTCGGCGGGGACGGCTCGGGCTCGCGGCGGATCGGCCGGATCTCGACGTCGACCAGGCGCTGGTGCGCGAACGGGTCGCGCGCGGCCACGCCGGCGAGGTCGCCGAGCGGCTGCGCGTCGGCATCGGCGGCGAGGCCCTCGGCGGTCGGCTCGGCGAGCGCGGCGGCGCGGCGGCGGCGGCGCTCCGCCAGGCCGTCGCGGATGCGCGCGCGGATGCCCCACAGCCACACCAGCGCGAACACCACGCCGCCGAGCGCGAGCACCACCAGGCGCATCTGCTCGGGGGTAAGCTGATTCCACCAGTTCATAACCTTGCTCCCGGGACCGGCGACGCCAGGCGCCACCGCCGCCCCTCGTTCAGACTGCCGCGAGACGCACCGCCTCGTCGACGTCCACCGCCACGATCCGGGACACGCCCGGCTCGTGCATGGTAACGCCGGCCAGGTGATCGGCGACCTCCATCGTGGCCTTGTTGTGGGTGATGAAGATGAATTGGACGCGCTCGGCCATCTCGCGCAGCAACTGGCCGAAGCGCCCGACGTTCGCCTCGTCGAGCGGGGCGTCGACCTCGTCGAGCATGCAGAACGGTGCCGGGTTCAGATGGAAGATCGCGAACACCAGCGCCACCGCGGTCAGCGCCTTCTCGCCGCCCGACAGCAGGTGGATGTTGCCGACGCGCTTGCCCGGCGGCTGCGCCATGATCGCCACGCCGGCGTCGAGCACGTCCTCGCCGGTCAGCTCCAGGTAGGCGCGGCCGCCGCCGAACAGGCGCGGGAACAGCGTCTCCAGGCCGGCGTTGACGCGCTCGAAGGTCTCGCGCAAGCGCGCGCGCGTCTCGCGGTCGATCTTGCGGATCGCCGCCTCCAGCGTGCCCAGCGCCTCGACCAGGTCGGCGTGCTGGGCGTCGAGGTAGCGCTTGCGCTCGCCGACCTCGGCGAACTCCTCGATCGCCGTCAGGTTGACGTTGCCGAGGCGCTGCAGGCGCGCGGCGAGCTCGTCGAGGCGCGCCTGCCACGCCGCCTCGGTGGCGTTCGCCGGCACCTCGGGCAGGATCGCCGCGGGGTCGGCGTCGAGGGCGGCGAGCTGCTCGGCGAGCGCCTGCCGGCGCACCTGCGCCTCGTGGCCGGCGAGGCGCTCGGCTTCGAGCCGCTCGCGCGCGACGCCATGGCGCAGCTCGCAGCCGCCGCGGGCGTGTTCGAACTCGCGCAGGCGCGCGGCGGCGGTTTCGGCGGCCTCGCGCGCCGCGGTGAGCGCGGCCTCGGATTCCAGGCGCTGCGCCAGCCCGGCGTCGAGCTGGGCGGCGAGCTCGGCGAGCGGCGGCTCGGCCGCGGCGAGTTCGGCATCGAGCTGCGCGCAACGTGCCGCGAGGGCGTCGTGCTGCGCGGCGAGCCGCGCCAGCGCCTGCTCGACCGAGGCCAGCGCGGTGCGCCGCGAGCCGAGCTCCACCGCGAGGCGCAGCGCCGCCTCGCGCGTCTCGCGCGCCGCGCCGCGCGCCGTCTCCTGCGCGGCGCGCAGGCGCTCGCGCTCGGCCTGCCGCGCCGTGCGCTCGGCCTCGCCGCCCTGCATCGCCTCCAGCGCCGCTTCGAGGGTGAGCCGCGCCTCGGCGAGCACCTCGCGCTCCTCGGCGGCGTGCGCGCGCAGCTCGTCGAGCTCGTGCTCGATCGCCGCGTGCCGCGCCGCGTTCTGCTCGTTGCGCGCGCGCAGCGTCCCGGCCTGCGCCTGCGCCTGCGCCTGCGCGCGGTGGCCGAGGTTGACCGCCTCCTGCGCCTCGCGGCGCGCCGCCTCGTGCCCGCCGAGCGCCTCCTGCACGGCGTCGAGGTGCACCGCGAGCGCGGCCAGCGCCGCCTGGTCGGCGCCGAGCGCGTCGCGCAGCGCGTGGATCTCGCGCTCGCGGGCGAGCACGCCGGCGTGGGCGTCGCCGCCGCGCTGCGCGCGCAGCCAGCCGCGGCCGAGCCAGGCGCCGTCGGGCGTGACCAGCGACTCGCCGGGGCCGAGGGCGGTGCGCGCGGCGAGCGCGGCGGCGAGATCGGGCGCGGTGCCCACCGCGCCGAACAGGTGCTGCAGCGGCCACGGCGCGCGCACCCGTGCCGCCAGTGCATCCGCCGGCGCCGGCGGCGCCGCCACGGTGGTGGTTTCGAACAGGCACAGGCTGCCGCGCGCGAGCTCGGCGAGCCGCGCCGCCGGGCCGTCGAGCGCCTCGACGCAGACCGCCTCGAGCGCGCCGCCGAGCACGCATTCGACGGCCGCCTCCCAGCCCGGCTCGACCTCCAGGGCCTGCGCCAAGCGCCCCGCCGTGCCCAGGCCGAGCGCGGCGAGCCACGCCGCCAGCGCCTCGTCGCGCCCGCCGAGAGCGGCTTCCTGCAGGGTTTCGAGCGAGGCGAGGCGCCCGCGGCCGGCCGCGACGCGCGCGCGCAGGGTGTCGCGTTCGGCTCCGGCCGCGCGCAGCGCCTCGCGGCCGCCGGCGAGCGCGGCCTCGGCGTCGGCGAGCCGCCGCTGCGCCGCGGCGAGTTCATCCCCCGCCCGCTGCGCCTCGGCGTCGGCCTCGGCCAGCGCCTGCGCCAGGCCGGCGGCGGCGAGCGCGCCGCGTTCGAGCCTGAGCCGCTCGCCGCGCCGCTCGTGGTCGAGCAGGCGCCGCTCGCAGGCCTCGATGCGCGCGCGCTCGACCTCGGCGCGGCGCTGTGCCGCCGCCGCCTCGTGGGCGAAGGCGTCCCAGGCGGCCTGCCAGGCGTGCAGCTCGCGCTCGACCGTGGCGAGCTGCGCCTGCGCGGCCTCGCCGGCCGCGGCGAGCGCCTCGGCGCGGGGCTCGTCCTCGGCGAGCGCGGCGGCGAGCTGGTCGCGCCGGGCGAAGTCGTCGGCGCGGTTGCCGGCGAGCGCGTCGAGCGCGGCGCGGCTGCGCGTCAGCTCCTCGCGGTTGCGGGTGCGCAGCCCGCGTGCGGCTTCCAGCGCCTGCTCGACCCGCGCGAGTTCGGTGGCGAGCGCGAAGGCGCGCGCCTGCGCCTGCTCCACCGCGGCGGAACACGCGGCGTGGTGCTCGCGCCCCTCCGCCAGCGCGGCCTCGACGCCGCGCTGCTCGGCGAGGATCGCCGCGAGCTGCGTCTCGCCGGCGGCGATCGCGCGCTCGCGCGCGGCGAGCTCGACGTCGTGCGCCCGCCAGCGCAGCGCGAGCAGCTCGGCCCGCACCCGCCGCTCCTCGGCGCGCAGCTCGCGGTACTGCTCGGCCTGGCGTGCCTGGCGCTGCAGCGTGACCAGGCGCTTGTCGAGTTCCTCGCGCACGTCGGCGAGGCGCTCGAGGTTGTCGCGGGTGTGGCGGATGCGCGTCTCGGTCTCGCGGCGGCGCTCCTTGTAGCGCGAGATGCCGGCGGCCTCCTCGAAGAAGCCGCGCAGGTCCTCGGCGCGCGCCTCGATCACCCGCGAGATCATGCCCTGCTCGATGATCGCGTAGCTGCGCGGGCCGAGGCCGGTGCCGAGGAAGAGGTCGGTGATGTCGCGGCGCCGGCAGCGGGCGCCGTTCAGGAAGTAGCCGCTCTGGCCGTCGCGGTTCACCTGCCGGCGCACCGCGATCTCGCTGAAGCCGGCCCAGGCACCGCCGAGGCGCCCGAGGCTGTTGTCGAACACCAGTTCGACCATCGCCTGCCCGACCGGCTTGCGCGACGCCGAGCCGCTGAAGATCACGTCGGCCATCGCGTCGCCGCGCAGGCGGCTCGCCGCGGATTCGCCCATCACCCAGCGCACCGCGTCGATCACGTTGGACTTGCCGCAGCCGTTCGGCCCCAGCACGCCGACGAGGTTGCTCGGGAAGTGCACCGTGGTGGGGTCGACGAAGCTCTTGAACCCGGCAAGCTTGATCTTGCTCAGGCGCATGGGCGGGCGGTGGATCGGCGGTTCATGGGGGGCGGAGAATAACCCATCGCGCCGCGCACGGGTCCCCCGTGCTGCACCGCGATAAACGCCGCACCCTCCCCGTCGCCGCGTGCCGGCCGATCCGCGCCCCTAGCCGGCGTGCGGCAGCGCGTACAGGTGGTTGTCCCAGCGCGGGCCGCCGGACAGGGCCTCGGGGGCGTGCGGGGCCGCCGGGTCGATCGCCACCAACTCGCCGAGTTCGCTGCTGACGAGGAAGCGTGCGCCGCCGTCGGCGACCGGCACGCAGGCGACACCGGCGGGCTTGGCGACCTCCACCGCGGCGCGCAGGCGCCCGTCGCCGGCGTAGAGCAGCACGCGGTCGCCGCGCGTGCAGGTCAGCGCCAGCGTGCCGTCGGCAGCGGCGGCGAGGCTCGCGCAGTAGGCGGCCGCGGCGTCGAGCACCGCCGGCGGCGCGGCGCACGCGGCGAGCGTGCCGTGGCGATCCAGCCGCGCGAGCACCGGCACCGCGGCGCCGGCGCTCTGGTGCTGCAGGCCGACCCACAGCGTGCCGTCGCCGCCGAGGGCGAGGTGGCGCAGGCTCTGCTCGCGGTCGTCGAGGCGCCAGCGGCCGAGCACGCGGCCGTCGCGCGCATTGAGCCGCACCAGGCTGGAGTCGGTGGCGCCGGGGTTGAGCACGCGCCGGCCGGTCGCCGGGTCGAGGCGCAGGCCGCCGTTGGCGACGAACAGCGTGCCGTCGGCGAGCGCGAGCAGCTCGTGCGGTTCGACGCCGCCTGCATCCCACTCGGCGAGCGCGGCGAGCGTCTGCGGGTCGCGCACGACGATGCGCCCGCGGCCGCTGTCGACGTCGGTCTCGCCGCTGAAGAGCCGGCGGCCGTCGGGCGCGTAGACGACGTGGCCGCCGCCGTGATGGCCGTCGTCGGTGTCGACGAAGCCGAGCACGCGCTCGCCGGCGAGGTCGATGCGCGCGAGCCGGGTGCCGGGGCGGCGCGCGGCGATCACCACGCGCTCGGGGTAGGCCGGGTGCCAGGCGAGGCCGTGGCCGCGGAACGGCAGCTCCACCCCGAACACGCGGCCGTCGGCGCGCAGCCCGCCGCAGCGGTGGCGCCCGTCGAGCGTGCTCCACGCCGCGAGCACGCCGGCGCCGGCCAGCGCGGCCTCCTGCGCCTGCGCCAGCGGCCAGGCGTGCGCCAGCACGCCGGCGGCGAGGCCGCGCAGCAGCGCGCGGCGCGTCAGGCCGCAGGGCGGCAGCGCGTCAGTCGCCATCGTTTTCGTTGAAGTCCATGGTCACGCCGACGGTCGTGGCGACCTCGGTCTCGAGCAGCCCGCGCAGCGCCAGCAGCGCGTTGAAGGCGGCCTCGATCGCCGCGCGCCGCTCGACCACCGCCGCTGCCAGCGGCTCGGGCAGTGCCGCGACCGCCGCCTGCGCCGCCTGCCCCGCCGCGTCGAGGCGCGCGGCGAGCGCGGCGTGGCCGCCGTCGCGCAGCACCGCGACGAGGCCGGCGTCGCCGCCGGGGCCGTTCAGCACCGCGCGCACCGCATCGAGGTGCGCGAGCAGGCCGGCGCGGGTGGCGCCGCTGCGCGCGGCCTCGAAGCGCTCGGGGGACGGGTCGCCGTGCGCGCCGAGCCCGGCCGGCCGCGCCAGGCGGCGGCCGGCGCTGGCTTCGAGCCCGGCGACCAGGCGGTTGACCAGTTCGCCGAGCGCGGCGCGCTCGGTCAGGTAGGGGTGGCGGGGGTCGGCGCCGAAGTGCCCGGCCTCGGCGATCTCGCGGGCGAAGCGGCCGCGCTGCGGATCCCAGCGCACCCACAGCGCGGCGGCCTCGTGCGCGAGCTCGCGCGCCGCGCCGAGCAGGTAGGCGCAGCGCGCGCCGGCGAGGCCGGCGAGCAGCTCGGCCTCGCCGCGCGCGGGGTCCCACAGCAGGTATTCGAGCGCGGCGAGGCCCTTGCCCTGGGCACCGACGTCCTTGAAGGCGAGCGTCGCCGGCCCCCTGGCGAGGCCCTCGTCGACCAGCCGCGGGCGCACCGGCCAGGCATCGAGCGCGCGCCCCACGCGCAGGTCGAGCGCCGGCCCGAACTGCACCGCGTCGAGCCCGCGCCAGCGCACGTAGGCGTCGCGCCAGGCGGTGCGCGTCGCGGCGAGCTTCGCCGCGTCGGGCCTGCCGGTGCACAGCGCCTGCGCGCGCGCGGCGAGTGCCGCGCCGTCGGCGGCGAAGCCGCGGTAGGCCGGGACGAGCTGGTCGTCGGCGAAGGCGCCGAGCAGCGCGTGCAGGTCGACGGCGCGGGCCGCGGGCGCGGCCAGCACGAGCAGGACGAGCGCCGCCAGGCGGCGGGCGGAGCAGGCACGCGACATCACAGGGCCCTCAGGAAGGCGATCAGGTCCGCGCGCGCCTGCGCGTCGAGCGCCAGCACGCGCCGCTGCGCGGCCTCGGCCTCGCCGCCGTGCCACAGCACGGCTTCCATCAGGTCGCGCGCGCGGCCGTCGTGCAGGTAGTTGGAATGCCCGTTCACCGCCGGGAACAGGCCGATGCCCCACAGCGGCGGGGTCTTCCATTCGCTGCCGCTGGCGGCGAAGTCGGGGCGCCCGTCGGCGAGCCCCGGCCCCATGTCGTGCAGCAGGAAGTCGCTGTACGGCCGGATGGTCTGCCCGGACAACTCCGGGAAGCCCTTCAGCTCGCCGGTGCGGAACTCGGGCGTGTGGCAGGCGGCGCAGCCGAGCGCGTGGAACTGCGCGCGGCCGCGCTGCACCGCCGGTTCATCCCAGTGGCGGAACGCCGGCGGCGCGAGCTGCATCGTGTAGAACACCACCTTGCGCAGATCGGCGGCGTCGATCTCCGGCGTGCCACCGTTGGAGGCGGTGCGGCAGTCGGCCTGCGCACGGGTGCACGGGTGTGTCGGGAAGATCGGGCTGGTGATGCCCATGTCACCGTTGAAGGCGCCGGCCACCTGGTGCGCGACCCCGGCCGAGTTGGCCTTCCAGTCGAAGCGCCCGAGCCCGGTGCGCCGGGTCACCGCGTTCCACACGGGGTTGGGGCGCCCGGAAATGCCGTCGCCGTCGCGATCGTCGGGGTCGGCGTGCGCCAGGATCGCGGCCTCGGGAATCGCCTCGATCAGCCCCATGCCGATCAGTTGCGGGGCGACGCGCGGCGACAGCAGCGTGCCGGGGGCGAGCGGCCCGTAGCCGAGATCGTAGAGTTCGTAGTGCGGCTCGCGCAGCGCGTACGGGGTGCCGTCGGCGAACTGCCCGGGGCGCTCGGTGTAGCGGATGCGCACCCGCCCCTCGGGCCTGACGCCGGGGATGGCGTCGGTGTCGAGCTGGTCGCCGTAGGTCGGCTCGGGGACGACGCCGGCCTGCGGGCTGCCGCGGCCCGGCAGCGACAGGCGGATCAGCAGCGCCATCGGCGCCTCGTCGGGCGCGGCCGGCGGCGCGCCGCGGCCATCGAGGGTGTGGCAGCCCGAGCACGAGCGCGCGATGAAGTGCGGCCCCAGGCCGTCGCGCGCGGTGGTCGAGGCCGGCGCGGCGACCCAGTTCTTCTTGAAGAACGAGTTGCCGATGACGAAGTCGGTGAGGCGCTCCGCCGGCAGGTTGCGCGAGGCGAGCGAGAAGGCGTCGCGCCCGTCCTCGAACACCGTGGTGTCGCCGCCGGACAGCGCCTCGGGCGGCACCGGGGGCGTGTCGGCGGCGCTGGCGGCGGCGCCCGCGAGCGCGAGCAGCGCGATGAGCTTGCGCATGCCGGGCCCTCAGCCGCTGACGTTGAGGCTGGGGATGCCGAGCGCCCTGGCCGCCTGCACCAGGGTCGCGGTCTGCACCTTCAGCGCCTTGACCGTCGCCGCCACGCGCTTGCGCCCGGCGGGGTTGACGATCTCGCGGTCGAACGGCGCGTGGATCGCCGCGGCGTCGACCACCGCGGCGTCGATCTCGCGGCCGAGGCGCTCGGCGAGCGGCGCGTCGACCGTGGCGAGCAGTGCCTGCACGCCGGGGCCTTCGAGCACGCTGCCGTCGGCGCGGGTGTAGCGCCCGCTGTAGACGTTACGGATGCCGCTCGCGTTGGCGACGATGTCGCGGTGGGTGTTGTCGCTGAAGCACGAGTGCTCGTCCTCCTGGTCGCGGTTGTCGAGCGCGACCTCCATGCGCTCGCCGGCGAGCTCGGCGCGCGACAGCGAACCCAGGCCGATCAGGATCTTCTTCAGCGAGGCCCGCGGCGGCTCGGCGACGAAGCGCGCGCGGTAGTTGTCGGCGACGCCCGGCGTCCAGGCGCGGGTGACGCTGTCGAGGTCCGCCACCAGCAGGTCGGCGACGGTCGCCAGGTAGAGCCGGCGACGCTCGGGGTTGGGCGCTCCGCCGCCGTCGACGTAGTCGGTGTAGGGGCGGTTGCCGGGGCCGTCCTTGCTGAAATCCTGCCCCCACAGCAGGAACTCGATCGCGTGCCAGCCGGTCGCGACGTTCTCCTCGCCGCCCTTCTCGTTGAGCCTGGCGAGGTTGTCGGCGCTGATGGTGACGCGCGGGTCGTTGATGATGCCGGCCTTCGGCTTGCCCTTGACGTAGTCGATGTAGGACTCGTCGAGCGGCCAGGCGTTGATGCGCCCCTCGGGGCCGTCCTCGGCGTCGATCGGGCCGGCGTAGAAGCGGAAGGCCTCGGTCTGCCCGTAGGCCTCGCGCGCGGCGAGCCAGGCACGCCGCGCGGCGACGAGCCCCTCGGCGCTCGGCGCGGCAACGAAGCGCTGCACCGCGGCCTGCACGGCCCTGGCGCCGGCGAGGGCATCGCTGTAGTTCGCGTACACGAGTTCCGCGTAGTGCGACACCACGGCCGCCTCGGTGACCGGCGGCGTGGCGGCATGGGTGTTCAGCGCGGCACCGGCGAGGGCGAGCGCGAGCAGGGCGGGACGCAGGGCGAACATGAAACCTCCGACGAGAGCGCTCTGGCACATGCGAGCGATACGAGGCCGCAAACAGTAATGATTCTTATCCGTCCGTACAAGCACCCGTCGCCCGCGCACGGCTGCGGTAGAGTGCGCGGTTCCACGCGCGGCGCCGCCCGGTGCCGCGCTCAACGGCAAGTTCCAGGAGGTATCGAAGATGGTGGGTCCTTTCGTGCGCGGCGCGGGCTACGCCCTGCGCGGGCTCACGCTCGTCGCGCATCCGCGGCTGCGGGGTTTCGTGCTGATCCCGCTCGCGATCAACCTGCTGCTGTTCGGCGGCGGGCTGTGGTGGGGCAGCTCGGCACTGGCGGACTGGATCGACCGCCAGATCGCCGCGCTGCCGGACTGGCTGCACTGGCTGCACTGGCTGATCGTGCCGGTGCTGGTGGTGGCCGCCGCGCTGGTGCTGTTCTACGGCTTCTCGGTGCTGGCGAACCTGCTCGGGGCGCCGTTCAACAGCCTGCTCGCCGAGCGCGTCGAGGATCTGCTGCACCCGGGGCGGGTGCGGCCGGCGGGGCGCTCGCTGCTCGGCGAGGCCAGTGCGGCGATCGGCGGGGCGGTGCGCGCGCTGGTGTACTTCGTCGCCTGCGCGCTGCCGCTGCTGGTGCTGCTGTTCATCCCCGGGCTCAACGCGGCGTTCCCGTTCGTCTGGCTCGCCTTCAGCGCCTGGATGCTCGCGCTGCAGTACCTCGATTACCCGATGGGCAACCACGGCCTCGGCTTCGCCGAGCAGCGCCGCCGCCACGCCGGCAACCGGCGCCTGGTGTTCGGCTTCGGTGCCGGCGTGCTGCTGCTGACGCTGGTGCCGGGGCTCAACTTCCTGGCGATGCCGGCCGGGGTGATCGGCGCGACGCTGCTGTGGGCGGAGAACCCGCAGCCGCCGTCGGCCGGGCGCTGAAACGCGAACCCGCGCCGAGGCGCGGGTCGCGGGTCGCGGTGCGCGCGATCAGTGCACGCCGAGGTCACGCGCGGTGAGGTCGAGGCAGCGGCGTGCCTTGTCGACGAGCTCGTCGATCTCGGCGCGCGTGATCACCAGCGGCGGTGCCACGATCATGCTCTGCGCCACCGCGCGCATCACCAGCCCGTTGCGGAAGCAGTGCTCGCGGCAGGTCATCGCCGCGTTCGCCTCCGCCGGGAAGCGTTCGCGCGTGGCCTTGTTCCTGACCAGCTCGATCGCCCCCATCAGCCCGCGCGTGCGTACCTCGCCCACCAGCGGGTGTTCGGCGAGTTCGCTCATGCGCTCGGCGAAGTACGGCGCGGCGGTGTCGCGCACGTGCTCGACGATCTTCTCCTCGCGCAGGATGCGCAGGTTCTCCGCCGCCACCGCGCAGGCCACCGGATGGCCCGAATAGGTGAAGCCGTGGAAGAACTCGTCGTCGTCGCGCTTCAGCACCCCGGCGACGCGATCACCGACCAGCACGCCGCCGAGCGGGATGTAGCCCGAGGTCAGCCCCTTGGCGATCGGCATCAGGTCGGGCTTGACGCCGTAGTGGTCGGCGCCGAACCAGCTGCCGAGCCGGCCGAAGCCGCAGATCACCTCGTCGGTGATCAGCAGGATGCCGTACTTGTCGCAGATGCGCTGGATCTCGGGCCAGTAGGTCTCGGGCGGGACGATCACCCCGCCGGCCCCCTGCACCGGCTCGCCGATGAAGGCCGCGACCTTGTCGGGGCCGAGTTCGAGGATCTTCGCCTCCAGCTCGCGCGCGCGCGCCAGGCCGAAGGCCGCCGGATCCTGGTCGGCGCCCTCGCCGTACCAGTACGGCTGGCCGATGTGCACGATGTTCGGGATCGGCCCGAAGAACTGCTCGTGCACCACGCCGAAGCCGCCGAGGCTCGCACCGCCGAGCGTCGAGCCGTGGTAGCCGTTCTTGCGCGAGATGACGATGCGCCGCTCGGGCTGGCCGAGCACGCTCCAGTAGCGCCACACCATGCGCAGCACGGTGTCGTTCGACTCCGAGCCCGAGCCGGTGAAGAACACGTGGTTGATGTGCGGCTGGGTGATCTCGGTGAGCTGGCGCGCCAGCTCGATCGCCGGCGGGTGCGAGCACTGGAAGAACTGGTTGTAGAACGGCAGCTCGCGCATCTGCCGCGCCGCGGCCTGCACCAGCTCCTCGCGGCCGTAGCCGATGTTCACGCACCACAGCCCCGACATGCCGTCGAGGATGCGGTTGCCGTCGACGTCGTAGATGTAGACGCCGTCGGCACGGTTGATGATGCGCGAGCCCTTGTCGACGATCTCCTTGAAGGTCGTGAACGGGTGCAGGTTGTGCTGCGCGTCGAGCGCCTGCCATTCCTGGCGGGTGCGGGCGGGAATGCTCATGGTCGTTCTCCCTGCCGGATCAGCCGAGGCGGATCCAGGTGGTCTTGATCTCGGTGTATTTGTCGAAGGCGTGCAGGGATTTGTCGCGTCCCACGCCGCTCATCTTGTAGCCGCCGAAGGGGGTGGTGATGTCGTCGGCGTCGAAGCAGTTGACGTAGACGATGCCGGCACGCAGGCCGCGGGCGACGCGGTGGGCCTTGTCGATGTCGCGCGTCCACACCGCGGAGCCCAGGCCGAAGGGGCTGTCGTTGGCGACGCGCAGCGCCTCCTCGACGCCGTCCACGGTGATCACCGACAGCACCGGGCCGAAGATTTCCTCCTGCGCGATGCGCATGCGGTTGTCGACGCCGGTGAACATCGTCGGCTCGACGAAGTAGCCACCGCTCGCGGCATGCACGCGCCGGCCGCCGAAGGCAAGTTCGGCGCCCTCCTCCCGGCCGATGCGGATGTAGTCGAGCACGCGCGCCATGTGCTTCTCCTCGACCAGCGCACCGAGCTGGGTCGCCGGGTCGAGCGGGTCGCCGACGCGGATGCCGGCGGCGACCTCGGCGATCTTCGCCAGCACGCGGTCACGGATCGGCGCCTCGACCAGCAGCCGCGAACCCGCGGTGCACATCTCGCCCTGGTTGAAGTAGATGCCCCAGGCCGCGGCGGTGGCGGCGGCATCCACGTCGGGGCAGTCGGCGAGGATGATGTGCGGCGTCTTGCCGCCGCACTCCAGCCCGATGTGCTTGAGGTTCGACTGCCCGGCGTACTGCATGAACAGCTTGCCGACCTCGGTCGAGCCGGTGAAGGCGAGGCAGTCGACGTCCATGTGCAGCCCCAGCGCCTTGCCCGCGGCGGGGCCGAAGCCGGGCACCACGTTGAGCACGCCGGGCGGCAGCCCGGCCTCGAGCGCGAGCTCGCCAAGGCGGATCGCGGTCAGCGGCGACTGCTCGGCCGGCTTCAGCACCACCGAGTTGCCGGCGGCGAGCGCCGGGGCGAGCTTCCACGAGGCCATCAGCATCGGGAAGTTCCACGGCACCACCGCCGCCACCACGCCCACCGGCTCGCGGGTGATCAGCGCCAGCGCGTTGGCGGCGGTCGGCGCGATCTCGCCGTAGACCTTGTCGATCGCCTCGGCGAACCACGCCACCGAGCGCGCCGTGGCCGGCACGTCGATGCGCGTGCTGTCGGCGATGGGCTTGCCCATGTCGAGCGATTCGAGCAGCGCCAGCTCCTCGGTGTGGGCGAGGATCAGCTCGGCCCAGCGCAACAGCACGCGCTTGCGCGCGGCCGGCGGCTGGCCGGCCCAGCGGCGATCCTCGAAGGCGGCACGGGCGGCGGCCACGGCGCGGTCGACGTCGACCGCGTCGCACTCGGCGACCTGCGCGAGCACCTGGCCGCTGGCCGGGTTGATCGTGGCGAAGGTCCGGCCACTGGCGGCATCGACGAAACGGCCGTCGATCAGCGCCTGGCGGCGGATGTCGAGTCGCGCCGCACGGGCGAGCCACTCGGCGTGTGTATTCGGTAGGGCCATCGTCCATCCTCCTCGCAGCGGCCGGGGCGCGGCGTTTGCCGCGTCGTTCGGTGTGATCACAAATCGTGGCGACGATGTGATCACAAATCGCGTTGCGGTGTCAATCGTCATCGGGAACCGAAAGCGCCAGAGGCGCCGGGCACGATGCCGCTCAATGCGGCACGATGCCAGTAAACCCGGCGTTGCAGCCGAGCCCTTGGCGGCTCCGCAGCGCGGGCCTGCGTCTTGACGAGCACCCACAATAAGTGATCACATTAACCATCCCGATGAGACGAGAAATTGCAGCGATGTCGCTTTCCCGCCCCCTGATCGGCATCCAGGCCGACGTCCTCACCATCGGCGCCGCGAGCTTCCACGGCGCCGGAGAGAAATACATCAATGCCGTCGCGCACGGCGCCGGCGCGACCCCGCTGCTGATCCCGGGGTTCGGCGAGGGCGCCGAGTTGCGCGCGCTCGCCGAGGTGGTGGACATCGACGAACTGCTCGGCCAGCTCGACGGCCTGTTCCTGCCGGGCAGCCCGTCGAACGTCGAGCCCCACCGCTACGGCGGCGCGCCGAGCCGCCCGGGCACGCTGCACGACCCGAGCCGCGACGCCGCGAGCCTCGAACTGATCCGCGCCGCGCTGCGCCTCGGCGTGCCACTGCTGTGCGTGTGCCGCGGCTACCAGGAGCTCAACGTCGCCCTCGGCGGCAGCCTGCACCAGCACGTGCACGAGCAGCCCGGCCTGCTCGACCACCGCGAGGACAAGGCCGCGCCGCGCACCGAACAGTATGCGCCGGTGCATCCGGTACGCCTGAGCCCCGGCGGGCTGCTCGCCGGACTCGCCGGCGGCGCCGCCGAATGGACCGTCAACTCGCTGCACGGGCAGGGCATCGAACGCCTCGCGCCCGGCCTCGCGGTGGAGGCGGTCGCGCCCGACGGCCTCGTCGAGGCCGTGCGCGTGGCAGGCGCGACGGGTTTCGCGGTCGGCGTGCAGTGGCATCCGGAGTGGCGTTTCGAGGCCGATGCGCTGTCGCGGGCGCTGTTCGCGGCCTTCGGCGACGCGGCGCGCGTGCGCCGGGCGCAGCGCAACGCCGTCGCCCGCTGAGCGGCGGCGTTGCCGGCGATTTGACACCCGCCTCCCGGCGTGACCACCATCGAAGCGATGATGTGATCACGTTGAGCCGAAACGCCCGCCGGCCGCGCAGCGGCCGGGCCGGCGGCAGGTGCAGGAGAGACGGACATGCCGAGCCGCGATGCCGCGGCGATGCGCGACGAGGCGCACGCCTTCCTCAGCCGACACCCCGACATCGAGGTGTTCGAACTGCTGATCCCCGACACCAACGGCGTGCCCCGCGGCAAGTGGGTGCCGCGCAACGCGCTCGCCAAGGTCGCCGACGGCGGCATCCGCCTGCCGAGCTCGATGTTCGCGCTCGACATCTGGGGCAATGACGTGCTCGACAGCGGGCTGGTGTTCGAGACCGGGGACCGCGACGCGCTGTGCCTGCCGGTGGCCGGCTCGCTGAAGGAGGTGCCCTGGCTCAAGCGGCGCACCGCGCAGCTGCTGATGTCGATGTACGAGCCCGACGGCCAGCCCTTCTTCGGCGACCCGCGCCACATCCTCGGCCGCATGGTGGACCTCTACCGGGCGATGGGCCTGACCCCGGTCACCGCGATCGAGCTGGAGTTCTACCTGCTCGACCGCGAGCCCGGCGCCGACGGCCGCCCGCAGCCGCCGCTGTCGCCGATGACCGGCCGGCGCCAGTTCACCACGCAGGTCTACGGCATCGACGAACTGCACGAGTTCGAGGACTTCTTCGACGGCATCTCGCGCGCCGCGACGCTGCAGGACCTGCCGGTCGACACCACGGTCGCCGAGCAGGCGCCGAACCAGTACGAGATCAACCTGCGCCACGTCGCCGACCCGGTGGCCGCGGCCGACCACGCGATGCTGCTGAAGCGCGTGATCAAGGGCGTGGCACAGGCGCAGGGCATCAACGCGACCTTCATGGCCAAGCCCTACGGCGACCTCGCCGGCAACGGCATGCACGTGCATTTCAGCCTGATCGACGAGCACGACCACAACGTGTTCGACGACGGCAGCGCGCAGGGCTCGGCGCTGCTGCGCCACGCGGTCGCCGGGCTCGCCGCGACGATGGGCGAGGCGATGCCGCTGTTCGCCCCCAACATCAACTCGTACCGGCGCTTCCAGAGCGGCAGCCATGCCCCCTCCAACCCGTCGTGGGGCTACGACAACCGCAGCACCAGCCTGCGCATCCCCTCCGGCGAGCGCCACGCGATGCGCATCGAGCACCGCCTGTCGGGGGCCGACGCCAACCCCTACCTCGCGCTCGCCGCACTGCTCGCCGGCGCCTACCACGGCATCGTCAACCAGCTCGAGCCCGACGCCCCGACGATCGGCAACGCCCATGAGCAGCATGCGCCGACGCTGCACGACAACCTCGCCGACGCGCTGATCGACTTCGAGGAGTCGGACTTCGTCGCGCAGTACTTCGGCGATGCCTACCGGCGCCTCTACGCCGCCTGCAAGTGGCAGGAGCTGGCGACCTTCGGCACCCAGGTGACGCCGCTGGAGTACGACTCCTACCTGCGCACCGTCTGAGCGTCCACCGCCGCGGGCGGCGGGAAAACCACCTCGACGCGCAGCCCGCCTTCGGGCCGGTTCGCCAGCGCGAGCGTCGCGCCGTGCAGCTCGGCGATGCGGCGCACGATCGACAGCCCCAGCCCGGCACCCGGCGCGGCCTGGCCGGCGGGCCGGTAGAAGCGCTCGCCGAGCCGCGCGAGCACCTCGGGCGGCGCGCCGGGGCCATCGTCCTCGACCGCGAGGCACCGCCCGGCCACCCGCACCGTCACGCTCGTCGCGCCGTAGCGGTGCGCGTTGTCGACCAGGTTGCGCAGCAGCACGCCGAGCAGCGCGGGTTGCGCGCGGCAGACCTCGGCCCCGGCCGCCTCGACCGCCGGCGCTGCGACGAGCGCCGCCTCGGCCAGCGCCGCGTGCACCAGCGCATCGAGCGGCTGGCACACCCCCGCCCCCGCCGCCATGCGATCGAGGCGCGCGAGTTCGAGCAACTGCCCGACCAGGCGCTCGGCGCGGGCGAGTCCGGCGAGGGCGCGCGCCGTGGCGCGCTCGCGCACGTCGGCGCGCGGGCTGCCGCGCAGCAGCTCGATCTGCAGCTTCAGCGCGGCCAGCGGCGTGCGCAGTTCGTGGGCGGCGTCAGCGGTGAAGCGGCGTTCGCGTTCGAGCGTCGCGCTCAGCTGCGCGAACAGGCGGTTCAGCGTGAGCTGCGCCGGTGCGAGCTCGCTCGGCAGATCGTCGAGCCGCAGCGGATCCAGCCGCTCGGGGCTGCGCGTGCGCAGCTCGGCAGCGAGCCGGCGCAGCGGCGCGAGTCCGCGCCACAACCCCCAGCCGGCCAGCGGCAGCAGCACGGCGATCGCAGCGAGCAGCGGCCGGTGCATGACGTCGACGATCTCGGCGGCGACGTAGTTCTGGGTGTCGCGCGGCTGGCCGGCGACGAGCTGCCGGTGCGCGTTCTGCGCGACGCGGATCTCCCACGCCTCGCCGTCGAGGCTGACGTGCTCGGGCGCCGCGCTTCCCGCCGGCTGGAACGGCAGCGGCGGCTGGCGCGTGCTCGCCAGCAGGCGGCCGTCGAGGTCGTACAGCGACAGCGCGACGGCGTCGTGGTGTTCGTCGTCGTCACAGCGGCTGCTGCCGGCCTGCGCGCCATCGAACAGCGGCAGCGCGCGGCAGACGAGCTCGCTGAGCTGGCGGTCGAGCAGTTCGTCGAGCTCGTGGCGCGCCTGCCACGCGCTCGTCGCCACCGCCAGCAGCCACGCGAGCAGCACGCCGGCGCCGACCAGCGCGAGCAGGCGCAGCAGCAGCGAGCCGCGCAGCGCCGCCGGCCAGGCGTGCACGCGCGTCACGGCGCGAGCCGCCAGCCGAGGCCGCGGATGTTCTCGATCGCCGTCGGGCCGAGCTTGCGCCGCAGCCGCGACAGGTAGACCTCGAGGGTGTTGCTCTCGGCCTCCCCGTCCCAGCCGTACAGGCGCTCCTCGAACTGCGCGCGCGACAGCACCTGCGGCTGTGCCGCCAGCAGCAGGTGCAGCACGCGGAATTCCATCGCGGTCAGTTCGAGCGGCGCACCGGCGCGCGTGACCGTGTGCCCGACCGGGTCGAGCTCGAGGTCGCGCCAGCGCAGCACGTTCTCGACCCGCCCCTGCGCGCGGCGCAGCAGCGCGCGGACGCGCGCCAGCAGTTCGTCGAGCACGAAGGGCTTGACCAGGTAGTCGTCGGCGCCGGCATCGAGGCCGCGCACGCGCTCGTCGGGCGCGTCGCGCGCGGTGAGGATCAGCACCGGCAGGCGCTCACCGTTGCGGCGCAGCGTCTGCAGCAGCGTGATGCCGTCGAGGCGCGGCAGGCCGAGGTCGAGCACCAGCAGGTCGAAGTGCTCGCCGCCGGCGAAGGCCGCGCGCGCCGCCTCGCCGTCGCCCAGCCACTCCGCGGTGTAGCCGGCATCGGTGAAACCGTCCTTGAGCCCCTCGCCGAGCAGGGGGTCGTCTTCAACCAGCAGGATCCGCATCGACACGCTTCCTCCCGTGCACCATCGCTGCGATCAGATTCTCGCGATGACGCAGGCTCATCGCCACCGCCGCGCTCACGTGCACGGCACAGCGTCGGCCATCGCGGGGCGGCGCCCGCGCGCAAACGCGGGCGGGCCCGGCACCGTCGACCGGTACCGGGCCCGCGTGCCCTCAGGCGATGCTCAGGACTTCTTCGGGGTGTCGACCGGTGCCTTCAGCGCCGGCAGGGCCGCCGTGAACTCCTCCCGGCTCAGCTTGCCGTCCTTGTTGGTATCGCGCCTGGCGAACTCGGCCCCCTTGAGTTCGACCGCTTCGTCGGCACTCAGCGCGCCGTCGTGGTTACGGTCGAGGCTGTCGAAACTCGCCGCCGTCGCGGGCGCGGTCTCCGGCTTGGCGCTGCCGCTCGCGGCCGCATCGGCCTTGGGGTGCTTCGGCGCTTCGTCCGGCTTGGCCGCCGTCGGGGCGTGCGTCGCAGCGGGCGCGGCGACGTCGGCCTTCGCCGGCGCATCGGCGGCGGACGCCCCCCCGGCGGCCAGCATCAGCGCAGCGGCGAACAGCACGGACAGGTTCAGCGGTTTGGTGTTCATGGCATCGACCTCGACAGTTGCAGGTGGTTTGGCTTGCAGGTCCGATGACCTGGCACCCAGCCCTTATACAGTTGTCGTGCCATTCATAAAAAATACTTTAAAAACAAAATATTGAATAAAAAAACCGGTGCCGCTGGCGAACCACCCCGTCGCTGCAGCCCGACACCGCCGGGCGGCCTGCGCCAAGCGCCTGATCGGTGGGCCTCGCGGACGTCGCCACCCGGCGACGCGACGTGGGCCGTCACGAACCCTGCGGCTCGGCGGCGTTCGCCGCCGCGCTGCGCCGCGCCAGCCGCGGGCGCTCCGTCCCCACGGCCTGCAGGCTGTTGAGCAGCTCCTCCTGGCCGATCGAGCCCATGCCGTCGCGGATGTCCCCCTCGATCGCGAGGCGCACCGCCAGCGCATCCTTGCGTTCGATGGCGGCGAGCGCCTCGGCGTGGCGGTCGAGCACGTAGGAGGCGCCGATGCGCCCCAGCACCATGCGCATGAACGGGCCGAACTGCAGCCACAGGCTCTCGATCAGCGGGATCAGCACCTGCGAATCGCCGGCGCGGTACAGCGTGAGGTGGAATTCCTGGTTCTTCTCCAGGTACGTGGGCACGTCGCCGGCGGCGAGCGCGACATCGACCTCGGCATCGATGCGCCGCAGTTCGGCGAGGCGCTCGGCGTCGATCGCCGGCAGCGCCCTGATCGCGGCGAGGGTCTCGAGCGCGATGCGCGCCGCGCAGAGTTCGTCGAGCTTGGCCGGGGTCATCCGCGGCACCGTCACGCGGCGGTTGGCGAGCAGTTCGAGCGCCCGCTCGGCCACCAGGCGCCGCAGGGCCTCGCGCACCGGCATCAGGCTGACGCCGAGCATTTCGGCCACGCCGCGGATGGTCACGCTGTGTCCGGGCACGAAGTGGCCGGTCATGATCGCGTGGCGCAACTGCTTGTACACCCACTCCTGAAGCGTATCGTCCTGCGCGCGCTCGGCGGTGGGCAGGTCGGGTGGGGGCAGCTTGATGGCGGACATGTCGGAACTCTCGGCGGCGGAGGCAGGGACGGCGGGGCGGCAGGGGCAGCCTTCAGACGTTCAGCAGCAGGTGCTCACGCTCCCAGGAGCTGATCACGTGCCAGAACGCGGCGTACTCGGCCTCCTTCACCGCGGCGTAGCTGGTGACGAAGCGCTTGCCGAGCACCTGCTTCAGGGGTTCGCAGGCGAGCATCAGGCGCAGGGCCTCGAGCAGGCTGAGCGGCAGCGCCGTGGGCGCCTCGTGCGCGCTGCCTTCGCAGGGTTGGGTGGGTTCGAGCCCCTCGACCATGCCGAGGTAGCCGCAGGCGAGCGACGCGGCGAGCGCCAGATACGGGTTGGCATCGGCGCCGGGCACGCGGTTCTCGACGCGCCGCGAGGCCGGGCTCGCCATCGGCACGCGGAAGGCCGCGGTGCGGTTGTCGTAGCCCCAGGCGACGTTGACCGGCGCGACGTCGTAGCGGTTGATGCGGCGGTAGGAATTGACGTTCGGCGCGACCAGCGCCATCGCGGCGGGGAAATACTTCTGCAGGCCGGCGATGTGGTTATAGAAGAGCGGCGCCGGGTCGCCCTTCTCGTCGCTGAACACGTTCTGGCCGCTGCGCGCGTCCACCAGGCTCTGGTGGATGTGCATCGCGCTGCCCGGCTGCCCCTGCATCGGCTTGGCCATGAAGGTGGCGTAGATGTTGTGGCGCAGCGCCGCCTCGCGCATCGTGCGCTTGAAGCGGAAGGCCTGGTCGGCGAGCGAGAGCGCGTCGCCGTGCAGGAGGTTGATCTCGAGCTGGGCGGCGCCGGCCTCGTGGATGAGGGTATCGATGCCGAGTGCCTGCGCCTCGCAGTAGTTGTAGACGTCCTCGAACAGCGGCTCGAACTCGTTGACGGCATCGATGCTGTAGGACTGCCGGCCGGTCTCGGGACGCCCCGAGCGGCCGATCGGTGGCTCCAGCGGATAGTCGGCATCGTGGTTCTGCTTGACCAGGAAGAATTCCAGTTCCGGCGCCACCACCGGCTTCCAGCCCTTTTCCTCGTAGAGCTTCAGCACCCGCTGCAGCACGTAGCGCGGCGCGAGGTCGACCATGCGGCCATCGTGATAGAAGGCGTCGTGGATGATCTGTGCGGTCGGTTCGGTGGCCCAGGGCACCAGGCAGATGGTGTCGAGGTCGGGGCGCAGCAGGATGTCGCCGTCGGCCTGCACGATCGTCTCGTAATATTCGTCGGGATAGTCGCCGGTGATGGTCTGCAGGAAGATGCCCTCCGGCAGGCGCATGCCCTTCTCCTGGTAATACTTTTCGGCCGGCAGGATCTTGCCGCGCGCGACCCCCGACAGGTCGGGCACGATCGCCTCCACCTCCGAGATCTTGTTGTCCTTGAACCAGGTCTTGATCGAACCCATGCGCCCCTCCACCTTGGCCGCCCCGTCGAAACGGCTCGGCGTCACCATAATGATATTGTGATCACTTTTCAAGCACACCCTGACCGACCAGCATCGACGAAACAGTATGCCATGTGGCGCGATCATGCACGCAGTCGATTGAAAAACAGACGTATCAGGCCGAATACCCGCGCGCGGCGAGACACGCGGCGGCATGCCGGACCGGGATGTTTTGGAATCACATTACAAGCTTGTCCGTCGCTCCATCCTGCACGCCCGGAACCCTGGCATGAACCCTAGCCCGCACGTCGCTTCGTATTACGCCGCAACGGCCACCCCGCTGGCGGCGCTGCCGCCCCTCGACGACACCCTCGCGGCAGACGTCTGCGTGGTCGGCGCCGGCATCACCGGGCTGTCGGCCGCCCTCGAACTGGCCGCGCGTGGCTACACCGTGGTGGTCCTCGAAGCCGAGCGCGTCGGCTGGGGCGCGTCGGGACGCAGCGGCGGCCAGATCCTCGCCGGCTTCGCCTGCGAGATGGCGAAGCTGGAGCGCGCCCTGGGGCGCGACGATGCCCGCCACCTGTGGGCGATGTCGCTGGAGGCGGTCAGCCTGGTGCGGGAACGGATCGCGCGCCATGCGATCGCCTGCGACTGGCGCAGCGGCCACCTGACCGCCGCCATCAAGGCGCGGCACGTGGCGGAACTGCAGGCGTGGATGGGCGAGCTCGCCGAGGTCTATGGGTATCCGCACCTGCGCTGGCTGCAGGGCGACGCGCTCGGCGACGTCGTGCGCTCCGCACGCTACCGCGGCGGCGTACTCGACACCTTCGCCGGACACCTGCACCCCCTCGATTACACGCTGGGACTGGCCCGGGCCGCGCTGTCTGCGGGGGTGCGCGTCTTCGAGGGCTCGCGCGTCACCGCGCTCGAGCACGGCACGCTGCCACGCGCCTGCACGGCACACGGCAGCGTGCGCTGCGAGCACCTGGTGCTCGCCGGCAACGCCTACCTCGGTGAACTGGTGCCGGCGCTGCGCAACAAGATCATGCCGGTGGGCACCTACATCGCCGCCACCGAAGTGCTGGGAGAAACACGCCTGCGCGGCCTGCTTCCGGGCCATGCCGCGGTGGCCGACGCCAACTTCGTGCTCGACTACTTCCGCCCCTCATCCGACCACCGCCTGCTGTTCGGCGGCCGCGTGAGCTACTCGGGGCTGCCACCGCCCGACCTCGCGGCGGGGCTGCACCGGCGCATGCGCCGGGTCTTTCCCGAGTTGGGCGATGTGCGCTTCGACTACGTCTGGGGCGGCATGGTCGACATCACGGTCAATCGCGCACCGCACTTCGGTCGCCTCGACCGCGACAACGTCTACTTTGCGCAGGGCTTTTCCGGCCACGGCATGGCGCTGGCCAACCTCGCCGGACGCGTGCTGGGCGAGGCCATCGCGGGCTCGGCGGAACGCCTCGACGTGTTCCAGCGTCTGCGCCACCGCGATTTCCCGGGCGGGCGCTGGCTGCGCATGCCGCAACTGGTACTGGCGATGCTCTGGTTCCGGCTTCGCGACCTGCTCTAGCCCGGCACGCCGCGCGGCATCGATCGCCACCGCCCATCCGGTCACCTCTCAACCGGATGGGCCGCCCCTCCCGTCATTACAGCGAATCGAGCAACGCCTTGGCGGCCGCGCGCGTCTCGAAGGGGCGCTCGTCGGCGAGCAGTTTCTCGAGTTCGCGCCGCGCCTCCGCCTTTTTACCGGCCTTGGCGAAGGCCGCGGCAAGGTGGTAGCGGATGTCGGGCAGGTGCGGCGCCTGCACCGCCGCCTGCTGCAGCACGTTGATGCCGCGCTCGACCTGCCCGTTGCTGACCAGCACCCAACCCAGGGTATCGGCGATCTCGGGGCTGTCGGGGTTCAGTTCGTGGGCGCGTTCGGCGAGCCCCACCGCGCGCGGATCCTTGGCTTCGTTGTAGAGCCAGGCGAGGTTGTTGATCGCCAGGACGTTGCGGGGACTGGCATCGACGACCGCGGCGTACTCCTTGATGGCTTCGTCGGACTTGCCCTGTGCCTGCAACTGCAAGGCGAGCAACTGGCGGGCGGCGAGATCCTTCGGCTCCTTGGCAAGCCATTCCTGCAGCAGGGCGATGGCGCCGGCGGCGTCGTTGGCACGCGCCTTCGCGACAGCCAGCTGCTGCACCACCATGGCGTTCGGCGCCTTCGCATAGGCGGCGGCGTAGGCCTTGAGCGCTCCCGCCTGGTCACCCAGCTGGTTCGCCAGGTCGCCCTCGTACTTGAGCCCTAGGCTGGACTCGGGGAAGGCCGTCTTGATGGTCTCGACGACGCGCCGGGCTTCATCGGTGCGCTTCTCGCGGATCAGGTACTCGATCTGGGCGACCAGCGCCGGCGCGTACTTGGGATCGTTCGCGAGGGCATTGGCGAGCGCGCGCTCGGCGGCCTTGCCGTCCTTGGCCCGGAACTCGGCCCCCGCGAGCAGCGTCCAGGCCTCGGCCGACTTCGGCTGCTGATCGCTCAGCTTGCGGAAATACACCAGCGCATTGGCCGTCTCGTCGTTGGCGAGCAGCGCGGTGCCGAGCAGCCGCATCACCAGCGGGTTGTCGGGCTGGCTGGTTTCCAGCAGGCGGGCGATGCCGATGGCCTTGGTGCGCTCACCACGATTCAGGTAGCGCTGGGCGAGCGTTCCCCCGACCTGCACGTTGTTGGGATTCTTCTCCCAGGCCTGTTCCAGCCAGCGCTGGGCGTCCTCGGGCTTGCCGGCGGCCTCGGCCAGCGCGGCAAGGCCCAGCAGGGCATTGGCGTTGGCGGCGTCCTTGGTGAGGATGGCCTTGTAACGCGCCTCGGCCGCATCACGATTGCCGGCACGCAGTTCGATCTGCGCGATGTTCAGGTCCGCCACCGTGAACTTCGGCTCGATTTCGAGCGCCTTCTCGAACGCGGCACGGGCGCCGGCCATATCCCCCTTGCCGAGCAGCGCCACCCCCAGCAGGTTGTACGGCATCGGATCCTTGCCGAGCTTGTCGGCGAGGGCGCTCGCCGCCTTCGCCGCCTTGTCGAATTCCTTCGTCTGCAACAGCGTGAGGACCAGCATCACGTCGGCCTGCATCGGGCTCTGCGCGGACTCGGTCACGCTTTCCAGTTCAGCGACGGCCTTCTCGGTGTCACCGCTGGCCAGGTGCGACAGCGCCAGCTGGGCGCGGATCGCCGAGGTCTCCGGCGAAATCTCGACCGCCTTCTGCAGGTACTCGCCACCTTTACGGCTCTCACCGGCTTGCAGATAGGCACTGCCGAGCAGTGCCAGGTACTGCGCATCGTCCCCGGCTTTGGCGAGCCCCCCTTCGAGCGCATCGATCGCCCGCTGCGGGTTCTTGAGCTTCATCTCGACGGCGGCCAGGTATTTGCGACCCGCCAGATTTCCCGGCTGTGCCGCGACGAAGCGGCTCAGATGGCTCTGCGCCTGTTGCAGATTGCCATTCGTGTAATCGAGAACGCCCAGCAGCAGTTGCGACGGCGCATGGTCGGGGGCGAAACGCAGCACATCCTGCAAGGCATCCCGGGCACCGGTGAAATCCTTTTTCTGCAACAAGGCACGTGCGCGCACGAAGTTCGCCTGCGGCAGATCGGAGCGGATATTGCGCACCGCGTTGGCGTCCGCGAGCGCCTTGTCGAATTCGCCCGCCTCGAGCTCCGCCTCGGCCCTGCCGAGCAGGGCACGCAGATCCCGTGGGCGGCGATCGATGATTTGCGTGAAGCCGGCAATCGCATCGGGTAGGCGCTTCTGCAGCCGTGCCAGCTCGGCTTTCATCAGCAGCGCCTCGGCGTTGTCGGGCATCTTCGCGAGCACCTGCTCGACGCGCTGCTCGGCCTCCGGGTAGTGCTGCTGCATCCCGAGGATGCGCACCAGACCGAGCAGCGCCTCGACGTTGTCGGCCTGCAGGCTCAAGGCTTCATTGAGTTTGGTGCTGGCGCTATCGATCCGATTGGCGCCGAGCTCGGCGAGCCCCTGCAATGCCAGCAAGCCGGAACGCACCGCCGGAGGGTCATCGGCTTCGAGCTTCACTTCCTTCAGCAAGCGATCGGTCTGTCCCTGCAGCAACAGCGACTTCGCCAGCGGTACCACCCAATCGGTCCGCGCCGCCCCGAGCTCGCGGGCACGTGTCAACTCCTTCTCCGCCGCAACCCCGTCGCCGGTCAGGATGTAGCTCTGTCCGAGCAACAAACGCGCGCGCGTGTTCTCGGGCTCCTTCTGCAGCGCGTTCTTCAGTTCGATCACGCCCGCGTTGACATCGCCCTTCTGCAGGAATTGCTGAGCGCGTTCGATGTAGGGATCGGCGGCGGGGCCGGCATTCGCGACCGGGTTCGCCAGCATCAGTGCGAGCGCCAAAGCGCCCGGAGCGAACGGGCGGCGGTTAGCGGCAGGAATCTTCACCATGAATGTCCTCTGAGGTCCTTGGGATGGCGGTCACGCACGGGCGAGGGATCGTCAAGTCTTCATGTGGTACTTGTTGAGCAGCGCGTACAGCGTGGGGCGGGTAATGCCCAGAACATCGGCGGCGTGCGACAGATTGCTGTCGGCGTAAGCGATCGCCCGCGTCAGTGCCTGGCGTTCGGCCTGTTCCCGCACGCGGCGCAGATTGAGGGGCATGGCATGCTCCTCGATCGCCTCGAGTTCGAGGTCGGCGGCACTGATCTGGTTGCCTTCGGCCATGATCACCGCCCGCTTGAGCTTGTTCTCGAGTTCGCGCACATTGCCAGGCCACGGGTAGGTATCGAGCGCCAGCAGCGCATCCTTGCTGAACCCCTTGAAACTCTTGCCGAGCTTCTGGCTGAACTGCTCAAGGAAAGCGCGCGCCAGCACCACGACATCACCATCGCGTTCGCGCAGGGGCGGAATGTTGATGGTGATCTCCGCAACACGGTAATAGAGGTCCTCGCGGAAGGTACCGGCCTTGATCAACGCGGTGAGGTCACGATGGGTCGCGCACACCACCCGTACATCGACCGGAATCTCCTCGCGCCCGCCGACGCGTTCGATCACGCGCTCCTGCAGGAAGCGCAGCAGCTTGGCCTGCAACGACATGGGCAGATCGCCGACCTCATCGAGGAAGAACGTACCGCCATCCGCGTACTCGATCTTCCCCTTGGTCTGTTTCGCAGCTCCCGTGAAAGCCCCCTTCTCATAACCGAACAATTCGCTTTCCAGCAGGGTTTCAGGGATTGCCGCACAGTTGATGGCTACAAAGCGCTTGCTCGCGCGACTGCTGAAGTCATGCAGCGCACGCGCGAGCAATTCCTTTCCGGTGCCGCTTTCACCCAGCAGCAGGGTGGTTACATCGGTCGGCGCGATCTTTTCCACCGTCGAACAGATCTTCAGCATCTGCGGACTGCCCGCGATGATCCCACCGAGGGGCGAACTGCGGGAACGTGCTTCGAGCAACCGGTTTTCCCGCTCCAGTTGGTGCAGCGCGTATGCCCGATCGACAATCAACTTCAGCACGTCGGCATCGACGGGTTTCTGATAGAAGTCGTAGGCGCCGAGGGCGATGGCCTTGAGCGCATTGTTGCGATCGTCATTGCCCGTCACCACGATGATCTTTGTC
This sequence comes from Plasticicumulans lactativorans, assembly GCF_004341245.1. GTDB lineage: Bacteria > Pseudomonadota > Gammaproteobacteria > Competibacterales > Competibacteraceae > Plasticicumulans_A > Plasticicumulans_A lactativorans. Next base: position 189,691 of record NZ_SLWY01000002.1, on the reverse strand, counting down.
TGGGGCGCGAGCGCGAGTATCTCTTGCAGGACGGCCAGCCCCTCGGACGCATTCGCCGGATCCGGTGGCAACCCTAGATCGAGCGTCACGATCGGTGGCTCGAATCGACGCAGTTGCGCGAGTGCAGTCTCGCGACTGTCGGCCAGCAAGACTTCGTAGTCTTCGAAGCACCAGCGCAACTGGCTCTGCAAACCCGGATCATCCTCGACCACCAACAAGCTACGGTTCAATTCCCGCACAACAAGGCCTCCTCTGCCGCAACCTCGATACTTGCCACCCGGTGGAGCGGCACGCGAATGGAAAACGTGGTACCGACACCCACCGCGCTCTCCACCATGATCTCCCCCCCGAGCGCATGCACGAACTCGCGAGTTTCATATACCCCGACCCCCATGCCTGCATTGCCCTTGGTCGTCTGGAACGGCTTGAACAGCGACTCGCGGATGAAGCGTTCATCCATACCGCAGCCAGTGTCGCGGATTTCGACCATCAGCGTGCCTGCTTCGACATGTGCGTTAACCTCCACCACTCCATCGGCCGGTGTCGCCTCCTGCGCATTACGCACCAGATGGCACAATACCGCGACGAACTTGTCGCGGTTGGCGAACACGCTCGATTCGCCTACCCGAGCGCTCAGCACAGGCACCGGCACACGCCCCGCACTGATCTCCATGACCTCCTTGAGCGCCTCGGCCACCGGGAATACCCGTTGCTCGGCAGGCAATGTCGAGCCCTTGTTCGCCAACTGAGCCAACATGCGGTTCATGCGTGCCGTGGCATTGGCGACGGTCTTGATGGCGTCGTCGATGAATGCCGGGTTCTGTCGATGTCGCTCGGCATTCTTGACCACCAGCGAAAGTTGCGCAGCCACGTTCTTCAAGTCATGCACGACGAACGCCGATAGACGATTGAAAGCCTCGAACTGGCGTGCATCCATCAGCGCCTCGGTGGTATCGAGCAAAGCGATGTAACTTGCCACCTGGCGTCCCGCCGTCTTGAGCAGGTCACGATCCTCCCAATTGATCGATCGCGAGGCACTGGGCCGAGCGAGGAGCGCCAAGCCCTGCAAGCGATCGAGTTGCATCAGCGGCACGATGAGCCAAGCCCGTGGAACATCGTTGATCCAGCCGGGAAGCTGCAACTCAGCGTAGACATCCGGCGCCGATGCGTACTCGTCGAGTTCGACGACCCACTGGCGCCGCTCAAGGAAACGCAGCAGAGGCGAACCCGCGTGCTCGACCTGGATCGTCGGTGCGGACATGTGCCAGGAACTGATCAATGCGAAATCGCCGCGTTCGTTACGCGCCCAGAGAACGCCCCCCGTGCTGTCAACCAGTTCCGCCAGCGCACGAATCGCACGCTCACGCAAGTCATCACCGGGTTCATTCGTCGAGAGGGTACCAATGAACTTCAACCACTCCTCGCGGTAGTCGTACTTGTAATGAAAGAAATGCTTGCTCAGAAAAACCTTGGTATAGGCACGCAGTTGCCCCGAGAACACCATGGCCGCCAGCAGGATCACGGCACCGGCCATGAATACGAGTTGGACCGCCGTCCCCCAAGTGCCACCATACAACCGGATGTAGTAGGCCACGCCGGCCATCACCAGCAGGTACACGCCGGCTCCCAGTACCGATGCCGTGTGCAACGCCATGCGATGTGACACGAACAAATTGGGTGACCAATCGGGATTCCGCAGGGCCGCCACGGCGAACAACGGCACCGCCATCGCATCCACGAAGCCACGCGCCGCCCACATCTGGGCATCCAGTTGGCGGAACAACAACGCATCGGCGTACAGGAAGAAATCGAACGCGAACAGCACCCCGATGCCGAGATAGAAGAACTTCGTTCCCCAGCGATGCTCCGGCCGGGTGTTGCGAAATAACTGCTCCACCAGCACGAGTCCGCCGACGGCCAGTCCCAGGTGGCCGAAAATCGTCAGATCAGCGGTGAACAAAATCCCGAAAGTCTCGCGCAGCACGACGGGCGCGAACTGGACACCTACGAGTGCGGCACTCAGCAGATAAGCCATGGGACGCGCAATTCCGAGCACGCCACCGTGGCGACGCTGCGTGTAGATCAGCGGACGCAGCAACCTGATCAGGGCGAGCAGCCAAAACAGACTTCGGCAAATCTCGAGAAAGACATAAGCCGCCGTTACGGATACCCCCCACGCCAGCATCGCCGCCGTGGTCGACCAGGCACTCATCACGAATATGGCCAACAATAGCCAGCGTTTCGGTGCGGAGCGCGCCGTGGTCAGGAGCCACAAACCGAATACCGCATACAGCACCGCACCGGTGCCGTAACCGAGGACACCCATCAAAGGAACTGCGTTGTCGTTGTAATCGAACACGATGCAGATCCTTTAGAATCAGCGAGCACCCTTCCCCCAAAGAATCACATGGGCCGTCTGCAAAAGCACCATCAAGTCAAGGAAGACACTATAGTTTTTGATATAATACAAATCATACTGCAGTTTCTCCCGCGCATCCTCCTCGGAAGCACCGTATGGATAGCAGATCTGTGCCCAGCCGGTAATGCCGGGATTCACGCGATGACGCATCGAGTAGTAAGGAATGCTCTGCGACAACTCTGCGACGAATTGTGGCCGCTCCGGGCGCGGCCCGACGAAACTCATCTCACCACGCAGCACATTGAACAACTGAGGTAACTCATCGATCCGCGTCTTACGAATGAATGCGCCGACACGGGTGACACGACTGTCATTCTTCTGCGCCCACTGGGCAACACCGTCTTTCTCGGCATCGGTGCGCATGCTGCGAAATTTGATGACCTCGAATACGCGGTCATGACGACCGACACGCGTCTGGCGGTAAAAAATGGGGCCCCGACGACCGGACTCGATCCAGATCGCCAGGGCCGCGACCAGCATGATCGGCCAGGTCAGCCCCAACAGCAGCAGACTCGATACGACGTCGATCAGACGCTTGCTGACAGTTTTCAAGGCCGCCTGATGAAAACCGTCGGAGAAGATCATGGCGCTGGGATGAAGGGAGTCGAGCTGGATCTTCCCCGTCTCCCGCTCGAAGAAGGTGGAGAGATCGGTTATTTCGAATCCGCTGATCTTGCAGTCGAGGATCTGATCGACCGGGAAGCCGCGGCGGCGATCCTCCATGGCGACGACGATCTCGTCGATCTGTTGCGCTTCCGCCAGATCGCGCAGCGTCCCTCGCACCGGTAGCAACCGATCGGCATCGACAGCCACCTCGTCACTCTCGTTCAGGCGTACGAAACCAATGATCTTGAAACCCTTACCTTCGCGGCCGTTGCTGAGCTGCTCGATCTGGCGCGCACGACGTCCGCAACCCAGCAGCAATACTCGACGCTTCAGCATGTCGTAGTCGGAAAGATGGAAGAACCCGTAGCGCGCCAGCGCCACCAGAAGAAATGACACGGCGAACGCGATGCCGAATTCGCCGCGCCCCAAGTAGAGATCAGGAAAAAAGTAATAAATGAGGGTGATGGTGAACAGGCCAAGCAGGAAGCCGACCGCCACGCGGAGCATCATGTCGGCCTTGCCATCCCAGAAATTGCGCTCGTACAAGCCCATCGCGGTCATGATGGACACCATCACCAACATGAACACGAAAGCCTTGCCAAACAAGCCGTCGACGGAAAAGAGCCAACCCTCACTCCAGCTGCGAGCAAACTTACCGAGCGGAATCGACCAGAAGAACACCGAGGCTTCGACCAAGGCCAGCATCAGCAAGGGAAGCGGCACATAATGTCTGAACAGACGAATCATCCCGATACCCCAAGGATCCCAGGCACCAGCGCCGTGGGGACCATCCCCGCGCACCACGCTCACCCGCGCCCAGATCACGCCGACACTCTCAACGGCCCGATCGGACCGGCGTGAGCTTACACCAGCGTCCGAGACGCACATGTCGGCCGGCGCTGTAAAAAACCGTGACTACCCTGCGGGCAGAAGGGCCACGGCCAACACCGCATCAGCCCGACGCCGCGGCTCCATCGAGCTGGCGGGCGAGCGCACCGCCGCCGCAGGCCTTGTCGATGAGCGCAAGCAACGACTGCTGGGCCGCGAGTTCGGCAGCGCTCGCATGAACGATGCGCAAGGGCGGGCGATCGGTGCTGAGAGGGGCCAGCGGCTCTTCGGGATGCTGCTCGGGCTCATCGACGACGACGGGCTCCACGTCGAGGCTCATCGCCACTTGCCCACCGGTCATCGCCAGGTACACGTCGGCGAGGATGCGGGCATCGAGCAAGGCCCCATGGAACTCGCGACGGGTGTTGTCGACTCCGTAGCGCTTGCACAAGGCGTCGAGGGAATTCCGCGCGCCCGGGTGGCGCGTGCGGGCGAGCACGAGCGTGTCGAGCACGGTGCAGTGATCACTCACGCGACCATAGCGGTCGCCGGCCCGCACCAGTTCGCAGTCGAGGAAGCCGACGTCGAATGCCGCGTTGTGGATCACGAGTTCCGCGCCACCGATGAAGTCGAGCAGTTCGTCGACCACGTCCGCGAAGCGCGGCTTGTCGGCCAGGAAGGCGCTGGTGATGCCGTGCACCTCCACGGCACCGGCATCGATTTCGCGCTCGGGGTTGAGGTAGTGGTGGAAGGTGCGGCCGGTGGGGCGCCGGTTGTCGAGTTCGACGCAGCCGATCTCGATGATGCGATGGCCCTGCGCGGCTTCGAGGCCGGTGGTTTCGGTGTCGAGGACGATTTGTCGCATGACGGCTCCGGAGAAGGGGATCAAGGCACCCGCACGACGGCGGCACGGGCGAGCGCATCGACCCGCTCGTTGTCGGGGTCGCCGCTGTGCCCGCGCACCCAGCACCACTCGATGTGATGGAGTGCGCGCGCGCGATCGAGCCGCTGCCAGAGTTCGAGGTTCTTCACCGGCTTGCGGTCGGCGGTCTTCCAGCCATTGCGCTTCCAGCCGTGGATCCAGCGCGTGATGCCGTCCATCACGTAACGGCTGTCGGTATGCAGCTTGATCCGGCTCGGCCGCTTCAACGCTTCGAGCGCCGCGATCACGGCCTGCAACTCCATGATGTTGTTGGTGGTGTGCGCCTCGGCGCCGGTCAGTTCGCGCTCCTGGTCGCGCCAGCGCAGCAGCGCCGCCCAGCCACCGGGGCCGGGGTTACCCGAGCACGCACCGTCCGTGTAGACGACGACGGGCGTGTCGGTAGCCACACCGTCGGTGACGGTGGCATCGAACCGTGTACTCATTTAGCCCTCTTCGATTCCAACAAGCGGCCTTCGACGGCGACAGGGATCAAGCGGCGACGCGAGCGCCAGCGCGGTCGTACCAGCGTGAGCGTGGACACCCGCTTCTTCGCCAGCAGCAGGTAGCCGCACGCACCGAGCGGCGCCGGCCAGGCCGCCGCCAGACGCGGGTGGCGCCCGAGCCAGTGTTCGACCCGCCAGGGCCAATGGCCGTAGAAACGCGGCACCGCAACGACGAAGCCGTGCCGACGCAGCCAGTCACGCACCAGCGCCACCCCCAGCGGCCGCACCCCTGCCGGCAAGGTCCCGGCCGCGGCCCCTGGCAAACGCCACAATCCGCCGTCGAACAGGGGATTGAAGCCGAGGATCACGGCGTGGCCCTCGGCGATCAAGACACGTTCGAGCTCGGCGACCACGGTCTCGGGTGCCGCGACACTTTCGAGGACATGGGGCAGGACCACCAGATCGAGGCTATCCGAGCGCAACGGCCAGGCATCGGGTGCCAGCACCAGCGTGGTCACCTCGGTCCGGGTCAGACCGAGCCGGCAGCGATGACGGATGCTGCTGGCAGCGAGCCAGTCCACGGCCGGACAGACGTCGATGCAGACGGCATGGTAGCCGAACAGCGTCGGCAACACCTGTGCCAGCGCCTCGCGTTCGGCCGCTTCGAAACGGCCGCCGAACGCTTGCCGATACCACGCATCGAGGCCGCCGAGAGCGGTGAATTCGGGCCCACATTCGCTACGCATCCGACTCCGCCACCCCTGTGTCGCCGGTGCATCCGGCCTTGTCACTGCGCACGCGTGCCGTTACAGTCGCGCCACAGAAATTAACATAAGGCCTCAGCCAGCCCTCCGATGCGGCTGACGCGCTTGTCGACCACGCTTACCAGGGCCATGCCGATGACGCGACCCCGCCTCGCGGCCGCTATAGCGGTTGCTTGTTTCATTTCCGGCTGCGCGCAGACGCAGCCCAGCCTCGACGCCGAACGATACACCGGCGCCACCCCGATCGACGGCAACGGCCGCCACAATCTCGACGCGCTCTGGCAACGCCTGCGCAGCGGTTTGAGCTTCAGCGACACCGCCCATCCCGACGTGGAGCGCCAGCTCGGCCAGTTGCGGGCCCGGCACGTGGATGCCGTATCCGAACGCGCCGCACCGTTCCTCGACCTCGTCCTCGACGAAGCGCAATCGCGCGGGATGCCGGCCGAAGTCGCCCTGCTGCCGATGCTCGAAAGCGGCTACCGTCCGCAGGCGGTATCGCCGGGCAAGGCGGCGGGGCTGTGGCAGATCATGCCGGGCACCGCGGATCATCTGGGCCTGCGGCGCAGCGCCGGTTACGACGGCCGCCGGGACGTCAAGGCCTCCACCGAGGCGGCTCTCGATTACCTCCAGGCCCTCAACCGTACCTTCGAAGGCGACTGGCTGCTGACCCTCGCCGCCTACAATTCCGGGCCACGCACGGTGCAGCGCGCGGTCGAAGCCAACCGCCGGCAGGGGAAATCCACCGCTTTCTGGGATCTGGAACTGCCACGCGTGACGCAGGAATACGTGCCGCGCCTGCTCGCCTTATCGAAGATCATCGCCGAACCGGACGCGTTCGGCGTCAAACTGGCGTCGCAGGGCGAGGTGACGGAGCTGGCCTCCGTGGAGATCGGCCCGCAGGTCGACCTGTCGTTCGCAGCGGCAGCGGCGGGTCTGTCGAGCGCGCGTTTCTACGAACTCAACGCCGGCCTGACCCCGGGCACGCGCCAGCTCGACCAGCCGCTGGCCCTGCTGCTGCCGCGCGACAACGCACGCGCGCTGCAGCAGAAGCTCGGCCGCGTGCCCGCGACCCGCTCGGCGCGCTGGGTCAGCTATCGGATGCATGCCGACGACACCCCGGAGAGCCTCGCCGAACGCTTCGACACCAGCGCGACGGCGCTGGTCGCCGTCAACCGCCAGGCCGGCAACGAGCTCGATGCCGGGCAGGAGGTGCTGGTGCCCGTCGACGGCAAGGCCGTGGCGCGTGCGTCCGGGGCCACCACCAGGCCTGATCGCGATGCCGACATCCTCGCCACCGATCAGCCGCTGCGCGAGCGCATCAGCCGCCTGATGACCGTCTCCTACCCGGTGCAACCGGGTGACTCGCTGGCGGCGCTGTCCGAACAGTTCCGCGTGCAGGTCGACGACCTGCGCCGCTGGAACGGCCTCTCCGAATCGACCAGTGCCGAGCAGCCGCTCGAGGCCGGACGCACGATGCTCGTCTATCTCGATGCGCCCGCGGGGGCGCCGCCGCAAGGCTGAGCCCCGCCCCTGTCTAGCGGCGGGCGAGCAGTGCCGCCCGCAGCAGGGCGAGCGTGTAGGGGTGCTCGGGCGCCTCGAACACGGCCTCGACCGGGCCGGCCTCGACCACGCGGCCGGCCTGCATCACGAGGACGCGATGCGCCAGGGCGCGGATCACGCGCAGGTCGTGGCTGATGAACAGATAGCTCATCCCGTGGCGCGCCTGCAGCGTGCTGAGCAGATCGAGCACCTGCTTCTGCACCGTCGCGTCGAGGGCGCTGGTCGGTTCGTCGAGCAGCAGCAAGCGGGGTTCGAGCACCAGCGCCCGCGCGATCGCGATGCGCTGGCGCTGCCCGCCGGAGAACTCATGCGGGTAGCGCCACAGCGCCTCCTCATCCAGCCCGACTTCGCGCAGACCGGCGACGATGCGCGCGCGCCGGGCCGCGGCGTCCAGCGCCGGGCAGTGGATGCGCAGGCCCTCGCCGACGATCCGCTCGACGGTCAGGCGCGGCGACAGCGCGGCGAACGGGTCCTGGAACACCACCTGCATGTGCCGGCGCAGCGGGCGCACGGCGCGCTCGCGCAGGCCGGCGAGTTCACGTCCGTCGAAACGGATCGATCCGCTGCAGTCCTGCAGCCGCAGCAGCGACAGCCCCAGCGTCGTCTTGCCCGAGCCGGACTCGCCGACGATGCCGAGCGTCTCGCCGGCGCGCAGTTCGACGTCGACGCCGTCGACGGCACGCACCTCGCCGCCGCGGCGTCCGAACAGCCCGCGGCGCAACGCGAAGGTGCAGACGATGCCGCGCGCCTCCAGCAGCGTCGCCGCGGTGGCCGGCACCGCGGCGACGAGCCGCGTCGGTTCGGCCGCCACCAGCGCGCGCGTGTACGCCTCGCGCGGCGCGCCGAACACCGCATCGAGCGTCCCGCTCTCGACCACGCGTCCGGCGTGCATCACGCAGACCCGCTCGGCGAATCGCCGCACCAGGTTGAGGTCGTGGCTGATCAGCAGCACCGCCATGCCCAGTTCACGCTGCAGTTGCGCCAGCAGATCGAGGATCTGCACCTGCAGCGTGACGTCGAGCGCGGTGGTGGGCTCGTCGGCGATCAGCAGTTCGGGGCCGCACGCCAGCGCCATCGCGATCATCGCGCGCTGCCGCTGCCCCCCCGACAACTGGTGCGGAAAGGCGTCGAAGCGGCGCTCGGGGTCGGCGATGCCGACCCGCTGCAGCCATTCGACGGCGCGGATGCGGGCGGCACGGCCGTCGAGCCCCAGATGCAGGCCGAGCGGCTCGGCGATCTGCCGGCCGATGGTGTGCAGCGGGTTCAGCGCATTCATCGGCTCCTGGAAGATCGTGCCGATCGCGCGTCCGCGCAGGCGCCGCAGCGTGCCCTGTGGCGCCCCGAGCAGCTCCTCGCCCCGGTAACGGACGCTGCCGCGCGGGTGGCGCGCCAGCGTGCGGTCGAGCAGCCCGAGCACGGCGAGCGCCGTCACCGACTTGCCGGAGCCCGACTCCCCCACCAGCGCCAGCCGCTCACCGCGCGCGAGCCGGAAACCGACGCCATCGACCACGCGACGGTAGTCGCCGTCGCGACCGAACTCGACCGCGAGATCCTCGACTTCGAGCAGCGCCGGGGCGTCGCCTGCGAGCTCAGCCACGCCGGGTATCCGCCGCCTCGCGCAGCGCCTCGCCGATGAAGATCAGCAGCATCAGGGTGCCCACCAGGACACCGAAGGTGGTCAACGACAGCCACCAGGCCTTCAGGTTGTCCTTGCCCTGCGCCAGCAGCTCACCGAGGCTCGGCGTGTCCGGCGGAACACCGAGGCCGAGGAAATCCAGACTGGTCAGCGCGACGATGGCGCCGCTGACGCGAAACGGCAGGAAGGTCATCACCGGCGTCAGGCTGTTGGGCAGCAGGTGGCGGAACATGATGCTGAGGTTCGAAGCGCCGAGGGCGCGGGCGGCGCGCACGTAGTCGAGGTTGCGCCCGCGCAGGAACTCGGCGCGTACGTAGTCGGCGAGTCCCATCCAGCCGAACGCCGCGAGCAGCGCCACCAGCAGCCATACGCTCGGCTGGAACAGCGACGCGAAGATGATCAGCAGGTAGAGCTCAGGCAGCGAGCCCCAGACCTCGCTGAAACGCTGGAAGGCGAGATCGAAGCGCCCGCCGAGGTAGCCCTGCAGCGCGCCGGCCAGCACGCCGATCACCGTCCCGATGGCGGTGAGGCCGATCGCGAACAGCACCGACAGCCGGAATCCGTAGATCAGCCGCGCGAGCACGTCGCGGCCGCGGTCGTCGGTGCCGAGCCAGTGTGCCGCCGACGGTGGCGCCGGATTCGGCTGGTTGCCGGCGAGGTTGATCGTGTCGAAGCGGTAGGGGTTGGGCGCCGGGAGCATGAAGTTGCCGTCGCGGCCCAGGATCTCGCGCAGGTACGGGTCCTGGTAGTCGGCCTCGGTGGCGAAGTCGCCGCCGAAGGTGGTTTCGGGATAGACGACCAGCATCGGCAGATACCACTGGCCCTGGTAGCGAACGAGGATGGGTTTGTCGTTCGACAGCACTTCGGCGCACAGGCTGAGCGCGAACAGCACCGCGAAGATCCACAGGCTCCAGTAGCCGCGGCGGTTGGCCCGGAAGCGACGCCAGGCGCGCTGGCCAGGCGACAGTCCGCGCGACGCTGCGGGCGCCGGGCTCAACGGTCCACCGCTTCGAAGCCGATGCGCGGATCGATCAGCACGTAGCTCAGATCGGACGCGAGCTTGGCGAGCAGCCCGAGCAGCGTGTAGAGGTACAGCGTGCCGAGCACCACCGGGTAGTCACGACGCAGCACCGACTGGTAGGACAGGAGGCCCAGGCCGTCGAGCGAGAAGGTCGTTTCGATCAGCAGGCTGCCGGTGAAGAAGATGCCGATGAAAGCCGCCGGGAAGCCGGTCACCAGCGGAATCATCGCGTTGCGGAAGACGTGGCGGTAGAGCACGGCGCGTTCGCCGAGCCCCTTGGCACGCGCGGTCAGCACGTACTGCTTGCGGATCTCTTCGAGGAAGCTCGCCTTGGTCAGCAGGGTCATCACGGCGAAGCCGCCGACGGTCGACGCCGTCACCGGCAGCACCATGTGCCAGAGGTAATCGCACACCTTGCCGAGCAGATCGAGCTCAGCCCAGTTGTCGGACACCAGTCCGCGCAGCGGGAAGAGGCTCCAGAAACTGCCACCGCCGAACAGGACGAGCAGCGCGAGCCCGAGCAGGAAGCCGGGGATCGCGTAACCGACCAGGATCACCGTGCTGGTCGCCACGTCGAACGTCGACCCGTCGCGCACCGCCTTGGCGATGCCGAGCGGGATGCAGGTGAGGTAGACGATCAGGAAGGTCCAGGCACCCAGGCTGATCGACACCGGCAGCTTGTCGGCGACCAGCCCGAGCACCGAGCGGTGGTGGAAATAGCTCTCGCCGAGGTCGAAGCGCAGGTAGCGGCTCAGCAGGTCGAGAAAGCGCTCGTGCGCCGGCTTGTCGAAGCCGTAGAGCGCCCGGATCTCGGCGAGGCGGGCCGCATCGAGCCCGGCCGCACCGCGATACAGCGAGCCGCCCCCGCTCGCCGCCTCCCCCGCCGCACCGCGGTTCTGCAGTTCGCTGATCAACTGCTCGACCGGCCCGCCGGGCACGAACTGGATCACCACGAAACTCACCAGCAGGATGCCGACCAGCGTCGGCACCATCAAGGCGAGGCGCTTGAGGATATAGGCGAGCATCGGCCTACTTCGCCCACCAGGTCGACAGCGCCCACTCCAGCGGCTGGTAATAGAGCGGCAGTTGCTTCGGCATGCCGAAACGGTCGCGGTAGGCGATGCGGTGTACCGGTGAATGCCAGTTGGGCACCACGTACTCGCCCCACAGCAGCACGCGGTCGAGCGCGTGCGCCGCGGCGACGAGCTGCGCCCGGTCCTGCGCGTACACGAGTTTCTCGACCAGCGCGTCGACCACCGGATCGCGCAGCCCCATCAGGTTGTTGGAGCCTTCCTGCGCGGCCATCGACGAATGCCAGTAACCGATCTGCTCGTTGCCCGGCGACTGCGACTGCGCGTACACGTGCACGACGAGATCGAAATCGAAGATGTCGACACGCCGCTGGTACAGCGAGCCGTCTACCGTGCGGTAATTCATGCGCACGCCGAGGCGCTGCAGATTCTTCGCATACGCGGCGAAGACCCGCTCGAATGCCCGGTTCTCGAGCAAGGCCTCGAATTCCAGGCGCTGGCCGTCCTTGACCAGCACCTCGTCCTGCAAGGTCCAGCCGGCCTCGGCCAGCAGCGCCTGTGCGGCACGCAGGTTATCGCGCAGCGAGCCCGGCGCCTCGGTGCTCGGCGCCCGCCACGGCTGGGTGAACAGGGCCGGTGGCAGTTGTGAACGCAAGGGTTCGAGCAGGGCCAGTTCGGCGCCGCTGGGCACATCGGTGGCGGCGAGCTCGCTGTTGGCGAAGTAGCTCGAACTGCGCCGGTAGAGACCGAAGAAGAGGTTCTGGTTGGACCACTCGAAATCGAAGGCGAGCGCCAGTGCCCGGCGCACGCGCACGTCCCGGAACAAGGGACGCCGCAGATTGAACACGAAACCCTGCATGCCGGCGTTGTTGTGATGCGCGAGTTCGCGCTTGAGCAGTTCGCCGCTGTCGAACTTCGGCCCTACGTAATCGCGCACCCACTGCTTGGCGACGTTGACCTGGGCGAGGTCGAATTCGCCCGCCTTGAAGCCTTCGAGCGCCACCCCCGCATCCTGGTAGTACTCGAAGGTCACGCGATCGAAGTTGTACTGCCCCTTGCGCACCGGCAGGTCGCGCGCCCAGTACTCCGGATTGCGCCGGTACGTGATGCTGCGTCCGAGCGTGAACTTGTCCACCACGTAGGGCCCGCTGCAGAGCGGCGCCTCGAGGACGATGTCGTCGAAATTGCGGCCTTCGACCCAGCGCGCGGCGAACACCGGCATCTGGGCGATGATCAGGTGCAGTTCGGGGTTGACCCGGGCGAAGCGGAAGCGCACGTGGCGGGCGTCCAGCACCTCGGCGGCGGTGACGTCGGCCCAGTAGACCCGGTACTGCGGGTGCGCCTTCGGCCCTTTCAGGGCGTCGAAGGTGGCCTTGACGTCCTCCGCCGTCACCGCCGAGCCGTCGCTGAAACGCGCGCGCGGATCGAGCGTGAAAGTCACCGCCAGCCGATCCGGTTCCAGTTCGATGTCGCGGGCGAGCAGGCCATAGATGCTGAAGGGCTCGTCGCGACTCTGTTCGCCGAGAGTATCGCAGGCCAGTTCGCTCACGCCGGCCGCCGCCGTGCCCTTCAGCACGAAGGGATTGAGACGGTCGAAGCCGCCGATGGCGCCCAGCGTCAGCGTGCCGCCCTTGGGCGCGGCCGGATCGACATAGTCAAAATGCTGGAAATCGGCCGGGTAGCGCGGTGTGTAGCCCAGAGCGACGGCGGGAGCGGCAAGACAGGGACAGGCAGCCAACGACGCCAGGGCAAACAGGGCGCCGGCGCGGGCATGGCGGGCGAAAGCCATCGGCGATCCTTTGTGGGGGGCGATACCGGCGGGTTATGCTTGCGAAACGTCACGAACCGTAACAACGGCCCCGGGCGAAAGCAAGAAACGACAGGAGAGCACCACTATGGGTTTTCTCGCCGGCAAGCGGGCCCTGATCGTCGGGCTGGCCAGCAACCGCTCGATCGCCTGGGGCATCGCGCAGGCCATGCGCCGTGAGGGCGCCGACCTCGCGTTCACCTATCAGAACGAAAAGCTCAAATCCCGTGTCGAGAAGATGGCCGAGGAACTCGGGAGTTCGATCGCGCTGCCCTGCGACGTGGCCGTCGACACCGAGATCGACACCGCGTTCGACGGTCTGCGCCAGCACTGGAGCGATGGCTTCGACATCCTCGTACACTCGGTGGCGTACGCGCCGTCCGATGCGCTCGAGGGGTCCTTCGTCGACAGCGTCACACGGGAGAATTTCCGCATCGCGCACGACATCAGCTCATACAGCTTCGCCGCCCTCGCCAAAGCCGCACGGCCGCTGATGCAGGGCCGCCGCGGCGCCATGATCACGATGACCTACCTCGGCGCGGTGCGCAGCGTACCCAACTACAACGTGATGGGGCTTGCGAAAGCCAGCCTCGAAGCCAACGTGCGCTACCTGGCGGCGGCGCTCGGCCCCGAGGGCATTCGCGTCAACGCGATTTCCGCCGGCCCGATCCGCACCCTCGCCGCCTCGGGCATCAGCGGTTTTCGCAAGATGCTCGAAGCCTTCGAACTGGCGGCGCCGACACGACGCTGCGTCACCATCGAAGAAGTCGGCAACGTCGCCGCCTTCCTGTGCTCCGACCTCGCCTCGGGCGTGACCGGAGAGATCAGCTACGTCGACGGCGGTTTCAGCAACGTCGCGATGGCGAATGTCTGAGGGACGGCACCGCCTCCGCTGATTCCCATGCCCCGGTACCACCGCACGAAGGCGGTGGTACCGGGAACGTCACGACTGCCTACAGACGGTCGACGTGCGACACCACCTTCGACTGGCGCCGCCATTCGTCGACCATCCCTTCGAGCTGAACGGCGCCGATCTGGCCGCGGATGCGATCCGTCAGGAGCTTCGACTCGGCCTCGGCAAGATCGGCCTCGGTCCCCGGCTTCACGGCACTCACCATCAGCACCGCCCGATCGCCGTTGGCCAGGTCGACGGCGGTTGCCGCAGGCTTGCCTTCAGCCGGCGGCGGCAGGCGGAACGCTGCGCGCAGCAGCGCGGGATCGACGCCCGGGGCATTGCGCTGCACCCAGCGTGCGGCCTCGATGCGATAGCCCCCCTCTGCTGCGAGGGCCTGCAACGATTCCCCGCCATGCACCCGCCCGGCGTACGTCCCGGACAACTCATTCATCCGCTGGCGCGCACGTTCCTCCCGCAGATCGCCGAGCACCTGCTCACGTGCCTCGTCGAGCGTGCGCTGGCTGGCGGCCTTGTGGTCGAGCACGCGGACCACGACGACACGGCCGGCATCGATCTGGATGGGCTCGCTGTTGCGTCGGGCGCCCAAGACATCGTCGCTGAAGGCAGCCGCGAGCACCTTGGGATCGGCGAAGATTCCCGTGTCGGCCCCCTGGCGGGACAACCAGTCGCTTTGCGCAACCGTCACGCCGATCGCCTGCGCGGCCGGTGCCAGGGTATCCGGATTTTCGAACACCAGCGTCGAGAGCCGCTCCGCGGCCTCATAGAAACGGCCATCGTTCTGCTGCCGATTGAGCGTACGCACCAGTTCGTCACGCACCTCTTCGTACGGCCTTACCTGTGCCGGCCGGATGGCATCGAGCCGCACCAGGTGGTAGCCGAAATCGGTGCGCACCGGTGCGCTGATCGCTCCCGGCGCGGCCAGACCGAACAATGCCTCATCGAAAGCCGGATCCATCACCCCTTTGGCGAGGGCTCCGAGTTCACCTGCCTCGACCGTCGGATCCCCGCCCTCGCGTATCGAGCGGCTCACGTCGTCAAAGGTCTTGCGCCCCGCCGCGATGTCGTCGGCCAGCCCCTGGATGCGCACGCGCGCACGCTCCACCTGTTCCGCTGACGCATCCTCTGGCAGCCGCACCAGGATGTGCGACGCCACCCGTTCCTCGGGGCGGCTGAAGTTGGCCTGCTGCTCCTGGTAGGCAGCCCGCAACGCTTCCTCGCTCGGCACGACGTCGCCGCCCAGGGCTTCGACATTGAGGTCGATGTACTCCAGACGCACCTGTTCCGGATTGACGTAGCGGTCGCGGTGCTGCTGGTAAAAGGCTTCGATATCAGGCTCGCCCGGTTGCTCGCGTGCGCGGAACACTTCCTTGGGCATCACCAGATATGACACCTCGCGCTTCTGACCGATCAGGTCGACCAGGCGCCTGAGATCGACCGCCGTCAGCATCGCGGAAGCCGCTACCCCCTGCCGGAGCTGATCCGTCGCCAGCGAAGCCCGCAACATGGACTCGAAAGCCGGCACGCTGTACCCCTGAGAGCGCACCGTACGCTCGTAGAGTTCGTGGCTGAAGGAGCCGTTCACCTGAAACGCGGCAATGCCCTTGATCGACGCGTCCAACTGCAAGTCACTGACGCGCAAGCCAGAGGCATCCACGAAGCGCTCGATCAGCTTTTCATCGATGAGCCCATCCATCACTTCACGCTTCAGGCGTCCCTCGTCTACCGCGTCGGCTCCCAGCGCGGCCGCGACGCGTTGACGCTGACGCTGGAGCGCCTGCTGGAACTGCGCCAGCGTGATGGGATCACCGTCGACCGTGGCGGCATCGGTGGTGGGTCCCGAATTGGTGTAGTGGTTAATGCCCCACAAAGCGAAAGGCACGATCAGCAGGCCGATGATGATATAGGCGAACCAACCGGATGCCCGATCTCGAATCGTTTGCAGCATGTATCATCCAATCGCAAGTCATCAACGGAGCGAAACGCTGAACCCAACAGACAACGAGCTCAGCATGAAGGTGCAAGCCTGGCCCGGCTAGCGAGACTCGTCCGTATTGTTGATAGGAGCGTTATCAAAAGCAAAAAAAATCGCCGATATCTTGGATATCGGCGATCTGAGTGTACAGCGTCAAAGCAATTGGCGGAGCGGACGGGGCTCGAACCCGCGACCCCCGGCGTGACAGGCCGGTATTCTAACCAACTGAACTACCGCTCCATGCATGCTACAAGGCACAAATTTGATTCTGAACAGTCAATTTCTGGCGGAGCGGACGGGGCTCGAACCCGCGACCCCCGGCGTGACAGGCCGGTATTCTAACCAACTGAACTACCGCTCCAAAAACTTTTTGGTGGGTGCTGAGGGGTTCGAACCCCCGACCCTCGCCTTGTAAGGGCGATGCTCTCCCGACTGAGCTAAGCACCCGAACAAGGGCATTACTTTAACGCATCTTTAAGTGCCTTGCCAGCCTTGAAGACCGGGTTTTTCGATGCTTTGATGTCGATGACATTACCAGAACGAGGATCCCGCCCGGTCCGTGCCGCACGTTCGCGAACACTGAAGGTACCAAAGCCGATCAGCGTAACCGGGTCTCCAGCCCGGAGCGCGGTCGTCACAGTCGCAAGCACGGCCTCAACCGCCTTACCGGCAGCAACTTTGGAGAGATCCGCCGACTGCGCGACTGCCTCGATAAGATCGGACTTATTCATTATGTATACCTTTGTTTGGGAAACCCTGCCTCGGTCCGTGCATCGCCGTTGGACGCGACGCGTACATCCTCTGCCCCCGGGCCGCGAAGTTTATAGCTTGGTGTTTCGAAGAGTGCAACCGCCGTGCTCAGTGTGCACGCGTCGTCTCAGCAGACGGATTGGCACGCCCTGTCGACTCCGCCACGCCGTCCGTATCACATTTGCCGATACTGTCATCCACGGCTTTTGGCACGGCCAGCAAGGCGGTGTCCAGCACCTCGTCTATCCATCTCACCGGCCGCACATCAAGTTTGGCAAGGATGTTCTTGGGAATGTCGACGAGATCCTTTCGATTCTGCTCGGGGATCAGCACCGTCGTGATTCCGCCACGGTGGGCAGCCAGAAGCTTCTCCTTCAATCCCCCGATCGGCAGCACTTCTCCGCGCAGGGTAATCTCCCCCGTCATCGCCACGCTTGCACGCACGGGGATCCGCGTCAGCGCCGACACCAGGGCAGTACACATCGCCACACCCGCACTCGGGCCATCCTTGGGAGTCGCCCCCTCGGGGACGTGAATATGGATATCGAACTTCTGATAGAAATCCGCATCGATACCGAGTCGTTCGGCGCGGCTACGTACCACGGTCATTGCCGCCTGGATCGACTCCTGCATCACTTCACCCAACTGCCCTGTATGGGTCAATTTCCCTTTGCCCGGAACCAGCGCGGCTTCGATTGTCAGCAACTCACCGCCGACCTCGGTCCAAGCCAGACCCGTCACCTGACCGATCTGATCTTGGTCTTCGGCGAGGCCATAGCGATAGCGCCTGACACCGAGGTACTTATCGATGTTCTTCGCCGTGACAATCACCTGCTTGTCGGCCGCATTCAACAATATGCCCTTCACTACCTTACGGCAGATCTTGGAAATCTCCCGCTCAAGATTGCGCACTCCTGCTTCCCTAGTGTAGTGGCGAATGATATCGCGGATCGCACTCTCGCGAATCTCCAGCTCCCCCGACTTCAACCCACAGGCCTCGAGTTGCTTCGGCACCAGGTAGCGGCGTGCAATATTGGTCTTTTCGTCCTCGGTGTACCCGGGGATCCGGATCACTTCCATACGGTCGAGCAGCGGCCCCGGTATGTTCAGGGAATTCGCCGTGGCGACGAACATCACGTCCGAAAGATCGCAATCCACTTCGAGATAATGATCATTGAACGTGCTGTTCTGTTCCGGATCGAGCACCTCGAGCAGCGCCGACGATGGATCGCCCCGGAAATCCATCGACATCTTGTCGATTTCATCAAGCAAGAACAATGGGTTGCGCGTCCCGATCTTGCAAAGATTCTGCACAATCTTGCCTGGCATCGAACCGATGTAGGTTCGCCGATGACCGCGGATCTCGGCCTCGTCGCGCACACCACCGAGGGACATGCGGACAAACTTGCGATTGGTGGCACGCGCAATGGAACGGCCAAGCGAGGTCTTGCCGACGCCGGGTGGACCAACAAGACAAAGTATCGGACCCTTCAGTTTCTTGGCACGCTGCTGCACCGCCAAGTACTCCAGAATGCGTTCCTTTACATTTTCTAGACCATAATGATCTGCTTCCAGAATCGCGCTGGCCTCGCTCAAACCGGGGCGAATTTTGGTGCGCTTCTTCCAAGGCACCCCTACCAACCAGTCGATGTAATTACGTACGACCGTCGCCTCTGCCGACATCGGAGACATCATGCGCAGTTTGGCGAGCTCGGCATTGGCCTTGGCCTTGGCGTCCTTGGGCATCCCGCTGGCTTCAATCTTGTGTGCGAGATCCTCCAGCTCATTAGGAGCATCTTCGAGATCCCCCAATTCTTTCTGGATAGCCTTCATTTGTTCATTCAAATAATACTCGCGCTGGCTTTTCTCCATCTGCTGCTTGACGCGATTACGAATGCGTTTCTCGACCTGCAGGATGTCGATTTCGCCCTCGACCAGACGCAATAGGTGTTCCAGGCGTGCACCGACGTCTTCAATTTCCAGAATCCGCTGCTTCTCCTCCAGTTTGAGCGCCATATGTGCGGCTACCGTGTCCGCCAGGCGCCCGGCATCTTCGATTCCCGACAGCGAACTCAGCACCTCGGCCGGGATCTTCTTGTTGAGCTTCACGTACTGATCGAACACGCCAAGCAGCGATCGCGTCATTACAGAAGCTTCGCGCTCGTCGTTCACCGTACCGGTAATCGGCTCTATGTGGGCGAGGAAATGCGCTTGCTCGCCCGCGAATGCGACAATACGCGCCCGCGCCGCCCCCTCCACCAGCACCTTCACCGTGCCGTCAGGGAGTTTGAGCATTTGCAGAATGTTAGAAACGGTACCGATCCGGTAGATGTCATCTTCGCCAGGATCGTCGATCTCGGCGCTTTTCTGTGACACCAGAAGAATCCGCTTGTCGGCCTGCATCGCCGCATCGAGAGCGCTGATGGATTTTTCGCGCCCGACGAACAGTGGGATAACCATGTGCGGATATACGACGACATCGCGCAGTGGTAATACAGGCAGTGCCGCAGCCACGGCGTCGTCGGAATGCATGGGATCTTGCTCCATCGTAGGAATCGGCGGTTCGCCCGCAGCAGTCATTGCTGAGGAACAGAAGCGTTACTTCCCATATATGGGCGGGAGCACCCGCAACTTCAAGACATGCCCGCTACCCGAGTTCGGTATAGCGGGCAAACGAAACGCGCTCACCGGTTTCCCGCGTCAGTCGGCCGAAGCCGCACGGCGCGGCGCCGAGTTTTCATACATGATGTAGGGCTTTGCGTCACCGCGAATCACCCCCTCATCGACCACGACCTTGCTGACGCCCTCCAGGCTTGGCAGGTCGTACATCGTGTCGAGAAGGACGTGTTCGAGAATCGTCCGCAGACCCCGGGCTCCCGTCTTGCGCTCCATCGCCTTGCGCGACACCGCACGCAAAGCGTCCTCACGGAACTCGAGCTCACACCCCTCCATGTCGAACAGGCGGGCGAACTGCTTGGTGATGGCGTTCTTCGGCTCCGTGAGGATCCGAACGAGGGCTTCCTCGTCCAGTTCGTCAAGCGTGGCAATGACCGGCAAGCGCCCCACGAACTCCGGGATCAGGCCGTACTTGATCAGATCCTCGGGCTCGACTTCCTTCAGCGACTCACCAATCCCCTTGTTCAAGGTGGCGCTCTTGACCTCGGCCGAGAAACCAATGCCGCCCTTCTCGGAGCGGCTGCGGATCACCTTGTCGAGCCCCGCGAAAGCCCCACCGCAGATGAACAGAATATTGGATGTGTCCACCTGCAGGAATTCCTGCTGCGGATGCTTGCGTCCACCTTGCGGAGGCACCGAGGCCACGGTGCCCTCGATGAGCTTGAGCAGCGCCTGCTGGACGCCCTCTCCGGAAACGTCGCGCGTGATCGACGGGTTGTCGGACTTGCGCGAGATCTTGTCGATCTCATCAATGTAGACGATCCCGGTCTGTGCCTTCTCCACGTCGTAGTCGCACTTCTGCAGCAGTTTCTGGATGATGTTCTCGACGTCCTCACCGACGTAGCCGGCTTCGGTCAGCGTCGTGGCATCGGCGATCGTGAACGGTACATTCAGCAGGCGCGCAAGCGTCTCCGCCAGCAGCGTCTTGCCCGACCCGGTCGGCCCGATCAACAGGATGTTGCTCTTCGCAACCTCGACGTCGTCCTTGCCGCGACGCAGTTCAAGCCGCTTGTAATGGTTGTAAACCGCAACGGCCAAGACCTTCTTCGCCTGGTCCTGGCCGATCACGTACTCGGAAAGCACCTGCTTGATCTCGTGCGGCTTCGGCAGTTTGCTGGCAACGGCCGGGGCCTTCTCCTCCATCTCCTCGCGGATGATGTCATTGCACAGTTCGACACATTCGTCGCAGATGAAGACGTTCGGCCCCGCGATCAGCTTGCGAACCTCATGCTGACTTTTGCCGCAGAAGGAACAGTACAGAAGCTTGCCATCGTCGCTCCTGTCGTTTCGATCTTTGCTCATACGCAGTCCTCACACGGAAGGCTCGCCGGCTCGCCTACAGCGTCGCGAATCCGGCTCCACAAAAGCGCCGCAACCGACAGGACAGCCGCGGAAAGGAGGGTTTCAATGCTACCTGACGGCTTCTATTCAACTACGCCGTCCGCGGCAAGGCAAGGAAACGCCAAGACGCGGCGTGGTGCCGTGCTTCCAGCGGCACCACGCCGCCATGCGGTGGGGGGCTTCAGGCGGGACCAGCGGCAGCACCGCGATGCGCGAGCACGGAGTCGATCAGGCCATAGGCGACCGCGTCCTCTCCTCCCATGAAGTTGTCGCGATCGGTGTCGACAGCGATACGCTCGATGGGCTGGCCGGTGTGCTTCGCCAGCACGCGATTGAGCCGGTCACGAATCAGGAGAATCTCGCGCGCATGAATGTCGATATCGCTCGCCTGCCCGGAGAACCCGCCCAGCGGCTGGTGAATCATGATGCGCGAGTGCGGCAGGCAGTAGCGCTTGCCCTTGGCCCCGCCGGCGAGCAGCAGCGCGCCCATGCTCGCCGCCTGGCCGACGCACATCGTGCTCACGTCAGGCTTGATGAACTGCATCGTGTCGTAGATCGCCATCCCGGCGCTCACCGAGCCGCCCGGTGAATTGATGTACAGATGGATGTCCTTGTCGGGGTTCTCGGCCTCCAGGAACAGCAGCTGGGCGACGACGAGGTTGGCCATGTAGTCCTCGACCGGGCCGACCAGGAAGATCACGCGCTCCTTCAGCAGGCGCGAATAGATATCGTATGCGCGCTCGCCCCGAGAGGTCTGCTCGATCACCATCGGCACCAGATTGAGGGCCTTGACCTGCGTCGCTGAGGAACTCGTCGGGACCATCACTGTACTCACCTCTCGATCAAACGGCCGCGGGCGACTTGCCCGGCCGCATCACCGCATCAAAACTGCTCGGCTGCTCGGTGACCTGGGCGCGCTCCAGCAGCCATTCGACCACCGTATCTTCGAGCGCCAAGGCACGCACGCCTTCGAGCGCCTGCGGGTTCTTCAGGTACCACTGCACCACCTCGTCGGGCTCCTGGTAGGTCGCCGCCATCGCACGCACATGATCCAGCACACGCACACTGTCGAGCTTGATGTCGTGCGCCGCAACGAGGCGCGAAATCAGCAGGCCGAGTGCGACGCGTCGGCGGGCTTCCGTCTCGAAGATCGAATTCTTGATCTTCGCCGCCTCCTCAGCCTCCCCGCTGGCCGCCGGGAAGCCTGCCTGTTGCGCCAGACGATCGATCTCCTCGCTGACCAAAACCTTCGGCAGATCGATCGGATTGGCCGACAGCAGCCCCTCCATCACCTGCCGCTTGACGGCGGCCTTGACCCCCTGAGCCAGCTCACGCTCCATGTTCTCCTTGAGGGTCTGACGCAAGGCATCCACGCCGCCGTCTTCGACCCCGAACGCTTTCGCGAATTCCTCGTCGACCGTCGGCAGGTTGGGCTCGGCAACCGCCGAAGCACGAACGGTGAACTGCGCCACCTTTCCTGCGACCTCCGCGCCGTGGTAATCCGCCGGGAAGGCGACGTCCAGCGTCTTGGCCTCCCCCGTCGTCATCCCGAGCATACCGTCCTCGAAATCCTTGAGCATTCCGCCGGCGCCGATGATCACCGGCACGTCGTCCCCCTTGTTGCCGGGGAAGTCGGCACCGTCGATCTTGCCTTCGAAGGTGATCGTCACACGATCCCCCGACTGCGCGGGGCGTTCGACCGGAACCCAGTTGGTGCGTTGCTTGCGCAACGTCTCCAGCATGGCGTCGACATCGGCATCAGTGACACTGGCCGTCGGACGCTCGACGGCGATCGACTCGAAACCACCGACCTCGATCTCCGGCACGACCTCGAAAGTCGCCACGTACTCGAGATCCTGCCCCTCGACCACCTGCCTGGGCTCGATATGCGGGCCGCTCGCAGGACGCAACTTCCGCTCGCTTACGGCCTCCTGGAAACTCTTCTCGACCATGTCGCCGAGGACTTCCTGGCGAACCTGGGGGCCGTACATGCGCTTGACGACCTTGAGCGGCACCTTGCCCGGACGGAAACCATCGAGCTTCACCTTGCGCGACAGGGACTGCAGACGAGACTCGATTTCCTGCTCGACCTTGGCGGAAGGGACTTGCACGACCAAACGACGCTCGAGACCGCCAAGCTCTTCAACTGAAACCTGCATCTGCACACCTCTGCTACACAAGGAAAAGTAATGGATCGGACCCGGTCACGGTCCGACCTGGGAGATCCCGCTCCGGATGGTGCGAAAGGAGAGACTCGAACTCTCACGGGTTGCCCCACTGGAACCTAAATCCAGCGCGTCTACCGATTTCGCCACTTTCGCAAGGGTTAGGACCCGCCCCGCAACCGCTCCGCCCCCCCTCCGGGTTCGTCGCACATCGGGCGACCCGACATGAACGGCGACGAGCACGAGAACGGCGGGAAGGCGGGCCAAGCGGGGCGCAAGCCTACAAGGGTCTGATTGTCAGTCAACGGGAGTTGCACGCTCGTAGCAGGCCACGCCCAGTCTGATCGCGGAAGCGAATAGTATCCGAAACTCAACAATGCCCGACAAGCCGTCACTGCCTGGCGGGGGTCGACAGACATGTGCACAGCCCCGTTGCCGAATCCGCCGACCACTGTGACGGAGAACCCACCGCATGCCCCGCGCGCACAGGGAGCCCGTGCCCGGACACGTTACCAAGCTCCTTGATACTGGCCGCTCCAGCAACGGCCAAGCGCTTCGCCCCCGCTGCCCGCCACCATTGGGGAGCCGCTAGCACCGGACGTTCACAGGGGAATTCTCAAGAAATTTCATCGAACACCTGTAAAACAAAAAGCCAAACCAGCTAAGCAACTGGTTTGGCTTGAATTTTGGTCGGGGCGAGAGGATTTGAACCTCCGACCACCTGCACCCCATGCAGGTGCGCTACCAGGCTGCGCTACGCCCCGGATTCTTGGCCCATGGTGGCCGAGGCCCCCATGGCAAGGCCGCGTATTCTACGCAGCCACAAGGCCATTTCAAGCCCTGCCGAGCTCGGAGGCGGCGAAGCGCTCGGAGTACTCCTCGACGCGGGTCTTCAGCTTCTGACCGGGGCGGAAGGTCACCACGCGCCGCGCGGTGATCGGAATCTCCTCGCCGGTCTTGGGGTTACGCCCCGGGCGCTGGTTTTTGTCACGCAGATCGAAGTTGCCGAATCCGGACAGCTTGACCTGTTCGCCGTCCTCGAGCGCACCGCGAATTTCCTCGAAGAACAACTCGACGAGTTCCTTGGCTTCACGCTTGTTCAGCCCGAGTTCATCGAACAGCCGTTCGGCCATGTCGGCCTTGGTGAGTGCCATAGCGATCAAGCCCTGAGCGAGGCGCCGAACCGGGAGGAGAGTCCGGCGACGATTCGGGAAATGACGTCATCGACGTCGGGGTCCGTAAGGGTGCGCGAAAAGTCCTGCAGAATCAAGCCTAAAGCCAGGCTCTTCAGCCCCCGATCGATCCCTTTGCCGCGGTACACGTCGAACAACTGGACGTCGCGCAGCCACTCGCCGCCGTAGGTACGGATGCATTCGACGACTGCCGTCGCCGCCACGTCCTCCGCGAGGAGGATCGCGAGGTCGCGGCGAATGGCGGGGAACCTCGACAGCTCCGTGAACCGCGGCAGGCGTGCGTCCGTAACGGCGTCGAGCGCCAGTTCGAACAGATAGATCGGGCCATCGAGATCGAGTGCCTTCTCTACCGCCGGGTGCAACTGGCCCATCCAGCCGATGAGTTCGCCTTCCCACTCGATGCGCGCCCCCTGCCCCGGATGCAGCGCCGGATGCGCTGCTGCCACGAAACGGACGGCGTCGCCACACCCCGACGCTGCGAGCAGGGCTTCGACATCCCCTTTGACGTCGAAGAAGTCGACCGCCCGCGCCGGGACACCCCATTGCTCGGGTTCGGCCGTGCCGCAGGCCACACCGCCGATGCGCCGGTCCTGCAGCAGCGCGGCGTCGGTCTGGACGAAGCGCAGCCCGCTCTCGAACAGGCGCACGCGGCCCTGCTGGCGCTTGCGGTTGTGGTCGAGCGCCTTGAGCAGCCCCGGCCACAGGGAGGTCCGCATCACCGCGAGCTCAGCCGAGATCGGATTGGCGAGCGCCACCGGCGCGGTGGCGGGATCAAGTGCCGCCTGGAAGGCGGGGTCGACGAAGCTGTAGGTAATGGCTTCCTGGTAGCCGCGGTCGACCAGGATCGCCCGCAGGCGGTCGAGCGTGATCCGCGTTTCGGGGATGGGGGCGATCGCGAAGCGGCTCAGCGGGCGATGCAGCGGCAGGCGGTCGTAGCCGCGCACGCGACCGATCTCCTCGATCAGATCTTCTTCGATGGCGACATCGAAGCGCCAGCTCGGCGGCGTGACCCGCCAGCCGTCCGCGACGGAATCGACGCTCATGCCGAGGCGTTCGAGCAGATCGGCAGTCTCGGCGGGCGGGATGTCGATGCCGAGCAGCCGCTGGATGCGGGCCTGCCGCAGCGTCACGACCGTCGCCTGCGGTAGCTCGCCCGCACTGGTGATCTCGGTGAGCGGCCCGGCACTCCCCCCGGCAATGTCGAGCAGCAGCTGCGTCGCCCGCTCCAGCGCGGGCACCTGCAGCGCAGGGTCCACGCCACGCTCGAAGCGGTGCGACGAATCGGTGTGCAGACCGTAGCGCCGGGCACGCCCCGCCAGTGGCCGGGGCGCGAAGAACGCGCTCTCGAGGAAGACGTCCCGCGTGGTGTCGGTGCACCCGCTGGCAACGCCGCCCATGATGCCGGCGAGCGCCAGGGGGCCCTGGCCGTCGGCGATCAGCAACTCGCCGGCCGCCAGGTCGAGCACACTGCCATTGAGCAGTTCGAGGGTTTCACCCGCACGTGAATGGCGCACGACGATCCCCCCCTCGAGCCGGCCGAGATCGAAGGCATGCATCGGTTGCCCGAGTTCGAGCATCACGTAGTTCGTCACATCCACCAGCGGGCCGAGGCTGCGCAGACCCGCGCGACGCAGGCGCTCCTGCAGCCACAGCGGCGTCGCGGCCCCGGCATCGACGCCGCGTACGACCCGGCCGGCGTAGCGCGGACAATCGGCAGCGGCCTCGACGAGCACCGGGAAGGTATCGGCGATGGTGGCGGCGACGGCGGCAACCGGGGGCGCTGCCAGCGCGCAGCGATTGAGCGCCGCGACCTCGCGGGCCACGCCATGCACGCTCAGGCAGTCGCCACGGTTGGGGGTGAGGTCGACTTCGATCACATGGTCGTCGAGCCCGAGGTAGTCACGCACGGCAACGCCGACGGGGGCGGCGGCGGGCAACGCCAGCAAACCGGTGTGGTCTTCGGACAGGCCGAGCTCCCGCGCCGAGCACAGCATGCCGTGGGACTCGACGCCGCGCAGTTTCGACTTGCGGATGCGCAGATCGCCCGGCAGCACGGCCCCGACCATCGCGCACGGCACCTTCATGCCGGCCACCACGTTGGGCGCGCCACAGACGATCTGCAGCAGATGGCCGGTGCCGGCATCGACCCGGCAGACGACCAGCTTGTCGGCGTCGGGGTGTCGCTCCAGCGTCTGCACCTCGGCGACGACGACGCCGTCGAAGGCGGGAGCCACGGGCGTAACCGCGTCGACTTCGAGGCCCGCCATCGACAACTGCGCCACCAGCGCCGGGCGCGACACCTCCGGGTTCACCCACTCCCGGAGCCATTGTTCACTGATCTTCATCGTTCGGTCTCTGGTTCGCGATCGGGCGTTCCGCGCATCAGCGGAACTGCTGCAGGAAGCGCAGGTCGTTCTCGAAGAACAGCCGCAGATCGTTGACGCCGTAGCGCAACATCGCCAGCCGCTCCACGCCCATGCCGAAGGCGTAACCGGTGTAGCGCTCGGCGTCGATGCCGACCTGGGCGTACACGGCGGGGTGCACCATGCCGCAGCCGAGCACCTCGAGCCAGCCCGTGTGCTTGCACACGCGGCAGCCATCGCCGCCGCACATCACGCACTGGATGTCGACTTCCGCCGACGGCTCCGTGAACGGGAAGTAGGAAGGGCGGAAGCGCACGTCGAGATCGCGCTCGAAGAACGCCCGCAGGAAGTCGTAGAGCACACCCTTGAGGTCGGCGAAACTCACGCCTTCGTCGACGAACAGCCCTTCGACCTGATGAAACATCGGCGAATGCGTCAGGTCGGAATCGCAGCGGTACACCCGGCCGGGCGCAATGATGCGGATCGGCGGCTGACGGCTCTGCATCGTGCGCACCTGCACGGGCGAGGTGTGGGTACGCAGCAGACGGCCATCGCCGAAATAGAACGTATCGTGCATCGCCCGCGCCGGATGATGGGCCGGGATATTCAGCGCCTCGAAATTGTGGAAATCGTCCTCGATCTCGGGGCCCTCTTCGACCGTGAAGCCCACCTGGCGGAAGAGCGCCTCGATGCGCGCGAGGGTGCGGCTGATCGGGTGCAGGCCACCCGACGCCTGACCGCGCCCGGGCAGGGTCACGTCGACCCCCTCGGCCGCCAGCCGCTGTTCGAGGGCGCCGGCTTCGAGGACCTGGCGGCGCGCCTCGAGCGCGACCTGCACGGCGTCCTTGGCGAGGTTGATCGCCTGACCGGCTTCCCGTCGGGCATCCGCGGGCAGCGAGCCCAGGGCTTTCAGTCGCTCGGTAAGAACCCCCCGCTTGCCGAGGTAGTGCACGCGTAACTGGTCGAGCGCGGCAAGGTCGCCGGCAGCGGCAGTCGCCACTTCGGCGGTGCGCACGAGTTCCTGCAACTCTTCCACGGATTCACTCCACGATTCGGAACATCACAAAAAAGGGGAAAGGTGGCACGCCCCTTTCCCCTTCTCTACACGCCGCCACCCGTGTCGGGTGGGGCCAAGCGACTCAGGCGATGCCGAGGGCGGCCTTGGCTTTGCTGGCCACCGCGGCAAATGCCGGCTTGTCGAACACGGCCATGTCGGCGAGTACCTTGCGATCGATCTCGATGGCCGCCTTCTTGAGGCCGCCGATCAGGCGGCTGTAGGAAAGCCCGCAGACACGCGCCTGGGCGTTGATGCGAACGATCCACAGGGCCCGGAACTGGCGCTTCTTCTGACGACGGTCACGGTAGGCGTACTGCGCCGCCTTGGTAACGGCCTGCTTGGCGACCCGATACACCCGCGACCGGGCACCGTAGTAGCCCTTGGCCTTGTCGAGCACCTTCTTGTGGCGGGCGTGTGCGGTTACACCGCGCTTCACTCGTGGCATTTCACT
This sequence comes from Plasticicumulans lactativorans, assembly GCF_004341245.1. GTDB lineage: Bacteria > Pseudomonadota > Gammaproteobacteria > Competibacterales > Competibacteraceae > Plasticicumulans_A > Plasticicumulans_A lactativorans. The sequence goes on along the minus strand of NZ_SLWY01000002.1, from coordinate 161,770 downwards.
GAACCTCTATTCTCGCGATTCGCGTTACGCGTACGGCAGCATGCGGCGCACCATCGGTGCATCCACCGCGGCGACCATCGCGGGTTCACGCAGCTGGCGCTTCCGCTTGGTGGTCTTCTTGGTGAGGATGTGGCGCGCAAAAGCCTGCGAACGCTTGAAACCGCCAGAACCGGTGCGTGAAAACCGTTTCGCCGCACCGCGATTGCTTTTCATCTTGGGCATGATTCAACTACTCCGCATTAGGGTGACTCGATGAACGGAGCCAACCCGCTGCGCACCGAGGCCTACTTCTTTTTCGTCGGCGCGATGACCATGACCATCTGGCGACCTTCCATCTTCGGCCGCTGCTCGACCGAGCCATGCTCGCTCAGATCATCTTCGATGCGCTTCAGCAGGTTGAGTCCAATATCCTGGTGAACGACCTCACGCCCGCGAAACCGCAGCGTGATCTTGGCCTTGTCACCTTCTCCAAGGAAACGGACCAGGTTGCGTAGTTTTACCTGGTAGTCCCCTTCATCCGTGCCTGGACGGAACTTCACTTCCTTGACTTGTATCTGCTTCTGCTTCTTACGGGCTTCAGCCGCCTTCTTTTGCTGTTCGAACCGGAACTTGCCGTAATCCATGATGCGGCAGACAGGCGGCTTGGCAGTCGGAGAAATCTCGACGAGATCAAGTTCCGCCTCTTCAGCCACCCGCATGGCCTGGATCAGAGACATGATCCCGGCCTGTTCGCCGTTCTGGTCGATCAGGCGCACTTCCCGGGCCGTGATCTCGCCGTTGACCCGGTTTTCAGTGTTGGCAGCTATATCTCAACCCTCCAAAACAAAACGGCCGCGATTCGCGATGTCGGCAGCGAGGATGTCCTCGAAGGCCTGAAACGTCATGACGCCCAGGTCCTTGCCTTCACGCGTACGCACGGCCACAGAATCAGTTTCGACCTCGCGGTCGCCGACCACCAACAGATAGGCGACCTTCGACAAGGTGTGCTCGCGAATCTTAAAGCCGATCTTTTCGTTTCTCAAGTCGGCCCGCGCCCGGTAGCCCCGCGCCTGCAAGCGCTCGGCGTAGCGGGACACCGCCTGCGCCTGGCGATCGGTGATGTTCAGGACCACGGCCTGGGTCGGCGCGAGCCACGTCGGCATGGCACCCGCATGATGCTCGATCAGGATGCCGAGAAAGCGCTCCATCGACCCCAGCACGGCCCGGTGCAGCATCACCGGGACCTGGCGCGAGTTGTCCTCGGCCACGTATTCGGCCCCCAGCCGCGCCGGCAGGACGAAGTCGAGCTGCAGCGTGCCGACCTGCCACGACCGCCCGATGGCGTCACGAATCTGGTACTCCACCTTGGGCCCGTAGAAGGCCCCCTCGCCGGGCTGCTCCTCCCATTCGACGCCACAGGCACGCAGCGCCTCGCGCAGCCCCTCTTCGGCCTTGTCCCACACATCGTCGGAACCGGCGCGCTTGTCGGGCCGCAGGCTCAGCTTGACGGCGACATCGGTGAAGCCGAAATCCTCGTACACGCTCATCGCGAGTTCGTTGAAGGCGCGCGATTCGGCGATCACCTGATCCTCGGTACAGAAGATGTGGGCGTCGTCCTGCGTGAAGCCGCGCACCCGCATCAGGCCGTGCAGCGCCCCCGTCGGCTCGTTGCGGTGGCACGAGCCGAACTCCGCCATGCGCAGGGGAAGCTCGCGATAGCTGTGCAGGCCGTGGTTGAAGATCTGCACGTGGCACGGGCAGTTCATCGGTTTCACCGCGTAGTCCCGTGACTCGGAATGCGTGGTGAACATGTTTTCGCGGTAGTTCTCCCAGTGCCCCGACTTCTCCCACAGCGCACGATCGACCACCTGGGGCGTGCGCACCTCGACGTAGCCGCTCCCGCGCAGGCGCCGCCGCATGTACTGCTCGACCTCCTGCCAGATCTGCCAGCCGTTGGGATGCCAGAACACCATGCCCGGGGCTTCGTCCTGGATGTGGAACAGGTCGAGCTGCCTGGCGATGCGCCGGTGATCGCGCTTCTCGGCCTCTTCCAGGCGGTGCAGGTAGTCCTTCAGCGCCTTCTTGTCACTCCACGCCGTGCCGTAGATGCGCTGCAGCATCGCGTTGTTCGAGTCGCCGCGCCAGTAGGCCCCCGCGACCTTCATCAGCTTGAAGGCGCGCAGACGCCCGGTGCTCGGCACGTGCGGCCCGCGACAGAGATCGATGAAATCGCCCTGCCGGTACAGCGAGATCGGTTCGTTCGACGGGATCCCGGCGATGATCTCGGCCTTGTAGCGCTCGCCCTGCTCACGAAAAAAGGCGACGGCCTCGTCGCGCGGCATCTCGGAGCGTTCGACGGGAACGTCCTGCGCAGCCAGCTCCTCCATCCGCTGCTCGATGCGTACGAGATCCTCCGGCGTGAAGGAGCGCTCGAAAGCGAAGTCGTAATAGAAGCCGTTCTCGATGACCGGTCCGATCGTCACCTGGACGGCCGGGAACAGTTGCTTCACCGCGTGCGCGAGCAGGTGCGCGGTCGAGTGGCGGATGATCTCGAGCCCCTCGGCGTCACGGTCGGTGACGATGGCGAGTTGCGCGTCATGCTCGATCCGGTACGCGGTGTCGACCAGGCGGCCGTCGACCCTGCCGGCCAGCGCCGCCTTGGCGAGACCGGTACCGATGGCGGCCGCCACCTCCTGAACGCTGACCGGGTGCTCGAACACCCGCTGATTGCCGTCGGGGAGCGTGATGACCGGCATCTGACTCTCAGCCTCTCGAAAATGCTCGCAGGAAATAAAAAGGGCGTGTCGCCTGAACGACACGCCCTCCGAGTTGGTAGGCGCGATTGGACTCGAACCAACGACCCCCACCATGTCAAGGTGGTGCTCTAACCAGCTGAGCTACGCGCCTTCAGCGTAGGGCGCGGACTATACGGACGCGCCCCGTGCTTGGCAAGCCCTCTTGCCGACACCGCCAAACCGTCAGCCTGCGAGTGCATCCGTCACGTTGAACACGGCGGCGCGAATCCGCCCGATCTCGTCGCGCAGGCGCGCCGCCTCCTCGAATTCGAGATCGCGCGCATGGCGATACATCGCCTGTTCGAGCTCCTTGATTTTCCTGGCGGCACGCTCGGGGGTGAGCAACGGCATCGGCGCCTCCCGCGCGTCCGCCCGGGCCCGCGAACGGGCGGATGCGCTCCCGGCCGCGGGCGCGACAACACCGCCTTCGAGCACGTCGACCACCGACTTGCTCACGCTGCGCGGCGTGATGCCGTGCGCGACGTTGAAGGCCTGCTGCTTGGCGCGCCGGCGCTCGGTCTCGTCGATGGCCCGCTGCATCGACGCGGTAACGGTATCGGCGTAAAGGATGGCCTTGCCGTTGAGGTTGCGCGCCGCCCGCCCGATCGTCTGGATCAGCGAACGATCCGAGCGCAGGAACCCCTCCTTGTCGGCATCGAGGATCGCCACCAGGGAGACTTCAGGCATGTCGAGGCCTTCGCGCAGCAGGTTGATGCCGACCAGGACATCGAAGGTCCCCAGGCGCAGGTCACGGATGATCTCCATGCGCTCGACCGTCTCGATGTCCGAGTGGAGATAGCGCACGCGCACCCCGTGCTCGCCGAGGTACTCGGTGAGGTCTTCCGCCATGCGCTTGGTCAGCGTGGTCACCAGCACGCGCTCGTCCACCGCCACGCGCAGCCGGATCTCCGAAAGCAGGTCGTCGACCTGCGCCCGCGCCGGGCGCACCTCGACCACCGGATCGACCAGGCCGGTCGGCCGCACCACCTGCTCGACCACCTGCCCGGCATGCGCCATCTCGTACGGCCCCGGCGTCGCCGACACGAAGATCGTCTGCGGGGCATGGCGCTCGAACTCGTCGAAGCGCAGCGGACGGTTGTCGAGCGCCGACGGCAGGCGGAAGCCATATTCGACCAGCGTCTCCTTGCGCGCGCGATCGCCGCGGTACATGCCGCCGATCTGCGGCACCGTCACGTGGCTCTCGTCGATGACCAGCAGGGCATCGGGCGGCAGGTAGTCGAACAGCGTGGGCGGCGGCTCGCCGGCCGCGCGCCCGGACAGATGCCGGGAATAGTTCTCGATCCCGGCGCAGTAGCCGAGCTCCAGCATCATCTCGAGGTCGAAGCGGGTGCGCTGCTCCAGCCGCTGCTCTTCGAGCAGGCGCCCCTGCGCGCGCAGTTCCGCGAGCCGGCCGGCCAGTTCGTCCTTGATCGCGTCGATCGCGGCGAGCAGCTTGTCGCGCGGGGTGACGTAGTGCGTCTTCGGGTGCACCGTCAGGCGCGGCACGCGGCGCTTGACCTCGCCGGTGAGCGGATCGAAGTAGGCCAGCTGCTCGATCTCGTCATCGAACAGCTCCACCCGCACCGCGTCGGTGTCGGAGTCGGCCGGGTGGATGTCGATCACGTCGCCGCGCACGCGGAAGGTACCGCGCTCGAGCGCGGTGTCGTTGCGCGTGTACTGCAGTTCGGCGAGCCGGCGCAGGATCGCGCGCTGCTCGATGCGCTCGCCGCGCACCAGGTGCAGGATCATCTTCATGTACGACTCGGGATCGCCGAGGCCGTAGATGCACGACACCGAGGCCACGATGATGGTGTCGCGGCGCTCGAGAATCGCCTTGGTGGCGGACAGGCGCATCTGCTCGACGTGCGCGTTGATCGACGCATCCTTCTCAATGAAGGTGTCGGACGCCGGCACGTAGGCTTCGGGCTGGTAGTAGTCGTAGTACGAAACGAAGTACTCGACGGCATTGTGCGGGAAGAAGCCCCGCATCTCGCCGTACAGCTGCGCCGCCAGCGTCTTGTTGGGTGCCAGGACCAGCGCCGGTCGCTGCATCTGCTGGATCACGTTGGCGATCGTGAAGGTCTTGCCGCTGCCGGTGACGCCGAGCAGCGCCTGGTGCGCGAGCCCGTCGTCGAGCCCACGCACCAAGGCCGCGATCGCGCCCGGCTGATCACCGGCGGGCGAATAATCCGCTTTCAGTTCGAAGGCCCGCTGCTGCATCGCCCCACACCTCATGTCAGCCTGAATTCCGCGACCCGCCGCCGCCCCCCGACCACAGCGGGCACCCCGTCGCCGGACACCGCCCGCCGTCGCACCGCCCGGCGGTCTTCGTTACACTCTGCTGTCGCGACGGGCGCCCGCCGGCGCCGCGGCAACCGCATCCTTCCTCCTCCGCTTCACCTCAAAAACTTTCGCGAGTATCCCGTCATGAGCCTGTTCTCCGCCGTCGAAATGGCACCGCGCGACCCCATCCTGGGGCTCAACGAAGCCTTCGGTGCCGATACCCGTCCGACCAAGGTGAATCTCGGCGTGGGCGTGTACTTCAACGACGCGGGGCGCATCCCGCTGCTGCGGGCGGTGCAGGCGGCGGAACGCGCTCGCATCGAGGCGGCACCGCCGCGCGGCTACCTGCCGATCGAGGGCATCCCGGCCTACAACACCGCGGTGCAGACGCTGCTGTTCGGCGCCGACGCAGCGCTGCTCGCGAACGGCCAGGTGGTGACCGTGCAGGCCCTCGGCGGCACCGGTGCGCTGAAGATCGGCGCCGATTACCTGAAGCGGCTGCTGCCGGACGCCCGCGTGGCGATCAGCGACCCGAGCTGGGAAAACCACCGCGCGCTGTTCGAGGCCGCCGGCTTCGAGGTGCAGAACTACCCGTACTACGATGCCGCCACGCATGGCGTCGACCTGCCGGGCATGCTCGCGTCGCTCGCCGCGCTGCCGCCGCGCTCGATCGTAGTGCTGCATGCCTGCTGCCACAACCCGACCGGCGTCGACCTGACCCTCGAACAGTGGCGCGAGGTGCTCACCGTCATCACCGAACGCGAGCACGTCCCCTTCCTCGACATCGCGTACCAGGGCTTCAGCGAAGGCATCGACGCCGACGCCCATGCGGTCCGGATGTTCGCCGCTGCGGGCCTGCCGTTCTTCGTCTCCAGTTCGTTCTCGAAATCGTTCTCGCTGTACGGCGAGCGCGTCGGTGCGCTGTCGATCGTCACCGGCAACCGCGACGAGGCGGCACGCGTGCTCTCGCAGGTCAAGCGGGTGATCCGCACGAACTACTCGAATCCGCCGACGCACGGCGCCAGCGTGGTCTCGGCGGTGCTCAACGATGCCGGTCTGCGCGCGATGTGGGAGGAGGAACTCGGCGAGATGCGCGAGCGCATCCGCACGATGCGGCTCACGCTGGTCGACCTCCTGGCGCAGCGCGGGGTACAGCGCGACTTCTCGTTCGTCAAGCAGCAGCGCGGCATGTTCTCGTACTCCGGCCTGTCCGCCGCACAGGTGGAGCGGCTGCGCAGCGAGTTCGGCATCTTCGCCGTCAGCTCCGGCCGCATCTGCGTTGCCGCGCTGAACAGCCGCAATATCGGTGGGGTTGCCGACGCGATCGCGGAGGTGCTGCGCTAAGCCGCGCCCCTCGGTGCGCACGCGGCAGCCGGGCCCGACACCGACCGCGGTTGACGCTCGCGGGCGCGCGCCATTAAGATGCGCGCCCTCGGCAAATCCCCGATAGCTCAGTCGGTAGAGCAAGTGACTGTTAATCACTGGGTCGGCGGTTCGAGTCCGTCTCGGGGAGCCAGAATGTCAACGCCACGGCCTGCACTGCGGGCCGTGGCGTACCCCTTACCGAAAGCCTCACCCCCCTTCATTCCCCGATAGCTCAGTCGGTAGAGCAAGTGACTGTTAATCACTGGGTCGGCGGTTCGAGTCCGTCTCGGGGAGCCATCTTCGCCTCACGCGGGTAATCGCAGCAGCGGGCACCCGCGAACACAGCCCGAACGCCGGGAGTCGAAAGGCTCCCGGCGCTCGGCTTTCAGGCGCTCCATCTGCCCGGCGTGCCGCACGGCAGCGGCCTAGAAAGAGGCCGAACCGGGCGTGCGCGGGAACGGGATCACGTCCCGGACGTTGGCGATGCCGGTCACGTAGCTGACGGTGCGCTCGAATCCCAGGCCGAACCCGGCGTGCGGAACGCTGCCGTAGCGACGCAGATCGCGATACCAGCCGTAGGCCTCGCGATCGAGCCCGCTGGCCTCCATGCGTGCATCCAGCACCGCCAGGCGCTCCTCGCGCTGGCTGCCGCCGACGATTTCACCGATCCCCGGCGCGAGCACGTCCATGGCCGCGACGGTGCGCTCGTCGTCGTTCAGGCGCATGTAGAAGCTCTTGATCGCCTTCGGGTAGTTCATCACCACCACGGGCCCGCCCACGTACTCCTCGGCGAGGTAGCGCTCGTGTTCGGACTGCAGGTCGAGCCCCCACGACACCGGGAAGGTGAAGGCCTTGCCGCTGCGCTCCAGCACGCCGATCGCCTCGGTGTAGTCGAGGCGGGCGAACGGCCGCGAGACGATGTTCTCGAGCCGGGCGATGCAGCCGGGAGCGATGCGGTCGTTGAAGAAGGCCATGTCGTCCGCACGCTCGTCGAGTACCGCAGCAAAGATCGCCCGCAGGAGGTCTTCGGCGAGCGAGGCATCGGCGGCGAGGTCGGCGAAGGCGATCTCCGGTTCGACCATCCAGAACTCGGCCAGGTGCCGGCTGGTATTCGAGTTCTCCGCCCGGAAGGTGGGCCCGAAGGTGTACACGCGGGACATCGCGAGGCAGTAGGCCTCGACGTTCAACTGCCCGGACACCGTCAGGAAGGCCTCGCGACCGAAGAAGTCGGCGGCGAAGTCCACCGTGCCGTCGGCGCGCCGCGGCAGGTTGGCCAGATCGAGCGTGCTCACCCGGAACATCTCGCCCGCCCCTTCGCAGTCGCTGGTGGTGATGATCGGGGTGTGGATCCAGCAGAACCCGCGGGCCTGCAGGAAGCGGTGGATCGCCTGCGCCAGGCAGTTGCGCACGCGGGTGACCGCCGCGAAGGTGTTGGTGCGCGGGCGCAGGTGCGCGACGCTGCGCAGGTACTCGAACGTATGCGGCTTGGGCTGCACGGGGTACGACTCCGGGTCCTCGACCCAGCCCAGCACCTCGACACGATCGGCCAGCACCTCGAAGCGCTGCCCCTTGCCGGGCGATGCCACCAGGCGACCGCTGACGCGCACCGCGCAGCCGCTGCCGGCATGCAGCACCTCGGTCGCGTAGTTCGGCAGCTCGCTCGGGGCGATGCACTGGATCGCCGCGAAGCACGAACCGTCCGACACCGCCAGGAAGGACATGCCGGCCTTCGAATCGCGGCGCGTACGCACCCAGCCCTCCACCGTCACCGGGCTGTCGACCGCCCGCCGCCCCTGCAGCAGATCGGCAACGCTGTAATCTTGCATCGATACCTCCGTCGCGGCAGCGGACCTGCCGAAGTCATCGTGCGCCGGCCGGCGCGTAGGCACGGCACGGCGGCACGGGCATAGTGCCGGTCCGACGCCCGCCCGTCGCCACAGGAGCCCCCGCCATGCACGTCATCGCCTGCCAGCTCGACATTCGTTGGGAGGACAAGCCCGCCAACTTCGCGCGCACCCGCGAACTCGTCGCCGGTGTCGCCCGCCCGGGTGCGCTGGTGGTACTGCCGGAGATGTTCGCGACGGGCTTCAGCATGAAGGTCGGCCGCGTCGACGAAGGCGAGGAGCGTCCGACCGAACGCTTCATGGCCGAGCTCGCCCGCGAACTCGGCCTCTACGTCTGCGGCGGCGTGGTCACGCGGGCGGCCGACGGGCTCGGCCTCAATCAGTCCCTCACCGTCGGTCCCGACGGCGCCGAACGGGCACGCTACAGCAAGTGCCACCCGTTCTCCTTCGCTCAGGAAGACCGCTACTACGCCAAGGGCAGCGGCCCCCTGCTCTACCCCTGCGGCGCCTTCACGGTCGCGCCGCTGGTCTGCTACGACCTGCGCTTCCCGGAGGTCTTCCGCATCGGTGCCCGCCGCGGCGCGCAGGTCTTCACCGTCATCGCCAACTGGCCGCAGCGCCGCGAAGGGCACTGGCTGGCCCTGCTGCAGGCGCGGGCGATCGAGAACCAGGCCTACGTGATCGGCGTCAACCGCTGCGGCGACGATCCCTGGCTGCACTACGGCGGGCGCAGCCTGATCATCGATCCGCGTGGCACGGTGCTGGCCGACGCGGGCAGCGAACCGGGCTGCATCGCCGCCGAACTCGACCTGGATGCCCTGCGCGCCTACCGCGCCGAGTTTCCGGCCCTCGCCGACATCCGTCCCGAGTTCGTTCCGGACTGAAGGGAGCGGCGCCCCGGCTCCGCACGCCCCTGGTCGCGAGGCCCCGGCCCCACCGTATTACTCCGCCGGCTTGGGGGTGCGACGACGCGGGCGCGGCGCGGGTTTGGCCGCGGCCGCGGGCGCCTCGGCGCCTGCCTCGCCGGCAGCCGGTTCAGCGGCAGCCGGCTCAGCGGCGGCGGCCGTCGCGGCCGGCTCCGGCGCAGCCGCCGGCGCGGCGGGCTCCGCCGCGGCCTGCACCGGGATCTCCACCGCCGCAGCGGATGCCGCGGGCACCGGCGCCTCGCCCCCCTCGGTTTGGCCCGCGCGCAGCGCGGTGAACATCTCCGCCCACAGGCGATTCTGCGTCTCCATCCATTGCCGCAGGCCCTCCTCGATCTGGCGGCCGATCTCGCCCGCGGCCTCCGGACCACCCGGCTGTCCCTTGACGCGCTCCACCCAGTCCTCCACCCAGGCCGACTGCCGCTCGAGCGTCTCGCGCACCGAACGCTCCCAGACGCTGAGGTTCTGTCGGTACATCTCGCGCCAGGCGGCCGCCGCCTCCTTGCCGGGACCGGCCGTCGCCGTGCCGACCAGTGTTTCCCAGAGACGCCGCTGGGCTTCGGCCCAATCCTTCATCATCGACTCTTCGAGCCAGCCGTGCATGACACCACCTCACCGTGAACAGGACACCGGGGAAATCCGCCGAACGAGTGTAATCCAAGCGTCGTGACCGCGAATGACGCGCCGTGGCGCGCGGCCGCGGGCAGCGGAAGGTGGGCGGAGCGCCGGCTCAGGCGCGCTTGCGGATCACGAACACGTAGCGCCCGTCGCTCGCGCTCGATTCGAGCAGCGTGTGCCCGACCTGGCGGCTGAAGGCTTCGAAGTCACGCACGGAACCGGGGTCCGTGGCGATGACCCGCAGCACCTGGCCGCCGGCCAGGGACGCCAGGGCACGCTTGGCCTTGAGGATCGGCAGCGGGCAGTGGAGCCCGCTGGCGTCGAGTTCGGCATCGACCGATTGGCTCATCGGGGCTCCTGGAGGACGGATCGGCGGTGCCCGGCACTCTAGCGACGGCAGCGCGACGCGGGCAAGCTGCGAGCCCCCGGCGCACCCGGAACCCACCGGGGGCAACTGCCGTCGAACCCGTGCGCACCCCGCCGGAGGCTACCATGTCGAGCCGCACGCCCCTCGTCCTCTGCCTGTGCCTGGCGCTGGTCAACACCAGCACGGCGCAGACCATCGAGCTCCCGGACATCGGCGACCCGTCGCAGCAGTACCTCGGGCCGCTCGACGAATACCGCATCGGCCTGAAGCTGATGCGCCAGCTGCGCGACCGCTCCATGGTCATGGAGGACGTGCAGCTCAACGAGTACCTGAACGCCATCGGCCGGCGCATCGCGGTGGGCGCCGAGGGCGCGGCCAACCCCTTCACGTTCTTCTGGGTACGCAACCCCGACATCAACGCCTTCGCCCTCCCCGGGGGCTTCATCGGCGTCAACTCGGGCCTGCTGCTCGCGACCCGCAGCGAGAGCGAACTCGCCGGCGTGCTCGCCCACGAGATCGCCCACGTCAGCCAGCACCACGTCGCGCGCGCCTACGCCGATGCGCAGCGCATGGCCCTGCCGACGCTGGCGGCCATGCTCGCCGGCATCGCGGTGGCGGCGGCGAGCCGCAACGGCGAAGTCGGAACCGCGGCGGTGGCCAGCGCCTTCGCGGCGAGCAGCCAGCGCAGCATCGACCTGACGCGCGCGAACGAGCAGGAAGCCGACCGCGTGGGCACGCAGCTGCTGCTGCGCTCGGGCTACGACCCCGACGGCATGGCCACGTTCTTCGCGCGCCTGGACCAGGGCTCGGGGGCGGCGGCCCAGGTGCCGGAGTTCCTGCGCTCGCACCCGCTGCCGGTGAACCGCATGGCCGACGCGCAGAACCGTACCGCGAACAGTCCGCGCCCGCGTCGCGGCGACGAGCGCGACTACCGCTTCGCGCGGGCGCGGATGACCGTGTTCGCCAACGACAACACGGTGCGGCTGCTGCGCGCCTACGAGGAAAACCCGGCCACCGAGGGCGACGATGCCGAGCTCTACGGCTACGTCCTCGCGCTGATCCGTGCGAACCGCCTCGACGCGGCGCGGACGCAGCTGGCGAAGCTGCTGAAGCGCCAGCCGGAATCACTGCCGCTGCGCATCGAGGAGGCCGACCTCGCGCTGGCCCGCGGCGACGCCGACGAAGCCTGGCGCCTGTACGAGCGGCTGCGCCGGCTGTACCCGAATGACTTCGCGCTCGCGATGCGCTACGCCCAGGCGCTGACCCGCCGCGGCGACCCACGCCGCGCGGTGCCCGTGCTGGAGGCGCAGTTGCGCCGGCGCTCGGAGGTCCCCGAGGCGCACGAACTCTACGCGCAGGCGACCCAGCAGACCGGGGACGAGGCCGCCACCCATCTCGCGATGGCGGAGTACTATTACCTGACGGGCGACCTGCGGGCGGCGATCGACCAGGCCGAAATCGGCCTGCGCGTCCCCGCCGCCACCCCCGACCAGCGTGCCCGACTGCGAAACCGATTACGCCAGCTGCAGGCCATGCGCGATGCCGACGCGCAGGACGGCCACTGACGGGGGCGGCGCGCGGGCCCATCGCTCCACCACCTTTGGAATCATCCATGTCGAATCACGAACGGCGGGCGATCGATCGTCTCGCCGAGTTGCTCGATCACCACCTGCGCCTGTGGCAGGCGTGGCTGCCGGCCGGGCAGGTCTCCCCCCCGACCTTCGCCGAACTGCTGCGGCACTGGCAGCGTGAGCAGACCGGTACCGAACCGCTGCCCGAGGAGGTCACCCGCCTGCTGGCCCAGGGCGAAGCCTTCGTCCGGCTCGCCGAGGAGAGCGTGCGCCTGCTCGCGGACACCGCCGACACGCCGGCGACGGCGGAGATGCTCGCGCGCCTGCACCAGGCCTTCCCGAACCCGCTGTTCCACAGCGTCACCGCGCCTCCTCCCGACACCCCCGACTGGGAAGCGCTGCGTGAACGGCTTCCCGCCGCGTTCCGCGCCCTGCTGCCCTGGGCGGCCGGCAGCGACTGGAGCGCCGGCAACCCGCTGCAGGCGGAGTTGCGCAAGGCGCTGGGGATCCCGGGCATCGGCCTGCCGGCGGCGGCGCAGGCGCGCTGGACGGAGTTCGCCGAGCTCTGGGCCGAACACCAGGCGGCGGATGCCGCGCTGCGCGAGCACCTGGCGGCGGCGGCGCGCCAGGCGCTGCTCGAACTGCAGCAGCGCCTCGAGGAGCGCCACGCCCACGGCGAGCCGATCACGTCCCTGCGCGCGTTCTACGACCTGTGGATCGACGCCTCCGAACGCGCCTACGCCGCCATGCTGCGCAGCGACGACTACGCGCAGGCGCAGGGGCGGGCCATCCATGCGATGCTGCGCTGTCGGCGTCAGGCGCAGCTGATCGCCGAAGACCTCTGCGCCGCCTTCGGGCTGCCGGGGCGCACCGAGATGGACGCCACCCAGGCGGCGCTGCACGAGACCCGGCAGCGCCTGCGCCTTCTCGAAACCGAGTTCGCACGCCTGCGCGCCGACGGCTACGCGCGCACCCGGCCGCGCACCGAACAGCGGCCCGGCAGCGCTTTCGAGACCTGACCCATGCCGTTGCCCCTGGATGCCGAACGCATCCTCGCCGACGTCGTCGACTACTCGCGCCGCCTCGGTGAAGGCTTCACCCGCATGCACGCCATCGGGCAGGTGGACGTGGGCTGCTGCCCGCGTGACGAGCTGTACCGGGAAGACCGCCTGACGCTCTACCGCTACCGCCGCCCCGACGGCCCCGCCGGGGACACCGAGCCGCTGCTGATCGTCTACGCGCTGGTCAACCGGCCCTACATGGTGGACCTGCAGCCCGACCGCTCGCTGGTGCGGCAACTGCTGGCCGCGGGCGTGGACGTCTACCTGATCGACTGGGGTTACCCGCAGCGTCCGGATCGTTTCCTCACGCTGGAAGACTACGTGTGCGGCTACCTCGACCGCTGCGTGTCGCACATCTGCGAGCGGATCGGCCGTGACACGCTGAACCTGCTCGGCATCTGCCAGGGCGGCGTGCTGAGCCTGTGCTACGCCACGCTGTTTCCGGCGCGCGTCGGCAAGCTCGTGACCATGGTGACCCCGGTCGATTTCCATACGCCGGACAACCTGCTGACCCACCTGGTCCGCCCGCTCGACATCGACCTGCTGGTCGACACTCTCGGCAACGTGCCGGGCGCCCTGCTCAACTTCATGTTCCTGAGCCTGAGCCCGTTCCGCCTCGGCGGGCAGAAGTACGTCCATCTCGTCGACATCGCCGAAGACGAGGCGGCCCTGGCCAACTTCCTGCGCATGGAGAAGTGGATCTTCGACAGCCCCGACCAGGCCGGCGAGGCTTTCCGTCAGTTCGCCAAGGACTGCTTCCAGGGCAACAAGCTGGTGTCAGGCGAACTGCGCATCGGCGACCGGCCCGTCGATCTGGGCCGTCTCAGCATGCCGGTGCTCAACGTGTATGCGACCCGCGACCACCTCGTCCCGCCCGCGGCATCGCAGGCCCTGGCCCGGGCCTACGGCGGCCCTGATTATTCCGAGTTCGCCTTCGAGGGCGGGCACATCGGCATCTACGTCAGCGCGCGTGCGCAGGCCGAAGTTCCGCAGGCCATCGCCGCCTGGCTGCGGCAACACCCCTGAGCGGCTACCACGCGCGGGGCGGCACGGCTAGCGTCAGGCCGCGCGCGTGCGCGTCCCGGCACCCCAGAGGTGCAGCGTGATCATCGAGAGCCGATCGGCGGTTTCGAACAGGATCGCCAGCGCCAGCCGCGCGTCGTGCAGCAGCCGCGCCCGGACGTCACCCGCGATCTCGTGCCAGCATTCCACGGCCTCCCCACGCTGGGCGGCCTCGATGAACCGCTGCAGGCACGACAGCCAGATCGCGGCGTAGGCGCTGACCGCCGCCAGACCGAGAAAGGCGAGTTCCTCCTGCGCACGCCCCGTCGTGGCCTGCGCCGCCTGCACGGGCTGGAGACGTTCCGACCAGGGATTCCCGGGGTCGGGAAGGGTCACGGCGATCATGGCGAAACCTCATCGGTTGTGCACCGCACAATTGCTGCAGTGCAATATAGTCTCGCCAGATGGTCGCGTCAACACGACGCGGCCGAGCGCTCAGCCCTTGGATTCGGGCTTGGTCGTATCGGTGTCGGTGCGAGGAGCGAGCGGGCCTTCCAGGCTCTGCTTGTACAGCCGTTCGTTCATCTTCTGCCAGATCGCCAGATTGTGCTCGGCGAGATCGGAGATCATCGTCAGCGGGTTGGCGCCGATGATGTTGCGCAACTGGTCCCGCATCAGGTGCTGCTGATCGACGAAGGCTTGCAGGCTCTTCTCCAGATAGTTGCCCATCATCCCCTGCAGGGTGTCGCCATAGAAGCGGATGATGTGGGCGAGCACCTCCGTCGTGAAGATCGGATTCCCCTGCTCTTCCTGCTCGCTGATGATCTGCAGCAGGATGCTGCGCGTGATGTCGTCGTTGGAACGCGCGTCCACCACCCGGAACTCGGCACGATCGAGCACCAAGCGCTTGACATCTTCCAGGGTGATGTAGCTGCTGATCGCGGTGTCGTAGAGCCTGCGATTGGGATACTTCTTGATGATCCGCGGATCGCTCATCAGTTTTCCGACCGTAGATTGGGGGGGCGATGCCGGCCCGGCCGGGCCGGCATCGCTGAGCAGAACAAACGACGGTGCCGACGACGCCGGCTTCCGCTGGCGTCGGTCACCGTGTAGCCGTCCGACCCGGGCTGCCACGCACATCGCGCTGCGTCACCCGCGGCCGGCCGCCGGGCCCGTGCATCTCCCGTGGAGGCCCCGTGGGCCCTCCACGGGGCCGGGCCGGCGGCCGGCACTTCGGTGTCGTACACCCGGGCCGACCGGATCAGGCGCGCTCGACGGCCAGCGCGACGCCCATGCCACCGCCGATGCAGAGGGTGGCGAGGCCCTTCTTGGCATCGCGCCGCCCCATCTCGTGCAGCAGGGAGACCAGCACGCGCGCGCCCGAGCAGCCGATCGGATGGCCCAGCGCGATCGCGCCGCCGTTGACGTTGACCTTGGCGGTGTCCCAGCCGAGCTCGCGGTTGACCGAGATCGCCTGCGCCGCGAAGGCCTCGTTGGCCTCGATCAGATCGAGATCATCGATCGACCACCCGGCCTTCGCCAGCACCTTGCGCACCGCCGGAATCGGGCCGGTGCCCATGATCTTGTGATCCACGCCCGCCTTGGCGTAGGCGGCGATGCGCGCCAGCGGCGCCAGGCCCAGCTCCTTGGCCTTGGAGGCCGTCATCAGCACCACCGCGGCGGCGCCGTCGTTGATGCCCGACGCATTGCCCGCGGTGACCGTGCCTTCCTTCTTGAAGGCCGGCTTCAGCTTCGCCAGCGATTCCGCATTGGTCTTGCGGTTCGGGAACTCGTCGGTCGCGAACACCAGCGGGTCACCCTTGCGCTGCGGAAGCTCGACCGGGACGATCTCGTCCTTGAAGCGGCCGGCGTCGATCGCGGCGATCGCCTTCTGCTGAGAACCGAAGGCGAACGCATCCTGTTCTTCGCGGGAGATGCCGAACTTGTCGGCGACGTTCTCCGCCGTGATACCCATGTGGTAGTTGTTGAACGCGCACACCAGGCCGTCCAGCAGCAGGGTGTCCTGCAGCTTCCAGTCACCCATGCGCGCGCCCGTGCGCGAATTCACCAGGACGTGCGGGGCCATGCTCATGTTTTCCTGGCCGCCCGCGATCACGATCTGGTTGTCGCCGTCGCGGATCGACTGGTAGGCCAGGTGGACGGCCTTGAGGCCCGAGCCGCACAGTTTGTTGATGGTCATCGCCGGCACTTCGACCGGCAGGCCCGCGTTGACGGCCACCTGGCGTGCCGGGTTCTCGCCGGCGCCCGCCGTCAGCACCTGTCCCATGATCACTTCGTCGATCTGCTCGGGCTTGAGCCCGGTGCGCGCCAGCAGCCCCTGCACGACCTTGGCGCCGAGCGCCGCGGCCGGCGTGGTCGACAGCGAGCCCATAAAGCTACCGATGGCGGTACGGGCGGCAGCAACGATAACGATATCTTCCATCTCTAAACCTCCGAATGACGTGGGCTCTGGTTATTAGATGCGGCTCATCACTATATGCGGATCGGCGCAGCCCCCATTCGACGGAACGTTTCCATCCCCTGACAGCCGGACCGGAGCATGCCTGTCGGCCGGTGCCCGACGCCGAAGGGTTCGCGCCCTTTCGGGGACGCACGGCAAGCGTGCGCGCCCGGATACTGCGGGCTGGTCACACGGATTGTCAACCGCATTGCACCCGCAGCATCAGGCTCCGCGAGGCGTCCTTCGCAGGGGTGTGGCATCGCCGCAAGTCTTTATTTATGATGAGTTTTTTGCTTGGAGAGGAGACCGTCCGGGACGCCTGAAATCCGCCGCGGCGGAGTGCCGCCTCAGAGGCGATAGACGTAGAGAAACCGCCCCGGCTCGAATTCGACGCAGGTGCCGGGAGGCACGTCGGGCACCGGAAAACTGTGGCTCACGAACACGCTGCCCGGCCGCATTTCCGCCCGCACCTTGAGCCACAGCGCGACCATCGGCTGCGGTGACAGGTACGCGAACACGAGATCGTACGGCGCCAGGTCGAGCGTCCAGAAACTGCCGAAGCGCACCTGCATCCCCGGCCGGGCGAGCGCCCGCAGCCAGGCGATCGCGAAGGCGAGCGGCGCCGATTCGATGCCCTCGCAGCGCGCGGCGGGCCAGATCTTGGCGAGGTGGACGAGGGCGCCGCCGAAGCCGCAGCCCAGGTCGACCAGGCGCGCATCGGGGCGCAGCACCTGCGCGGCGAGGGCGTGCCAGGCCTGGCGCCCCGACAGGTACAGCGGCGCGCGCTCGTGCAGCGCGTTCCAGAACAGCGCGAGCACGAGCACGAAGGCCACGAGCCACAGCACCGGCGGCAGCGCCAGCCGTGCCGCGCCGACGAGTGCCGGCAGCAGCAGCAACTGGATCGGGATCCACCAGCGGGCGAGCCCCAGGCGCACGCCGAACCAGGCGGCGAGCAGGCCTTCGCCGAGCAGCAGGATGTCGAAGCCGACCCCTTGCCCCGCCGCCTTGACCAGGGCCGCCTGCAGCAGCAGCGCCAGCAGCAGGGCCAGGACGTGCGCCAGCAGCGCGCGCGCCACCGGCGGCAGCCAGCGCCCGGCCGAAACGGAACCCATGCCGCGCCCGCGTCAGGGGCTGGCGGGACGCGCCGGCATCGGCGCCGGCTGGCTCGGCACGAGCCCCGGCGGCAGCACCGGCGGTACGGTGATCGGCGTACCCGGTGCCAGCGCCGGTGCCGGCGCCGGTTTGCCGGCACTGCCCTGCGGGGGCAGCGTGCCGTTGGCGGGTGCGGCAGGAGCCGCCGGCGCCGTCGGTACGCTCGGCGCGGGTGCGCCGGCGGGGGGCTTGGGTGCGGCCGAGCGTTCCGGGTTCAGCTGCCCGGGGGCGAGCGGCGCGCTGCCGTCGACGTCCACCGCATCGCCGGTGTTCGCGCGCACGTAGGCCTCGGTCTCGCTGTTCATCACGATGATCGCGATGCGCCGGTTGGTGGGCGCGAGCGGATCGTCGGCGACCAGCGGCACGCTGTCGGCGAGCCCCATCACGCGCAGCATCTTGCCTTCCTGCAGCCCCGCGGCGACGAGTTCCTTGCGGGCGGCATTGGCGCGGTCGGCGGACAGCTCCCAGTTGCTGTAGCCGCGCTGGCCGCCCTGGAACGGGCGTGCGTCGGTATGCCCGCTGACCGAGATCACGTTCGGCAGTTCGTTGATGAGCGGCGCGATCTCCTTGAGGATCTCCTTCGCGTACGGCTGCATCTGCGCGCTCGCGAGCTCGAACATCGGCCGGTTGGCGGCGTCGACGATCTGGATGCGCAGGCCCTCGCGGGTGATGTCGAGCTTGAGCTGGCTGCGGTAGTTGCGCAGCGTCGGGCTGGCGCCGATCAGGCGGTCGATCTTGTCGCGCAGCTCGCGCAGCCGGCCGCTGTCGTCCTCGCGCGCCTTGGCGATGATCTGGCGCTTGCCGTCGTTGGTGCGCTTGACCTGCCCCACCGCGCGCGACAGGTCCTCGCCGCCGCCCTTGATCACCGAGACCGCGTCGCCGGCACCGCTGCCGCCGGACATCGCCACCTTGTAGGGGTTCTGGAAATACTCGGCGATGCCCTGCAGGTCGCCGCTGGTGGTCGAGCCGAGCAGCCACATGAGCAGGAAGAAGGCCATCATCGCGGTCACGAAGTCGGCGTAGGCGAGCTTCCACGCGCCGCCGTGGTGGCCGTGGTGGCCCTTCTTGATCTTCTTGATGATGACCGGTTTCTGTTCCGACACCGCGTGCCCCGCTGCCCCGTCCGCGCCGCCTCAGGCGCCGCTCACTTCGCCTTGCGCGCCGCCGAGATGTGCTTCTCCATCTCGGTGAAGCCCGGCCGCTCGCTCGAGAACATCACCTTGCGGGCGAATTCGACCGAGGCCATCGGGTCGTAGCCGTTCAGGTTGGCGATGAACGCCGCCTTGATCGCCTGGTAGTACTTGGAGGACTCGTCGAGCTTCTGCGTCATCAGGTTGCTGAGCGGCCCGACGAAGCCGTAGGCGAGCAGGATGCCGAGGAAGGTGCCGACCAGCGCCGCGGCGATCAGCTTGCCGAGCTCGGCCGGCGGGATGCCGACCGACTCCATCGTGTGCACCACGCCGAGCACCGCGGCGACGATGCCGAACGCCGGCAGGCCGTCGGCGAAGCCCTGCACCGCCTTCACCGGGCGCTCGCCTTCGTGGTGGTGGGTTTCGATGTCGAGATCCATCAGGTTCTCGAGCTGGTTGAGGTCGATGTTGCCGGAGGACAGCAGGCGCAGGTAGTCGGTGATGAACTCGACCGCGTGATGGTCCGCGAGCACCGACGGCGCCTGCTCGAACAGCTTGCTGTTGTGCGGCTCGTCGATGTCGGACTGCAGCGCGAGCAGCCCCTCCTTGCGGATCTTCGCGAAGATCAGGTAGAGCAGCGTGAGCGTTTCCATGTACAGCGCCTGCGTGTACTTGGCGCCCTTGAAGCAGCCCGCCAGGCCGCTCGCGGTCTGCTTGATCACCGTCATGCTGTTGCCGACGAAGAATGCCCCCACCGCCGAGCCGACGATGATGAGGATTTCCACGGGCTGCATCAGCACCCCCAGGTGCCCGCCGGCGATGATGAAACCGCCGATGATGCAGCCGATGATCACCACGTAGCCGATGATGACGAACATGCTGGACCGTGTGCCCCCCGCAGGGTCTCCCCTTCACGCTGTTTGATCCGCCCGGGCGCGCACGGCCCGCCGGCTAGCCCGCGTCGCGATCCACCGCCGCCTGCAGCCCCGCGCGCGCGGCCTCCATGCTGTCGTACAGGGCCGGTGCGAGCGCGCGCTGCGCCAGCGCATTGCCGAGCTTCATGCGCATGAACGCGTTGGTGGTGTAGCGGGTGACGCCGCTGTAGAAACGCCCGACCACGTCCTTGACCATCTCGACGTAGTCGTCGAGCACCTCGGGCGCGATCGAGAAGTTGTCGTAGTTGACGATCGCGAACACCCGCTGGCCGAGCCCCGCGAGGTGTGCCTCGACCTCGCGGCGGATGGCGTCGACCTCCTGCTGGCTGCGGACATGGTAGCCACCGAAATTCACAAAGAACAGGTTCGCGTCGGCGTCGTAGCTGAAGCGCTGCGACAGCGGCACCTGCAGCAGCTCCGCCCGCAGGCCCAGCGCCGGCGCCTGGAACAGGCGCGCGTCCATCAGCCGCGGCGGGCGCGGCAGCTGCGGCGCGAAGTCCATCAGCGCGAGGATGTCGCGCTCCAGGTCGACGCCGGGCGCGATCTCGGTGAGCACCAGCCCCTCGGCACCGAGCTCGAACACGCAGCGCTCGGTGACGTAGAGCACCGGCTGCCCGCGCGCGACCGCGTGCCGGCCGCTGAAGGTGCGGTGCTCGACCGCGCGCACGAACTTGCGCTCGCGCCCCTCGCGGACGATGCGCAGGCGGCCGTCCTCGATCGCCACCTGCAGCCCGCCGGCGGTGAAGGTGCCGACGAACACGACCTTCTTCGCGTTCTGGCTGATGTTGATGAAGCCGCCGGCCCCCGCCAGGCGCGGCCCGAACTTGCTGACGTTGAGATTGCCCTCGGCGTCGGCCTGGGCGAGTCCGAGGAAGGCGATGTCCAGCCCGCCACCGTCGTAGAAGTCGAACTGCGACGGCTGGTCGACGATCGCCTGGGTGTTGATCGCCGCGCCGAAGTTGAGGCCGCCAGCGGGCAGCCCGCCGATCACCCCGGGCTCCGCGGTGAGCGTGAGCAGGTCGAGCACCTGTTCCTCGTTGGCGACCGTGGCGATGCCCTCGGGCATGCCGATGCCGAGGTTGACCACGCCGTGCGGGCGCAGCTCGAACGCCGCGCGGCGCGCGATCAGCTTGCGCTCGCCGAGCGGCATCGGCGCCAGCCCCTGCATCGGTACGCGGATCTCGCCGGCGAAGGCGGCGTTGTAGGCCTCCGCGAAGGTCTGCATGTGGTGCTCCGGACGCTCGGCGAGCACCACGCAGTCGACCAGCACGCCGGGGATCTTCACCTGGCGCGCGGGCAGGCTGCCGCGCTCGGCGATGCGCTCCACCTGCACCATCACCAGCCC
The DNA here is from genome assembly GCF_004341245.1 of Plasticicumulans lactativorans. Lineage (GTDB taxonomy): Bacteria > Pseudomonadota > Gammaproteobacteria > Competibacterales > Competibacteraceae > Plasticicumulans_A > Plasticicumulans_A lactativorans. Next base: position 140,939 of record NZ_SLWY01000002.1, on the reverse strand, counting down.
GCCGCTGTTGCGCACCGCGGTGGCGATCGCCAGCGCCTCGAGCGTCAGCGCCTCGCGCTCCATCGTGACGTTGCCGTCGGGGTCGGCGGTGGTGCCCCGCAGCAGCGCCACCTGGATCGGGAACGCCTTGTAGAACAGGTAGTCCTCGCCGTCGATCGGCAGGCGCCGCACCAGGTCCTCGGTGGTGACGGCGTTGATCTTGCCGCCGCCGAGTTCGGGGTCGACGAAGGTGCCGAGGCCCACGCGGGTCAGCGTGCCGGGCTTGCCGGCGGCGATGTCGCGGAACAGGTGCGAGATCACGCCCTGCGGCAGGTTCCAGGCCTGGATGCGGTCGTTCACCGCGAGCTGCTGCAGCTTCGGCACCAGCCCCCAGTGGCCGCCGATGACCCGCGCGACCAGACCCTCGTGGCCGAGGTGGTTGAGGCCGCGCTCGGCGCCGTCGCCCTGGCCGGCGGCGTAGACCAGCGTCAGGTTGCGCGGCGCGCCGCTGCTCAGGAAGCGCTGTTCGAGCGCCACCGCGAGCCCCTCGGCGAAGCCGATGCCGACGAAGCCGCCGGTGGCGACGGTGTCGCCGTCCTTGATCAGGCGCACCGCCTCGGCGGCGCTGACCACCTTGCCCTGGCGCGCGGTCGCGTCGACCGACAGCATCGGGTGTTGGATCGCTGTGTTCATGATGTCTCCTCCGGGTGCGCGGGTGCGACCGCCGCTCAGTAGTTCCAGATCGGGTCCTGGCTGTAACGCCGCCGTTCGTCGGGAATCGGCGCGACGTCCAGGCGCCGGTACTTGCGCAGCAGGCGCTCGAGCGTGCCGTCGGCCTTCACCGCCTCGAACGCCCCGGCCCAGCGGGCGACCTCGGCGTCCGGCAGATCCTTCGACCCCGCCAGCCAGATCTCGCTGCTGCGCACGATCTGCCCCATGTTGAGCGTCGCGAGGTCGCCGCGGACCTCCTTCATCGCGTGGATCACCATCAGGCGCGGTGCCAGCCAGGCGTCGATGCGTCGGTCCTTGAGCTTCTTCGCGTTCAGCCACTCCTCGGGCGCCGGCTCGATGCGCGTGAAGCCGTGCTCGCGCAGCAGCGCCTCGGCGCCGCTGCGCAGCAGCACGCCGGTCGGCCGGTCCCTGGCCTTGTCGAGTGTGCTGACGTCCACGCCCTGGCCGCCGACCAGCACCAGGTCGTCGGTGACGATCTTCGCCAGCCAGCGGTACCTGTCCTCGCGCTCGGGCGAACGGGTGAGCGCGAGGATGCCGATGTTCGGCTCGCTCATCGCGATCTCCTGGGCCCGGAACCAGGGCATGTACTCGATGCTGCCCGAGTGCCCGATACGCTTCGCCATCTCCACGACGACCTCGTGCACCAGCCCCTGGCCGGGGCCGGGAAACTCCGACACCGTCGCCGGCGGCACCTGGAAGGTGTACGGCGGCAGTTCGGCGGCGAGCAGCCGCAGTTCGGCCGCCGCCGGTGCCGCGGCGAGCGTCGCCACCAGCAACATCCACAGTCTGCGCATCGCCGCCGCCTCAGAAGGTGCCGAACAGGGCGTTGAGGACGAGCACGACGACGCTCGCCAGCAGCGCCGACAGCGAGCCGACCACGAACAGATCGAGGTAGGACTCGCGGTGCGTCAACGAGCAGATCGCGAGCAGCGTGATGACCGCGCCGTTGTGCGGCAGGATGTCCATCGCCGCCGAGCCCAGCGCCGCGATGCGGTGCATGATCTCCGGGTTGACGCCCGCCGCCTGCGCGGCGTGCGCGTAGTACTCGCCCATCGCCCCCAGCGCGAGGCTCATGCCGCCCGATGCCGAGCCGGTCATGCCGGCGAGCACGGTGACGACGATGAACAGCGAGGTGACGGGGTCGGAGGCCACCGACTTCAGGCTCTCGCGCACGATGGCGAAGGCCGCGAGGCTCGCGATCACCGCGCCGTAGGCGACTTCGGAAGCCACGTTCGCCATCGGCAGCAGCGAGCCCATCGTGCCCTTGTTGAAGGTGTCGAGCAGGTTGGCGATGCGGTGGCGGTTGAGGAGCGCGACGATCACGATCGCCACCAGCATCGCGAGGATGATCGCCCAGATGCCGAGGACCGCGGACAGCGGGGTGTTCTTGAACTTCGGCGTGGCCAGGTAGCTGGTGTCCAGCGCCGGGATCACGAAGTTGGTGGCGACGTAGTTCAGCGCGATGACGACGACGATCGGCAGCAGCGCGAGCCAGAACGACGGCATCTCCGCCTTCGCGCCCCCCGCGAGCATGTCGTCGTGGTCACCGTAGCCTTCGTTGCGGCTGCGGGCCTGGGCCATGCGGCGGTTCAGCCACAGCTGGCCGAAGGTGAACATGAACAGCGCGGCGACGATGCCGAGCCCGGGCGCGGCGAAGGTGTTGGTGCCGAAGAACGGCATCGGGATGGCGTTCTGGATCGCCGGCGTACCCGGCAGCGCGGTCATCGTGAAGGTGAACGAACCGAGGCCGATCGCCGCCGGGATCAGGCGCTTGGGAATGTCGGCCTCGCGGAACAGGCTCACCGCGATCGGGTAGACCGAGAACGCCACCACGAACAGCGACACGCCGCCATAGGTGAGGATCGCGCACGCCAGCACCACCGCGAGCATCGAGCGCTCCTTGCCCACCACGCCGACGATCTTGTGCGCGATCGCGCGCGCCGAGCCCGAATCGTCCATCAGCTTGCCGAACACGGCGCCGAGCATGAACAGCGGGAAGAACTTGGCGAAGTAGTTGCCGAGCGCCGGCATGAAGGTCTGCGTGTAGGTGGCGAGCAGCGGCGCATCGCCCCAGTTGAAGAGCAGCGCCACCGTGGCGCAGAACGGTGCGATGAAGATGACGTTCCAGCCGCGGTACGCGAGCCAGATCAGCAGTGCCAGGGATAGCACGATGCCGAGAATGCCGATCATGTCTGTTTCTCCCAGTCTCTCGTGGATGTCGACGCCCGCGCGCAGCGGGACTGCAGCCTCATCAACAAACCGCGTGCCACCTCGATACCTGGCAGCAAGAGACTGATGGAGAAGCACTTTTGAAAAGACCCCGGGAATCCGTGCAAGACAGCCGTCCGTGCCGCCGGACAGACGCTGACCGCCATCCCGGAAACTGTAGCCGGCGCCCGGCAGTGTTCCGGACGGCGGGCGGCGGCTGAAAACGAACGGGCCCCGTCACCGGTCGCGGCGACGGGGCCCGGGAGAGGCGCACGAAAACGCGCGCCGCGGCGGCAGGCTCAGTGCAGGTAGAGGCCGCCGTTCACGTAGAGGTCGGCGCCGGTGATGTAGCCGGCGTCGTCATCGGTCAGGAACGCCACCGTGCGTGCGACGTCCTGCGGCGTCCCCAGGCGCCCCACCGGAATCTGCGCGACGATCTTCGCGCGCACGTCCTCGGCGATCGCCATCACCATCTCGGTGCCGATGTAACCCGGCGATACGGTGTTGACGGTCACGCCGTTGCGCGCGCCCTCCTGCGCCACCGCCATCGTGAAGCCGTGCACGCCGGCCTTCGCCGCCGAGTAGTTGGCCTGCCCGAACTGGCCCTTCTGGCCGTTGACCGAGGCGATGTTGACGATGCGCCCGAAGCGGCGCGCCGCCATCTTCTCGAACACCTGCCGGGTCATGTTGAAGACGCTGCTGAGGTTGGTGGCGATCACCGCGTCCCACGCCGTCTTGTCCATCTTCTTCAGCACCGCATCGCGGGTGATGCCGGCGTTGTTGACCAGCACCTCCACCGGCCCGAGTTCGGTCTCGATCTGCTCCACCAGCGCCGCGCACGACGCGAAGTCGGTGACATCGACCGGGTACACGGCGATGTCGTAGCCCTCGGTCTTGCGCTCGGCCTGCCAGGCCCTGGCCTTCTCGGCCTCGGCCGGGTAATACGCGGCCACCACCGTACGCCCCTGGTCCGCCAGTGCCAGGCACATCGCGGTACCGAGCCCGCCGGTGCCGCCGGTCACGATTGCGACCTTACCCATGATCCACCCCTTTCGTTCGTGTTCAGTGTTGCCGGCGGCGTGGCCGCCGGGTACGCGCGACCCAAGATGGTGCTGCACCGCACCATATTAAGACCATCGCGGGCGCGCCGGCGATATCCAGCGCACTGCTGACGGCCTGGATCGGGGTTCCCATGCCGAAGGCAAGCACAGTGCCAATCCGCGGCGAAGCGCCCGGGTGGGCCGGATCCGCGGTGTCCAGGCCCGCGCATCGAGGCTGGCGGCGGCGGTGCGGGCGGGAGGGGTGACGGGGCGGGTGGACGGCTGTCCGACGACGCGGACAGCCAGGGTGGGCTTCGACGCTCAGACCGGGTCGCCGGCGTCGAACTGCGCGAGCTTCTCGTACAGCGTGGCGCGCGAAATGCCGAGGATGCGCGCGGCCTCGACCTTGCGCCCGCCGGCGGCGGCGAGGGCGGCGCGGATCGCGTCGCGCTCGGCGGCGGCGACCGCGGCGGCGAGCGGGCCGGCGCCGGCCGGCGCCGGCGCGGCGGCCGGCGCCGCCGGTGGCCGTGCCGCCGGCCCGGCACCGGCGAGGATGCCGGCGAAATCCACCGCTTCGAGGCGACGGCGGTCGCTCAGCATCGTCGCCCGTTCGAGCACGTTGGCGAGCTCGCGCACGTTGCCCGGCCAGTCGTAGGCGGCGAGCACCTCCAGCGCCGAGGCCGCGATGCTGCGGCGGGGGCCGCCGTTGCGCTCGCCGATGCGCGCCAGCAGCGCGTCGGCGAGCGCCGGCAGGTCCTCGCGCCGCGTGCGCAGCGGCGGCAGCGTGATCGGCAGCACGTTGAGGCGGAAGTACAGATCCGCGCGGAAGCGGCCGTCGGCGACCATCGCCGGCAGGTCGCGGCTGGTGGCGGCGATCACGCGCACATCGACCCGCTGCACGCGGTTCGACCCGACCGGCTCGAACTCCTGCTCCTGCAGCACGCGCAGGAGCTTCGCCTGCAGGTGCAGCGGCATGTCGCCGACTTCGTCGAGAAACAGCGTGCCGCCCTCGGCGAGCTTGAACTTGCCGTCGCGGCCGCGGCGGTCGGCGCCGGTGTAGGCGCCCGGCGCGACGCCGAAGAACTCGGCTTCGAGCAGGCCCTCCGGCACCGCGGCGACGTTCATGCCGACGAACGGGTGCCCGGCGCGCGCCGAGGCGGCGTGGATCGCCTGCGCCACCAGTTCCTTGCCGGTGCCGGTCTCGCCGAGCAGCAGCACCGTGGCCCCGCCCTGCGCGATGCGCCGCGCCTGCCGCTTGACCTCGGTCGCGGCCGCGCTGACGCCGACGAAATCCTCGAAGCGGTAGCGCGCGCGCCGGCTCTCCGACAGTTCGCGGCGCGCGGCATCGAGTTCGGCGCGCAGGCGGGTGAACTTGGTCATCACCGGCTGCAGCGAGCGCGGATCGTCGAACAGCACGAAGCCGACGGCACCGATCACGCGCCCGCCGGCATCGCGCAGCGGCAGCCGGGTGACCACCGGCGAGTGCTCGCCGTGCTGCATGATGTCGAGCAGGATCGGCTCGCCGGTCTCGACGACCTCGCGCATCAGGCTCTGCGGGATCACCTCCTCGACCGGCCGGCCGAGCGCCCACTCGGCGTCGGGCAGGCCGAGGAACTGCGCGTACTGCTCGTTCATCCAGACGATGCGCGCCTCGCCGTCCACCGCCATCGCCCCCTCGCAGGACGATTCGAAGTAGTCGAACAGGTACTGCGCCGCCTGGCGGCGGATACTTTCGGCGTGGTCGAGAAAGCTCGGCAGACGGTGCGCCTGGGCCATGGGGGCTCTTCCGGTGGGGGGCGTCGATCAAGGTAATCCCGCCCGCCACGCGACGGAAGCGCCGGTGCTGGCCGAACCCCTCACGCCGGGCGCAGTGCCGGCAGCGGACATGCCTCCAGGGCGTGCAGGAACCACTGCAGCGCCCGGCCGGCCGGGCCGCGGCGCCAGGCGAGGTGCAGCGTCACCGCCGGCGGCGGCTCGGTCACCGCCTTCGCGACCAGCCCCCCGGCGTCGCGCGCGGCTTCGAACCACGGCCGCGGCACGAAGCCGACGCCGAGTCCGGCGCGCAGCGCGGCGAGCTGGGCCGGGTAGGTGGGCACTCCGAGCAGCTCGCCGAACGCCACGGCGCCGCATGCACGCCACGTCGCCGCGGGTGCGCCGTCGCTGACCATCACCTGGCGGTGCGTGCACCACACCGCGGGGGGCAGCGGTTCGACGATCGTCGCGAGCGGATGCCCGGGGGCGCAGGCGAAGACGAAGTCGACCGTGCCGAACGGTCGCGTCGCCCACGCCGGGGCGGGCGGCCCCGAGGTGCCGATGACGAGATCGGCACGGCCATCGCCCTCGCGCACGCCGGCGCCCCGCTCCTCGATCAGCCACAGGCGGGTCCCCGGCGCCTCGCGGTAGAAGGCCGCGAGCAGCGGCAGCAGCGATTCGGGAGGCAGGAGACGGCCGAGCAGCAGCGCCAGTTCGGCCTCCCAGCCGCCGGCGAGGCGGCGTGCCAGGGCGTCGACGCCGTCGGCGGCGTGCAGCAGCTCCCGCCCCGCCGCCAGCAGCTGCTCGCCGTCGGCGGTGAGCCGCGCCCGGTGGCCGCTGCGGTCGAACAACTGCAGCGCGAGCTCCTGCTCGAGCTTGTGCACGGCGTAGGTGATCGCCGAGGGCACGCGATGCAGGTCTTCGGCGGCCCCGGCGAAGCTGCCGCGACGGGCGATCGCGTCGAGCACGATCAGGGCGTCGAGGGTCAGGCGGGTCGGCATCGCGCATCCTCGGGTCGGCGGGGCGTGCCTTGGTTTAGCCGAGCCCCCGGCGCCGGTCGAGGCCGCACGCCGCGCTGTACTATCATCGCGCCCCTTTGGGCGTGAGGGCGGGAGGCGCGAATTGGACGAGTTCGTCGGCGGCAGTCGCTGGATCAGCGAGACCGAGCCGGAACTGGGCCTGGGCATGGTGTTGTCGGGCGATGCCCGGCGGGTGACGCTGCTGTTCCACGGCAGCGGCGAGATGCGCCAGTACGCGCGCGCCGGCGCGCCGCTGGCGCGCGTGCGTTTTCAGCCGGGTGACGCCGTGCACAGCCACGAGGGCTGGTCGCTGGTGGTCGAGTCCGTCGAGGAAACCGGCGGCCTGTTCACCTACCACGGCGGCGGCCGGCAGCTACCGGAAACGGCGCTGTCCAACTTCATCAGCTTCAGCAAGCCGCAGGACCGCCTGTTCGCCGGCCAGGCCGACCCCGCGGCGCAGTTCACGCTGCGCGTGGCGGCGCTCGAGCACCAGGCGCGCATGCGCGGCTCCGACCTGCGCGGCCTGCTCGGCCCGCGCATCGAGCTGCTGCCGCACCAGTTGTGGATCGCCCACGAGGTCGCCGGCCGCTACGCGCCGCGGGTGCTGCTCGCCGACGAGGTGGGGCTCGGCAAGACCATCGAGGCCGGGCTGATCCTGCACCAGCGCGTGCTCACCGGCCGCAGTGCGCGGGTGCTGGTGCTGGTGCCGGAGTCGCTGCTGAACCAGTGGTTCCTGGAACTGCGGCGACGCTTCAACCTGGCGTTCAGCATGTTCGACGAGGCGCGCTGCATCGCCGCGGCGCAGGAGGCCGGCAACCCCTTCCTGTCGGCCCAACTGGTACTGGCGAGCATCGCCTTCCTCACCGGCTCGGCCGAGCGCCTGGCGCAGGCCGAAGCCGCCGGCTGGGACCTGCTGATCGTCGACGAGGCCCACCACCTCGCCTGGGAAGCCGGCCTGCCGAGCCCGGAGTACGCCACCGTCGAGCGCCTCGCCGCCCGTACCGAAGGCCTGCTGCTGCTCACCGCCACGCCGGAGCAGTTCGGTGAGGAAGGGCACTTCGCGCGGCTGCGCCTGCTCGACCCCGACCGCTTCCACGACCTCGACGCCTTCCATGCCGAGCAGGCCGACTACCGCGCGATCGCCCGCGTGGTCGACACCCTGCTCGCCGGGCAGGCACCGGGCGCGGCCGATGCCGAACTGCTGCGCGGGCGCCTCGGCGAAGCGACGGCGCTCGACGCCCTCGGCGACGCCGATGCCGAGCAGGCCCGCGAGCGGCTGATCGAGCAGTTGCTCGATCGCCACGGCACCGGCCGTGTGCTGTTCCGCAACAGCCGCAGCGCCCTGGCGCAGTTCCCCCGGCGGGTGCCGCACCTGCTCGCCCTGCCCTGCCCGGCGGCCTACGCGGCGCTCGCCCACAGCCCGACGCCGGAGCGCGCGTGGCAGCCCGCCGCGGACGGGCGCCCGTGGTGGCGCTTCGACCCGCGCGTCGACGTCCTGCTCGAACTGCTCGAACACGGCGACAAGGTGCTGCTGATCTGCGCCCGCAAGGAAACCGCGATCGACCTCGACGAGGCCCTGCGCACCCGCAGCGGCGTGCCGGCGGCGCTGTTCCACGAGGACATGCCGCTGCTCGCCCGCGACCGCGCCGCGGCGTGGTTCGCCGACCGCGACGGCGCGCGCGTGCTGCTGTGCTCCGAGATCGGCAGCGAGGGGCGCAACTTCCAGTTCGCGCAGCACCTCGTGCTGTTCGACCTGCCCGCCGATCCCGACCTGCTCGAACAGCGCATCGGCCGCCTGGATCGCATCGGCCAGCGCGGCGACATCCACCTCCACGTGCCCTACCTGCGTGACACCGCCCAGGAGGCGCTCGCGCGCTGGTACGACGAGGGTCTCGATGCGTTCGCCCGCCATGCGCGCGCCGCACCGGCGGTGTACCGGGTCATGGCCGAGCGCCTGCATGCGGCACTCGGCCGTCGCGACGACCTCGCGGCCCTGCTCGCCGACACCCGGGCGCTCGCCGCCGAACTCGGCGCGGCCCTCGAGGCCGGCCGCGACCGCCTCCTCGAACGCCATTCGTACCGCCCGCAACCAGCCGGGGCGCTCGCCGCGCGGATCGCCGCGATCGACGCCGACGGCGAGCTCGAAGGCTTCATGGAGCGGCTGTTCGATCACTTCGGCGTCGATCAGGAAGAGCATTCCGAACACGCGCGGGTGCTGCGCCCCGGTGAGGCGCTGTACACGGCGGCACTCCCCGGACTGGCCGACGAGGGCCTGACGGTGAGCTTCGAGCGCAGGCGCGCCCTCGCCCGCGAGGACATGGAGTTCCTGAGCTGGGAACACCCGCTGGTCAGCGGCGCGTTCGAGCTGCTGCTCGGCAGCGAGCACGGCAACTGTGCCCTGGCCGGCTGGACCGACGCCGCCGGGGATGTGCCCGAGTGGCTCGTCGAAGCCGTGTTCGTGCTGGAGTGCGTGGCGCCGCGGGCGCTGCAGGTCGACCGCTACCTGCCGCCGCAGCCCCTGCGCGTGGTGCTCGACCCGCACCTGCACCTGCGCGGCGACGACTACCCGGCGGCGCGACTCGACGCGGCCACGCGGGACCTGCCGGCGGCGGCGCTGCGCGAACCGCTGGGCGCCCATCAACGCCTGCTGCGGCGCATGCTCGATGCTGCGGCGATCGCCGCCAGCACGCTCGCCGAACAGCGGGTGCAGGCGGCACTGACGCGCATGCAGGCCGAACTGACGCCGGAAGCCGAACGGCTGCGCAGCCTCGCCGCGGTCAATCCGAACGTGCGCGTCACCGAGATCGAGTTCGCCGAAACGCGCATCGCCGAGCTCTACCGGCACATGCACGCGGCCCGCCCGCGCCTCGACGCACTGCGTGTCGTGACCACGATCGCGAGCCCGTCGACAACGTGAATGTTTGTGGAAATCAGGGCTTGGCGCCGCCCCCGTGGCGGCGCCGCCCACCCGCACGGGTATAGTCGCGGTCGCCGGCCAGGCATTCCGGCGAACCACGACACCATGAACATCGTGATCATCGACGACAACCAGATGAACGTTTCGCTGCTCACCCACCTGGTGAAGCGCGTCGACGACGGCCGCACGATCGGCTTCACCGATCCCCGCGCCGGCCTGGACTGGTGCCTGCATCACGACCCCGACCTGGTGATGGTCGACGACCGCATGCCGGAACTCAGCGGGCTGGAATTCATCCGCCAGTTTCGCGCCGGCGCATCCGACAACGTTCCGGTCCTGATGCTCACGGCACCGACCGAGCGGGCCCTGCGCGACCGGGCGCTCGCGGTCGGCGTCACCGATTTCATCGGCAAGCCGATCGATCGCACCGAATTCCTGTCGCGCACCCGCAGCATGCTGGCGCTGAGGCGTTTCCAGAAGGCGCTGACGGAGCGCACCGATGCCCTCACCGATCAGGTCCGCGACGCCAATGCCGAACTGGCAGCACGCGAACTGGCGATCGTCCGCCGCCTCGCCGAGGCGGCGGAAACGCGCAACCCCGCCGCCCGTGGCCGGCTCGCCCGCATCGCCGACTACACCGAAATCATCGCCCGCGGCCTGCTGCTCAACCCCGCGGAGCAGAGGCTGCTGCGCGAGGCCGCGCCCCTGCACGACATCGGCTGCATAACCGTGCCCGAAACGGTACTGGCCCATCCGGGGCCGCTCGGCGATGCGGAACGCGCCCTGGTCGAGACCCATGCAGGCGCCGGCCACAAACTGCTGGGGGGTGCCCGTTCCGCGGTCCTGCGCGCCGCTGCCGACATCGCCCTGCATCACCACGAACGCTGGGACGGCAGCGGCTACCCCCAGGGCCTGCGCGCCGAGAGCATCCCGCTGCATGCGCGCATCGTCGCCGTTGCCGACGTTTTCGACGCGCTGACCTCGGATCGCCCGTACCGCGCGGCGTGGCCGGTCGACGACGCGATCGACTACCTGCGCGCGCAGGCCGGAACGCTGTTCGACCCGGCGTGCATCGCCGCACTGGTCGCCGACCGCCGCGCCCTTGCCGGCGTGCGCATCCGCCACACGGACGCATGACCCATCAGGGTCGGGCGCCGTCTTCCGAGGCTTTATGAAGCTGCTCAACATGCTCTGGCCACGCCGCCTGACGACCCGCCTGACGCTGGCCGCCAGCGTCGTGCTGGTCGCCGCGGTGCTCGCGCAGGCACTGATCACCGCCCACGACCGCGCCGCGTTCTATCTGCAGACCGTGGTCGACCACGGTCGTACCGTCGCCAAGGCCACCGCTGACGCGGCCGCCGAGGCCATCCGCGGCGAGGGCCGCGACGCGCTCGAACGCATCACCCTGGCGACGGCACGCCAGCCTCACGTGCGCCTCGTCCAACTCACCGACAGCGCGGGGGCTCTGCTGGTGCAGGCGGCGACGGTCGGCAGCGTCACGCGTCTGCAGCCGCTGGGGGTCGGCGTGGCACCGCCTGCGACACCACAGGCCCAGGCCGAGGTTCCGACCGTGCCCGATGCCGTCACACCCGCCGTGGTGTGGGCGCCGGTACTCGCCGATCGCCTGCTCGGCTGGGTCCGGCTCGAACTCGATGCCAGCGTCGCGAGCAGCGGCGCCCTCGACTGGGGGCGCACGGCCTGGGTCGCGCTGGGCAGCGCCCTCCTCGGCAGCCTGCTGCTCGGCCTGCTGCTGCGCCGGCCGTTCGCGGCCTTGGCCGATGCCACCGCCTTCGCTCGCGATCTCGGCGATGCGCCGGGCGATCAGTTGACCGTATTCCGTGGCGCGCGCGAGATCGAGCGCCTGGGGTCAGCCCTCAACCAGGCGTCGGAGCGTCTGCGCGCCGGCGAGCACGCGCAGCGACAATCCGCAGAACGGCTGGAGGCGGTGCTGCGCCAAGCCGTGGACGGCGTCATCACGCTGGATGCCGGCGGCCGCATCGAATCGTTCAACGCTGCGGCCGAGCACCTCTTCGGTTACGCCGGCCGGCATGCCGTCGGCCACGCCATCGGTGAACTGCTGCCCGGGATCGAAGCCGGCACCACCCTGCGCAATCGCCGCCTCAACGCACGCCGTCGTGACGGTGCGACGATGCCCGTCGAGGTGTCGATCGGCGTCGCGACCTTCGACGACGACGCCGTCTACGTCGCCATCGTGCGGGATGTCAGCGAAAGGCAGCTCGCCGAGCGCGCCCTGGCGGAAAGCGAAGCGCGCAACAGCGCCATCCTGCAGGCGGCGCTCGACGGCATCGTTTCCATCGACGGGCAGGGCCGCATCCTGCAGTTCAATCCGGCCGCCGAATCCACCTTCGGCGTGCGTCGCCAGCAGGTGCTCGGGCGCGATATCGCCGAGGTCATCGTGCCGCCCGAGTCACGCGAGCGGCACCGGGCCGGGCTCGAGCGCTTCGTGAACGGCGGGCCCGGGCGCCTCATCGGACGCCGTGTCGAAATGGTCGCCCAGCGCGCCGACGGCGCCCGCATTCCGGTGGAGATCGCCCTGTCGGCGATCCAGCTCGAATCGGGCCCGATCTTCACCGCCTACATCCGCGACATCAGCGACCGGCTGCGCGCCGAGACCGCCATCCGCGAGAGCGAGGCGCGTTATCGCCGCGTCGTCGACAGCGTCCACGAGGTGATCTTCCAGACCGATGCCGAGGGTCGCTGGACCTTCCTCAACCGCGCCTGGACCGAGATTACCGGCTTTACGCTCGAAGCCAGCCTCGAACGGCCGATGGTCGACTTTCTCCACCCCGAGGATCGGCGCATCCACGATGCCGCGATCGGCGCGTTGCTGCGCGACGAACGCAAACAGGCGCGCTACGAGGTGCGGCTGCGCACGCGCACCGCCGACTACTGCTGGATCGAAGTGTCGGTCGAACTGACGCGCGGCGCCGAGCACACGCTCACCGGCAGCATCGGCACCCTCAGCGACATCAGTGAGCGCAAGCACGTGGAGGCCGAACTGCGTCGCGCGAAGCATGCCGCCGAAGCCGCCAATCGCGCCAAGAGCGACTTCCTGGCGACGATGAGCCACGAGATCCGCACGCCGATGAACGCCATCATCGGGATGACCGACCTCGTGCTCGACTCGCGGCTGGACGACCAGCAGCGCGAGTATCTGGCCCTGGTCAAATCGTCGGCCGATGCACTGCTCACGATCATCAACGACATCCTGGACCTGTCGACGATCGAGGCGGGCAAGCTGCGCAGCGAGGCGGTTCCCTTGCGCATCCGCGATGTCGTACGCGATGCCGTGCGCATCGTCGCCCAGAAGGCGGAAGGCAAGCACCTGGAACTGATCACCGAGGTGGACGCCGACGTCGAAGACGTCGTGATCGGCGATGCCCCTCGACTCAAGCAGGTGCTGCTGCACCTGCTCGGCAACGCCGTGAAGTTCACCCCCGCCGGCGAGGTCAACATCCGTGTCCGCGCCCAGGAACGAGCCGACAGGGACATGACGCTGCACCTGTCGGTGCGCGATACCGGCATCGGCATCGAGCCCGACAAGCTGTCCGCGATCTTCCAGCCGTTCGTGCAGGCGGACAGCTCGATCACCCGCCGCTTCGGCGGCACCGGCCTCGGCCTGACGATCTGCTCGCGCCTCGTCGAACTGATGGGGGGCCGCCTGTGGGTGGAGAGCGAGCCCGGACATGGGGCCGACTTCCAGATGACGGTGAAGGTCGGTCGTGTGCGCGATCAGGTGACGGCAGCCCCCTCGATCCTCGACGGAACCGGCCTGCGCGCCCTCGTGGCGTACGGCAATGCCAGCGCCCGTCGGGTGCTCGAGCGGATACTGCGCGGCCACGGGCTGCAGGTTCAGGGCGTCGCCGATGGAGCGGCAGCCGCGGCCGCGCTACACGAAACCCAGCACCTGGGCCATCCGTTCGATCTCGTGGTAGCCGACGCCACGCTCATGTCCGGCGGGGACGAACCGGCGCTGGCGACAGCGCTCGATGCCGGTGCCTTGGCGCGCACCCCGCTGGTGCTCGCGGCTGGCAATACCCAGGCCACCAACCCCCTCGTATGCCGCCGCGCGCAGGCGCTCGTCAGCAAGCCGTTCGATGAGACGAGTGTGCTCGAAGCCGTCGCCGCAGCCCTGCAGCCGGTTACCGCAAGCACGCCCTCGGCCGATCGCCCAGAGGGCCACGGCTAGCATCTGCCCCCGGCCCGGTGGCGGGCATCCCCCGGAACACACACCTCGGCAAGCCACCACCACGGGGGGCGGGCCGCAGTCTTTTGCGCAGCCTCCGCCCCGAATTCACGAATCCCCTTGCGCCTCGTCATGGTCGCTCCCGGCCGGGGCTGCTATACATCAAATGGCTTCGCCGGACCGTACTTTACTATCGCGGTCGTTCGGTTAAACTCGCCCTCGGGTTCGTATGCCGTCCCACTATCCATAACGCATTAGACGTATGGAGGATGGGTTTCCACGCACTCAGGAGGGCAAGTGCGTGCAGGGCAACGGAGCCGTCGAGCGACCTTATTCAAATCCATAATTATAGGAATGCGCCCATGCAGACCGATATAGTTCGACAAGTCAAAAGCAACCCCAAATACCACGAACTGGTCTCCAAACGTTCAGCCTTCGGCTGGACATTGGCTGTGGTAATGCTTGCCATTTACTACGGCTTCATTCTCGTGATCGCTTTCAAGAAGGAGCTGCTGAGCATCAAGATCAGTGAAACCGCGGTCATGACGATCGGCATGCCGATCGGCGTCGCCGTCATCGTCAGCGCATTCGTCCTGACCGGCATTTACGTCGCCCGCGCGAACTCCGAGTTCGATCGCCTGACCCATGAGATCGTGGAGTCGATCAAATGAGAATGCGTCATTCGCTGATCACCCTCGCCGCTCTGCTGGGTAGTACCTCGGCTTTCGCCGATGCCGTCAAGGGCCCGATCGAGAAACAGGCGACGAACGTCACGGCGATCGTGATGTTCCTGATCTTCGTCGGGATGACGATGGGCATCACCTACTGGGCGGCCGCGCGTACCAAGACGGCCAAGGACTTCTACACCGGCGGCGGCGGCATCACCGGCTTTCAGAACGGTCTGGCGATCGCCGGCGACTACATGTCGGCCGCTTCGTTCCTGGGCATCTCGGGCCTGGTGTTCTCGTCGGGCTTCGACGGCCTGATCTACTCCATCGGCTTCCTCGTCGGCTGGCCGATCATCATGTTCCTGGTCGCCGAGCAACTGCGCAATCTCGGCAAGTTCACCTTCGCCGACGTGGCCTCGTACCGCTTCGGCCAGACGGAAATCCGCACCATGGCGGCGGTTTCCTCGCTGGTCGTGGTCGCCTTCTATCTGATCGCCCAGATGGTCGGCGCCGGCAAACTGATCCAGCTGCTGTTCGGTATCGATTACTGGATCGCAGTGGTCGGCGTCGGCATCCTGATGATGATCTACGTGGTGTTCGGCGGCATGACAGCGACCACCTGGGTGCAGATCATCAAGGCCGTGCTGCTGCTGTCCGGCGCGACCTTCATGGCCTTCAGCGCGCTGGCGACCTTCGGCTTCAGCCCCGAGGAGATGTTCAAACAAGCCGTGGCCGCGCACCCGAAGGGGCAGGCGATCATGGGGCCCGGCGGGCTCGTCAAGGATCCCGTCAACGCGATTTCGCTCGGTCTCGCGCTGATGTTCGGTACCGCCGGTCTGCCGCACATCCTGATGCGCTTCTTCACCGTCCCGAACGCCAAGGAAGCGCGCAAGTCGGTTTTCTTTGCCACCGGCTTCATCGGCTACTTCTACATCCTGACCTTCATCATCGGCTTTTCGGCCATCGTGATGCTCGGCAAGCATCCCGAGTTCTTCAAGCCGGATGCGTTCGTCAACGGTGTCATAGACAAGGCCAAGCTGATCACGGGCCTGTCCGGCGGCACCAACATGGTCGCCATCCGCCTCGCCGAAGCGGTCGGCGGCAACCTGTTCCTGGGCTTCATCTCGGCGGTGGCCTTCGCGACCATCCTCGCCGTGGTGGCGGGCCTGACGCTCGCCGGTGCATCGGCGATCTCGCACGACCTCTATGCCAGCGTGATCGCACGTGGTCGCAGCAGCGAAGTGATGGAGATGAAGGTCTCGCGCTATTCGACCATCGCCCTCGGCATCCTGGCGATGATCCTGGGCATCGCCTTCGAAAGCCAGAACGTCGCGTTCATGGTGGGCCTGGCCTTCGCCATCGCCGCCAGCGCCAACTTCCCGGTGCTGCTGATGTCGGTGTTCTGGGGACGGATGACGACCCGTGGCGCGCAGGTCGGCGGCTACCTGGGTCTGGCGACTGCCGTGGTGCTGACGGTGATGTCGAAGGCCGTGTGGGTGGACGTGATCGGCAACAAGGAAGCGCTGATCGGGCTCGACAATCCGGCGATCATCTCGATTCCGGTGGCGTTCGTCGCCATCTGGCTGTTCTCGCTGATGGATCGCAGCAAACGTGCGGAGGAGGAGGCGCTGGCCTACGAGGCGCAGCACGTGCGCTGCGAAACGGGCATCGGCGCCGAAGGTGCTTCCGGGCACTGATCGGGCACCCCTCCCCCGGCCGCCCTCCCGGCGGCCGGGGCTGTCGCACCCCATCCCCCGCGGGCCGCGCGCACGTCGGGGGATTTTCTTTGACCGGAGATCGACCGTATGGAGCCACAGGGATTCCTTGCCGGCGTGGCGCCGTTCGCCGCGCTCGACCCGACGATCCTCGCGCACGCTGCCGCCGATGCGGACGTCGTGTACTTCAAGGCGGGCGTCACGATCGGCGACGAGGGGACCCCCGCCGAACACCTGCACGTGATCGTGCAGGGTGCGGTCCAGGAATTCGGCGGAACGGACCCCGTCGCCCGCCACGCCGCCGGTGACTATTTCGACGCCGAGGCGCTGCTGCGCGGCCATCTGCGCTCGCGCTTCGTCGCGCGCGAGGACACGGTCTGCTGCACCCTGCCGCGCGCGACCTTCCTCGCGCTGCTGGCGCACTCGCCGGCGTTCGCCACCCAGGTGTTCGATGACATCGTCGAGCGCGCCAGTGCCGTGCGCGCCGACCAGGCGCATCGGGATCTGGCGAGCTTCATGGTGGCGAAGATCGCCGATGCCTACATCCACCCGCCGCTGATCGTCCCGGCGAGCGCCTCGATCCGCGACGCGGCGATCGGCATGAAGCAGAACAAGGCGACCTCGCTGCTGGTGGACCGTGACGGCGAGATCGGCATCTGCTCCGGTACCGATCTGCGCAACGCCGTGGTCATCGACGGCATCCCGGCGGATCACCCTGTCGGTTCGATCGCGTCCTATGCCCTGGTGTGCCTCGACGCCGACGATTTCCTGTTCAACGCCCTGCTCGCGATGACGCGCCACAGCATCAGCCGCATCGTCATCAAGCGCGACGGGGTCATCCTGGGCGTGCTCGAGCAGGTCGACCTGCTCGGCTTCCTGTCGAGCCATTCACACCTGATCGCGGTGCAGATCGAGCGCGCCTCCTCGCGCGAGGAACTGGCGCTGGCCAGCCGCAATCTGACCGGCGTCATCGAGGCGCTCAACGCCAAGGGCGTCAAGCTCCGCTACATCGGCCAACTGCTGGCCGAACTCAACAAGAAGCTCTTCGCCAAGCTGTTCGCCCTGCTCGCGCCACCGGAACTGATCGCCAACAGCTGCCTGATCGTGATGGGCAGCGAGGGGCGCGAGGAGCAGATCCTCAAGACCGACCAGGACAACGCCCTGATCCTGCGCGACGGCTTCACGTGCGCGGAACTCGAACGGGTGGTGCACGACTTCACCGAGAGTCTCGTCGAATTCGGCTACCCGCGCTGCCCCGGCAACATCATGGTGTCGAACCCCTACTGGACCAAGTCGCTGACGGCGTTCAAGGACGAGATCTTCGAGTGGATCCTGCGGCCGTCGGAGGAAAGCTTCCTGCACTTCGCGATCTTCTACGACGCCATGCCCGTCGCCGGCGACACCACCCTGCTTGCCGAGGCACGCCGCTACCTGTACCAGCAGTTGCGCAGCCACCAGGCGTTCCTCGCGCGCTTCGCCAAGGCGACGGTCGCCTTCGAGACCCCGCTGGGCTTCTTCGCGAACTTCGTGCTCGAGAAGGATGCGCACCGCGACGAACTCGACCTGAAGAAGGGCGGCATCTTCCCGCTCGTGCACGGCATCCGCAGCCTGGCGCTCGAACACCGGCTCACCGAGACCAACACGGTCGAGCGCATCGAGGTCCTGCGTGCGAAAGGCGTGCTCGAGGAGCCGTTCGCGACCGAACTGGTGGAAACCCTGACCTTCCTGTCGACGCTGCGACTCAAGGCCGGGTTGCGCAAGCTCAAGGCCGGGCTGGCGCAGGACAACTACATCAGGCCCGCCGACCTCAACAAGCTCGAACGCGAGATGCTTCGCGACTCGCTCAAGATCGTCAATGAATTCAAGAAGTACGTTTCGTTCCACTTCAAGCTGAACATGGTTTCCTGATGCTCCTGGCCCTGGCCCGACGGCTCCGCCATCCCCCTGCCACGGACCAGCCGTCACGGCAGCACGGGGACACGCCGGACACGGCCGGCGAAGTCGTCTGCATCGACTGCACCGCGACCTCGCTGGATCGTCGCGATGCGCGCCTGCTCGCCGTGGCCGCCGTGCCCCTGCGCGGCAATCGCCTGCTCACCAGCCAGGCCCTGCACCTCAGCGTCGACCCGGCCTGGCCGCGGGCGCTGCCGCCCCTCGACGCGGCCGCGCAGTTGCTGCGTTACATCGGCCAGCGCCCGCTCGTCGGCTACTATCTGGACTTCGACTTCGCGTTGCTCGCACCGCTGTTTTCGGCGTTGCTCGGGCACCCGCTGCCCAACCGCGGCATCGATGTGTCGGCGCTCTACTACGCACGCCGGGTGCGCGGTCGGCCGGTATCCGGCCCCGACGACCTGCGCTTCGAGACGATCCGCCGCGACCTCGGGCTACCCGCCCTCAGCGGCCGCTCGGCGCTGTCGCACGCGGTGCTGGCGGGGCTGATGTACCTGAAGCTCAGCACGCCGGACCGCCCCACTCCTGGAGACGAACCCCCGTGAGCATCCGCATCCGTTATTTCGCCAGCCTGCGCGACCGCCTCGAACGCGACGCGGACCAGCTCGAGGTCGACGAACCGCTGGCCGTCGGCGAGGTCTGGCAGCGCCTCAACCCCGACCTGCCCCTGCCGCCGCAGACGCTCGCCGCGCTCAACCACGAGTACGCCGGCCTCGACGCGCCGGTGCGCGACGGCGACGAACTCGCGTTCTTCCCGCCGGTGACCGGGGGCTGAGCCGATGCGCATCGAACTCCACGCCACGGCCTTCGACCCGTGGGCCGTGCTCGCGCAACACGTCGCGACCGCCGCGCACCTGCGCGGGCGCGGCGGTGCACTCGCCACCTTCGTCGGCACGATGCGCGATCGCAACGACGGCGACCACGTGCAGGGGATGCGGCTGGAGCACTACCCCGGCATGACCGAACGCGAACTCGAACGCATCGCCGGCGAGGCGGCGGCACGCTGGCCGCTGCTCGATGTCGTGCTGCTGCACCGGTTCGGCGAACTGCAGCCGGACGATCCCATCGTGCTGGTCGCCGTCTGGTCCGAGCACCGCGCCGCGGCCTTCGACGCCTGCCGCTTCATCATGGAGGCGCTGAAGTCGCGCGCGCCGTTCTGGAAGAAGGAACGCCTCGCGCACGGCGAGCGCTGGGTGACGACGAACACGCCCGGCACGGCCGGGTGACGCACTGGACCTGAGGAGACCACGGATGCCTGACCGCTTCGCGTACGCCACCGCCTTCAGCCGCAACATCGGCTGGATCAGCGTCACCGAGCAAGCCGCCCTGCGCGGCAAGCGCATCGCGATCGCCGGCCTCGGCGGCGTCGGCGGCAGCCACCTGCTGACGCTGACCCGCCTCGGCATCGGTGCCTTCAACCTCGCCGACTTCGACAGCTTCGAACTGCACAACTTCAACCGGCAGGCGGGGGCCAACCTGCACACCATCGGGCGCCCCAAGCTCGACGTGATGGCCGACCTGGCCCGCGCGATCAACCCCGAGCTGAAGCTGCAGCTGTTCCCCGAGGGCATCGGGCCCGACCTGCTCGACATCTTCCTCGACGGCGTCGACCTCTACGTCGATGCCCTCGACTTCTTCGCCGTCGACATCCGCCGCCAGGTGTTCGCGGCCTGCCATGCCCGGCACATCCCGGCGATCACCGCCGCCCCGCTCGGCATGGGCAGCGCCGTCCTGACCTTCGTTCCGGGGGGCATGAGCTTCGAGGAGTACTTCAGGCTCGACGGCCAGCCGCGCGACGAACAGCTCGCCCGCTTCCTCGTCGGCCTGTCGCCGGCGATGCTGCAGCGGCCCTACCTGGTCGACCCCTCGGCGGTCGATTTCAACGCCGCGCGCGGCCCGTCGACGACGATGGCCTGCGAGCTGTGCGCAGGCCTGCTCGCGACCGAGGCGCTGAAGCTCCTGCTGCAGCGCGGACGCCTCACCGTCGCGCCGCATGGCCTGCACTTCGATGCCTACCGCGAGCGCCTGGTGCGCACCTGGCGCCCGGGCGGCAACCGCAACCCACTGCAGCGGCTGATGCTCACGTTCGCGCGGCGCATGCTCGCCGCGATGCGCGCCCTGCCCCCCTCGACCCCCGCGCCGCGCCTGCCCGCGGCGCTCGACCCGCGCGTCGCGCGCGTGCTCGATCTGGCGCGCTGGGCACCGAGCGGCGACAACACCCAGCCCTGGCGCTTCGAGGCGCGCTCGCCGCTGGTGGTGGTGGTGCACGGTTTCGACACCCGTGAGCACGTCGTCTATGACCTGCGCGGGCGGGCCAGCCAGCTGGCGCTCGGGGGCATGCTCGAAACCGTGGTGATCGCCGCGTCCGGCCAGGGCCTGGCGGTGCAGGTGGAACGCCACCCCGACGCCCCGGAGGAGCGCCCGACCTTCACCCTGAGCTTCCAGCCCGATCCGGCGGCGAAGCCCGACCCGCTCGAAACCGCGATCCTCGCGCGCTGCACCCAGCGCCGGCCGATGCGCCCGACGCCGCTCGCCGACCGCCACAAGGCGGCGCTCGAGGCCGCGGTCGGCCCGAACTACGAAGTGCTCTGGCTGGACGGCTTCGCGACCAAGCGGCGGGTCGCCGCGCTGCTGTTCCGCAACGCGCACGTGCGCCTGACCACCCCCGAGGCTTACCCCACGCACCGCGACATCATCGAGTACGGGCGGCAGTTCAGCGATGACCGCATCCCTGACCAGGCGGTCGGGCTCGACCCGGTCGCCACGCGGCTGATGCGCTGGGCGATGCAGAGCTGGGCGCGGGTGGAGTTCCTCAACCGCTGGCTCGCCGGCACCTGGCTGCCGCGCATCCAGCTCGACTACGTGCCGGCGTTCGCCTGCGCCGCGCATTTCGTCATCGTCGCCCGCCAGCCCCTGCACGGGATCGACGACTACCTCGCCGGCGGCCGCGCGATGCAACGCTTCTGGCTGACCGCGGCGCGCCTCGGGCTGCAGTTCCAGCCCGAGATGACGCCGCTGATCTTCGCCTCCTACGTGCGCGACGGCATCACCTTCACCGCCACGCCGCGCTCGCGCGCCAACGCGCAGCGGCTCAGCGCCGAGTTCGAAGCCCTGGTCGGCGCCCAGAACGCGGCGCAGGCGGTGTTCATGGGGCGGGTCGGTTTCGGCCCGATCCCGCGGGCGCGTTCGACGCGCCTGCCGCTCGCCCGCCTGATGACCGGGACCACCCCCGGAACGACCGCCTGAAAACGCCGGCGGCCGCTGCAGAAGCCCTCCGCAGCGGCCGCCGCAAGCCGCGCCGTGCTCAGAAGCTGTAGCGCAGTTCGCCGTAGACGCGGTCGGCGTCGGTGTAGCGGCCGAACAGGCCCTCGGGCGGGCCGTGGAAGACATCGACGCCGAAGCTCGCCTTCAGGTCCTGGCTGATGTTCCAGGTCAGCCGCGGCCGCAGCATCCAGTCGTTGCGGTTGAGGCTGTGGATCAGGGTGATCTCGGGTTCGAGGCGGTTGTCCCAGGCCTTGGTGCTGTAGTACACGCTGACGCCCGATTCGAGGCGGTCCGGGATCATCGCCTGGTCGTACTGCACGTAGTAGCGCTGGAACGCCTGCAGGTTCAGCCGCGCATCGTTTTCGAGCGAGTAGTCGAGGCTCAGCACGTAGTCGAGGTAGTTCTTCGCCTCCAGGCCGTCGGCGTCCGACAGGCGCAGCACGTCGAAGCGCCGGCCCTGCGTGTAGATGGCCTCGCCGCGGAACACCACGCCGTCGAGGTCCTTCGCAAAGGTCGTCCCCCACTGCTGGATGCGCTGGTGGTCGGGGGTGTAGAGCAGCGTCGGCCCGCTCGACTCCAGCACGATCTGGCGCGAGAACGCCGGCGCCGCGTCCATGCTGCGGTAGTAGAAGCCGGACACGTCCCAGCCGTTGAGCAGGTACGACAGGCGCAGGCCGTAGGCCATGTCGTCGCTGCCGCCGTTCGGCTTGCTCTCCTGGCCGACGCGGTAGCCGAAGCCGGGGATCTGCGGCGGATAGGGGTAGAAATCGGCGCCGCAGTGGAAGCAGTCCCCGGGCTTGCCGATCTCGTCGTAGCTCATCTTCGGGATCCAGACGAACTCGGCGTGCATGTCCTCCTTGAAGTACTCGGCACGCGCCGCCCACTGCGGGATGCGGATGCGGTCGAAGTCCTGCGCGACGAACTCGCGCAGGTCACGCGCCGAGACCACGTCGGCGAAGAACAGGCCGACCATCTCGCCCCAGACGATGTTCTGGCGTCCGAAGCGGAAATCCCAGTCGCCGGCGGAGAGGTCGGCGTAGGTCTCGCGCAGCAGCACCTCGTGGCGCTGGTCCTCGCGCACGTCGGCCGGGTAGTAGTCGGAACTGTCGTAGACCGGGTCGTAGTAGGCCCAGCCGCTGAACTTCCAGCTCAGGCTCTCGTTGAAGGCGCCTTCGGCATTGACGCCCAGCAGGTTGCGGAACTTCGACCAGTGCTCGTCGCCGCTGTAGGTGTAGGCGGTTTCGCTCTGGGCGAAGCCGCCGAAGCGGACCTCGTCGTCCGCCGCCAGCGCCGGCGCCGCGGCCCCCAGCGCGAGGCCGACGGCGGGCAGCCATCGCCGCGCCCTCATGGATTGACCTCCTCGCCGACGATCGCGCCGTCGCTGATGCGGATCAGGCGGTTGGCCATCGCCATCACGCGGGCGTCGTGGGTCGAGAAGATGAAGGTGGTGCCCTGGTGGTCGTTGATCTGTTTCATGAGCTGCAGGATGCCCTCTCCGCTGGCGTGGTCGAGGTTGGCGGTGGGTTCGTCGGCGAGGACGATCTTCGGGTGCGTGGCCAGGGCCCGCGCGATCGCCACGCGCTGGCGCTGGCCGCCGCTCAGTTGCCCCGGCCGGTGCTTGGCGAAGCGGCCGAGGCCGACCATGTCGAGGAAGTACGCCACCCGCTTGCGGCGCTCGGCACGCGGCACCGACTGGATGTTGATCAGCGGGTACTCGACGTTCTCCTCGGCCGACAGCACCGGCAGCAGGTTGAACGTCTGGAAGATGAAGCCGAGGGTGTGGGCGCGCAGGTCGGCGAGCTCGTCGGGGTTGCGCCCGGTGACGTCGCGCCCGTCGATGATCACGCGCCCGCTGGTCGCCACGTCGATGCAGCCGATCATGTTCAGCAGCGTGGTCTTGCCGCTGCCCGACGGCCCGGCGAGCGCGGCGAACTCACCGGCCTCGATCGCCACGCTGACATCGTGCAGGGCGACCACCTCCTGCTCGCCGAGCTGGTAACGCTTAGAGACGTTTTCTATCCGTACTATGCTCATGGTCCTGTCCTTTCCCCGGATCTCCCGCCGTCAACGTCGTCGCCAAGGAGTCTCGCCCGATGAACACGTCGCTGTCGCACCTGCTGCGCGTGGCCCTCGCCGCCGCCGGCCTCTGCCTGCTCACGCCGGCGCTGGCGCAGGAGGTGGATCTCGAAGCCCTGAACCTCGTCGAAGCCGCCGACCGCGTGCGCTTCCCCGCCGAAGGATTCGAGGTCGGTGTGCACATCACCTCGAAGACCGGCACGCGCGATCCCGAGGAACGCGAGTATCTGGTGCGGTCCAAGGGTAACGAAAACACGCTGGTGATCACCACAGCACCGGCCTCCGAGAAAGGCCAGGTGATGCTGATGCGCGACCGCGACCTGTGGATCTACATGCCGCGCCTGTCGCAGCCGGTACGCCTGCCGCTGGCCCAGCGCCTGACCGGGCAGGTCGCCAACGGCGACCTCGCCCGTGCCAACTTCACCGGCGACTACAACGCCCGGCGCGTGCGCGAGGAGGTCATCGACCGCAAGACCTACGTGGTGCTCGAGCTCACCGGCATCGACGGCACCGTGACCTACCACCGCGTGCTCTACTGGGTCGAGAAAGGCACCAGCCGCCCCTACAAGGCCGAGTTCTACGCCGTCTCCGGCCGCCTGCTGAAGACCTGCCTCTACCGCAACTACAAGAGCGTCAACGGCGTCACGCGGCCGACCCAGCTGGTGATGACCGATGCCGTCAAGCGCGGCGACGAGTCGGTCATGGACTACGGCGACATCCGGCTGCGCGAGCTGCCCGACAAGATGTTCACCAAGGACTACCTGAAGAAGCTCGACTGAAGCCGCCACGCGCCGCATCGCTCAGATGCGCCGCAGCGCTTCGACGATCGGCAGGCGCGACACCCGCGCCGCCGGCAGCAGCGCGGCGCACACCGCCGCGACCAGCCCGATCGCCAGCGCCTGCAGCACCGCCACCGGCACCACCCGCACCAGCGCCAGGTAGCCCACGTTGCTGTTCGGCGGCGGCGGCATCGGGATGCCGATGGCGCTGATCAGCTGCGCCAGCCCCACCCCCGCCGCCGCGCCGAGCACGCTGCCGAGCAGCCCGCTGAGGAAGTTCTCCAGCACCAGCAGCCAGAACACGTCGCGGCGGCGGTTGCCGAGCGCGAGCAGCGTGCCGATCTCGCCGGTGCGTTCGAAGATGTTGATGTTGACGCTGTTGGACACGCTCAGCGCCACCATCACCAGGATGATGAGCTGCAGCACGCCGAACTGCGCGCGGTACATGTCGACGGTCTTGCGGTAGAAGTCGGCGAGCTCCTCCCATGAGCGGATCGCGAGGCCCTGCCCGCCGAACGTGTGCCGCAGCTCGGCGAGCACCGCCGGGGTGTCCTCGGTACGGTGCAGCGCCACCACCACGGTGTGCACCGCGCTCACCGCCAGCGCCTCCTGCGCGGTGGCGAGCGGCAGGCGCATCGCCCGCGCGTCGTAGTCGATCGAGAAGCTGCGGAACACCCCGACCACTTCCAGTTCCACGCTGTTCATCGCCCCCTCCGCAGTGGCGAGCAGCAGCGTGACGAAGTCGCCGGGCTTGACGCCGAGCGCGCGCGCCAGCCCCTCGCCGAGCTCGGCGGCGAAGCGGTCGTCGGCGCCCAGGCGGCGGCCGTCGATCAGCGTGATGAAGCCGCCGACCGCCTGCTCCTTCTGCGGCTCGACACCCTCGCCGAGCACCGGCAGCTCGCCGCGGCCGTTGCTGAGGCTGCCGGTCAGGTTGACGCGCAGCATCGCCTCCTTGACCGCCGGCATGCCCTTGATCGCGGCCACCACCTGGCGCGGGTTCTCCACCATGTAACCGTAGGGCTGGCGGCTGCGGTACTCGAAGTAGCCCTCCTTGGCGATCTGCACGTGGCCGAGCCCGGTCTGCACCGTGCTCTCGCGCAGCTGGATGAAGATGTCCTCGACGAAGCCGCCGCTGAGCACCAGGCTGATCACGCCGAAGGCGATCGCACCGAGCGTCAGCGCGGTGCGCAGCTTGTGGCGGCTGAGGTTGCGAAAGGCGAACTTGAGCACGGCGCGTCCCTCAGCGGTTGTGACGCAGCGCGTCGACGATGACCAGGCGCGAGGCCTTCCACGCCGGGTACAGCCCCGACAGCGTGGTGGCGACCACCGCCAGCGCGAAGGTGGTCCAGGCGAGCTCGGGCGTGACCAGGATCTCGGCGACGAAGCCCTTGTCCATGCCCGGCGGCGGCGGCATCGGGATGCCCACCGTCGACAGCACCGCGGCGGCGAGGATGCCGAGCGTGCAGCCGGCGAGCGCCCCGGCGAGCCCGAGCACCAGCGCCTCGAGGCTGAACAGGCGCAGGATCGAGCGCGCCCGCGCGCCCAGCGCGCGCAGCGTGCCGATCTCGCCGGTGCGCTCCATCACGTTCATCATCAGCGAGTTGGAAATGCTGAGCACGATGATCACGGCGATCATCAGGCGCACCACGTTGATCTGGCGCGAGAACAGCTCCGCCGACTTGTTGTAGAAGTCCGACAGCGCATACCACGGCACCGCCTGCAGATCGCCGCCACCGCCACGTTCGAGCCCCTGGCGCAGCTGCGCGAGCACCGCATCGGTGGCGTCGGTGTCGTCGAGCAGCACCACCCAGGTGTGCACCCCCTCCACCCGCAACAGCTCCTGCGCGTACTTCAGCGGCATGCGCAGCGCGATGTCGTTGATCGCCTTGGTCGCCGTCGAGAACAGCCCGGCCACGGCGAGCTCCACCGCGTTGAAGCCGCCGTCCTGCGTGGTGCCGGTCAGCACCAGGGTGTCACCCGGGCGGATGCCGAGGGTGTCGGCGAGTCCGGTGCCGATGATCACCTCGGCGGCATCGGCCGCGCCGAGCCCGCGCCCGGCGACGATGCGGTAGTCGACGCTGATTGCCGCCTCGCGCTCGGGGTCCACGCCCTGCGCGATGTATGGCACGGTGATGTCGCCGTAGCTGACCAGCCCGCTGAAGGCGAGCCGCGGCGCGATCACCTTGACGTGCGGCAGCCCGCCGAGCGCCTTCGGCGGCGTGCCGTCCTGCAGGAAGCCGTAGGGATCGGCGGTGCCCTTGATCAGGTAGTCGTGCCTGACCACCTGGATGTGGCCGAGCTGACCCTGGATCGCCGCCTCGCGCGTCGCCCACAGGATCCACTCGATGAATCCACCGGCGAGGATCAGCGCCACCGCGCCGAAGGCGATCGCGGTCAGCGCCGTCGCCGAACGCTTGCGGTGGCGCACCAGGTTGCGCAGCGCGATGACGACGTCGTAGGCACCGACCGGCGCCCGCTGCGAGCGCGCCACGCGCCGCGCGGCACGCCGCGGCGCCGCCGCCTCGCGCCCCGGCAGCGGCGGCAGGCGCAGCGGCCCCTGCCAGGCGACCGCCGCCGCGCCCGCCGGCGCGCCGGCCACCGCCCCCGTCGCCCCGCGCTGCGCGTCGGCGACCGCGCGCGTCAGCGCGGCCAGCCGCGGGTGTTGCGGCTCAAGCCGCGTCGCCTGCGCCAGGTGGCGCTCGGCGCGCTGGTGCATGCCGAGCTCCCATTCGGTCGCGCGCTGGTAGCGCAGCAGTTCGTCGACCAGCTGCAGGTGCAGCTCCGCGCTCTGCGGCGCGCGCCGCGATGCCTCGTCGAGCGCGCGCACCGCGCCGACGTGGTCGCGCGCGGCGCGGGCGACGCGGGCGCGTTCGAGCAGCGGGCGCAGCGCCGGCTCGGCCTCGGCCAGCGCGGCCAGCGGATCGGGCGGCGGCGCGCTCGGCGCGACACGGCGCCGCCACCAGGCGGCGAGGCGGGTGCCGGAGCCGGCCTCGTCGGCCACCGTGGTCAGCGCGGCGTACAGCGCCGGCACCACGTAGAGCGTCAGCAGCGCGGCGAGCGGTGCCGCCACCGCGAACGGTGCCGCGAACTCGGTCCACACCGCTGTCGCGCCGAAGCCAGCGGCGGCGAGCACGCCGAAGCCGGCGGCGAGCGCCAGCGCGCCGGCGAGCGTCGGCACCAGCCGCTGCCGCGCCGCCGCCACCGCGGCGCGGGCGATGTCGCCACGGCCGTGCACGCGCGCGTTGCCGAGCGTCACCTGCGCGATGAAGGCGTGCAGCGTCAGGCCGAGCAGCGCGAGGCCGAGCGGCGCGGTATGCGCGCCGAGGCTCTGGCGCGTGATCACCAGGCCGGCGACCAGCGCGATCAGCGCCACCGGCACCGCCGCGAGCACCACGAAGGGCTGGCGGTAGCTGCCGAAATGCGTGGCGAGGATCAGGTAGCCGAGGCCGGCGCCGAGCACGAACAGCGCGGTCAGCGCCTGCAGCCCCTGCTGCAGCTCGGCCACCGGGCCGCCGCGGGCGAGCTGCACGCCGGGGAAGCGCGCCGCGAAGTCCGCCTCCCACCAGCGCGTGACGACCTGGTTGGCGCTGTAGGCATTGGTGCGCGAGCGGTCGATCTCGGCCTCGACGGTGATCGCGTGGCGCAGGTCGTAGCGGCGGATGCTGCGCACCGCCGGCCGCGTCTCGGCCTCGACCAGCTCGCCGAGCGCCACGCTGCGTCCGTCGGGGAGCGCCAGGCGCCGGGCGAGGAAGGCGTCGACGTCGTCGCCGGCCTTCCGCCCCGTCACCCGCACCGCCAGCGGCTCGCCGCCGTCGCGGGCATAGGCGACCACCGCACCGCCGCCGAGCAGGCGCAGCTCGCGCAGCAGCTGCCCGCCCGACAGGCCGGCGGCGCGCACCGCGTCGGGCTTGAGCCGCAGCACGCGCTCGGTGAGCACGCCGCTGTCGTCGTCGCCGATGTCGTACACCGCCGGCTGCGTGCGCAGGATGTCGATCACCGCATCGGCGGCGCGGCGCACCTCGCGCGGATCGTCGCCGCGCAGGATCAGGCTGATCGGCCGCGGCGCCGGGCGGCCCTCGTCGTAGCGCACCAGCGCGGTCTCGACCACGCCGGGCACCGCGTCGAGGCGCCCGGCGAGCGCCGCCATCGCGTCGCCGAGCAGCCAGCGCCCGCGCGCGTAGGGCTGCAGCGTCACCACCACCTGGCCGATGTGCTCGGCCTGCACGGCGTCGCGGTCGGTGTAGCGCAGGCCGGCGTAGCTGACCGTGGTCGCCAGTTCCGCGGCGGGCAGCGCCGCGCGCACCACGTCCTCGATCGCCCGCGCGGCCGCCTCGGTCTGTTCGAGGTGGGCGCTGGCGGCCAGCTCGAAGTCGATCGCGAAGCTGCGTGCATCGGCCGGCGCCAGCGGCGCCACCCGCACCAGGCCGCCGGCGAGCGCCCCCACCGCGCCGACCACCAGCACCGCGAGCAGCAGCAGCGGCAGCGCCGGCCGCCGCAGCGTGGCGATCACCAGCCGCGCGCCGGCCTGCATCAGCGCAAAGGCCGCGTGCTCGCGCCGCGCCTGCGCCGGGCGGCGACGTTCGAGGCCGAGGCGCGTCACCACCGCGTGCCCGGGCAGCAGCCAGAGCACGAAGGCGAGCAGCGCGCCGAGCACGAGCGCCAGCACCGACGCGGTGCCCGACCCCGGCACCCCCTGGGTGCGCGACAGCACCAGCGGCAGCAGCGTCACGAACAGCGTCAGCGCCGCGGCGACCAGCGGCGCGGCGGTTTCGCCGACCGCGCCGAGGGCGGCGTCGAGCGCCGTCACGTCGCGGCGCAGCCGGCGGTAGAGCGCGTCGAGCAGGGTCACGACGGCACCGACCAGCACGCCGATGCCGGCGAGCAGCGCGAGCAGCACGCCGACGTTCAGCGTGTGGGTGGTGAAGCCGAACAGCCAGAACGCCGTGGCGACCACGCCGACCACGCCGACCCCGGCGAGCAGCGCGAAGCGCGTACCGAAGACGAACCCGAGCACCGCGACCAGCGCCAGCGCCGCCGGCAGCGCCGTGTGCTCGAGCGTCTCCAGCGCGGCGCGGCTGCCGCGGGTGCGGTCGTCGAGCCATTCCAGGCGCACGCCGCCCTCGCCCCGGCGCGCGCTGAACGCGGCCTGGAAGGCGGCGAGGCGGTCGCCGAGCTCGATCGCGCCGACCTCGGGCTTGCGGTACACCGCCACCAGCACTGCCGCCGCGTCGCCGACGGCGACGCGCTGGCCGGTCTCCTCGAGGCCGCGCCCGAGCGCGGCGACCTCGCCGAGGTGCAGGCCGCGCTTGCGCGCCGCCGGCAGCGGCAGCGCGGCGAGCGCGGCCGCGTCGGCGACCTCGGCGACGCTGTCGACCGGCACCGTCTGCGAGCCGAGCTGCACGCCGCTGCCGCCGCTGCGCGCCAGATGCGCGGCGACGCCGTCGGCGAGCGCGCTCGGCGCCAGGCCGGCGGCGGCGAGCGCATCGGCGTCGAAGCGCAGTTCGAGTTCGGGCGCGCGCGCGCCGGTCAGCGTCACCCGGCCGACGCCGCCGATGCCTCCGAGCTCGCGCACCAGCGCCAGCGCCTCGGCGCGCAGGCGGGCCGGGTCGCCGCCGCCGTAGAGCAGGAACTCCGCGGCGGGGCGCCGGCCGGCGTCGGCGACCTCGTCGAGGCGCGGCCCCTCGACCCCCGCGGGCAGGCGCTCGCGCACGCCCTGCACCGCCCAGCGCAACTCGTCGATGCGGCTCTCGACCACCGCGCGGTCGCGTTCGCGCAGGCGCACCAGCACCCGCGACACCTGCGCGCGGCTGCTGCTCGCGACGTAGCGCACGTCGGCCACGCCGCGCACCGCGCGCTCGATCGGTGTGGTGATGCGCGCCTCGATCTCGGCCGCGGGTGCATCGGCGAGGCGGGTGACGATCTCCACCGCGGTGAACGGCGCGCGCGGTTCGAGTTCGCGCGGCAGTTGCCGGTAGCTCAGCACGCCGACCACCAGCATCAGCAGCAGCGCGGTGTTGGCGAGGAAATGGTTATCGAGCAGTCGACGCAGCATCCTGGCAGGTCTCGGCAGGGGGAACGGCGGACGCCACAGGCGCGGCGCGATCGCCAGATTCTAGTCGGCGGTCCCGCCGCCGCCATCGGCGCCGCGGCGAGCGGTGGTATCCTCGCGCCGATGAACGAACCCTCTCCAAGCTCCCCGATCGCCCGCCGCTTCCGCGGCTTCCTGCCCGTCGTCGTCGACGTCGAGACCGGCGGCTTCAACCCCGCGACCGACGCCCTGCTCGAGATCGCCGCGGTGATCCTGCGCATGGACAGCGACGGGCGCCTGTTCCGCTACCAGACCCTGAGCCACCACGTCGAGCCCTTCCCCGGCGCCAACCTCGAAGCGGCGTCGCTGGCGGTCAACGGCATCGACCCGCACCACCCGTTCCGCTTCGCGCTGCCGGAAACCGAGGCCCTCGGCAACGTGCTGCGCGAGGTGCGCCGCCACGTGCGCGAAACCGGCTGCACGCGCGCGGTGCTGGTCGGCCACAACCCGGCCTTCGACCTGTCGTTCCTCAACGCCGCCGTGCTGCGCTGCGACGTCAAGCGCAACCCCTTCCACCCCTTCAGCACCTTCGACACCGCCACGCTGGCCGGCCTCGCCTATGGCCAGACCGTGCTCGCCAAGGCCGCGCAGGCGGCCGGCATCGACTGGGACACGCGCGAGGCCCACTCGGCGATCTACGACGCCGAGCGCACCGCCGACCTGTTCTGCAACATCGTCAACCGCTGGAAGGAACTGGGCGGCTGGGTGCCCGACGACTCGCGCGGCTGACGCCGCGCAGCACCGCTCACACGCGCTGCAGCAGGTCGCGCGCGGCCTGCACCCAGGCGGCGCGCATCGCCGGCTCGCCCAGCACGTGGCCGACGCCATCCAGGCAGCGCAGCTCCGCCATCGGCCACAGCGCGTGCAAGGCCTGCGCCTGCGCGAGCGGGCAGACGCCATCGTGCGTGCCGTGCAGCAGGATGCCGGGAATGCCGGCGAGCGCAGGTGCGTCGCGCAGCACGCGCCCGGCCTCGATGAAGCAGCCGTGGCGCACGTAGTGCGCCTCGATGCGCGCCTGTGCCAGCGCCTGCGGCGTCGGCGCGGCGGCGGCGGCGGCGCTGCCGACCAGCGCCGCGCCCCAGGCCTGCCAGGCCTGCGCGGCGGCGGCGGCGGTCGCGGCATCGTCGCCGGTGAGGCGACGGTGGAAGGCCGCCACCGGGTCGGCACGCTCGGCGACGGGCAGGTGGGCGAGGAAGGCGTGCCAAGCCGCCGGGCGCTCGCGCGCCACGCCGTCGGCGCCGTAGACCCAGGCGATGTCCTGCGCGCGGGCAAGGAAGGTGCCGCGCAGCAGCAGGCCGCGGCAGCGCTCGGGGAAGGTCTGTGCGTACAGCAGCGCGAGCGTCGCGCCCCACGAGCCGCCGGCGAGCACCCAGCGCGCGATGCCGAGCCGCCGGCGGATGACTTCGAGGTCCTGCAGCAGGTCGGCGGTGGTGTTGGCGCAGAGGCCGCCGAGCGGCGTGGAACGCCCGGCGCCGCGCTGGTCGACGAACACCGCGCGCCAGTCGTGCGGCTCGAACAGCGCGCGCTGCCAGGGCTGGCAGCCGGCCCCCGGGCCGCCGTGCAGGAACACCACCGGCACGCCGTGCGCGTCGCCGCAGTCCTCGACGTGCAGGTAATGGCCGCCGCCGACCGGCTGGCGCCACACCGCCCGCGGCGCCACGACGACCGACGGCAGCGCGGCTGGGGCCGGCCCGGCGGCGGAACCGTCGGCGTTGATCACGGCGCGCTCACGGCCGGTAGTAGCCGACGCCGAGCACCAGGTCGCCGACCCGCTTGACCAGCGAGATCTTGTGCTCGATGCGGTTGGTCTTGCGATCGAGCCAGGTGTACTCGACCGCGCCTTCGCCCTTGGTCTTGGCCACGTCGAGGATCGTCGCCGTGACCGGCGTGCCAGCGGCGTCGCGCAGATCGCGCGCCGGGGAGCCGACCAGCTTCGGGTTGGCACCGCTCGCCCGGTAGGTGCCATCGAGGTCGAAGGCGAACACGTACAGCTCGTCGGCGATAAACGGGCCCTTGGGGTCGTTGTAGGCGGCGAGCGCCGCCTCCGGGCCCTTCGTCTCCAAGTAGGCGACGGCGCGATCGAGCAGCGTGCGGGCGTCGGCGGCGCCGTGAGTCTGCGCCTGCGCCGCGGCGCCGAGGCCGAGCAGCAGGGCGAACAGCAGCTTGCGAATGGTCATGGATGATGCTCCTCGGACATGCGTAAGGGATGCGCCGCGGCCCTAGCCGAGCGGCGCGAGGGTGGCGGGTTCGGCGTCGCCGCAGAGCCGCGAGCGGTTCAGGAAGCGCAGCCCCTCGGCCCCTCCGAGCGCGGACATGCCGACGCGGAACCCGCCGAGCGGGTAGCACCTCGGCGCGCTGCCGTCGCAGCCGCCGCCGGACGGGTGGAGCGTCAGCGGTCCGTGGCGCCCGGCGAGGCGCGCGATCCGTTCGAGCGCAGCGGGCGTGGCGACGACGCGGGGGGCGGGCTCGGGCATGGCGCCTCCTGGAAGTGGAGCCGGCACGCAGGCGTGTGCCCGCGTACCGGCGGGCGGCGGACCGGCCCGCCCGCCGCGGCTGGCACGGCCTCAGAAGAAGCCGAGCGGGTCCTTGCTGTACGAGACCAGCAGGTTCTTGGTCTGCTGGTAGTGGTCGAGCATCATCTTGTGCGTCTCGCGACCGATGCCGGACTGCTTGTAGCCGCCGAAGGCCGCGTGGGCCGGATAGTGGTGGTAGCAGTTGGTCCAGACGCGACCGGCCTGGATGCCGCGGCCCATGCGATAGGCGCGCACGCCGTCGCGGGTCCAGACGCCGGCGCCGAGGCCGAAGATCGTGTCGTTGGCGATCGCCAGCGCTTCGGCCTCATCCTTGAAGGTCGTGACCGACAGCACGGGGCCGAAGATCTCTTCCTGGAAGATGCGCATCCTGTTGTGGCCCTTGAACACCGTCGGCTGGATGTAGTAGCCGCGGCCGAGTTCGCTGGGCAGCACGTTGCGCTCGCCGCCGATCAGGCACTGCGCGCCTTCCTGCTTGCCGATGTCGATGTACGACAGGATCTTTTCGAGCTGGTCGGTGGACGCCTGCGCGCCGACCATCGTCTCGGTGTCGAGCGGATTGCCCTGCTTGATGCGGCTGACGCGCTCGACAGCGAGGGCGAGGAACTCGTCGGCGATCGACTCGTGCACCAGCGCGCGCGACGGGCAGGTGCAGACCTCGCCCTGGTTCAGCGCGAACATCGCGAAGCCTTCGAGCGCCTTCTGGCGGTAGCTGTCGTCCTCGGCCAGCACGTCGTCGAAGAAGATGTTCGGGGACTTGCCGCCGAGTTCCAGCGTCACCGGGATGATGTTCTCGGTCGCGTACTGCATGACCAGACGGCCGGTGGCCGTCGAGCCGGTGAACGCGATCTTGGCGATGCGCTTGCTGGTGGCGAGCGCCGCACCGACCTCGCGGCCGAAGCCGTTGACGATGTTCAGGGTGCCGGCCGGCAGGATGTCCTGGATCAGCTCGGCGAGCACGAGGATCGAGGCCGGGGTCTGCTCGGCGGGCTTCAGCACGATGCAGTTGCCGGCCGCCAGCGCCGGAGCGATCTTCCACGCGGCCATCAGCAGCGGGAAGTTCCACGGGATGATCTGACCGACGACGCCGAGCGGCTCGTGGAAGTGATAGGCGACCGTGTCGTGGTCGATCTCGCCGATCGAGCCTTCCTGCGCGCGGATGCAGCCGGCGAAGTAGCGGAAGTGGTCGATGGCCAGCGCTGTGTCGGCGGCCATCGATTCGCGGATCGGCTTGCCGTTGTCCCAGGTCTCGGCGACGGCGAGCATCTCCTGGTTCGCCTCCATGCGGTCGGCGATCCTCAGCAGGATGTTGGAGCGCTCGGTCGGCGAGGTCTTGCCCCAGGCGTCCTTGGCGCGGTGGGCGGCGTCGAGCGCGAGTTCGATGTCGGCGGCCGACGAGCGCGGCACTTCGCAGAACACCTTGCCGTTCACCGGCGACACGTTCTCGAAGTAGCGCCCGTCGACCGGCGCGATCCACTCGCCGCCGATGAAGTTGCCGTAACGGGCCTTGAAGCTCACCTTGGCGCCGGGCTGGTTGGGCTGCACGTAGATCATCTCGACATCTCCTCTGGTTTATGGATCAGCGCGCCGCGTCCCGCGTCGGTTGCGGACGGGGCTTCGCGAATGGCGCTGGGCCGTATCAAACAAGAGTGATGCCATAATCAATAAATCATTGATTTTTAATGAACAACAAACCTGATCGCGGGCATTTCCGGGTATGCCGGGGGGGTTGTCGCCGCCGCCGAGGCCCGCGGCCGTCCTGCCCGGCGCAGCGGGGCGCGACACCTGTCACGGTTCCGGGACAGCGCCTGCTCAGGCCGGCGGTGCGCGCCGGCCGAGGCCGCGCTGCGGGTCGTAGCCGCGCGCAGCGAGCGCGAAGAACGCCACCAGGCTCGCGCCGACCACCGCATAGGCGATGCCGTCGAAACGCCCGTAGAGCGCGTGGCGGATCGCCTCGACGGCGTGGGTGAAGGGGTTGAGGCGCGCGAGCTGCCACACCGCCTCGGCGCCGGACTCGCGCAGCTTCCACAGCGGGTACAGCGCCGAGGAGACGAAGAACATCGGGAAGATCACGAAGTTCATCGTGCCGGCGAAGTTCTCCAGCTGGCGCACGTACACCGACAGCAGCAGCCCGAGCGCGCCGAGCATCATGCCGCCGAGCACGATCGCCGGCATGGCGGTGAGCCAGCCGGCGAACGGGATGCCGGCGTCGAACAGCCAGGCGATGGCGAGGAAGGCGTAGGCCTGCAGCACCGACAGCAGCGTGCCCGCCGCGAGCTTGCAGAACAGCAGCCAGGCGCGCGGCAGCGGCGCGGTCAGCAGCAGCCGCATCATCCCCATCTCGCGGTCGTAGACCATCGCCAGCGAGCTCTGCATGCCGTTGAACAGCAGCACCATGCCGACGAGCCCCGGCACGATGTACTCGCGGTAGCTGATGTAGGTCTCATACGGCGGCACGATCGCCACGCCGAAGACGTTCTGGAAGCCGGCGGCGAAGACGATCAGCCACAGGCTCGGCCGCACCAGCGAGGACAGCAGCCGGCCGTACTGGCGCAGGTACTTCGCCAGCTCGCGCCCGGCGACCGCCTGCAGCGCGCGCAGCGCGTGCGCCGGGCTCATGGCCGGCACGCCGATTCGGGGCGGTCCGGCCCGAGGGTGTCGAGCGCGTTCACCGGGTGCAGGAAGCCGTCGATCGGCGCCGCCGCGGCCACGCCGTTGCCGTGGGCGAGGAACACCGGCTGGCGCAGCTGCCCGTCCCACGGCCGGAACGACAGCCGCGCGCCCTTGAAGCCGTCGATCACCGCATCCGGGCCGCGCAGCCAGGCATCCATCGCCGCGGCGTCGGCCGGCGCGCGCAACGCCGCCTCCACCACCGCCTTGACCGCCACCCAGGCGGCCCAGTCGGTGCCGGTCATCGGCCGCTGCGCGTGGCGGCGGAAGCGGCTTTCGAGCTGCGGCGCGCCGTTGCGCTCCCAGGCCCAGTGCCAGGCCTCGGCGACCAGCCCGGCCGAGCCCACCACCGGCCGCGGCAGCACCGTGCGGTACTGCGCGTCGCGGGCGAACTCGCCGTCGCTGTCGGCGACGTAGACCGCGTCGTAGTCCTCGCCGGCGCTGAGCAGCGCGATGTTGCCGAGCTCGCGCTCGCGCGGGTCGTTCGACAGCCGGAACGGGCGCTCGGCGGCGAGCTTGAGCCCGAAGCGCTTCGCCGCCGCGGCGAAGGCATCCATGCGCGCGCGGTCGGCCGGCGTCGGCCCGACCAGTGCCAGCACCCTGCGCCATTTGCGTGACACCAGGTACTGCGCGAGCGCGTCGGCAGCCATCGCCTCCGATGGCAGCGTGTGCAGCAGGTGCGCCTGGCACTGCGCGCCGCGCAGCGCGTCGGCGGCGGCGCTGACGTTGATCAGGGTGACGTCGCGCCCGCGCGTGGCGGCGGCGAGCGCGGCGAGCGGCGCCGCCGGCAGGTCGACCAGCACGAAGTGCGCGCCCTGCGCGCGCAGGGCGTCGAGCGCGGCGGCGAGGCCGTCGGCAGCATCGGCCTCGACCGCCACCAGGCGCAGCGCGAGCCCCTGCGCCTGCGCGCCGAAATCCGCCTCGTCGAGCGCCACCTCGGCACCGGCGAGCGGCCGCCCGCCCGGCTGGCCCTGGTAGCGGTGTTCGAGCTGGCGCGCGTCGTAGCGCGCATCGTCGGCGAGCGCGAGGTAGCCGATCAGCAGCTCGCGCGCCCCGGCGCCGGTGGCGGCGAGGCAGAGCAGGCCGGCGAGCGCGGCCCGCCGCAGGTATCCGAAGCACATGGCGGTCACCCCAGGGGCGGTCGGGCAGGGAACGCCGCCGGCCGGGCGGCGGCGGGGTTCAGTCGTCGATCACCACGGTGTGCGGCACGCGCCCGGCGCGCAGCGCCTTGAGCGCGCGCCGCGCCGCGGTGTCGACCACCGAGACGTCGTCGCTGAGGCCGTTGGCGACGAACAGCCGCGCCTCGGCGCGGTCGAGCGCCACCCCCCAGGCGCGCTTGCCGACCAGCACGTAGTCCTGCACCGCGCGGCTGGCGACGTCGACCGCGGCGACGTGGTTGGCGCGGCCGAGCGCGACCCAGGCGGTGCGGCCGTCGCGCGTCATCGTGATGCCGACCGGCGTGACGTCGTCGGCACGGAAACCCTTGGGCTCGAACTTCACCGTGGCGAGCACCTTGAAGCTCGCGGTGTCGATCACGCTGACGCTGCCGCCGAGCTCGTTGGTGACCCACAGCTCGCGCCCGTCGGGGGTGGCGGCGAAGCGGCGCGGGCGCTGGCCGACCACCACGTTGCCGACCACCTTGCCGCTGGCGACGTCGACCGCGTGCACCATGCCGGCGACCTCCGAGCTCACGTACACGGTGCGCCCGTCGCTCGCCGCCAGCACCCCCTCGGGCTCGGCACCGACCTTGACCTCGCGCACGCGCCTGCCGCTGGCGAGGTCGATCACGCCGAGCGCGGCGTCCTCCTCGTTGGAGACGTACAGCGTGCGCCCGTCGGGGCTGAGGTCGAACATCTCCGGGTCCTCGCCGACCGGCACGCGCTCGACCACCTCGAGCCGCGCGACGTCGATCACGTCGACCCGGCCGGCATCGCCACAGGCGACGAAGAGGCGCCGGTGCCCGGCGTCGAACTTCATGTCGCGCGGGCGCTTGCCGGTCCTGATCACCTTGACCACGTCGAACGTGCGGCCGTCGAGCACGGTGACGGCGTGGTCCTTCTCGCTGCTGATGAACACGTAGCCGGTGTCCTTCGCGAGCGCGGGTGCGGCGGCGAGCGCGGACAGCACGGCGAGGACGGCGAAGAGGCGGGTCGGCATCGGGCATCTCCTGCTAGGGCGCGGGCGCGGTGAGGGCGAGGAAGGCATCGGCGAGCGCGGCAGCGCCGGCCTCGGCGCGCAGCCCCGCCGGCGGCCCGGCGTAGCGCACGCGGCCGTGGTGCAGCACCACGACGCGGTCGGCGGCCTCGGCCTCGTCGACCAGGTGGGTCGCCCACAGCACGCCCAGGCCGCGCTCGGCGCACAGGCCGTGCACCTGTTCGAGCAGGTGGCGGCGCGCCGCCGGGTCGAGGCCGACGGTGGGCTCGTCGAGCAGCAGCAGCGCCGGCTCGTGCACGAGCGCGCGCGCGAGCTCCACCTTGCGGCGGTTGCCGCCGGAAAGCGCGCGCGCCGGCTCGCGGGCGCGCTCGGCGAGCCCCTGGCGCGCCAGCTCGGCGTCGATGCGCGCCTGCGCGTGCGCCGGCGCCAGGCCGTGCAGGCGCGCGTGGAAGCGCAGGTTGGCGAGCACCGTGAGGTCGAGGTCGAGCGTCGGCTGCTGGAACACGATGCCGGTGCGCGCGAGCGCCGGCACCGGCGCACGCTGCATGTCGCAGCCGGCGACCTCGACCTGCCCGGCATCGGCGACGAACAGCCCCGACAGCACCTGGAACAGCGTCGACTTGCCGGCGCCGTTGGGGCCGAGCAACGCGACGAACTCGCCGCGTCCGACCGCGAGCGTGACGCCGTCGAGCGCGGTGCGGCTGCCGTAGCACTTGCGCAGGCCGCTGACGGCGAGCAGCGGGGCGGCGTCGGCTTCAGCCATGGTCGAGGCTCCCGGTGAGCAGCCCGGGGTGGGCCGCGAGCAGGTCGGCGGCGTGGCGCGCGACCGCGGCCGGCGCACGCGGGCGCGGCAGCCCGACGCGGTGGTCGAGCAGCACCCGCGCCGGGCGCCCGCCGAGGAACACCACGCGGTCGGCGAGCGCGAGCGCCTCGTCGAGCGCGTGGGTGACCAGCAGCACCAGCGCGCGCGTCGCCTGCCAGTGTTCGAGCAGCAGCGCGCGCAGGCCCGCCGCCACCGGCGCGTCGAGCGACACGAAGGGTTCGTCGAGCAGCAGCCAGCGCGGCGCGATGGCGAAGGCGCGCGCCAGCGCCACGCGCCGCTGCATGCCGCCCGACAGCTCGCCGGGGCGGCGCCCGAGCGCCTCGCCGAGCCCCATCGCCGCGAGCCAGTCGCGCGCGCGCCGCTCGTCGTCGGCACCGTGCAGCACCAGGCGCACGTTGTCGAGCGCCGACAGCCACGGCAGCAGCCGCGGCTCCTGGAACACCACGCCGGGCGCGCCGGGCGGGCGTTCGATGCGCCCGTCGAAGTCGGTGTCGAGCCCGGCGGCGAGGCCGAGCAGCGTCGACTTGCCGCTGCCCGACGGGCCGACCAGCGCGACGAACTCGCCGGGCACGACCGCGAGCCTGAGCCCGGCGAGCAGCGGCTGCGTTGCCCCCGGCCAGCGCTTGGCGCGCACCTCGAGCGCGAGTGCGGCGCCGCTCACCGCCGCCACCCCAGCAGGCGGCGCTCGAGCGGGCGCAGCAGCGCGCCCTCCACCACCAGCACCACGCCAGCGAAGGCGAGCGTGTAGGCGAGGATGCCGGCGATGTCGAAGAGCTGGAACAGCAGGCTCAGCTGGTAGCCGACGCCGCTGGAGCGCCCGAGCAGTTCCACCACCAGCACGATCTTCCAGATCAGTGCGAGGCCGCCGCGGGCGGCGGCGAACACGTAGGGGTAGAGCTGCGGCAGGTAGACGCGGGCGAACGTGCGCAGCCGCGGCAGGCGGAACGCGCGTGCCATGTCGAGCAGCGCGCGGTCGGCCGCGCGCGCGCCCTCGCGCACCGTCACCACCACGGTCGGGATCTTGTTGAGCGCCACCGCCAGCACCGCCGCCACGTCGTTCAGGCCGAACCACAGGTAGCAGAGGATCACCGTCACCAGCGCCGGGATGTTCAGCCCCACCACCAGCCAGGCATCGCAGCAGCGGTCGAGCCGCGGCCAGGCGCCGAGCGCGATGCCGAGCGCGGTGCCGAGCGTGAGCGCCAGCGCGAAGCTCGCCGCCACGCGCGCGAGGGTGACGCCGAGGTGGTACGGCAGCTCGCCGCTGGCGGTGTAGACCCACAGCCGCGCGCCCACCGCGAGCGGCGGTGGCAGCGTCGCCGCCGGCGCGGCGCTGGCGGCGAGCTGCCAGAGCA
This sequence comes from Plasticicumulans lactativorans, assembly GCF_004341245.1. Taxonomy (GTDB): domain Bacteria; phylum Pseudomonadota; class Gammaproteobacteria; order Competibacterales; family Competibacteraceae; genus Plasticicumulans_A; species Plasticicumulans_A lactativorans. The sequence goes on along the minus strand of NZ_SLWY01000002.1, from coordinate 101,015 downwards.
GCAGCAGCGCGAGCAGCGACAGCGGGCGCAGCGCGCGGTCGATGGCAGCCACGGGCGGCATCAGTCGCGGTATCCGGCCCAGAAGGTGCCGTCGGCGAGACGCGTGGCGTGCCCGACCAGGGCCTCGCCGCCCTCCCCCGCGAGCACGCCGAACAGCGCCGCGGCGCGCTCGCCGTCGGCCGGGCCGACGTGCGCCGGAATGGCCTCGCGGTAGCCGTCGCGCAGCGCGCGGAACTCGGCCGCGTCGGCCGCGCCCAGCAGCGGGCGCAGCGCCTCCCAGGCGGCATCGTCGTCGCGCAGCACGGTCTTGGTCGCACGCACCGCGCGCAGGAAGGCGGTGAAGACCTCGCGCCGCGCCTCGGCGCGGGCGGCGTCGAACACCCAGCCGATCAGCGGCAGCTCGGGCGGCGCGCCGAGCGTGGCGAGCGCGGCGCGCACGTCGGTGAGCCGGCGCATGCCGGCGGCCTCCAGGCGCACGCCGTAGTGCCAGTAGTTCAGCACCGCCGGCAGCTCGCCGCGCAGCAGCAGCGCGTTCAGCAGCGGCGGCGCGGCGTAGGCCGGCTCGGCGAGCGTGGCGAGATCGGCGCCGAGGCTGCGCCGTGCCGCGGCGCGCAGCAGCAGCCAGTTCTTGTCGAGCGCGCCGCCCGCCACCCCCAGGCGCCGCCCGGCGAGGTCGGCGAGCGTGGCGATGCTGCTGTCGGGGCGCACGTACAGCGCGCCGCTCGCCAGCGAATGGGTGACGAAGGCGTAGCCGCGGCCCTCGTCGCGGCTGCGCGACACCCACAGCCAGTCGTCGACGATGAGGTCGACCGCGCCGCCGGCGAGCGCGATGCGGGTCGCCTCCTTGCTCGCGTAGGGCACCACCTCGACCTGCACGCCCTCGCGCGCCGCCGTGCCGAGCGCGGCCATCGCCGCGAGCTCCCAGTGCACCGTGCCCGACTGCATCACCCCCACGCGCAGCCCCTCGGCGGCGCCGGCGGGCGGGACGGCCAGCGCGACCAGCCACAGCGCGAGCCAGGCCAGCAGGCGCCGCGGGCTCACGGCAGCGGCTCCGGCGTCGCCGGCACCAGCGCCCCGCCGGCGGCAACCCAGCCTTCGGTGCCGCCGGGGAACCAGTACACCTGCGTGTAGCCGAGGCGCGCGGCGCGCCGCGCGGCGTTCCACGAGGCCCAGCAGTCCTGGATGCAGTAGAACGCCAGGCCGCGGTCGGGCCGCCCGCCGCTGAGGCGCGCGAGCGTGGCACGCAGGTAGGCCTCGACGGCGGGCGCGAGGGTCTCGAAGCCGACGTTCGGCAGCCAGTACGAGCCGGGGATGTGCTCGCGCGGCGCGCTCGGGATGAACGCCGCGGCGAGCTCGCCGGTGGGTGGGCGCTGCACCGTGGCCATCACGTCGAGCGCCAGCACGGCGCCCTGCGCGAGCAGCTCGCGCAGTTCGGCGGCATCCACGGTGACCGCCTCGGGATGGCGCGCCGGCGTCGCCGCGCGGTACGGCGGCAGGCGGTAGCCGTCGGCACTCATCGTGCCGGGGGCGAGCTCGACCGGGCCGGGCGGGGTCTGCGCGAACGCGGCGGCGCAGGCGGCGAACAGCAGGGCGGCGGAGGCACGCGGCATGGGCATCACTCCGGGGCGCGCGTGCGCGCCAGCGCGGCGCGCTCGATGCGCGGGTAGAGGTGGCTGACCGAGCGCCGGTACTCGGCGCGCAGCAGCGCGAGGTCGGCGAAGCGCTCGGGCAGCGGGGCGTCGAGCAGTTCGGCCATGTCGGCGCCGCGTGCCGCGGCGGCCTCGAAGTGCCCGACCAGCCAGTCGAGGTAGTCGAGATCGTGCGCGAGCACCGCCTGCGCCTGCGCGTCCGCCACCGGCGGCCCGGCCGCCGGCACCAGCCAGCGCGGCGCGAGCGCCTGCAGTTCGAGCAGGCTCGCGCGCCAGGCCGCCGGGTCGGCGTCGGGCGTGGCCGGGGTGCGGCGGTTGAACACGAGCCCGGTGAACAGCGTGCCGGTGTCGACGTCGAACAGCGCGAGGTCGGCCGCGGTGTGGCCGCGCAGCGCGAGCAGGCGCAGGCGGTGGCGGCCGAGCACGCTCTCGCCGGCGGCGACGCTCGCGCTCGGCGGGTAGGCTTCGGTACCGCGCATCGCCGTGCCGACCAGCCGGTAGAGGTTGCCCGCCAGCGTCGCGCCGACCTCGTCGGCGGCGGCACGGGTGCCGGGAAGCGCGTACACCGGCACGTCGGCGAAGGCCTGGTTGCCGAGCATGTGGTCGGGGTGGTGGTGGGTGTTGTAGACCGCCACCACCGGCTCCGCGGTGATGCGCGCGATCGCCGCGCGCAACTGCTCGCCGTAGGCGCGCGACGGCCCGGTGTCGATCACCACCACGCCGGCGCCGGTGACGATGAAGGCGCTGTTGGCGATGTCGCCGCCGTTGGCGGGCGAAAAATCCGCGGTCGCGCCCTCCACCACCCAGGTGTCGGTGGTCAGCGCGCGCGGCTGCAGGCGGTAGTCGAAGTCGGCACCGTGCGCGGCCGCGGCGCACGCCGGCAGCAGCAGCGCGAAGACGCAGGCACGCCACACGGACATCAGTCGACCCTCGCGGCGATCGCGTTGCCGGCGTTGTCGCGGCCGCGCACGACCAGCGGCCCGGCGGCGGCGGGTTCGAGCGTCAACACCGGGTTCTCGGCGAGCGGCTCGAAGGTGTCGAGCACGGCGAGTTCGGCGCCGGCTTCGTCGTAGACGCTCAGGCGCTCGACGAAGAACGCCGGGATGCCGGCGACCAGGCCGGTGTCGTTGGGGTGCTCGATGCGCAGCTTCAGCCGCTGGCCGCCGTCGTGCAGCGGCCAGCGCCGCGCCTCGACGCGGCCGAGGTCGGCGTCGGCCAGCGTCGCGCGGTGCGCCGGCGGCAGCGTGCAGCCGCCGCCGGCGGCGTCGACCCAGGCGCCGCCGACGTGCCAGACGCCGTCGCCGGTCTGCACCGCGACGCGGATCGGCGTCGCCTGCTGCACGCGCACGCGAAAGCCGAGGAACGGCCCGGCGCGGTGCGGCCGGTATTCGAGCACGCGCGGGATCGGGTTGAAGTCGACGAAGGCGAGCACGCGCCGCACGTCGGCGAGCGCCGGCCAGCGCGCCGCCACCGGCACCTGCAGCGAGTCCTCGGCGCCCGGCGGCAGCAGCACCTCGACGCGGGCGTCGAACACCACCGGCTCGTCGTGCAGCAGCGCGTGCTGCATCGCCGGCCACTGCGTCGAGCGCAGCGGGTCAGGCGCCGGCGCGGCGCACGCAAGCGTCGCCGGCAGCAGCAGGGCCGCGGCGAGGACGCCGCGCGGCGCGCGCACCCTCAGCCCCCGCCCGCGCTCGCGATGAGTTCGGCGCCGAGGTGGTAGCGCGCCAGCACGGCCGCCAGCGTGCCGTCGCGGCGCAGCCCGGCCAGTGCCTCGGCGAGCGCACCGCGCAGCGCCTCGTCGTCGGCCTTCACCGCCATGCCGACGTCCCAGCCCAGGCGCTCGGCCTGCGCCGCCGGCAGCGGCGCCACCGCGATGCCGTCGCGCGCCGTGCCGACGCACTGCTCGACCTCGCCGCGCTGCGCCAGCAGCGCCGGCACCTCGCCGGCGCGGAAGGCCGCGCAGGCCTGCGTCGCGCTGCGAAAGTGCACCACCTGCGGGATGTAGGCGCCGCCGGCCGCGCTCAGCAGCAACTGGTCGCCGAGGGTGCGGAACTCGACGCCGACGCGGGTGTGGCGGAAGGCGTCGAGCGAGTCGAGCGTCGGCAGCGCATCGGTGCGTCGCGCCACCGCCAGGTGCTCGCGGTAATACGGCCCGAACAGCGCGACCTGGCGCACCTCGGCCTGCAGCGCCGGGTCGACCGGCACGTGCAGCATCACGTCGGCGCCGCCCCAGCCGAGGTAATGCCCCTTCCACACGCCGTTGCGCAGGTCGTCCTGCACCGATTCGTCCGAGGCGGTGATCGGCTCGAGCGCCAGCGCCACGCCGAGGCGTTCGGCGAGGGCGCGGGCGAGCTCCACGTCGAGGCCGGTGTAGCGGCCGTTCTCGGCGTAGGAGTACGGTGGGAAGTCCTTGTAGACGGCGACGCGCAGCACGCCCTTCTCGCGCACCTGCGCGAGATCGGCGCCCCACGCGCTGGTGACGGCGAGCGCGCACAGCGCGCCCCACAGCAGCGTTCGCTTCATGGCTGGCTCTCCCAGGCTCGGCGCCGGCACCCGGTGGGCACCGGCGCGATGGTTCGGGGGCGCGGCCCGCACGCGGGCCGCGCGTTCGCTCACGCCTTGTGCAGCTTGAACACCCAGAGGCTGCCGCCCTGGTTCAGGTAGTTGACGCGCTTGGCGACCTCGCCGCCCCACAGCGGCACCGCGCCGCCCCAGCCCGAGGGCACGGCGATGTACTGCTCGCCGTCCATCTCCCAGGTGACCGGGCAGCCGACCACGCCCGAGCCGGTCTGGAACTTCCACACCTCCTTGCCGGTGCGCGCGTCGAACGCCTTCAGGAAGCCCTCGGGCGTGCCGGTGAACACCAGGTTGCCGGCGGTGGTCAGCACCCCGCCCCACAGCGGCGCCGGGTTCTTGTACTCCCAGACGATCTTGCCGGTGGCCGGGTCGACCGCGCGCAGCGCGCCGATGTAGTCCTCGTACAGCGGCTTGATGGTGAAGCCGGCGCCGAGGTAGGCCGCGCCCTTCTTGTAGGCGATCGGCTCGTTCCAGATGTCCATGCCCCACTCGTTGGCGGGCACGTAGAACAGGCCGGTGTCGCGGTTGTAGGCCATCGGCATCCAGTTCTTGGCGCCGAGGAAGCCCGGCACCGCGAACACCGACTCGCCCTTCTTGCCGTCGGCGGCCTTGGTCGGATCACCGGGGCGGTTGCCGGTCTCGATCGGGCGGCCGGTCTTCGGGTCGATGCCGCTGGTCCAGGTCTGCTTGGTGACGAAGGGCGAGGCGCTGATCAACTGGCCGTTGGTGCGGTCGAGCACGTAGAAGTAGCCGTTGCGGTCGGCCTTGGCGCCGGCCTTGATCACCTTGCCGTCCTTCTTCAGGTCGAAGGAGACGAACTCGTTGACGCCGTCGAAATCCCACGAGTCGTTCGGCGTGCTCTGGTAGTGCCACTTGATCGTGCCGGTGTCGGGGTCGATCGCCAGCGTCGAGGCGGTGTAGAGGTTGTCGCCGGGGCGCAGGTGCGAGTTCCACGGCGCCGGGTTGCCGGTGCCGATGAACACCAGGTTGGTCTCGGCATCGTAGTAGCCGCCGAGCCAGGTGGCGCCGCCGCCGGTCTTCCACATGTCGCCGGCCCAGGAGGTGCCGGGGGTGCCGGTGACGCCGTTCTCGACCTTCTGGCCGTCCTTGACCATGTAGCCCATGTAGCCTTCGAGCACCGGGCGCGTCCACACCAGCTTGCCGGTCTTGGCGTCGCGCGCGTCGACGCGGCCGACCACGCCGAACTCGCCGCCCGACACGCCGGTGATCACCTTGCCCTTGACGATGATCGGCGCGGCGGTGTTCGAGTAGCCCTCCTTGTAGTCGTCGAGCTTCTCCTTCCACACCACCTTGCCGGTGTCCTGGTCGAGCGCCACCAGCTGTGCGTCGAGCGTGCTGAAGATCACCAGGTTGTCGTACAGCGCCGCGCCGCGGTTGACCACGTCGCAGCAGGGCAGGATGCCGTCGGGCAGGCGGTGGTCGTACTGCCAGAGCTTGGCACCGGTGTGGGCGTCGACCGCGAACAGCCGCGAGTACGACGCGGTGACGAAGATCTTGCCGTTGTAGATCAGCGGCTGCGCCTCCTGCCCGCGCTGCTTCTCGCCGCCGTACGAGAACGACCAGGCCGGCACCAGGTCCTTGACGGTGTCGGCGTTGATCCTGGTCAGCGGGCTGTAGCGCTGGCCCTGCAGGCCCATGCCCCAGCTCAGCACGTCGCCGGGGGTCTGCGCGTCGTTGGCGATGTCCTGATCGGTGACGCCGGCACCGGCCGAGGCGCCGGCGAGCAGCAGCGCGAGGGCGGCCCCGAGCCGGCTCAGGGGCAGGCGGCAGGCGAACGCGGAATCGGTCATGGTTTTCTCCTCTACGGGACGTGCAGTGGTGGGCGTTCCGCTTCTGGTACGAAACGACGAGCGGTTCCCGGTATTGGGCAAGAGCAATGCCAAATGCCTGCACGCGATAAAAAATTCATTATTTATCATACGATTGAATGTATTTTTCGATATTCGACCGAAACTGCGCGGTACACGGGGGCAATCGGCGCACGGTTCGGCATGCCGATACGCTGCGCCGGCGTGACAGGGCGTGACAGGGTGTGTCACGCGCCGTGCAACGGCTCGCCCGCGAGCAACGCTTTTCGTTCCGGTGCACGGGCTTGCGCCCCTTGTAGCGGGTCGGTAACCTCGCCCTTTTTTTTGCGGCGGATGCCCCGCCGCGCGTTGCGGAAGCAGGAGCCATGTCGCAGCACACGATGTCGGCCAACGCACGTCGCCCCGTCGCCCCCGCCGGGAGTGCCGCCATCCGCCTGCACGTCCCCGCCGCGCGCCGTCGCCCCTCTCCGTCCGCCGCCCGCCCGCCCCGCGGCCATGGCGCCCTGCGCGGCATCGAACCCGACCGGCCCTGCGCCTCGCACCCGCACGCGACGCAGGGCTGGCAGATCAACGTCACCGCGGGCTCGGTCGCGCGCCTGCCGCCGCCGCTGGTGATCACCGACGCGAAAGCCGACCGGAACGTCGCGCGCTTCGCAAGCACGGTGCCGGCCCCGCTCCGGCAACCCGAAACCGTCGCCGGCTGAGCGCGCCCGGTGCCGACGAGGAGTTCCTCTCGCATGCAGTCCCGCCATTTCCTGAGCCTGCTCGACTTCACCCCCGACGAGCTCGACTACCTGATCGCCCGCGCGAGCACGCTGAAGGCGCGCCACGCCAGAGGCGAGCGCCACGCCCCGCTGCCGGGGCGCGTGCTCGGCCAGATCTTCGAGAAGGCGTCCACGCGCACCCGCGTGTCCTTCGAGGCCGGCATCGCCCAGCTCGGCGGCTGTGCGATCTTCCTCTCCCCGCGCGACACCCAGCTCGGCCGCGGCGAGTCGATCGAGGACACCGCCAAGGTGCTGTCGCGGATGGTCGACCTGGTGATGATCCGCGCCTACTCGCACGACACCGTCGCGCGCTTCGCCGCGGTCTCGCGGGTGCCGGTGATCAACGGCCTGACCGACCACGAGCACCCCTGCCAGCTCCTCGCCGACATCCAGACCTTCGTCGAGCACCGCGGCCCGATCGCCGGGCGCACCGTCGCCTGGGTCGGCGACGGCAACAACATGTGCAACAGCTACATCACCGCCGCGCGCCAGTTCGGCTTTCGCCTGCGCATCGCCTGCCCGGTCGGCTACGAGCCCGCCGCCGAGCTGCTCGCCGACAACGCCGACCGCGTCGAGCTCACCCGCGACCCGCTCGCCGCGGCGCGCGGCGCCGACCTGGTCACCACCGACGTCTGGGCCAGCATGGGCCACGAAGCCCAGCTCGCGCAGCGCGCCGCCGACTTCGCCGCCTACCGCGTCGACGCCGACGTGATGGCCGCCGCCGACCCGGAAGCCATCTTCCTGCACTGCCTGCCCGCCCACCGCGGCGAGGAAGTCACCGCCGAGGTGATCGACGGCCCGCAGAGCCAGGTCTGGGACGAAGCCGAGAACCGCATGCACGCGCAGAAGGCGCTGATGGAATTCCTGCTGCTCGGCCGCATCGACGACTGAGCGCACACGGCTTCCTGCTGGTACGCCTTTTCCCCTCTCCCCCTGGGAGAGGGGCCGGGGGTGAGGGTTCCTTCAGCGCGCGCAAGGCAATCGAGGGCCGGCCTTCCACCTACTACTGGCTTCGAAGCCCGCCTGATCCAAGGCCTTCCGTATAGACCAGTACCTTCTCGGCAAAGCCGATCATGTCGTCCAGATAAAAGCGCCATTCGCGCACCGCTTCAGACATGGACGGCCTCTCGCTCGATGTAGGGACGAAGCTCCGGACGCAGCGCCTTTTCGGAAACCAGGTCCACCGGACAGCCCAGCGCATCTTCCAGATAGAACTGCACGCCGAAGAAACGCGCAGCGGTGGCAGTGCCGTCGAAGGCCACCAGCACGTCCACATCGCTGTCGGGCCGCGCGGCATCGCGCGCGGTGGAGCCGAACAGCGCCAGCCGGGTAACGCCGTAGCGCTGCTGGAGAATGGGCTTGGCCTGGACGAGTGCCTGCAAGGCCTGCTGGCGGTTCATGAGCGATCCTCCTCGAACCAAGCCCCCTGGCCCGTTGGTGCTGCCTTGCGCTTGCCTCTGCCAGCGACGTCTTCGGGCGCAGCCGGTTCAGGCTGGACCACCGTCAGATTGGTCACGTTGAGGCTGTAGTCGACGGCGCGTAGGTGAAGCCTTCCAGTTTCGCCAAGGCCTCGGCAAGCATCGCCGCGTTGTATTCCGGGTTGATGACCGGATTACCCCAGCGATCATTGACGATCAGCGTAGGGGCGAGCCGGTAGTAGCGGAAACCGCCGCCGCCTTTCCAGCCGACGGTTTCTGTAATGCCCCCTTTATCCTCGCCATCAATGACCTTTTTCAGGCGCGGGATGATATGCGTGTGCCCCAGCCGACAAAGCGGTAGATAAACCCGTCGATGAAGGGCAGGCGAACTCTGCTTACCGGCTCGACCACGGCAGCATCGACAGGCCATCCGCAGAAGAGCCGCTCCCTCACCCCTCCGCGGGCGCCAGCGGGATGCGGAAGTGGTAGCAGTTGATCGCCAGCCCCTCGCGGAAGTAGAAGCGGTGCGTCTGCTCCCGCTGCACGCCCGAATCGAGGTGCAGCTGCCGGCAGCCCTGGGCGCGGGCTTCGGCCTTCAGCCAGTCCAGCAGGACCTTGCCGTAGCCCTGCGAGCGCGCGGCGGCGTCGGTGTTGAGGTCGTCGACATAGAGGATCCGGCCGCAGTACAGCATCTCCATGACGCGGTAGCCGGCCACCGCGCGGACCTCGCCGCCGTCGTAGACGGCCGCCAGCCGATAGCCGTCGCTCTGCATCATCCGCCGGACCGTCCCCAGGTACTCGTCGGCCGGCACGTCGGGGCGCAGCTGGCGCATCACCGCGCGCGTCGCGACGATCTCCTCGTCGGTCGCGGCCTGCTGCACCGTCACGCGGTCAGCGGATGGGGTCGGCATCGTCATCGCTCCTGTGGCACTTCACGGAAGATCGGCCACGGCGTGCCGCGGGCCGCGTAGCAACGATGGAGCGCAAAGGCACAGCAGCGCCGCGATGCGCCCCACCGATGGTCTGCAACATTGCGCCGCCGGCAAGCACCCTCACCCCAGCCCCTCTCCCCGAGGGAGAGGGGTTCATGCCGGTTGCGCCCGATGAGCACGGCCGCCCCGGCGGCTGGAGCGCACCGCGCATTGCTGGTATTTTCCGGCGTCCTTCACGCGGCCGGGCGGGCGCCCGGCCGGTTCTCGATGCCGCGGCCGCAACGGCCGCCGCGCACGGCGGGCAGCGATGAAAGAGTACGCCCTGATCCTGATCGGCACGATCCTGGTCAACAACTTCGTGCTGGTGAAGTTCCTCGGCCTGTGCCCGTTCATGGGGGTGTCGAAGAAGGTCGAGACCGCGCTCGGGATGGGCATGGCGACGGCCTTCGTGCTGACGCTGTCGTCGGCGTGCACGCACCTCGTGCACCGCTACCTGCTGCTGCCGCTCGGCCTCGACTACCTCGACACCATCGCCTTCATCCTGGTGATCGCGGTGGTGGTGCAGTTCACCGAGATGGTGGTGCACAAGACCAGCCCGCTGCTGTACCAGGTGCTCGGCATCTACCTGCCGCTGATCACCGTGAACTGCGCGGTGCTCGGGGTGGCGCTGCTGAACGTGCAGGCGCACCACGGCTTCGTCGAGTCGGCGCTGTACGGCTTCGGCGCGGCGGCGGGGTTCTCGCTGGTGCTGGTGCTGTTCGCCGGCATCCGCGAGCGCATCGCGGTGGCCGACGTGCCGGTGCACCTGCGCGGGCCGGCGATCGCGCTGATCACCGCCGGGCTGATGTCGCTCGCCTTCATGGGCTTCTCCGGCCTGGTGCGGGGCTAGGCGATGCTCGTCGCGATCGTCGCGCTGACCCTGCTCGCCGGGCTCTCGGGGTTGCTGCTCGGCTACGCGGCGGTGCGCTTCCGCGTCGAGGGTGACCCGCTCGCCGACAAGATCGACGCGGTGCTGCCGCAGACGCAGTGCGGCCAGTGCGGCTTTGCCGGCTGCCGGCCCTACGCCGAGGCGATCGCCGCCGGCGCGGCCGACATCGACCGCTGCCCGCCCGGCGGCCAGGCCGGGGTCGAGGCCCTCGCCGCGCTGCTCGGCGTCGAGCCCAAGCCGCTCGACACCGCGCACGGCGTGGAGAAGCCGCCGCAACTCGCGGTGATCGACGAGACGCAGTGCATCGGCTGCACGCTGTGCATCCAGGCCTGCCCGGTCGACGCCATCGTCGGCGCCGCCAAACACATGCACACGGTGATCGCGCAGGAGTGCACCGGCTGCGAGCTGTGCGTGGCGCCCTGCCCGGTCGACTGCATCCACATGGTCCCGATCGCCACCACGCCGGCCAACTGGGCCTGGCCGGCGCCGCGCGCGGCCTGAGCGACGACGATGGGCGTGCTCGACCCGCTGGTGCGGCTGTGGCGCTTCAACGGCGGCCTGCATCCCCCGACCCGCAAGGCGCCGTCGAACGCGCAGCCGGCGCGCGCGCTGCCGCCGCCGCCGCGGCTGCTGCTGCCGCTGACGCAGCACGTCGGCGCCGCCGCCAGGCCGGTGGTGAACCCCGGCCAGCACGTCGGCCGCGGCGAGCTGCTGGCGGCGGCCGACGGCTACGTCAGCGCCGCGCTGCACGCGCCGACCTCGGGCACCGTGGTCGCGCTCGAAGCGCGCCCGATCGCCCACCCCTCCGGGCTCAGCGCGCCGTGCCTGGTGCTCGACGCCGACGACGCCGACGCCTGGGGCGCGCTGCCGGCGCCGCTCGCCGACTGGCGCACCGCGGCAGCGGCGGAGATCCGCCGGCGCGTGCGCGAGGCCGGCATCGTCGGCCTCGGCGGCGCGGCCTTCCCGACCGCGGTGAAGCTCGCCGCCGAGCCGCCGCCGAACCTGCTGATCGTCAACGGCGCCGAGTGCGAGCCCTACATCACCTGCGACGACCGCCTGATGCGCGAGCGCGCGGCGGCGATCGTCGGCGGCGTGCTGATCCTGCGCCACGCGCTCGGCGCCGCCGCCGCGCTGGTCGCGATCGAGGACGACAAGCCCGAGGCGCTCGCCGCGATGCGCGCGGCGGTGGCTGCGAGCGGTGCCGCCGAACTGCGCGTGCAGGCGGTGCCGACGCGCTACCCGAGCGGCGGCGAGCGGCAGCTGATCCGCGTGCTCACTGGGCGCGAGGTGCCGAGCGGCGGGCTGCCGGCCGAGCTCGGCATCGTCTGCCAGAACGTCGCCACCGCGGCGGCGGTGTTCGAGGCGATCACCACCGGGCGGCCGCTGACCGCGCGCTACGTGACCGTCACCGGCGCCGGGGTGCACACGCCGCAGGTGGTGGAGGCGCGCATCGGCACGCCGGTCGCGGACCTGGTCGCGGCCTGCGGCGGCTACACCGCGGCCGCCGCGCGGCTGATCTACGGCGGGCCGATGATGGGCTTCGCGCTCGCTGACGACGGCGTGCCGCTCGGCAAGGGCGGCAACTGCATCCTGGTGGCGGGCGCCACCGAGCTGGCGCCGCCGGCGCCCGCGCTGCCCTGCATCCGCTGCGGCGACTGCGTGCGCGCCTGCCCGGCCGACCTGCTGCCGCAGCAGCTCTACTGGCATGCCCGCGCGCGCGAGTTCGAGCGCGCCGGCGAACTCGGCCTGTTCGACTGCATCGAGTGCGGCTGCTGCGCCGCGGTGTGCCCGAGCCGGCTGCCGTTGGTGCAGTACTACCGCCACGCCAAGGGCGAGCTGCTCGCCGCCGAGCGCGAGCGGCACAAGGCCGACCTCGCCCGCGAGCGCCACGGCGCGCGCCAGGCGCGGCAGGCGCGCGAGGAGGCCGAGCGCGCCGCCCGGCTCGCCGCCAAGAAGGCGCACCCGGCGCCGGCACCGGAGGCCGCCGCGCCGGCCGCGGCGACCGCCACCGCGCCGGCCAGCGTCGCGACCGCGCCGACGGCCGCTGCGTCGCCTGCGCCCACGACCACCGACGACCCGCGGCAGGCGGCGATCGCCGCGGCGCTGGCGCGGGCGCAGGCCAGGCGCGCGCGTGCCGCCGCCGATGCCACGGCTGGCACCAGCACCGACGCCGCGCCCGGCGACGACGACGGCCGCGGCTAGCCGCCGCCCCCACCCGAGCCCCCGCGCATGCTGTTCCCCACCGCGAGTTCCCCGCACCTGCACACCGGCGCCAGCGTCGGTGCGCTGATGCGCCGCGTGCTCTACGCGCTGCTGCCGGGCATCGCCGCCTACGTGTGGCTGTTCGGCCCGGCGGTGCTGGCGCAGCTCGCGCTCGCCAGCACGGTCGCGCTCGCCTGCGAGGCCGCCGCGCTGGCGCTGCGCGGCCGCCCGCTCGCGCCCGCGCTCGGCGACGGCAGCGCGCTGGTCACTGCGTGGCTGCTGGCGCTGGCGCTGCCGGCGCTGGCGCCGTGGTGGCTCACCGCGCTCGGCACGGCGTTCGCGATCGTGGTCGCCAAGCACCTCTACGGCGGGCTCGGCTACAACCCGTTCAACCCGGCGATGATCGGCTACGTGGTGCTGCTGGTGTCGTTCCCGCGCGAGATGAGCACCTGGCCGGGCGCGCGCGAACTGCTCGCGCAGCCCGCCGACCTCGCCGCCAGCCTGCGCCTGATCTTCGGCGCCGGCGGCCTCGACCACGTGCTCGCGCTCGACGCGCTGAGCGCGCCGACGCCGCTCGACAGCCTGCGCACCGGACTCGGGCTCGGCCGCGGCGTCGCCGAGATCGTCGCCAGCCCGGCCTTCGGCGTGCTCGGCGGGCGCGGCTGGGAGCTCGCCAGCCTCGCCTTCCTCGCCGGCGGGCTGTGGCTGTGCTGGACCCGCACCGCCGCCTGGCAGATCCCCGCCGGCATGCTCGGCGCGCTCGCGCTGACGGCGACCGTGCCCTGGCTCGTCGACCCGCAGCACCACGCCTCGCCGGCCTTGCACCTCGCCAGCGGCGGCGCGCTGCTCGGCGCCTTCTTCATCGCCACCGATCCGGTGTCGGCGAGCACCACGCCGCGCGGGCGGCTGCTGTACGGCGCCGGCATCGGCGTGCTGACCTACGTGATCCGCGCCTGGGGTGGCTACCCCGACGGTATCGCCTTCGCCACGCTGCTGATGAACATCGCCGCGCCGACCATCGACGCCTACACCCGGCCGCGGGTGTTCGGCCACGGACCGCGCTGAACGATGCGCCCGGCGCACGCGCTGCTGCGCAGCATGGGGATGAACGCGCTGATCCTCGGCGGCTTCGCACTGGCGAGCGTGGCGCTGGTGGCGGCGACCTGGTTCGCCACCCGCGACACCATCGCCGCGGCGCGCCGCGCGGCACTCGAAGCGAGCCTCAACGCGCTGGTGCCGGCGGCGCGCTACGACAACCACCCGGCCGAGGACGTGCTACGGCTCGCCCCGCCCGGCGCGCCGCCGCTCACCGTGTACCGTGCGCGCAAGGGCGGCGCGCCGGTGGCGGTGCTGGCGACGGTGACCGCGCCCGACGGCTATTCCGGCCCGATCCAGCTGCTGGTGGGGGTGTGGGCCGACGGCCGGCTGGCCGGGGTGCGGGTGCTCGCGCACAAGGAGACGCCGGGCCTCGGCGATGCCATCGAGGTCGAGCGCTCGCCGTGGATCCACGGCTTCGACGGCCGCTCGCTCGACGACCCGCCGCGCGCGCGCTGGAAGGTGCGCAAGGACGGCGGCGACTTCGACCAGTTCACCGGTGCGACCATCACCCCGCGCGCGGTGGTCAAGGCGGTGCAGGGCTTCCTCGACTACTACGCCGGCCACCGCGAGGCACTGTTCGCGCCCGCCACGGAGACCCGACCATGAGCACCCCGTCCGCCGCCGAGATCCTGCGCAACGGCCTCTGGCACAACAACACCGGGCTGGTCGCGCTGCTCGGCCTGTGCCCGCTGCTGGCGACCTCGAACTCGCTGGTCAACGGCCTCGGCCTCGGCCTGGCCACGACGCTGGTGCTGCTCATCACCAACACCACGGTGTCGCTGATCCGCCGCTGGGTGAACCCGGAGGTGCGCATCCCGGTGTTCGTGACGGTGATCGCCTCGGCGGTGACCGCGGTCGAACTCGGCATGCACGCGCTGCTGCCGGAGCTGCACCGGGTGCTCGGCATCTTCATCCCGCTGATCGTCACCAACTGCTGCGTGCTCGGCCGTGCCGAGGCCTTCGCCTCGCGCCAGGCACCGGCGCGCGCCGCGCTCGACGGGCTCGCCGTCGGCCTCGGCTTCGCTCTGGTGCTGGTGACGCTGGGGGCGCTGCGCGAGCTGCTCGGCCAGGGCACGCTGCTCGCGCAGGCCGAAATCCTGTTCGGTGAAGGCGCGCGTGGGCTGACACTGCACCTGCTGCCCGGCGACCGCGGCCTGCTGCTGGCGATCCTGCCGCCGGGGGCGTTCATCATGCTCGGCCTGCTGATCGCCGCGAAGAACGCCATCGATGCCCGCGCACGGGCGCGCCCGCGGCCGGCACCGGCCACGGCCGCCACGGTCGCCGACGGGCACGTGCCGACATGAACGCCGCCGCCCGGCGCGCGTTCTTCACCCGGCTGCGCGCGGCGAACCCGCAGCCGACCACCGAACTCGTCTACGCCTCGCCGTTCGAGTTGCTGGTCGCGGTGATCCTGTCGGCGCAGGCCACCGACCGCAGCGTCAACCAGGCCACTGCGCGCCTGTTCGCGGTCGCGCGCACCCCGGCGGCGATCCTCGCGCTCGGCGAGGACGGGCTGAAGGCGCACATCAGGACCATCGGCCTGTACAACGCCAAGGCGGCCAACATCCTGCGCACCTGCGCGCTGCTGCTCGAACGCCACGGCGGCGAGGTGCCGCGCACCCGCGCCGCGCTCGAGGCGCTGCCGGGGGTCGGCCGCAAGACCGCGAACGTGGTGCTCAACACCGCCTTCGGCGAGCCGACCATCGCCGTCGACACGCACATCTTCCGCGTCGCCAACCGCACCGGGCTCGCCCCCGGCAAGGACGTCGACGCGGTCGAGGCGAAGCTCATGCGGGTGGTGCCGCGCGAGTTCCGCCAGGACGCGCACCACTGGCTGATCCTGCACGGCCGCTACGTGTGCACCGCGCGCCGCCCGCGCTGCGGCGAGTGCCCGGTGGCCGACCTCTGCGACTACCGCGACAAGACCGGGAGCGAGTGAATGTTCGGAACCGACCGCAATGCGCTGCGCCGCTACTACTGCGAAGCCTGGCGCAAGGCCCGCGCCGGCGAAGCGCTGGAGACCCTCGAGGCCGACATCGTCGCCGTGCTGCGCGAGCACCCCGAGTACCACGCGCTGGTCGCCGACCCCGAGCGCGCGCTCGACGCCGAGTACACGCCCGAGATGGGCGCCACCAACCCCTTCCTGCACCTCGGCATGCACCTCGGCCTGCAGGAGCAGGTGCGCACCAACCGCCCCGCCGGCATCCTCGACGTCTACGCCGCGCTGTGCCGACGCTTCGGCGAGGCGCACGCCGCCGAGCACGCGATGATGGAGGTCCTCGGCGAGGCGCTGTGGGAGGCGCAGCGCAGCGGCCGCGAGCCCGACGAGGCGCGCTACCTGGCGCGGCTGCGCCGGCTCGCGCACGGCGCCTGAGGCGGACGCGACCATGCCCCTGCAAGCCCCCGTCGACCCGCTCGAAACCCTGCTCGCGCGCTGCGCGCTCGCCGACCGCGCCGCCTTCGAACGCCTCTACCGGCTGTCGGCGGCGCAACTGTTCGGCGTCGTGCTGCGTATCGTTCCTGACCGCGACCTCGCGGCCGACGTGCTGCAGGAGACCTACGTGAAGATCTGGCAGCGGGCGGGCGACTACCGCGCCGACCTCGCCACCGCGCTGACCTGGATGGCCGCGATCGCGCGCCACCAGGCGATCGACACGCTGCGCCGCAGCCCGCAGCGGCTCGCCGCCGCCGCCACCGACATCGACACGCTGCCGTGGCTCGCCGACGACGCCGAGGGCCCGCAGGACGCCACCGAACGCGCGCTCGGCGAGCAGGCGCTGCACCGCTGCCTCGACGAGCTGCAGGGGCAGCAGCGCCGGGCGATGCTGCTGGCGTGGTTCGGCGGCCTCACCCACGAGGAGCTGGCGCTGCGGCTGCAGACCCCGCTCGGCACCGTCAAGTCCTGGCTGCGGCGCGGGCTGATGCGCCTGAAGACCTGCCTGGAGGGGGCATGAACTACCGCGATCCCGCGCTCTGCGACCTGCTCGCCGCGCAGTACGCGCTCGGCACCCTGAACGGCGGCGCGCGGCGGCGCTTCGAGGGCCTGCTGCCCGGCCGCCCCGACCTGCGCCGGCGCGTGCTGGACTGGCAGCGACGCCTGCCCGAACTGCTCGGTGCCGCCCCGGCGCAGGACCCGCCGCCGGAGCTCTGGCCGCGCCTGGCACAGCGGCTGTGGCCGACGCTGGCGCCGGCCGCGGCCGCGCCGGCGCCGGGCTGGTTCGAGCGCCTCGCCTTCTGGCGCGGCTGGGCGCTCGCCACCAGCCTGCTCGCCGGGGTGTTCGCGCTGGCGCTGCTGCTCGGCCAGCAGACCGAGATCCCCGGCTACGTGGTGATGGTCAGCAGCATGAAGGACCGCACGCCGATGTGGGTGGTCAGCGCCGCGCCGGAGATGGACAAGCTCTACGTCAAGAGCATCCAGCCGATGGACATGCCGGAGACCGCCAGCTGCCTGCTGTGGATCCGCCCCACCGGCTCGGAGCGCGTCTACCCGCTCGGCAAGCTGCCGTGGCGCGGCGACGAGCGCATGCTCAAGGTCGCGCGCGAGCTGCGCCCGATGCTCAAGGGCGAGCTGCTGGTCACCGTCGAGCCGGTCAGGAACGGCATGCCGGAGCAGCCGAGCGTGGCGCCGCAGTACGCCGGCTCGTGGCTGCCGATCAAGATCTGAGCGCCGCCGCCGCGGGCGTGGCCTCGAACAGGCCGATCACGTTGCCGTCGGCGTCGAGCACCTGGGCGTAGCGGCCGTGCCCCGGCACCGCCGTCGGCGCCACGTGGGGACGCGCGCCGAGTGCGAGTGCGCGCGCCAGCGCGGCGTCGAGGTCGTCGACGCACACGTGCACCAGCGTCGTCGCCGCCGGCTGCACCGCCGCGACCTGCAGCAGGCCGACGCAGGTGCCGCCGGCGGCGGGCGTGTACAGCCGGTAGCGCGTGCCGTAGGGCGCGAAGCGCCAGCCGAACAGCCCTTCGAGCAGCGCCGTCGCGCGCGCCAGGTCGGTCACGCACCACTCGACGTGGGAAACGAAGGGCGTCCCGGCCATCGCCTCAGCCGCACCGCGCGGCGAGGAAGGCATCGGCTGTGCGCCGCCCCTCCTCGATCAGCCCGCGGATGAAGCCCGGATCGCGATCGAGCTTGGAGGCGTAGTCGAGTTCGCGCTGCAGGCGGATGCGGCGCACCGCGATCGGCTTGTAGCGGCCGTCGGGGAAGCAGCCGTCGGCGAGCAGTGCGTTGATCTTGTCGATGAAGTGGAGCTCCTGCTCCAGCGACAGGTTGCCGGCGAGCTCATTGCGGCGGTCGGCGATGTCCTCGGGTGCGTGCGGCACCGCGGCGCGCGTGCTCGGGTTGATCTGCACCACCCAGAGCTCGTCGGGACGCGTCTCGGTGAGTTCGCGCACCGGCGGGTTCTGCGAGAACAGCCCGTCCCAGAAGTAGCGCCGGGCGGCGCCCTCGCCGATCGCCACGGCGCGGAAGAAGTCGGGGATCGCCGCCGAGGCGAGCACCGCGTCGGCGCTGACCGCGGCGTCGCGGAACACCGTGAAGGCACCGCTCAGCACGTCGACCGCACCGACGTAGAGGCGCGGCGACGCTGGCCCGAGCAGGCCGGGGATCGCCGCGAAGTCGACCTGCGCGGCGATGCGCTCGCGCAACTGCTGCTGCGCCCAGTCCGGCACCTCGTAGGGCGACAGCTCGGGCAGCGCGACGCGCCCGCGCAGGCGCGAGGTGCCGATGATCCACTCGTTCAGCAGCCAGTCGGGCAGGCTCGCCGCGGCGTTCGACTCCCAGAAGGCGTCGAGCCGGCGCGCGCCTTCGGCACGCTGGCCGAGCAGCAGCCCGAACCACGCGATCAGCGCGCAGATCGCGCCACCCGAGGTGCCGGACAAGCCGACGATGTGCGCGTCGCTCGCGAGCACGCGCTGCAGCACGCCGGCGGTGAAGGCGGTGTGGCTGCCGCCGCCCTGGCAGGCGATCGCAATGCGGGGGATGGCGTCCATGAGCGTCCCTCCCCGCGCTCAGGCGACGCTGGCGGTGAACGTGAAGCGCCCGGCGAGGCGCAGTTCGAGGGCATCGCCGCTGGCGAGCGGGCCGACCCCGGCCGGCGTGCCGGTGAGCACCACGTCGCCCGGCAGCAGCGTGAACACGCCGGACATGTGGGCGATCAGCGCGAACACCGGGTGCATCATCTGCGCGGTGCTGCCGTGCTGGCGGCGCTCGCCGTTGATGCGCAGCTCGATCTCGGTGGCCTCGGGATCGGCGAGCGCCGTCGGCGGCACGAACGGCGACAGCGGGCAGGCGCCGTCGAAGGCCTTGGCGCGCTCCCACGGCTGCCCCGCCGCCTTCAGCTTCGCCTGCACGTCGCGCAGCGTCAGGTCGAGCGCCAGCCCGTAGCCGGCCACCGCGGCGCGCGCCTGCGCGGCATCGGCGCCGCTCAGGCGCGCACCGATCAACACCGCGAGCTCGAGTTCGTGGTGGCACTCGCCGAGCCCCGCGGGCAGGCGCAGCGGCGCGTCGAGCCCGACCACCGCAGTCGCCGGCTTGATGAACAGCAGCGGCGCCTCGGGTACCGCGTTGCCGAGCTCGCGGATGTGGTCGAGGTAGTTGCGGCCGATGCAGACCACCTTGCCGAGCGGCCAGTCGATGGTGCTGCCGTCCACGAAGCGATGCCGATAGTCCATGTACTGCCTCCCAGGGCCCGTGCGTCAGCCGGCTTTACACTGCCGCGACATCGACAGACCGTTGATTCCATTGAAGTTGACGCCGTGTGACCGCTACCGCGACACGCCGGCTGACAGTGCCGAAACGCCGCGCCCGCCGCCCGTGACAATTGCGGCGGACGTCGCGCGGTTTTTTACAGCCTGGCTCGCGCCGCAGCAATCGAATCGCTCCCGGCATCCGGAACGCACATACATTTCTTTTTAATTCAAAAACTTAAAAAACATGGCACGCTAATGGCTTTAAGGAAACCGCAAACAGCGGCACCCGGCCGCCGACGATCCGACAAGGCTGAACGACCATGCGCAGCTCCCTCAACATCCTCGCCCTGGCCTGTGGGCTCGGCCTCGCCCAGGGCGCTGCGGCGATCACCATCGACGGCAACCTGGCGGACTGGGGCCTGCACCGCAACGGCCTGGCGAGCGACTGGGTGCCCGACGCCGGCATCCACTACGTGGTCGACGACTTCACCACGGGCCCCAACAACATCGGCGGCCAGGGCAACGACGTCGAGGCGATGTACCTGAAGATCGACACCGGCACGCTGTACATCGCGCTGGTGACCGGCCACGACCCGGCGACCGTGCAGAACACCACCGCCAAGAAGTACGCGCGTGGCGATCTCGCGATCAACTTCACCGGCCCCGACTACGACGACAGCTTCGAGTTCGCGATCAGCACCGCCACCCGCAACGGCTTCAAGCAGGGCGGGGTGTACGCGGTGTTCAACTGGAACCATGGCCTGGCCCCCGGGCACGCTGACACCGTGACCACGATCGCCCGCGGCCTGCTGATCGGCCAGGCCGAGCTCGCGATCTCGTCGTCCTTCACCGGCATGGGCGAAGGCCCCCAGGGTCACAAGCACTGGGCGTACGAAGCGGCGGTGCCGCTGTCGCTGTTCGACGGCTTCATCGACGAAAAGCTGTGGGTGCAGTGGACCACCACCGGTGCCGCCGACGTGCTGCGGGTCGACCCGCCGCTGACCAGCGTCGACGCCCCGCCGGCACTGGCCCTGTTCGCCCTCGGCGTGCCGGCGCTGCTGCGCCGTCGTCGCTGCTGAACCTCCACCCTCGCAGCGCTCCTGGCAGGAGGCCCGGAACGGTTCGAGAACAAGCCATACGACAAGGTCGAGAAGGTGGGGATCGCTGCGCCGCACCCGCGAGGGTGGCGGCGCTTTCTTTTGTGCGCCGGCGGCGCAGGTGACACGAACGGCCCCCCGTGCCGCAGCGGCATTTGTGTTCGGCGGTCACCGCCACCACACTGGCGGGCCCGTTGCCGCCCGGTGCCGCCCATCATGCCGCGTATCGCCCTGCCCGGATTCGAGGCCCACTACGAACAGGCCGGTGACGGCCCGCAAGCCGTCGTGCTGGTGCATGGCAACTTCGCCTCGTCCCGCTGGTGGCAGGACCTGCTCGACACGCCGCCGCCTGGGCTCTGCCTGTACGCGCCCGACCTGCGCGGCTGCGGACGCTCGCAGCAGCCCGGCGAGGGCTACGAGATGGCGCAACTGGTGCGCGATCTCGAAGCCTTCGCCACGGCGCTGGAGCTGCCGCGCTTCCACCTGGTGGGCCACTCGCTCGGCGGCTCGGTCGCACTCGCCTTCGCCCTCGACCACCCCGAACGCGTCGCCAGCCTGCTGCTGGTGACGCCCGGTCCGGCCGACGGCCTCGCCCAGACCCGTGACGGCATGCTCGTCCACCTGCTCGGCACCGAGCGCATCGCGCACTGGCTGCCCGATCTCGCGCAGCACCGCTGGGTGCTGTCGCACGTGCTGCCACACGTCGCCCCCGGCATCGGCGAACCGCTGCAGTTCGCCCGCATCACCGAGGATGCGCTCGCCACCGACCCGCGCGCGGTCAGCGGCTACCTGATGGCGCTCGCCGAGTGGAACGCGCTGCCGCGCCTGCCGGCCTACCCCGGGCGCGCCGTGGTGCTCATCGGTGAGCGCGATCCGCTGGTGCCGCCGGCGAGCCTGGCCGCCACCATCGAAGCGCTGCCACACGTGGTGTCGGTGCTGTGGACCGGCGTCGGCCATGCGCCGCAGCTCGAACGCCCGGAGGATTTCCGCCGCCTGCTGCTCGCGACCATCGACGGCCGCGAGCCCGAGCCGCTGCAGCCGGTCGCGCTGCACGCGGCGGCGGGCGGCTGGTTCCACGACCTCGCCCGCCGGCTCGGCCTGGGCGGCCACTGACGCGCGCTCAGCCCTCGCGCACCCGCCCGCTGGGCTGCCCGGCGGCGTCGAGCACGCCGTGGCGCCGCAGCCAGGCGCGTGCATCGTCGGCGTCGCGCTCGAACCAGGCCTGCGCCGAGCCCAGCCGGAAGCTGTAGCCCCAGGCGTCCATGTCGGCGCAGGCGCGCGCGCGGCCGAAGCCGGGCACGCGCGCGGCGAGCAGCAACTGCAGGTAGCAGACGCCGTTCTCCTCGTCGTAGTCGCCGCCGGCGTCGGTGTGCAGCACGGCGCGGCGTGGCGCGTCCATGCAGATCCAGTGGCAGCCCTCGTGCAGCGCCGAGTGCACCGGCGTGTCACCGCGCAGCAGCAGGCGGTCGCCGATCAGCCCCGCCTCGGGGTCGCCGAACCAGCTCCCGGGGATCGGCGCGGCGTCGGGCACGCGCTCGATGCGCAGCCCGAACGGCGCGAACACGGCTTCGATGGCGCCGAAGCCGACGTCGGCGCAGCTGAGGACGGGAGTGGACATGGCAGCGACGGCGGGGACGGGGGCGCGATTGTCGGCCATCGTCCCCGCCGTCGCCAGCGCAGCGGGTGGTTCAGGCGCGCCAGAACGGCTTGCGCGCTTCGGCGGCGGCCTCGTACGGCTGCCAGCCGATGTCGTCGAGCATGTGCGCGTCGAGCGTCGCCAGCGCGCGACGCAGGCGCCAGCGCTGCGCCCACAGCCGCAGCAGCGCGGCGGGGCCGTCGGCGGTGGTGGCATGCACAGGGGTGTGGGGGAAGGCGAAACCGTTCGTCGTGGTCATGGCAGTGATCTCCGGAAACGCTCAGGATGCGTTCGATGGGCGCCATTCTTCAGCCTATGCTGCATTGCCACAAACCATTTATGATCATGCGAGCCATGAGCCATACGCATGGGTACGCGAGATGACCCGACGCCTGCCACCGCTGCATGCGCTGCGCGCCTTCGAGGCCGCGGCGCGCCACCTGAGCTTCACCCGCGCCGCCACCGAGCTCTTCGTCACCCAGGGGGCGGTGAGCCGGCAGGTCAAGGCGCTGGAGGACGACATCGGCCAGCCGCTGTTCCGCCGCCTGCCGCGCGGGCTCGAACTCACCGCCGCCGGGCGCAGCCTGCTCAGCGCCACCGGCGAGGCGTTCGACGCCCTCGCCCGGGCGGCGACGCGGCTGCGCGCGAACGCGAACGAGATCCGCCTCAAGGTGCCGCCGACCTTCGGCGTGCGCTGGCTGGTGCCGCGGCTGACGCGCCTGCACCTCGCGCAGCGCGAGCTGCGGGTGCAGGTCACCACCACCTGGCGCCACGACATCGACTTCGAACGCGAGGAGTACGACGCCGGCATCCAGCTCGGGCGCGGCGACTGGCCGGGGCTCGCCGCCGACCTGCTGCAGGTCGAGCACCTGGTGCCGGTGTGCGCGCGCGCGCTCGCCGAGGGCGACCCGCCGCTGCTGGTGCCGGCCGACCTCGCGCGCCACTCGCTGCTGCACCCGACGCCCGACCACGAGGACTGGCGCATCTGGCTCGCCGCCTACCCGGTGGACGGTGTCGACCCCGAGGGCGGGCAGGATTTCGTCACGATGGAGATGGCGATCGCCGCGGCGGCGGCGGGTTACGGCGTCGCCATCGGTGCGCACGAGCTGATCCGCGAGGACCTCGCCGCCGGGCGGCTGGTGCTGCCGTTCGGCCCGCGGCTCGCCGAGGGCGGCGGTTACTACCTGGTCTACCCCGAGGAGCGCCTCCGCGAGGCGCGCTTCGAGCGCTTCCGCAGCTGGCTGCTCGCCGAGGCCGCCGCCGACCGCGCCGCCCTGCGCGACTGAGTCACAGCCGGCGGCCGAGCAGCACCAGGTCGCGCTCGACGCCGTCGAGTTCGGCGACCGCAGGCAGCAGCCCCCAGCGGGCGAAGCCGCGGCGCGTGAACAGGCCGAGGCTCGGCGCGTTGTGGCCGAACACGAAGGCGAGCACGGTGCGGATGCCGCAGGCCGGGGCGCGGGCGAGCAGCGCATCGAGCAGCGCCCCGCCGACGCCCGTCCCCTGCGCCGCCGGCGCGACGTAGACCGCGCACTCGACGGTCGCGTGGTAGGCCGGGCGGCCGTAGAACGAGCGCAGGCTGCCCCAGCCGTGCAGCGTGCCGGCGTCGCCCTCGGCGACCAGGCACGGCCGGCGCGCCGGGTCGAACTCGGCGAACCACGCCGCGCGCGCCGCGACGCTGACCGGCTCGGTGTCGGCGGTGGCCAGGCGGCCGGGGATCGCGGCGTTGTAGAGGTCGACGATCGCCGGCAGGTCCTCGGCGCGGGCGTCGCGCAGCGTCATGCCAGCACCTCGACCGCATCGCCGACGCGCAGGCGGCCGGGGCCGGCGTGGATCACGTTCTGGCCGAAGATCACGTGCGCGCCGTCGCGGCGGTACTTCAGCAGCGTCGCCATCGGCTCGCGCCCGCGCTCGCCGGTGGCCGGGTCGATGGTCGGGATCGCGCAGCGCGTGCACGGCTTGACCACGTGCAGTTCGATGCCGCCGGCGCGCAGCCGCCGCCAGCCGTCCTCGGCGTGGGCCTCGGCGCCGCCCACCACCAGGTTGGGACGGAAGCGGATCATCCCGATCGGCGCCGACAGCCGCGCGTTGAGGCCGTCGAGCGAGGCGCTGCCGATCAGCAGCAGCGGGAAGCCGTCGGAGAACGCCGCCTCGGCGCCACCCACGTCGTAGGCCGGGTCGACCGGGCGGCGGTGCCCGGGGCCGAGCTCGACCAGCCGCGCCGGCACGTCGAGCACCTCGGTGAGCCAGTCCGCGGCGTCGTCGCCGGCGTCGCTGGCGCGCACCGTGTCGCCCCACACCTGCACCTCGCGCAGCGGCCCCTCGCCGCCGCGCGGCACCGTGAGCGGCTCGAGGCCGGGCGCGACCAGCGTCAGCGTCGCCGCCGCCAGCAGCGGCTCGATCAGGCACATGCGCGGCAGCTGGCGCTGGGTCAGGAAGCGCCCCTGGGCGTCGACCACCATCCAGCGGCGGTCGTCCTCGATGCCGTAGCGGTCGAGGTCGGCGACGGTGAGCGGCTGCCCGCGGCAGGACTTCACCGGGTAGCGGAACAGGGCTTCGATGCGCAGCGCGGACATGCGGGCCTCTCGGGGACACGGCGGGCGGAGGCGGGACTGTAGCCGAGGCCGTCGCGGCGCGGCCAGCCGCCGCCGGCGTGATGGCGCGCGCCGGCGCGGCTATAGTCGGGCGGGATCACCCCAGCTGTGGCAGGCCGCGCGATGAGCGAGTCGTATCCCGAGGGCAAGGCGCTGGTCGTCGACGACCATCCGCTGGTGCGCGAAGCGCTGCGCGGGGTGCTGGAGGCGCTGTTCCGGCCGCTCGAATACGCCGGCGCGGGCAGCCTCGACGAGGCCCTGGAGCGGGTCGAGGGCACCGACTTCGACCTCGTGCTGCTCGACCTGCACCTCCCCGGCGCCGACGGCCTGTCGGCGCTGCTGAAGCTGCGCTGCGCGGCGCCGGCGACGCCGATCGTGATCGTCTCGCAGTCCGACGACGCCGAACTGATGCACAGCGCGATCGCCTGCGGCGCCGCCGGCTTCATCCCCAAGGCGCTGCCGCGCGAGCAGATCGAGGCGGCGCTGCGCCGCGTGCTCGCCGGCGACGTGTTCCTGCCCGCGGCGCCCGACGCCGCCACCCCGCCCGCGCTGCACAGCCTGACGCCGCGCCAGCTCGCGGTGTTCGACCTGATGCTGCAGGGCCACTCGAACAAGCTGATCGCCTACACGCTGCAGATCAGCGAGTGGACCGTGAAGGCGCACGTCAGCGCCATCCTGCGCGCGCTGCAGGTCACCAACCGCGTCGAGGCGGTGCTCGCCGCCAGGCGCCTCGGCCTCGGCGGGCGCAGCGGCTGAGGCCGCGCCTCAGCCGGCGCGGCCGCGGCCGAGCATGAAGCCGAGCAGCGCACGCAGCCGCGCCGGCTGCAGCGGCTTGTAGAGCAGCCGCGCGCCGCAGCCGCGCACGCGGGCGGCGAGCTCGGGCGCGCGGTTGCTGGTGACGATCAGCACCGGACAGCGCCCGGCGACGCGCGCCGCCGCCTGCAGGCCGTTCTCCTCGCCGTCGAGGTGGTAGTCGGCGATCACCGCGTCGGGCGCGAACGCCAGCGCGTGCTCGAACTCGACGAGCCCGCCCGCGGCCTGCACCCGGCACTGCCAGCTCTCCAGCAGCGCCTCCAGGCTCTCGCGCGAGGCGCGGTCGTTTTCGAGCAGCAGGATGCGCCGGCCCTGCAACTGCTCGCCGCCGGCCGCGGCGGCGCCGCTCGCGGCCGCCTCGCGCAGCGCCAGGGCGGCGTCGCCGCGCGGCACCATGACCCGGAACACCGAGCCACGCCCCGGCTGCGAGCGCACGTCGACCGGGGCGTCGAGCATGCGCGCGATGCGCTCGACGATCGCCAGCCCGAGCCCCAGGCCGACCTCGTCCTGCCGGTGCGCGTCGGGCAGCTGCTTGAACTCGCGGAAGATCTCGCCGAGCTGGTCGGCCGGGATGCCGGGGCCGGTGTCCCAGACCTCGATCGCCAGGCGCGCGCCGCGCCGGCGCACGCCGAGCAGCACGCGCCCGGCGCGGGTGTGGCGCACGGCGTTGCCGAGCAGGTTGCGCAGGATGCGCTCGAGCAGGTCGGGGTCGGTGTGCGCCACCGCGCGGCTCGGCCGCGCGCGCAGGCGCAGGCCCTTGGGCTGCGCGCGCAGGCCGTACTCGGCGGCGAGGCGCTGCAGCAGGCCGTCGAGGCGGACGTGGCGGCGGCGCACCTCGATCACCCCGGCCTCCAGCTTGGCGATGTCGATCAGGCTGTTGAGCAGCCGCTCCATGGTGCGCAGCGAGGCCTCGATGTGCGCGAGCGCCGGGTCGGCGACGCGCCCGCCGAGCACCTCGAGCATCAGCCGTGCGGCGTTCAGCGGCTGCACCAGGTCGTGGCTGGCGGCGGCGAGGAAGCGGGTCTTGTTGGCGTTGGCGCGGTCGGCCTCGGCCTTGGCCTGCTGCAGCGCGTCCTCGACGTGGCGGCGGCGCTCGATCTCCTCGCGCAGGCGGCGGTTGACGTCGACCAGCTCGGCGGTGCGGGTGCGCACCACGTCCTCGAGCATCGCCGCGGTCTCGAACAGCGAGTAGTCGGAGCGCTGCGCGGCCATCTCGCGCTCGGCGCGGTCCATCAGCGCGGCGTTGACGCGGTTCAGCCGCTCGACCTCGGCGAGGAGCGCGGCGACGCGCGGGTCGCCCGTGCTCACGCCGGCGCCCCGAAGGCCACGCCGGTGAAGGTCTGGTTCAGGTGCATGGCGTTGAACTGCTCGCCGAAGCTGCTGAAGCCGACCGCGCGCACGCGCTGCAGCAGCGCCGCCACCGCCGCGGTGTGGCCGTCGCGCTCCATCTCCAGGTGGCGGAAGGCGCAGTTGAAGCCGAGCGTCAGCAGCGGCGGGCCGATGAAGCTCTCGACCTCGTCGAAGGTCGCGCGCAGGTCGTCGAGCATGTCGCCGCGGCTCGCCAGGCGCAGCACCACGCCCTCGTCGATCGCGCAGCCGAGGGTGATCGAGCCGTCCGGGTGGGCGTTGGCGAGTGCGCGCACGTGGTGCGAGGAGCCGATCCGCACCAGCAGCGGCCAGGCCGCGAACACCTCGTGGTCGAGCGCCTCGACCGGGCAGCCGAGCAGGCGCGCGTAGGTCTCGGCGGCGGGGCGGCCGTCGAGCTCCATCACCCGCCGGCTCGCCGGGTCGGCGCGCGTCACCACCGCGCGCTGCTCGGTGGCGCTGAAGTGGTGGGTCGAGAACAGCCGGAACGGCAGCCGCGAGTGCACCAGCACGAGCACCGCGCTGTCGGCGTGGAAGGCGCCGGCGGCGTAGATGAAGCTGCGCTCGAAGGCGAGGTTGTCGCCGGCCGAGCCGCCGACCAGGCCGATGCCGCCGAGGCAGGCGCTGAGGCTGCTGACCACGCGCTCCTCGGCGCCGCTGAGGCCGTCGACCAGCAGCAGCGCGAAGCAGTTCTCCGGCGTCAGCGCGCCGACCTGCGCGCCGAGGCGCCGGCGCAGGCGCTCGACCACCCGGCGCCCGTCGAGCAGGCGGAAGCCGCCGAGCTCGCCGAGGCGTTCGGCGACCGCGGTCACCGCGTCGCGCCCGAAGCTGATGCCGCTGATGCCGCTCGCCGGGTAGGCGCCGGGGGCGATCACCCCGGCCGAGGTGCAGCCGAGCGTCGCCGCCGGCAGCGCCCGGGCGAGCGCGCCGGCGAGTGCGTCGAAACCGTAGAAGCCGGCGCAGAACACCAGCGTCAGCGCGGCGTCGGGGCGGGCGATGCGCGCGGCGAGTTCGGCGACGGCGCGCGCCGGATCGGCGTCGAGCGACAGGCCGTGGCGCACCGGGTCGGCGGGCGCGCTTGCAGGGGGGGCGGACAGCGACATGCCGTGCTCCTCGCGCGGCGGGGGCGGTCGCCGCAGTGTAGGCCCGCCGCCGCGGTGCCGGCCACGCCGGCGGCCTAACACTTTCCGGTGATGCCGGCGCAGCACCGGCACCGATTCGGCTACATAGAAAGGCAGACGCGCGGCGCACACCGACCGCGCCGAAGACGAGCCGGCACCGCGGCGCCCGCGGCAGCCGGCCACCACCCGGAGCGAGAGCACCCTGCCGGCCCGCGGGGCACCGCACCCCGCGCCGCGGCGCGGGGCCGTGCCCTGCCGCCGCCGCACGGTGGCCGTTCCCACGAGAGGAGACGCCTCGATGAAGCACCGCATTCCCTGGTCGGCCCTGTCCGCCGCCGTCCTGCTCACGGGCGTCGCCGGTGCGGCCCCCGTCGACGGCCGCCAGGTGCTCACCAGCACCTGCGCCGCCTGCCACACCCCCGGCGCCGACGGCAAGCAGCCGCGCATCAGCGACATCCGCAAGACGCCGGAAGGCTGGGACATGACCATCGCGCGCATGCAGGTCTGGCACGGCGTGCAGATCAGCGCCGAGGAGCGCCGTGCGCTGGTCAAGTACCTGGCCGACACCCAGGGCCTCGCGCCGAGCGAGACCGCCGCGTTCCGCCAGGGGCTCGAACGCCGCCCCAACGTCGCCGACCACCCGCCGAACGACAACCTCGCGCAGATGTGCGCGCGCTGCCACAGCTTCGCGCGCGTCGGCCTGCAGCGGCGTGACGAGGGCGAGTGGCGCAAGCTGGTCAACACCCACCTCGGCCAGTTCCCGAGCATCGAGTACTCGCTGTACGGGCGCGACCGCGACTGGTTCCGGATCGCCAGCACCGAGACCGCCGCCGAGCTCGGCAAGCTGTTCCCGCTGCAGACCGAGGCCTGGACGACGTGGCACGCGCACGCGCCGATCGACCCCAGCGGCCGCTGGCGCATCGCCGGCGAACGCCCGGGCAGCGGCCGCTACAGCGGCGTGCTGACGGTGCAGAAGGCGGCGGCCCCCGACACCTACGCCGCGCGCTACGAGATCGAGTACGCCGACGGGCGCACGCTCACCGGCGAGAGCCAGGCGCTCGTGTACACCGGCTACGAGTGGCGCGAGCAGGGCAGGCTCGGCGACGACGCGATCCGCTCGGTGTACGCGCTCAGCGAGGACGGCAACGGCCTCAGCGGGCGCTGGTTCGTCAAGGACGCCGACGAGCGCGGCGGCGAGCTGCACGGCACGCGCATCGTCGACGGCCGCGCCGGCATCGTCGCGGTCGAGCCGCCGTTCGTGCGCGCCGGCGACACCGTCGAGGTCACCGTCGCCGGCTTCGGCCTCGCCGGCACCCCGACGCTGCCGGCGGGCGTGCAGCTGGTCGGTGCCGCGGCCGGCGGGCCCGAGCGCCTGACGCTCAAGCTCAAGGTCGACGCCGGGGCCGCCGACGGCTGGCACCCGCTCAAGCTCGGCGCCGCCGAGGCCAGGCTCGGCGTCTACCACAAGATCGACCGCGTGCAGGTCGAGCCGGCCTACGCGGTCGCGCGCGTCGGCGGTGACGGGGGGCCGATGCCGGTGGTGCCGGCGCAGTTCCAGGCGATCGCCTGGCTCGACGGCGCCGACGGCAAGCCCGGCACCGACGACGACGTGCGCCTCGGCAGCGTGCCGGCGAGCTGGCGCCACGAGAATCATGGCGAGGCCGCCAAGGACATGCAGGACGCGCAGTTCGCCGGGCGCTTCGCCGAGGCCGGTCTGTTCCAGCCGGGGCCGGCCGGGCTCAACCCGCAGCGGCGCTTCCACACCAACAACACCGGCGACCTCACGGTGACGGCGACGGTCCAGGACGGTGCGCAGACGCTCGAAGGCCAGGCACAGCTGATGGTCACCGTGCAACGCTGGAACAACCCGCCGATCAAGTGAGGCACCGCCGATGAGCACGCTGAGTCTGCAAGCCGACAACTACCACGAGGTGCGGGTCTCCGGGCGCCGCGTCCTCTTCCACATCCCGACCACCGCGCTCTACGAGCTCGACGAGGTCACCGGTGCGGTGCTCGACCTGTTCCGTGAGCACCCCCAGGTCGGCGCCGAGGACGTGCGCCGGCGCTTCGACGGCGCCTTCCCCGCCGAGCGTGTGGTCGAGGCGCTGTGCGACCTGCGCGACCTGCAGATCGTCGCCGACCCGGCGCGGCGCGCCGAGGCGACGCCGCTGCCGGCGCCCGAGCGCTTCCCGCTGTCGACGCTGGTGCTGAACGTCAACACCGGCTGCAACCTGAGCTGCACCTACTGCTACAAGGAGGACCTGGCGACGCCGGCCAGGGGCCGGAAGATGGACCTCGCCACCGCCGAGCGCAGCATCGACCTGCTCTTGCGCGAGGGCGCCGAGCACGACCGCGTGACGGTGGTGTTCTTCGGCGGCGAGCCGCTCAGCAACCTGCCGATGATCCGCGGCGCGGTCGACTACGCCGAGCGCCGCGCCGCCGCCGCCGGCAAGCGCGTCGACTTCTCGATCACCACCAACGGCACGCTGCTCGACGAGGCCACCATCGACTACCTCGACGCCCACGGCTTCAGCGTCGCGGTGAGCATGGACGGGCCGCGCGCGCTGCACGACAAGCGCCGGCTGACGGTGGGCGGGCGCGGCACCTACGACACCGTCGCGCGCAAGGTGCGCATGCTGCTCGACCGCTACCGCGCGCGCCCGGTGGGCGCGCGGGTCACGCTGACCTCGGGCGTCACCGACGTGGTGGCGATCCACCAGCACCTGCGCGAGGAGCTCGGCTTCCACGAGGTCGGCTTCGCGCCGGTCACCTCGGGGGCGGTGACGCAGTTCAACCTCGGTACCGACGAACTCGCCGAGGTCTTCGCCGGCTTCAGGGCGCTCGGCGAGCGCTACCTCGCGGCGGCGCTCGGCGGCGGCAACACCGGCTTCTCCAACATGCACCAGATGATGACCGACCTCTGGCGCGGCACGCGCAAGGCCCTGCCCTGCGGCGCCGGGGTCGGCATGCTCGCGGTCGACAAGGACGGCGAGCTCAACCTCTGCCACCGCTTCACCGGCTCGTCGCTGCCGACCTTCGGCAACGTCACCGACGGCATCGCCCGCGAGCGCCTCGGCAGCTTCATCGCCCAGGCCGCCGACCGCAGCGGACGCGGCTGCGCCACCTGCCACATCCGCAACCTCTGCGCGGGCGGCTGCTACCACGAGTCCTACGCCCGCTACGGCGATCCGCTGAAGCCGACCTACCACTACTGCGACCTGATGCGCGACTGGATCGATTTCGGCATCGACGTCTACACCCGCCTGCTCGCCGGCAACCCGGGGTTCTTCGAGCGGCACATCGAACCGCGCCGGAGGAGTCACTGATGAAAACGCTCAAGCCGATGAACCAGAAGGCCGACCTGCTCGACGACGCGATCGCCCAGGGCCAGGCCGAGGACGTGTTCCTGATGAGTTCGGTGGTCGGCTGCACCACCACCACCGATCCGGGCTGGGAGGTCGACGCCTTCGGCGGCGTCTCCGGGCTGTGCCAGCCGATGGAGGCCGACCTGTACGGCTGCACCGACCCCTGCTGGTGGCCGGCGCAGACCGCCGACTCGCTGAACACCCACCCCAAGTGGACCGCCGGCGCCGACGCCGCCGAGCAGGACTGGCGCAAGCTGCAGGCCGTGTTCCCCGAATCGTGAGTGGCGAGCGCCCGAGGACGACACCGATGAAGAAGACCCATGCCCTGCTGCCGGCCGCGCTGCTCGCGGCACTCGGCGGCCTCGCCGGCGGCACCGATGCCCACGCCGCCACCTACCTGCTCACCGCCGCGCGGCCCAACCAGCTGGTGCTGGTCAACGCCACCGAGCGCAAGGTCGAGCGCACCTACCCGATCCCCGGCGACGGCATCCCCAGCGTGGTCGCGCTGTCGCCGGACTCGTGCATCGCCTACGTGCTGACCAACCGCTGGGAGAGCGTGTCGGGCATCGACCTCGACACCGGCAAGGAGGTGTTCCGCGCCGACATGTCCGAGCCCGGCCTGCGCGTGAAGACGATGTTCGCGATGACCGTCAGCGCCGACGGCAAGGAGCTCTACGTCCACCAGATCCCGACGCGGCTGAAGGCCACCGAGTACCAGGTGGAACCGACCCGCATCGCGGTGTACGACACCGCCGCCGGCCTCGGTGCCAGGCCGAAGAAGACCTTCCCGGCGCCGCGCAGCATCGTCCAGCTGCTCCCGGCCCGCGACGGCGGGCGCGTCTACGCACTCGGCCGCGAGCTGTTCGCCTTCGACACCCACACCGGCCAGCTCGCCGAGACGCTGCCGCTGCAGTCGTGGAAGCAGCCCAACCTGTCGGCGCCCGACGTGCTCGCGGTGTGGCCGCAGTGGGAGCAGAGCGGCGTGTTCGCGACGCCCTACTACGCGGCGCGCACCGACCTGCCGGCCGACAGCCCCGAAGCCTTCCGCACCGGGCTGCTGACGCTCGACCTGAAGACCGGCGCGATGAAGGCGACCGACTTCGAGCCCACCGCGGTGGTGATCTTCTCGTCGGTGATCAACCCGGTGAAGCACGACGAGGCCTTCAGCGTGTACACGCAGCTGAGCAAGATCGACCTCGCCGGCGGCCGCGTCGCCAAGCGCATCGACCTCGAGCACACCTACTACTCGATCAACATGTCGGCCGACGGCAAGGAGGTCTACGTCGGCGGCGCGCTCGGCGACATCGCCGTCTACAGCAGCGACACGCTGGAGAAGCTCGCGACCATCCCGCTGCCCGGCGGGGTCAACATGAGCACCGCGTCGATGCGGGTGGTGCAGCGCTGATGCGCCGCGCGGCCGCATGAGCGCGTCCGTGGCGATGCCGCTGCCGGCGGCGTCCGGCCCGCGCGCCACCCTCGCCTGGCTGGGCGGGCTGCTGGCGCCGCGCCGCGCGCTGCTCGGCGGCGTGCTGCTGCTGTCGATCGGCGGTGTCGCGCTGGGGCTCGCCCAGCCCTGGCTCAGCAAGCTGCTGATCGACGACGGCCTGCTCGCCCGCGACTACCGGCTGATCGCCGCCATGGCGGCGCTGATGGTGGCGGCGGCGCTGCTCGGCACGCTGGTCGAGGCCGGCAACCGCGTCTGCTACCTGCGCCTGTCGGCCTCGGTGCTGTTCACGCTGCGCGAGGCGGTGTACCGCCACCTGCAGGGGCTGTCGCCGAGCTACTACGCGCGCACCCGCGCCGGCGAGCTGCTGGCGCGCCTCGACGGCGACGTCGCCGAGGTGCAGCGCTTCGCCATCGACGGCCCGCTGGCGCTGGTCAACGGCGTGGTCGCGCTGCTGCTGTCGGTCGCGGTGATGCTGCAGTTGAGCCCCGAGCTCAGCCTGCTCGCCGCGACGGTGATCCCGCTGGAGGTGTGGTTCCTGCGCCGCCTGCGGCCGCGGCTCGAAGCGCGCACGCGCGCGCTGCGCGACCGCGGCGCGGCGGTCACCGCCTTCCTGGTCGAGACGCTGCAGGCGATGAAGTTCATCCAGTCGAGCGGCGCCGAGGCGCGCGAGCACGCGCGCCTGCGCGCGCTCAACGCCGACTACCTCGCCGCGCTGCAGGAGCAGCAACTGCTCGGCCTCGCCGCCGCCGGCGTGCCGCGCCTGCTGGCGGCGTTCGCCACCGCCGCGGTGTTCGCCTGGGGCGGCTACCGCGTGGTCGACGGCAGCCTGAGCGTCGGCACCCTGCTCGCCTTCTCCGCCTACCTGCTGCGCGCCACCGGCCCGGCGCAGACCCTGCTCGGGCTCTACCTCGGCCTGCAGCGCGCGCGCGTGAGCCTCGAGCGCGTCGGCGAGCTGCTGCAGCAGGCGCCGGCGGTGACCCCGCCGGCACACCCCGTGCCGCTGCCGGCCGACGCGCGCGGCGCGCTCGACATCGACGGCGTCGACTTCGCCTACGCGGCGCACGGCCCGCTGCTGCTGCGCGGCGCCCGCCTGCACGTTGCGTCCGGCACCAAGCTGGCGCTGACCGGCGCCTCGGGGGTCGGCAAGTCGACGCTGATCGACCTCCTGCTGCGCCACTTCGACCCGCGCGCCGGACACATCCGCCTCGACGGGGTCGACCTGCGCGAGCTCGACCCCGCCGAGCTGCGCCGCCGCGTCGTGGTGGTGAGCCAGGAGGTGACGCTGTTCGCCGGCAGCCTCGGCGACAACCTCGCCTACCTGCGCCCGCAGGCGAGCCTTGACGAGCTGCACGCCGCGCTCGCCGCCGCGCGCCTCGACGGCCTCGCCCTCGACACCCCGGTCGGCAGCGGCGGCGGCGGGCTCTCCGGCGGTCAGCGCCAGCGCCTCGCGCTCGCGCGTGCGCTGCTGCTCGACCCGCTGCTGCTGATCCTCGACGAGGCGAGTTCGGCGCTCGACGCGGCGACCGCGCGCGAGGTCGCCGCCGCCGTCGACGCGCGCTTCGCCGACCGCACGCGGCTGGTGATCGCGCACCGCCTCGACACCGTCGGCGCGGTCGACGCGGTGGTGGAGCTGCGCGACGGCCGGCTGGTGGCCGGGTGAGCGCGCCGCCGCCGGGCGCCGGCGTCGCGGTCGGGCTGATCGACAGCGGCCTCGCCCCGGCGCTCGCCGCGCGCGCCGCGGCCGACGTCGCGGTGCAGGTCGACGCCGACGGCCAGGCGACGATCGGTGCCGCGCGCGCCGACGCGGTCGGCCACGGCAGCGCGCTCGCCGCGCTGCTCCTCGCCGCCGCACCTGCGGTGCGCCTCTACAGCGTGCAGGCCTTCGCCGCGGCCGGGCCGGGTTCGGCCGCGGCGGTCGCGGCGGCGCTCGACTGGCTGGTCGCGCAG
The DNA here is from genome assembly GCF_004341245.1 of Plasticicumulans lactativorans. Taxonomy (GTDB): domain Bacteria; phylum Pseudomonadota; class Gammaproteobacteria; order Competibacterales; family Competibacteraceae; genus Plasticicumulans_A; species Plasticicumulans_A lactativorans. The sequence continues at coordinate 66,551 of NZ_SLWY01000002.1, read as the reverse complement.
CGCGTGCGCGTGGTCAACCTGAGCCTCGGCCTGCGCGCCGACCGCCCGCGGCTGCGCGCCGCGGTGGCGGCGGCGCAGGCCGCCGGCGTGCTGCTGGTCGCCTCCAGCCCGGCGCGCGGCGGCCCGGTGTATCCGGCCGCCTACCCCGGGGTGCTGCGCGTGTGCGGCGACGCGCGCTGCGCCGACGGCGAATTCTCGGCGCTCGGCGGCCACCCCGCCGACATCGGCGCGAGCCCCGCCGGCGGTGGCGCGAGCCTCGCCTGCGCGCGCGTCAGCGCCGCCCTCGCCGCGCTGCTCGCCGCCACCCCCGACATCGACGCCACGGCGTTGCGCCGCGCCCTGCAGGCGCGCTGCCGCTTCCACGGCGCCGAGCGGCGCCACGGCGACTGAACCGCGGCGCTGCCCGGCGCGCGCTCAGAAGTCGTGGCGGATGCCGAGCGCGAGGTTGGTGTACTCGTCGGTCAGCCCCACGCCGTTGCCGAGGATCGGGCCGCCGATCTGGGCGAAGGCGTTGTCGCCGTATTCGAGGTAGAGCCGCGTGCGCTTGCTCAGGTTGTGCTGCACGCCGACGCGCCAGGTGTCGTGGCGGCTGTCGTCGCGAATCTCGACCTCGTCGAGGTCGAAGCGCGACCAGCCGGCGCGCAGCGTGGTCGCGCCGATGCTGTACTCGGCGACCAGCTCCAGCACGCTCGGGCGGGTGTCGTCGGCGCCGATGCGCGCGACGTCGGCCTGGTGCCAGGCACCGGTGAGGCTGACCGGGCCGGTCTCGTAGCTCGCCGCCAGGCCCCACACGCTGAAGCCGCCGGCGTAGTCGTCGCGGTACGCCGCGCCGAGCGTCAGCCCGCCGTTGCGGTAGGCGAGCGCGAGGTCGTAGAGGTCGATGCCCGACTTGTCCTCGGTGTCGATGCGCACCCCCGGCCCGACCCCCGCCCACGCCGCCATCGGTGCGTTGCGCAGCAGCGCGCTGCCCGGGCCGCTGCCGTTCGCGACCACCGCGAGGTAGCCGGTGAAGCCCTTCCACTCGGGCGAGGTGTACATCAACGAATCGGTGATGCGGTGCGGCACGCCCAGGTAGTAGTAGCCGAGGGCGAAGCCGTCGCTGCGCCAGCGCTCGGCGAGGCCGACGGTCAGGTAGTAGGGGCTCAGCTGGTTGCCGAGCGTCAGCGTGCCGAAGCCGCCCTTCAGGCCGACCCAGCTGGTGCGCTCGTTGAACGGGCTGCCGCTGCCGGTGCCGTCGGCGTTGACGCCGAACTCGTACTGGTAGACCGCGCTGAGGCCGCCGCCGAGCGCCTCGTCGCCGCGCACGCCGAAGCGCGAGGCATCATTGCGCACGTCCCAGAAGCGCGTGTCGGCGCTGCGGTTGTGGGTGTAGTTCACGCCCAGGCGGATGCTGCCGTAGAGCGTGGTGTCGGCCGCGGCGGTGCCGGCGGCGCACAGGGCGCCGCCGAGCGCGAGGGTGTTCAGCAGGTTCTTCATGGTGGTGCTTCCTCAAGGGGGATGGGCCGAAGGACGCCCGCGGGCTGCCTGCGCAGCCCGTGGCGGGGGGTCCGGCCCGGGGGTGCCGCCGGCTTGTCCCAGCCGGTCGGCGTGGCGGTGGCGGAGCGGCGTGCGCTCAGCCGGCGAGCGCGCCCGGCGGGCGCTTCTGCACCCACTGTGTCGCCTGTTCGTAGGCGCGGGCGAGCTGCAGCACGGCGAGGTCGGCGTGCGGCCTGCCGATCACCTGCAGCCCCATCGGCAGCCCGGCGGCGCTGAAGCCGACCGGCACGCTGATCGCCGGCAGGCCGGCCAGGGTCACGCCGGTGACCACCTCCATCCAGCGGTGGTAGGTGTCCATCGGCCGACCGGCGACCTCCTTCGGCCAGTGGACCCTGGCGTCGAAGGGGAACACCTGGGCGGTCGGCAGCAGCAGGTAGTCGTAGGTCTGGAACAGCTTGCCGAGTGCCTGGTACCAGGCGCTGCGCGCGGCCGACGCCTTGTAGACGTCGACCGCCGAGAGCTTGAGGCCGCCCTCGACCTCCCACTGCGCCTCGGGCTTCAGCAGCTCGCGCTTGGCCGGGTCGGCGTAGAAGTCGCCGAGGCCGCCGGCGACCAGCCAGTGGCGCAGCGTCAGCCAGGTCTGCCAGACGCGCTCCATCGCGAAGTCGGGCTTCGCCTCCTCGACCGTGCAGCCGACCGCCTCGAAATCCTTCAGCGCCGCGCGGCACAGCTCCAGCACGCCCGGCTCCATCGGCAGGTAGCCGCCGTAGTCGCCGAGCCAGCCGACGCGCGTGCCCTTGAAGTCGCGCGCGAGCGACTGCGCGAACACCGCCGGGTCCTGCTCGATCGCGAGCGGGGTGCGCGGGTCGAAGCCCGCCTGCACCGACAGCAGCAGCGCGAGGTCGGTCACCGTGCGCGCCATCGGCCCCTCGTAGCCGAGCTGCTGCACGAACACCTCGGCGGTGGGGCCGAACGGTACCCGCCCCTGCGACGGGCGGAAGCCGAACACGTTGTTGTAGGCGGCGGGGTTGCGCAGCGAGCCCATCATGTCGCTGCCGTCGGCCACCGGCAGCATGCGCAGCGCCAGCGCCACCGCCGCGCCGCCGCTGCTGCCGCCGGCGATGCGCGTCGGGTCGTAGGCGTTGACGGTGGTGCCGAACACCGGGTTGTAGGTGTGCGAGCCGAGGCCGAACTCGGGGGTGTTGGTCTTGCCGATGTAGATCGCGCCGGCCTTCTTCGCGCGCTCGACGATGATCGCGTCGGTCTTCGGCACGTAGTCCTTGAACAGCGGCGAGCCGAAGGTGGTGCGGATGCCCGCGGTCGCCGCGAGGTCCTTCGCCGCCTGCGGCAAGCCGTGCATCCAGCCGAGGTACTCGCCGCGCGCGAGCTGGCGGTCGCGCTCGTCGGCCTGCGCCAGCAGCGCCTCGGGGTCCTGCAGCGAGACGATGGCGTTGGCGCCGGGGTTCACGCGCGCGATGTGGGCGAGGAAGGCCTGCATCACTTCGCGGCACGACACCTGCCTGCTGCGGATCGCCGCGGCGAGGTCGACGGCGTCGAGCATGACCAGCTCGGCGGGCCTGCCGGCGGTGGCGCCCGCCGCGCGCGCCGGCGCGGCGCCGACCAGGCCGCCGAGCGCAGCGGCGCTGAGCACGGCGCCGGAGGCGAGCCCCATGCGCACGAGGAAGTCGCGGCGGTTCAGCGCCGGGCCGGCCGGCAGGGTGGAATCGGAAGGGGTGGCGGAAGGCATCGGTCGGGCTCCTCGGTGGCCGGGGGCGGCTGTCGTCCGGCCGGGGCCGGGGCGATGCCGCGCGCATCTGTCAGGGGTCGCCGCTGCGGGGGCGGCGACGCTGCTGCGAGGCCCAGACTAGGGGCTGCGGGAGGGGGCGACAAATCGCACGGTTCCACCTGCCGGAACCATTCATTTCCCTTTTCGATCAGCTATCTGAAGAACACGCACGAAGGCCGCCAAAGGCCCTTTCAGGGCTGCTCGTCAAGCGCCTGGCGCAGTCCCGCGACGGCCCGGGCGAGGGCCTCCAGGTGGGCTTCGGCGACGGCATCGACGCTCGCCTGCGCCGACGGCCAGTGCAGCGCCACGGCGCCGATCGTCGCCGCCCCCAGGCGCAGCGGCAGCGCCAGCGCGCGGATCGCGAACGGCGGCTGCATCGGGTACTCCCAGTGCCCCTCGGTGCGCGCGCCGTAGCCGGCGCGCCGCACCGCCTCGCGCACCGGCCCGGCGTGCGCGGGGTCGACGCCGCGGCGCGCGAGCAGCGCGGCGAACGCGGCGTCGTCGAGGTCGCCGAGGCAGGCCTTGCCCATCGCCGAGTGCAGCAGGCTCGACCTGAGCCCGACCAGCGGCAGGCGCGGCGGGTACAGCGGGCGCAGCGCCGCCGGCGCGTAGCTCTCGACGATGCCGAGGCCGGCGTCGTCGAACAGCGCGAGGTCCGCGGTGCAGCCGCTGCGCTCGCCGAGCTCGATCAGCCACGGCGCGGCACGCTCGACGACGCCGTGGACGTAGCGCCGGCGCGCGTCCACCGGCGTGCGCGTGCGCGCCGGGCGGTAGCGGCGGTCCGCGAGGCCGCGGAACAGCCAGCCCTGCTCGACCAGCGTGCGCAGCAGGCGCGACACCGTCGGCTTCGGCAGCCCGGTCAGGTAGTGCAGTTCCTCCAGCCCGAGCTCGCCGTGCTGGTCGATCAGCGCGAGCAGGGTGAGCGCGCGTTCGACCGAGCGCACCCGGTCGCCATCGTCGGCAGCCGCCATCGCAGGGCCTCCGCTACAGGTGGGAAGGGCGCCGGCGCGCCGTCAGTCGCCGGCGGCCACCGGCGCGTGCGCGCGCAGCCACGCCAGCGCCGCGTGCACCGCCGCCGGCGCGACGCCGAGGCGTTCGGCGTAGCCGGCCACGAAGCCGGGCCCGCCGGCCGCCCCGCGCCACGCCTGCCACAGCGGCACCAGCGGCACGCCGGCCACCTGCCAGACGCCGCGCGGCTGCTCGGCGGTGACGACGACCGCGTCCTCGACGATGAAGCCGTCGCGCGACACCGGCCGGCGCACGATGCGCGCCGCGCCGGCCGCGGCCGGCGCGTGTGCCGGCTCGGCGTCGGGCCAGCGGCTGCGCGCGGCCCAGAACGGCGCCTGCGGCCAGCGCCGCTCCAGCGCGTAGAAGTCGCGGCCGATGCGCGCCTTGCGCAGGCCGTCGCCGGCGACGCGCTCGCGGTGGAAGGCCATCGCCGCCGCGGCCTGCTGCGGGCGCCGCAGCAGGGTGTTGATCACCGCGACCGCGGCGAGCCCCGCACCGACCGCCTCGAACACGCCGTGCCCGGACAGCGGGTCGATCGCGAACGCCGCATCGCCGAGGCGCAGGTGCGACGGCGACACCAGGTCGTCGCTCAGCAGCGTCTGCGCCTGGCGCGCGTGCACCTCGCCGAGCGGCGTGGCGCCGGCGAGCCGCGCGGCGAGCGCCGGCACGCGCCCGAGCAGCGCGGCGTGGTGCGCGGCGAGCGTCGAGCGCCCGGGCAGCGCCGGGGCGGTGTCGAGGAAGAACTGCAGCACCGCCTCGCTGCCGTCGCCGGCGAACCACGCCCAGCCGGCGTCGAAGGTGTCGATCGCGCTCGCCGCCGGGCGCCCGGCGGGCAGGCGGTAGCGCCGCGCCAGCGCGGTGGTCGGCGGGCCCTGCAGCAGCGGCTGGCGCGGCGCGGCGCGCCCGCGCGCCTCGACCAGGAAGCGCGCGCGCCAGCCCGCCGCCTGCGGTGCGCCGGCCACGCCGACGTGCCAGCCGTCGGCGCGGTGCTCGACGTGCCCGGCGCGGGCGCCGAGCACGCGCACGCCGGCGTCGGCGGCGTCGCGCTCCAGCGCGGCATCGAAGCGCGGGCGGTCGGTGATCCACTCGCGGTTGCCGCCGAAGGCCGCGCCGTTCCATTCGGCGTCGCGGCGGATCTCCACGCCGACCGCGGCGAGCGCATGCACGCAGCCGGCGTGGCGCAGGCCGTCGAGCGCGCGCCCGGCGAGGCCCTCGAACGCCGCCGGCCGCCGCCGCCGCGTCAAGAGCAGCACGTCGAGCCCGTGCGCGGCGAGGCCGCGCGCGACGACCACGCCGGCCGGACCGCCGCCGAGCACCAGCACGTCGGCGATCGCGCTCATGCCGCGCCCTCCCCGCCGGCGCCCGGCAGGCGCCGCAGCAGCACCAGCTCCTGCGCGCTCAGCGGCTCGGCGCGGCAGGCGAAGCCGTCGGCACCGGCGACGTCGATCAGCAGGCGGTGGCGGGCGAGTGCCGCGTAGCGCGCCGCCGCGACGTAGCACGGCACCCCGGCCGCGCAGCCGAGCGGCACGTGTCCGGGGCCGGGCGTGAAGCCGCCGCCGACCGCGTGCAGCCGGCCGTCGGCATCGAGGACCAGGGCGCCGGCGCCGCCGTGCAGCCGCAGCGCGGCCACACGGGCACGGGCGGCGGCACTCAGCACCACGCGCGCGGGCGTCATCGGGCGGCGGCGGACGCGTCCGCGCCTCAGCGGTACAGGCCCAGCGCACCCGGGCGGTGGCTGGCGATCACGTTCTTGATCTGCTGGTAGTGATCGAGCATCACCTTGTGCCCTTCGCGGCCGATGCCGGAGCGCTTGTAGCCGCCGAAGGCCGCGTGCGCCGGGTACAGGTGGTAGGCGTTGTTCCAGATGCGCCCGGCCTGCAGCCCGCGGTTCATCGTGTGCAGGATGTCGGTGTCGCGCGACCACACCGCGGCGGCCAGCCCGTATTCGCTGTCGTTGGCGATCGCCAGCGCCTCGGCGACGGTCTCGAAGCGGGTCACGCCGACCACCGGGCCGAAGATCTCCTCGCGGAACACGCGCATGCCGTTGTGGCCTTCGAGCACCGTCGGCTGCACGTAGAAGCCGTCGTCGAGCCCGCCGCCGGGGTGCGCCCGCGCGCCGCCGGCGAGCACGCGCGCGCCCTCGCCGCGGCCGATCTCGATGTAGCCGAGGATCTTCTCCAGCTGCTCGCGCGAGGCCTGCGGGCCCATCACCGTCTGCGGGTCGAAGGGGTTGCCCTGGCGGATGCGCCCGACGCGCTCGAGCGCGCGCTCGAGGAAGGCGTCGTAGATCGAGGCGTGCACCAGCGCGCGCGACGGGCAGGTGCACGCCTGGCCCTGGTTGAGCGCGAACATCACGAAGCCCTCGACGGCCTTGTCGAGCAGCGCGTCGTCGGCGGCCATGATGTCGGGGAAGAAGATGTTCGGCGACTTGCCGCCGAGTTCGAGCGTCACCGGGATGATGTTCTCCGAGGCGTACTGCATGATCAGCCGCCCGGTCGAGGTCTCGCCGGTGAAGGCGATCTTGGCGATGCGCGGGCTCTGCGCCAGCGGCTTGCCGGCCTCGACGCCGAAGCCCTGCACGACGTTGACCACCCCCGGCGGCAGCAGGTCGGCGATCAGCTCCATCATCACCATCAGGCTCATCGGCGTCTGCTCGGCGGGCTTGATCACCACGCAGTTGCCGGCGGCGAGCGCCGGGGCGAGCTTCCACGCCGCCATCAGCAGCGGGAAGTTCCACGGGATGATCTGGCCGACCACGCCGAGCGGCTCGTGGTAGTGGTAGGCGATGGTGTCGGCGTCGATCTCCGACAGCGTGCCTTCCTGCGCGCGCGCGGCGGCGGCGAAGTAGCGGAAGTGGTCGATCGCGATCGGCAGGTCGGCGCCCATGCTCTCGCGGATCGGCTTGCCGTTGTCGAGCGTCTCGACCAGCGCCAGCGTCTCCAGCGCGTCCTCCAGGCGGTCGGCGATGCGGTTGAGGATGCGCGCGCGCTCGGCGACCGGCGTGCGCGCCCAGCCCTCGCGGGCACGGTGGGCGGCGTCGAGGGCGAGCTCGACGTCCTGCGCGCCCGAGCGCGCGACCTCGCACAGCACGCGCCCGTCGATCGGCGTGGCGTTCTCGAACCAGCGCCCCTCGACCGGGTCGACGAACGCCCCGCCGATGAAATTGCCGTAGCGCGCACGCAGCGCCACGCGCCGCCCGATCTTCTCGATGGCCTGTTCGATCATCTGCCTTCCCCGTGGTGGCGGGCGCCGCCGTCGGCGCCCTTATTGGTTGCCGCGCACCTTAGCAACGGCGTCCGGGGCGCCTGTATTGCACTTTGCGGGGGGGCGGGCCGCGCGCCTCACTCGATCTTCACGCTCCCCGGCGCACCGCGGCCGCGCACCTCGGGGCGGTACATGTCCTCGGCGAACACCGCCGGCACGCGGAACTCGCCCGGGGTCACCGCGCGCACCAGGTAGGCGAGCGTGAAGCGGCGCTGCTCGCCGAGCTCGAGCGCGGCGACGTAGCGGTCGTCGCGCAGCTCGACGTGGCGCGGCTCGGCGAGCGTCGGCAGCCACGCCAGCTCAGTCGCCGAGCGGTTCGGGCCGAGGCGGGCGTTCTCCAGCTCGAAGCCGGCCGGCAGCAGGTCGACCACCAGCGCCTGCACCGCGGCGTCGCCGGCGGCCTCGCCGCTGATCACCGCGACCAGCGTGCTGCCGGCCTTGACCGCGCCGGCGGCGAGCGGCTGGCCGTCGAGGCCGTAGAACTGGCGGGTCACGGCGATCCCCTCGGCCGCCGCCGGGCGCTCGGCGGCGGGCACGCCGCTGCGGGTGGTGCGCAGCCACGCCGCGGCGCTGCCGGCGTTGGCGAGGGTGACGCCGCCGGCGAGCGCCGCGGCGTCGGCGACCACGCGCGCGCGGCCGCCGGGGGCGGCGAGCGGCTGGCCGTCGCGGGTCACCGCGAGGGTCCCGGTGCCGGCGCCGAGCGCCTGCGCGGCGAGCAGCAGCCAGGCCTGCTCCTGCGTGCTCAGGTAGCGCTTGCGCGCGCTCTCGGCAGCGAGCTCGTTCGCCAGTTCGGCGCTGCGCGGCCCGTCCACGCCGGCTTCGAGCGCGAGCGCGAGCAGCGCGGCACGGTCGCGCAGGCCGCTGCCGTAGTCGCCGAGCCCGGGCTCGCGGGCATCGATCGCGAAGGCGCGCTCGAACGCCGCCTGCGCCCGCTCGCGCTCGCCGTAGCGCGCCAGCGCCGCGCCGAGCTGCGCGGCGGCCTGGCGCGACGGCAGCCTGGCGAGCCAGGCATCGGCGAGGTAGCGCAGCTCGCCGGCACGCGCCGCCTGCGCGCGCGCCAGCACGTAGGCGGCGTGGGCGCGCGCGGCGAGCGCGCGGGCGTCGGGGTCGGCGCCGTCGGCGAGGGTCGCGTGCAGCGCGTCGAGCGTGCGCTTCAGCGCCGCCTCGGGCACCAGGTAGTCGAGTTCGCGCGCGCGCACCAGGAGGTCGCCGACGTAGGCGGTGAGCCACGGGTCGGCGTCGTCGAAGGCGCTCCACAGGCCGAAGCCGCCGTCGCTGCGCTGCTGCGCGAGCAGCCGGCCGATGGCCTCCTGCACGCGGCCGCGCAGCGCGGTGTCCTCGCGCTCGGCGCCGAGCCAGTCGCGGGCGAGCGCGTTGGCGTAGAGCAGCGGCAGCGCGCGGCTGGTGGTCTGCTCGGCGCAGCCGTAGGGATAGCGGTCGAGCGCGTCGAGCAGCGCGGCGACGTCGAGCGGCGGGCGCGCGGCGAGCGTGACGGCAACCCGCCCGCTGCCGGGCTCGAAGCCGTCGAGCAGGCCGGCGCCGAGCACCACGCTGGCGCCGGGGTCGAGGCGGCGGGTGTCGGCGACCGCCTCGACCGGCTGCGCCGGGCGCACCGTCAGCGGCCATTCATGGCGCGAACGGCTGCCGTCGGGGCCGCTCAGCGTCAGCACCACGCGGCCGTCGCCGCCGCCGGTGGCGCGCAGCGCGAGCGTGCGCCGCACCTGCCTGCCCTGGTCGGGGCCGAAATTGACGTCGAAGGCCGCCGGGTCGTCGAAGGCGAGCGGCCCCTCGACGGTGAGCGCGGCGCGCCAGGCACCGGGTGCGGCGGCGAGGTCGTCGAGCTGCAACTGCACGCGCGCGCGGTCGCCGGGGGCGAGGAAGCGCGGCAGGTAGACCTCCGCCACCACCGGGTCGCGCACCGGCACCCGGGCCTCGGCGTGGCCGACGCGCTGGCGGTCCCAGGCCACCGCCATCAGCCGCAGGCTGCCGTTGAAGTCGGGCAGCGTCAGCGGAATCTCGGCGCGCCCCTGGGCGTCGGGCGTGACGAAGCCCGAGAACAGCGCGACGCTCGCGCGCTGCTTCAACTGCGCGCCTTCGAGGTTGCGCCCCTCGGCGTCGCCGCCGCTGCGCAGCTCGCCGGGCTCGCCGGCGGCGGGCGGGATCAGCCGGCCGTAGAGGTCGAGGAGGTCGAGCCCGAGCCGGCGCTTGCCGAGGTAGTGCGCGTTCGGGTCGGGCGCGGCGAAGTCGGTCAGTTGCAGGATGCCCTCGTCGACCGCCGCCAGCGTCAGCGTCACCGGCTCGCCGGCCTGGGCGCCGGCGACGCTCACCGGCAGGCGCACGCTCTGGCGCGGGCGCCACTCGGCGGGGGCGTCGAGGTTCACGCCAAGGGTGCGCGGCGCCGGGTCGAGCGCGAGCCAGGCGAGCCCGATCGCCCGCCCGGGGCCGAGCGCGGCGGCCTCGCGCCCGGGGCGGAACGCGGTCGCGGTCACGTACACGCCGCTGCCCCAGTCGGCGCTGACCGGCAGCTCGAACTCGCCGCCCTCGGGGCCGACGCGCAGGCTGTGCGTCGCCCACAGCTTGTGGCTCGCGACCGCCACCAGCACCTCGCCGGCGAACGGCGCCTGCACGCGCACGCGCGCCTTGTCGCCGGCGGCGTAGCGCGGCTTGTCGAGGCTCACGCGCAACTGGTCCGGGCGCTCGCCGGCGGCCGGCCCGGCGTACCAGCCGACGTGGAAGCGCACGCTGCTCGCCACGCCGTCGGCGTCGAACACCTCGAGCCGGTAGGGGCCGGCGTCGAGGCCGTCGAAGCCGAGCCGGCCGGGCGTGCCGGCGGCGAGCTCGAGGTTGCCGGCGCGCACCGGCGCGCCGTCGCGCACGATCAGCTTGTAGTCGAGCCGGCGGCTGTCGGTGTAGTACCAGTAGTAGTCGTAGCTCTCGCGGTAGAGCGCGTAGCGCAGCCCCGCCGCGGCGCGCGGCGCACCGTCGGGGGCGACGGCGATCAGCTCGAACGGCGCGCTCGCACCGGCAGCCACGCCGGCGTCGGCGTCGAAGCCGGCGCGGATGCCGATCGCGTAGGGCTGCGTGCGGTAGGGCAGGCGCAGCAGCCGGCGCACCGGGCGCCCGCCCGGCTCGCTGATCGCCGCGCGCACCGAAAGGCGCAGCGGGCGGCCGGTGTCGGGCGGCTCGGGCAGCGCCAGGCGCGCCGCGGCACGGCCCTCGGCGTCGGTGGCCTCGGGCAGGCCGGGCAGCTCGGGGCGGGTCGGCTCGAAGCTGTCCTGTGCCAGGCCGAAGCGGTAGTCCGGGTACTGCGGGTAGGGGTCGGGGTCCTCCTCGAGCACGGCGTCGACCTCGACCGGCAGGCCGCCGGCCGGCGCGCCGTAGAGGAACTGCCCGGCGATCGCGAGCGTGGCGCTGCCCTGCGGCGTCAGGTAGGCGGCGTCGGCGGCGAGGTCGAGCCTGATGCGCTGGGCGACGAAGTCCTCGACCTGGAAGCGCAGCTCGCCGATCGCCGGCGCGCCGGGGTCGGCGTGCACGCGCACGCTCCAGGTGCCGGTGCGGGCGTTGGCCGGCAGCTCCAGGCGGGTGTGGTAGGCGCCGGGCGCGCCCGGCTGCAGCGTACGCCGCTCGGCCTCCTCGCCGTCGGGGCGGCGCACGATCAGCGTCAGCGGCAGCCCGGTGACGGCGTCGGCGGCGGCATCGCGCAGCAGCGTCACCAGCTCGACCGCCTCGCCCGGACGGTAGACGCCGCGCTCGGCGTAGACGTAGGCGTCGAGCGCGCCCGGCGGCGTGCGCCCGTCGACGCCGCGGTCCGACAGGTCGAAGGCCGGCTGGCCGAGGTCGAGCACGTTGAAGTCGCCGCCCGGCCCGTAGGCGTAGAGGCCGAGCGCGGCGCGCCCGCCGCTGGCGCGCAGCAGGCCGGGGTCGAAGCGCGCGTGGCCCTCGGCGTCGGTGCTGGCGCGGGCGAGCTCGGCGTTGTTGCGCGCGTAGAGCTGCAGCTCCACCCCCGGCACCGGGCGCGCGCTGTCGAGCGAGCGCACGAACACGTGCAGCCCGTCCTCGCCGCGGAACACCGACAGGCCGAGGTCCGACACCACCAGCCACTGCGTGGCGCGCGCCTCGTAGTCGTCCTCCTCGGCGCCGCGCGGCGGCGCCGCGGTGAGCACGTAGATGCCGGGCTGCGGTGCGCGCAGCAGCGACTCGACCGGCAGCAGCGTGGTCGTCTCGCGGTTACGCTCGCCGCGGAGGTCGACCGTGCCGCGCCAGACCTCCTCGCCCTGCTCGGCGGCGATCTCGTTCTCCTGGTAGCCGTAGAGCGGCTCGGTGAGTTCGCCGCCCTGCAGGCGCTGGATCAGGTTGCGGTCGTTGATGCGCAGCAGCCGCAGCTCGGCCGCGGGCACGTTCACCGACACCAGCGGGATGCTCTGCCCGGGCCGGCGCGGCAGCACGTAGGTGGCGCCGCGGAAGGCGAGCCGCGCCGGGCGGTCGGGCACGGTCACCGTGAAGCTCTCGCTCGCCTGCGAGCGGCGCCTGCCGTCGGCGGCGGGCACGCCGGCGCGCACCGTCACGCGGTAGCTCTGGCCCCAGGCCGCGCCGTCGACGCACAGGTGCTCGGCGTGCGCGCTCGCCGCGCCGGGCAGCGCCGGCTCGATCTGCAGGAAGTCCTCGAAGTGCACCTGGCGGCCCTTGGCGAGCGGCTCGGAGAAGCTCACGCACAACCGCGGCGGGTCGCTCTCGACGTCGGCCTCGGCCCCGGTCGGGCGCAGCGCGAGCTGCTCGCGCAGTGCCTCGGCGCGCCTGGCGATGCCGGCGTCGGCGGTGAGCGCCAGGCCCTCGTCGTACAGCGCGAGCGCGCCGCGCGCGTCCTGGTTGACCTCGGTCAGCCGCCCGAGCACGAACAGCGCCGCGGCCTTGTCGTTCGCGCCGCCGGCGAGGCGCAGCGCCGCGTAGGCGGCCGGGCGGGCGAGCTCGTCCTGCGGGTTCTGGTTGCCGCGCGCCCGCGCGAGCCTCAGCCACAGCGTGCCGTCGTCGGGGTGCGCCCTGACCAGCGCCTCGAGCGGGACGATCGCCGCGCCCCAGCGCTTGTCGCGCAGCGCGGCGTCGACCTTCGCCAGCGCATCGGGCGCCGGCGGCTTGCCGGCCTGCGCCGCCAGCAGCGCGCGGTACTGGTCGGCGGCGGCCGCCAGCGCGGGGTCTTCGAAGGCGTGGGCGAGGCTCGCGCAGGCGAGCAGCAGACACAGCAACAGCGGGCGCATGCGCAAGGCTCCTTGATCCGCCGGGGGCGGGTCGCGCCATTTTAGTTGTCGCCGATCAAGCGCGGCGGCCCACGGCGGGCGGCGCTTGATCTACCTTGTCGCAGACACCTCCTCCATCGCACGGAATCCTTCATGACGCACCGCCACCTCACGCTCGCCCTCCTCGCCGCCACCCTGCTCACCGGCTGCATGAACGACTCGGCGATGACCTCCGCCGTCGAGGGCGGAGCCAAGCTCACCCCCGCGCAACGCGAGGCCGGGCGCCAGGAACTGCTGGCGCTGCGCGACCACACGCTGGCCGACCTGTACAAGGCCAAGCCCGAGACCCGCCAGGAGATCGGCAAGTCCGTCGGCTACGCGGTGATCGGCGCCGAGGGCCTCAACGTGGTGCTGCTGGTCGGCGCCCAGGGCCAGGGCGTGATCGTCGACAAGCGCACCGGCAAGGAGACCTTCATCCGCATGCTGCGCGCCGGCACCGGGCCCGGCCTCGGCTACATGCGCTACCGCAACGTGCTGGTGTTCAAGAACGCCGAGGTGCTCGACCAGTTCCTGCAGCTCGGCGTCGACGTCGGCGCCCAGGGCAACGCGGTGGTCAAGCCCGGCGGCGCGGGCAGCTCGGCCGACGCCATGCTGTCGTTCACGCCCTACCTGTCGATCTACAACCTCACCGACTCGGGCGTGAACGTGCAGGCCAACTGGGGCGGCACCAAGTACCTGCTCGACCCCGATCTCAACTGAAACGCCGCCGCGGAGACCGCCATGACCCGACCGCATCCGAAGTTCGCCGTCTGGCTGCTGGCCTGTCTGCTGTGGGCGATGGCTGTGCCCGTCCCCGCCCAGGACAGCCCCAAGCCCTTCACCCAGCAGCAGCTCGACGAGCTGCTCGCGCCGATCGCGCTCTACCCCGACGCGCTGCTCGCGCAGGTGCTGATGGCCTCGACCTACCCGCTCGAAGTGGTCGAGGCGGCGCGCTGGTCCAAGGCCAACCCCAAGGTGACCGGCAAGGCGCTGGAGGATGCGATGTCGGCCAAGCCCTGGGATGCGAGCGTGAAGTCGCTGACCGCCTTCCCGCAGGTGCTGGCGACGATGAACGAGCACCTGGACTGGACGCAGAAGCTCGGCGACGCCTTCCTCGCCCAGCAGCAGGAGGTGATGGCCACGGTGCAGAACCTGCGCCTGAAGGCCCATGAAGCCGGCAACCTGAAGACCACCAAGGAGCAGAACGTCGTCGTCGAGCAGGCCACGGTCAACCAGCAGCCGCAGACCGTGGTGAAGATCGTCCCCGCCGACCCCGAAGTGGTGTACGTGCCCACCTACAACCCGACCGTGGTCTACGGCTCGTGGTGGTACCCGAGCCCGCCGCCCTACTACTGGGGCCCGGCCTACGCGCCGGGCGCGGCGTTCTTCACCTTCGCCACCGGTGTCGCCATCGGCGCCGCCCTGTGGGGCGACTGCGACTGGGGCCGCGGCGACGTCGACATCGACGTCAACCGCTACAACAACTTCAACAACAGCTTCAACCGCAACAACGTTTCCAACATCGACCGCAACCGCATCGACGGCAACCGCGCGCGCTGGGATCACAACGTCGACCACCGCAAGGGCGTCGCCTACCGCGACAACGCCACCGCGAACCGCTTCCGCCCCACCAGCGGCGGCGCCGACGCGGCGAAGTCGCGCGAAGCCTTCCGCGGCCGTGCCGAAGCCGGCCAGCGCGACATCCAGCGCGGCGCCGTGCAGTCGCGCGACGTGCAGGCGCCACAGGTGCGCGACAACCAGCGCGGCGGCGCCGAGCGGCAGCGCGGCAGCGCCGGCACGCGCGAGGCCACCCGCCAGCCGAGCAGCCGCCAGAACGCCGGGGCGCGCACCCGCGAAGGCACCGGCACGCGGCCGAGCGCCGGCACGCGCGAGTCGCCGCGCAGCGCCGGGGCGACGCCGCGGCAGGGCTCCTCGCGCTCCGACGTCGGCGGCGCGTCGCGCGGCAGTTCGTCGTTCGACCGGCCGGCCGCGACGACCGGGCGCAGCAGCGGGGCCTTCGACGGCGTCGGCAGCGGCTCCAGCACCCGCGACTTCAGCCAGCGCGGCAACGCCAGCCGCGGCAGCTTCGGCGGTGGTGGTGGCGGCGGCCGGGCCGGCGGCGGCGGCGGCGGCCGGGGGGGTGGCGGTGGCCGCTTCCGCTGACCGTTCGCCCTCACGCCTACCCGGAGATCCGCCCATGACCGCGCATTCCGCTACCCCGCCGCGCCGCGCCGGCAACCTCGTCGCCCTCGCCTGCACGGTGGCGCTGTGCACCGGCCTCGCCGGCGAGGCCGGCGCCGCCAGCACGCGCAGCGCGCGCACCTTCGCGTCGACCGAGGCCGCCGTCACCGCGCTGATCGCCGCGGTCGAATCGGGCCGCCCGAGCGACATCGACGCCGTGCTCGGCGCCGGCGCCCGCAACTGGGTGCGCTCGGGCGACGCCGCCGCCGACGCCGAGGCGCTGTCGCGCTTCATCGACGCCTACCGCACGCAGCACGCCTTCGAGGACGCCGGCCCCGACCGCACCACCCTGGTGGTCGGCACCGACCGCTGGCCGATGCCGATCCCACTGGTCAAGACCCGCAACGGCTGGCGCTTCGACGCCATCGCCGGGCGCGAGGAAATGCTCGCGCGGCGCGTCGGGCGCAACGAGCTGTCGGCGATCGAGGTGCTGCGCGCGATCGTCGATGCCGAGCACGAATACGCCGTCGCCGACCGTGACGGCGACGGCCTGCTCGAATACGCCGGGCGCTTCGCCAGCCACCCCGGCCGGCAGGACGGGCTCTACTGGGAGACCGCGCCGGGCGAGCCGCCGAGCCCGCTCGGGCCACTGGTGGCGGAGGCCGCCGGCGAGGGCTATCGCGTCGGCCACCGCGGCAAGGCCGGCACGCCGCCGCCCTTCCACGGCTACCACTTCCGCCTGCTCGGCCGCCAGGGCCCGTCGGCCCCCGGCGGCGCCTACGACTACGTGGTCAACGGCCAGCAGATCGGCGGCTTCGCGGTGGTCGCGTGGCCGGCGAACTACGGCAACTCCGGCGTGATGAGCTTCCTGGTCAACCACGACGGGCGCGTGCTGCAGAAGGACCTCGGCCCCGACACCGCCCGCATCGCCCGGCAGATGACGCGCTACAACCCCGACGCGAGCTGGAAGCCGGCCGACACCCCACCACTGCCCGCCACCGCCGCCGGCGGCTGACCCCACCGCCACGCCGCTGCCGCCCCCCGCCCGCGGGGGCGGCAGCGGCGCCACGGGCCACGGCCCGCACGCCCGGCGAATCTCGGCTTCGCTCATGCGCGCCATTCCAGGCGCCACAGGATCGGGACGACGCGGGAACTTCGAGCGCCGTCGTCTGCATCGCTGCCGGGATCGCATGGCCGCACGGTATCGGCGCAAGCCTCGCACATGTGGTCCGCATGACGGATTTCGCAAGCCGATGACATCCGCCTAACGCATGTGCGGATTTGCGGATTTGTGGGCATAGTCTTGCCAGACAACCGACCGACCACTACTTTTCGACAAGTGTCCCGCAATCGCGTAGCGTAATTATGCGACCGATAGGTTGCCTAATAATTGTTATGTGAAAAGAAATTTGACACGGCATATAGAATGTAACCAGGAATTTGAACAATGAAGCTTATTGAAGTCAAAATAGAAAATTTTCGGGGCATCCGCTCATTGCATCTTCCCTTGGATCGCTTGACGGTACTCATCGGTGAAAACAATACCGGCAAGTCAACCGTGCTGGAGGCCATCCGCCTAGTGCTGACGCGCGGTTTCGGCATCCGGCGAGATGGCCGGTTCACTGAATACGATTTCCATCTGAAAGATGCAGCCGCAACACCCCAAACGGCCGCCCCGATTTTGATCACCCTGCATTTCGCCGAGGAATCGGAAAGCGAATGGCCCGACGCCATCGTCCAGCAGATGAGCGAGGTAATTCAATTGGATACGGACGGCCTGAGTCATATCTGGCTGCAGGCGAAGGGGAACTACCAGGCGGAATCAGGGTCTTTTGAAACCAAATGGGCCTTTCTGAATACAAACGGCGCGGAGTTGGTGCCCAAGAACGCGACGCCGCTCAACCTGATCTCCCGGTTTGTGCCGCTCTTTTTCCTTTCCGCGCTTCGCGACGCCTCTCAGGAGTTCGGGCAACGCGGCCAGTTCTGGAGTGGATTCCTTAAATCTATCCAACTTCCCGACGATCAGCGGGAAAGGATCGAGGAAATGCTTCGGGAGGTCAACACATCGGTAATCGGCGCGAACGTGGGATTGACCGAGGTCACAAAAAAGATAGCCGACGCCGGGCGACTCGTCCCACTGGATGCCACCGATCCAGTTGCCCTAGAGGCGATTCCAACCCGTGTCTTCGACATGGTCGGAAAAATCCAGGTACATCTAAAATCGAGTTACGGCGCGAAGCTTCCTCTGCATCGTCATGGTGAAGGCACTCAGAGCCTCGCTGTGTTGATGCTCTTTCAGGCCTTCGCCGCTGCCAACCTTGCCGAGGCCTACGCCCCGGAATCCATCCCCATACTGGCGCTGGAAGAACCTGAGGCACACCTTCACCCCTCTGCGATCCGTTCCTTGGGAGCATTTCTAGAAAATATGGCTGGACAGATTCTCGTGACAAGCCATTCCGGCGACCTAGTTTCGCGGGTACCAATCACGGCGCTGCGCAGGCTGCACAAATACAACAAGGAAACGAAAGTCGGTCGAGTTGAGAGAAACGGCTTCACGGCTCGGGAACTACAGGCCATCGACTACAGCATACGTCTCGCCAAAGGGCATTATCTGTTTTCCCGCTGCTGGCTGCTGGTGGAAGGAGAATCCGACTTCCATCTCATGCCACTGCTTTTTGAATTGATGGGGCATTCGCAGGATCAAGTCAGCTTCTCCATTCTAGAAATAAGCCAGATCATCGACAAGGGCGAGCCGCTTATAAAATTCGCCAAGGCACTGGGCATTCAGTGGTTCCTGATGGCGGACGGAGACCATGCCGGAAATGATTATGTGAACCGTGCAAACGGCCACCTCGCAACAGGCGAAAGCCTTGCTGATCGTGCACGGGCATTAACCCATGCCGACATCGAGCATGAGTTCTGGCGAAATGGTTATGACGGGTTTATCGAAAACATGGTGACAAATACACGCAAAGGGCAAATCGCAACCGAGGCGGCGGGCGACGACGTTAATAAGACGAAACTGCTGATCAAGGCGGCCATCAAGCAATCGGGAGGAAAACCGGCTTTCGCCCAGACCTTGGTGCAAGAAGTTCGACAACGTGGAGCGGATTCCATCCCCCAATCAATTCGGGAAATTATTACCCACGTTGTCCAACTGGCCGGAGGTTGAAAAAACATGATCGATTTATCATCACTGAACGAAAATCAGCGTGAGGCCGTGCTGTGGGACAAGGGGCCTCTTCTTGTACTGGCTGGCCCAGGCTCCGGAAAAACACGGGTACTGACCAGCCGAATCGCCCGTATCTTGGAGCAATCCGCCGGCCAACATTTCCGGATTCTGGCGCTAACTTTCACTAACAAGGCCGCCGCAGAAATGCGCGGTAGGGTCGAGGAATTGGTGCCCGGCGAACTTGGCCGAGTGCGGCTCACCACCTTTCACTCCTATGCGGCCGAGTTGCTCCAGCAGCATGGCAATCATCTCAGTTTCCGCCCCGACTTCCAGATTCTTTCTAACGACATCGATCGCGAAGCATTGCTGGACGATGTTCTTGAACAGCTCCGAAAAAATTTGACCTACTCACTTCCTGGTCATTTCAAGGCCGCACAACTCCTGCCTGCAGTCACACGGCTTCTCGAGCATTGCATCCCACCGGATCAGGCGGAAGTCCTGCTCCAACAGGCTAACGTGGAAAACGCCATTCCGCTGGCTCGTGTCTACACCGCCTACCGGGAAGCACTGCGCCGAACGAATTCTCTTGATTTCCCGAGCCTGATTGCCGAATCGCTCGATCTTCTGAGCAAACTTCCCTTCTTGGCCAAGCATATCCGAAAGATTTTCAAACATATCTTCGTCGATGAGTTCCAGGACACCAATCATTCCCAATACCGGATTCTCTCGCTTATCGCCCAGCCAGATCCTTCCACACTATTCGTTGTGGCGGACGATGATCAGATCATATACCAATGGAACGGCGCGAGCCCCAAAAGGATTCAAGCGTTGCGGGATGACTTCGGCGTGTCCGAGTTGCAACTTCCGGAAAACTACCGCTGCCCGCCGCTGGTTATCGAACTGGCCAACGCCCTAATTGAAAAGAACCTGAACCGCGCGGCCGGAAAAAAACCACTGAAAGCGGTCAAACAGGGTGAAAGCGACGATGTTGTGCGGGTGCTCCGCTTCGACTCCGTGGATGAGGAAGCGATATGGGTCGCGCGAGACATATCAAAAAAAAGTTTGGAAGAGCGAGCAAGTTGCGCTGTTCTCGCCCGAACGAAAAAGCTTCTTGATCTGGCTGGGAGAAAACTCGAAGAGGCGGGTGTGCCGGTTTATTTTGCAGCCCGCAAGGATGAATTCAAGAGCGCCCCATTGAGGATGCTGCACGCGATCCTTCGCCTAGTTAACTCCAAGGAGGATAAACAGTCACTCGCACGTCTTTCAAAGGCATTTTACGAACTCGAAGGTATCAATATTCAGATGGCCCCGATACTTTCCCGTGCATCCGCCGACGGCGAGGACTTGCTGCGTTCTTGGCTTGACGAGGTGAAGCAGCGCGACACCCTTGAGGAGCGCACGCGGCGCCTACTTGAAACAGACATCAGGCCACTTTTGAACTCTCTGAATTACCGTGGCTTCGCGGACAGCCTGTTCGGCTGGGCGGAAGTTTGTCAAGCCAGTTCACAGCCTGATGAGAGCGCTTTCAACGAATTCGAGGAAGAGCAAGAGGTCTGGAAAATACTTTTGGCCGATATAACCAAGAAATTCGAAGGCGAGGACGTGAGCCTGCATCAGATGCTTCATGAGCTCGACCTAACTTCCAAAACACCGCCGAAGCCACCCGAAGCGATCCCCTGCTTCACTATC
This sequence comes from Plasticicumulans lactativorans, assembly GCF_004341245.1. Lineage (GTDB taxonomy): Bacteria > Pseudomonadota > Gammaproteobacteria > Competibacterales > Competibacteraceae > Plasticicumulans_A > Plasticicumulans_A lactativorans. Next base: position 46,705 of record NZ_SLWY01000002.1, on the reverse strand, counting down.
CATGCTTCGAAGGGAATGGAATTCGGACATGTCTATCTCATAGGCCTAGTGGAAGATCAGCTTCCCAGTTGGGCTGCCGTCAAAAAGGGCGACAATTCCCTTGAGATGCAGGAAGAACGCCGGAACTGCTTTGTCGCTATCACTCGTACCCAGGAAACTCTGACCATGACTTTTTCAGCGCAGGTTTTCGGATGGAATAAACAGCCATCTAGATTTCTTCGTGAAATGGGGATCGAGTTATGAGCAAAGGCAAATTGCACGAGCGCATTACAAGACGGTACAGCGGACGCCCGTTGCAACACCGCTGACCTTTGTCGTTCGGCTCTGCAACATGCGAGGATGCGTGGAGCGCCCCACCAGCCGCTGCTCTGCGTGGGCCATTACGCGATGCAGAACTACTCCACCTTCGGCAACATGATCGAGATCGGCTGGAGTACCAACAAGCTCGATTTCGACTACGTGGACAGCGATCACCTGGCCTTGCAGAACGGCCTGCATGCCATCGTCCTCTGCGGCGTCGTGACCGCCACGACCGGGCCGCAGAGTCCGGTCCTGGAGATCGTGGTGTACAAGGACCCGAACCGGCCGCACGTGTATTTCGGCTTCGACTTCAGCGTCCTGCGTGCGCGCCAGGGCACGCTGCAAGGTGGGCACAACGTCTTCCACCTGCCCTGCGGGAACGCCGCGTCGTGCAGCCACACGATCAACGCCAAAGTGTTCCAGTGATGGCAGGCGGATCGGGCGCGGTGACCATCGCCACGCCCGACGGCGTGCCTTCGCGCATCGGCGGCCCGCGCCGGCCCCCTGCCCTGCCCGCGGCCCCGGCAGCGGCCCGGTTCATCGCGGGCGCCGGTCAGCGCCGCTCCAGGCGCTCGGCGCAGCTCACGCAGAGTTCGGCCCACGGCAGCACCGCCAGGCGCGCCGGCGGGATCTCCGCGCCGCAGGCGGCGCAGTAGCCGTAGTCACCGCTGTCCAGGCGCGCCAGCGCCTTGCGCACCAGCCCGAGCTGGTGGCGGGCGTCGACGCCGAGCGCGCCGAGGACGTCGTCGTTCTCGCGTTCGGTGACCTGCTCGGCGAAGTCCTGCGACGGCGGGCCGTCGGCGTGGTGCACGTGCGCGTCGATGCGCTCCACGCGATGGACCAGCTCGGCGGCAAGGGTTTCGAGTTGCGCACGCAGCGCGGCATCGGCGGACATCGGGAATCTCCTGTAACGGCGCGCGGCCGGCGGGGCGGCGCGCACGGTCTTTTGCAGGCGGCGCGACGGGCGCCGCATCCTCACCACGATGGCCGGCCGCACCGTCACGGCGGTGCGTCGCCGGCCGGCCCGAGCGGACTCACCCCTCGCGCAGGGTGCGCAACGGCGGCTGCGCCAGCACCTCGCGGGTGCCGAGCCAGCCGGCGAGGCCGACACCGCCGGCGCCGGCACCGGCGCCGACCAGCCACAGCCAGACGTCCGGGCGGTAGCGGAAGGTGAACACGAACTCCGCCACGCCCCAGCCGACCGCCGCCGCCGCGCAGGCGGCGAGCACGCCGGCGAGCAGGCCGAGCGCGGCGAACTCGACCAGCAGGCCGTGGCGCACCACCGCGCGCGAGGCGCCGAGGGTGCGCACCACCGCGGCCTCGAAGCGGCGCTCGTCGCGCGTCGCCTGGATCGCCGCGAACAGCACCGCGAGCCCGGCGGCCAGCGTGAACAGGAACACATACTCCACCGCCAGCACCACGCGGTCGATGATCTCGCGCACCTTGCTCATCAGTGCGTCGAGGTCGAGCACGGTCACCGAGGGGAAGGCGCGCACCAGTTCGGCGAGCACCGCCTGGCGCACCCTGGGCAGGTGGAAGCTGGTGATCCAGGTCGCCGGCAGCGCGTCGATCACGCCGGGCGGGAACACCACGAAGAAGTTCACGTGGAACGAATCCCACTCGACGCTGCGCAGCCCCACCACGCTGGCCTCGACCGCCTGCCCGGCGACGACGAAGCGCAGGCGGTCGCCGAGGCGGATGCCGAGGGTCTCGGCGAGCCCCTGCTCCACCGACACCAGCGGCTGGCCGGCGTCGGCCGCGCTGAACCAGCGCCCGGCGGTGACGCGGTTGTCGGACGGCAACTCGGTGCCGACCGACAGGTTGAACTCACGCTCGACCAGGCGCTGCGCGCGCGGCTCGGCATAGTCGGCGGGGGCGACCTCGCGCCCGGCGATGTGCGTCAGGCGCCCGCGCACCATCGGGTACAGCGCGGTGTCGGCGAGCGCGCGCGCGTGCAGGAACTCGCGCACCCCGGCGACCTCCTGCGGCTGGATGTTGATCAGGAAGTGGTTGGGGGCGTCGGCGGGCAGGCTCGCGCGCCAGCCGGCGAGCAGGTCCTGGCGCACCAGACCGAGCACCAGCAGCACCATGATGCCGAGCCCGATCGCCACCGCCTGCACCACGCTCGCCGGGCCGCGTCGCACCAGGTTGGCGAGGCCGAAGCGCCACGTCATGCCCACCCGCGAACGCAGCCGCCCGACCAGCCGCAGCGCGGCGAAGGCCGCCACGGCGAGCACCGCCGCGGCGCCGACGCAGCCGGCGAGCACCAGCCCGGCGAGCTTGGCATCGCCCGCCTGCCACAAGAGCAGCGCGGCGATCGCCGCCAGTGCCGCGAGGTAGACGCCGCCGCTCCAGGCATCGGCGGGCGCCAGGTCGCGGCGCAGCACGCGCAGCGGCGGCACCCGGCGCAGTTGCAGCAGCGGCGGCACCGCGAAGCCGAACAGCGCGATGAAACCGGTGGCGAGCGCCGTCGGCAGCGGCCGCCACGACGGCGCCGGCAGCTCGCCGCCGGCGAGCACGCCGAGGATGCGCGCGAGCCCCTCCTGCGCGAGCCAGCCGAGCGCGGCGCCGGCAAGCCCGGCGAGCGCGCCGAGCAGCAGCAGTTCGAACAGGAACAGCAGCAGCACCTGGCGCTGGGTGGCACCCAGGCAGCGCAGGATGGCGACCGCGTCCCAGTGGCGCGAGGCGAAGCGCCGCGCGGCGATGGCGATGCCGACGCCGGCGAGGATCGCCGCCACCACCGCGGCGAGGCCGAGGAAGCGCTCGGCGCGGTCGAGCGCGGCGCGCAGCTCCGGACGCGCGTCGCGCACCCCCTGCACCCGGGCGTTCACCGGCGTGTGCGCGGCGAGCCAGTTGCGGTAGCCGGCGACCGCCGCGGCCTCGCCGGCGACCAGCAGGCGGTGTTCGACGCGCGAACCGGGCTGGATCAGCCCGGTGCCGGGGAGGTCGGCGAGGTTGAACATCAGCCGCGGCGCGATGCTGAACAGGTCGCCGCCGCGGTCGGGCTCGTAGGCGAGGATCTGCGCGACGCTCAGCCGCGCCGTGCCGAGTTCGAGCGTGCCGCCGAGCGCGAGCCCGAGCTCGCCGGCGAGGCGCTCGTCGATCCACGCCGTACCCGGCGCCGGGATCGCGCGCGTCGGCCGCGCGTCGGCGTAGGGCGCATCGCTGATGCGCAGCTCCCCGCGCAGCGGGTAGCCCGGCCCGACCGCCTTGGCCTCGGTGAAGGCGGTGGTGTCGCCGGCCACCGCGACGCTGCGCAGCGTCACCGTGTGCGCGACCGCGAGCCCGCGCCGCTCGGCTTCGGCGACCACCGCGTCGTCGGCCGGCTGCGGCGCCTGCAGCACCAGGTCGGCGCCGAGCAGCTCGCCGGCCTGGCGCTCCATCACCAGGTGCATGCGGTCGGTGAAGAAACCGACCGCCGCCACCGCCGCGCAGGCGATCACCAGCGCCGCCGCGAGCACGCGCAGCTCGCCGCCGCGCCAGTCGCGCAGGAGCGCACGCGCGGCCAGCGCCAGCAGGCGGCGCGCGCTCATCGCCCGCCTCCGCGGCGCGACGCGCGCGGAAACGCGGGCAAACGGGTGGCGGACAGGGGGTTCATCGGGACGCTCTCCTCGGGGATGGCCGGCGCGACCGCCGGCCCTACAGCTTCAGGACCGGCGCCGGCGGCCCGCGGTTCCGCAGACGCCGCGGCCGGGCAGCGGGCCTGCGCAGACTCTAGACTGCCCCGTACGTCCGCACCGCGCGCATGGAGAGGGAACCGTGAAGCTCGCCGATCTCGCCGTCCTGCTGGTGGAACCCTCGCCGATCCAGACCCGCATCATCGTCGCGCGCCTGCAGGCGCTCGGCATCGTGCGGGTACAGACGGCGCGCAGCGGCAGCGAGGCCCTGGCGGTGCTGGACGGGCAGGACCTGCACCTGGTGATGAGCGCGATGTACCTGCCGGACATGAACGGCGACGCGCTCGCGCGCGCCGTGAACACGCTGGAACGCCGTTTCAGGCCGGCCTTCGTGCTGCTGTCGAGCGAGACCCGCGCGCCGCAGCTCGAACCGCTGCGCCAGGCCGGGGCCGCGGCCATCGTGCGCAAGCCCTTCGCCGCCGGGGAGCTGCGCGCGACCCTCGCCGACGTGCTCGACCACCTCGAGCCGGGCCAGCTGCACCTGGCCGACCGCGAGGCCGAGGAGGTGCGCGTGCTGCTGGTCGACGATTCCGCGCCGGTGCGGCGCCTGCTGCGGCAGCTGCTGGCCGGCATGGGCATCGAGCAGATCAGCGAGGCCCCCGGCGGCATCGAGGCACGGGCGCTGGTCGAGGCGCAGTTCTTCGACCTGGTGATCACCGACCTGCACATGCCGGGGCTCGACGGCGTCGGCCTGACCCGGCACATCCGCACCGACAGCGCGCAGCGCTCGCTGCCGGTGATCATGGTGACGAGCGAGGCCGACGCGGCCCGCCTCGCCGAGGCGCGCGCCGCCGGGGTGTCGGAGATCTGCTGCAAGCCCTTCGAGGCGCGCCGCCTGAAGGGCTACATCGAACGCCTGCTGGGCTGAGCCCTCAGCCGGCGCGCCGCGCCGGCGCCGCGGGCATGGCGCGCACGGCCTCGCGCGGGGGCGCGACGGCGCGGCAGGCGTCGTCGACGGCGAGCCGCAGCAGGCGCTCGGCGAGTTCGCCGGTCGCCGGCCAGGGCAGGACGGCGACGGGGACAGGGGACGGACGGTCGCGGGTCATGGTCGGTGCTCTCCCGGGGCGCGGCTCAGTGGCCGCGCCTGCGTGCGAACAGGTTGACGGACTGCACGCGCAGGTCGCGGGCGACGCGCGCCTCGGCGCTGGTGCCGCGGAAGCAGTCGAAGCGCTCGACGATGTAGACCTGGTCGAAGCCGGCGGCGTGGACCAGCGTGTAGAGCTCGTCCTCGGTCAGCGCGCCGGCGATGCAGGCCGCCCACAGCTCGGGGTTGGCGCGCGCGTCGAGCGTCAGCTCGCGGCGCACCACCACGTCGGCGAGGTACAGGCGCCCGCCGGGGCGCAGCACCCGCGCCACCTCGCCGAGCACGCGGGGCTTGTCGGGGGCGAGGTTGACGACGCCGTTGGAGAGCACGACGTCGACGCTCGCGTCGGCCACCGGCAGGCTCTCGAACTCGCCGGCGCGGATCTCGACGCGGTCGTCGAGGCCGGCCTCGCGCGCGGCCTCGACGGCGCAGGCGCGCATCGCCGGGGTCAGGTCGACGCCGATCGCGCGCCCGTCGGGGCCGACGCGCCGCGCGGCGAGCAGCAGGTCCATGCCGGCGCCGCAGGCGTGGTCGAGCACGGTCTCGCCGGCCTCGATCGGGCCGATGCGGTGCGGGTTGCCGACGCCGGCGAAGCGCGCCGTGGCGGTATGCGGCAGCTCGGCGAGCGCGTCGGCGTCGTAGTGCAGGAACTCGACCGCGTAGCGCGGCCCGCGGTGGAAGTGGAAGTCACCGTGCGGGTCGCGGGCGACGCGGTCGTAGGTGGCGAGCACCTGCCGGCGCAGGTGCTGGTTGTCGAATCCGGGGGGGCATTGCAGGGCCATGGCGGTGGGTCTCCCGAAGGGTGGCCGGTCGCGCCGGTGCTGCCGCGGACGCTGGCCGCGGCAGCACCGGCGGGGGCTTACTGGAGGATCGGCTCCAGCGCGGCGGCGATGCGCTGCGCCTGGGCCTGGTCGATGACGCGGTTGAGCGCCGCACTGAAGCGCGGCTCCTCGATGCCCGAGCCGATGAACTGCCAGCGGTAGGCGCCGAGCACGCAGGCACGCACCCGCGTGGCCTCCTGCGGCGAGAAGCGCCGACCCGCGATCGACAGGAAGTAGCCGGCATCGGCCCAGGCCTGGTCCATCAGGATGCCGTCGACCGCGGCGACCAGCTCGATCAGGTCATCGACCGCGCGGTCGCGCTCCGCCGGGCCGAGCTTGGCGTCCTCGCGCATCCATTCGAGCTCGTCGAGCACCGCGTGCTGCGACTCCTCGCGCCAGTGGAACAGGAACACGTCCTTCCACAGGTCGGAGAGGCCGGCGTCGGGCTCGATGCTGGCGCGGTAGTGCGCCTGGGTGAAGAACTCGATGTTGCAGGTCAGCGCCAGCACCGCCCAGGTCGACTTGCCGAGCACGACACCGGCCACGGCATTGGGGTCGGCGAGGAACTGGTAACCCTCGGGCATCTCGGCGGCGGTCATCGTCTCGACGCGGCGGAACAGCTCCTGGTGCTTCAGCTCCTCGTCGGCGAAGCGCACCAGCGCCTCCATCGCGGTCTGGTCGCCGAGCGCGTGCTCGCGCCCCACCTCCAGCACCTTGGCGCCGATGAAGCGTTCGGCGAGGCCGAACAGGTTGGCGTAGGTGCGGCCCTGGATCTGGCTCAGCAGGCGCTGCTCGCCGGCATCGAGGAACTCCATCCGGTCGACGTGCGACAGCCCGTCCGGCAGGAACTTCTTGCTGAAGTCGAAGCGCCGGCCGCGGATCACGTCGCGGTCGATGTCCCAGCGCACGCGCTTGGAGATGTCGATGCAGCGCGCATAGAGGCCGGCACGCGCGGCGGAGGGCATGTGGGTCTGGGCAGGGGCCTGGGTCGTGTTCATGATGGGTCTCCGGTGCGTCGGGGTGGCGGTCGGGGCGCGGTGCGCTTGCCGCTGGCAGGTGCTGCGCCTGGGGACAAAGCCTGCCGGCGCGTGGTAATCGCCTGACGACAGTTCCGGATCACTTGGTATCGGTGGGTAACCGCCGCTGAAACACGGCGTACGGTCGTGCAGCGGTGCACGCGACGCACCCGCCTATACTGCGCACGCGATCACGAGGGGGAGGGGTTGAGCATGTCCGGCGAGGCGCGGGTCCTGATCGTCGAGGACGACCCCCAGGTGCGCGAGATGCTCGGCGAGTATCTCGACAGCCACGGCTTCGAGGTGGCGCTGGCGGACGGCGGCGAGGCGATGCGCGCGGCGCTGGCGCGCGCGGTGCCCGACGTGGTGCTGCTCGACCTCGGCCTGCCGCGCGAGGACGGGCTCGCGCTCGCGCGCTACCTGCGCGAGCGCTACACGCTCGGCATCATCATGATCACCGCCGCGGCCGACGTGGTGGACCGCATCGTCGGCCTGGAGGTCGGCGCCGACGACTACGTGCCCAAGCCCTTCGACCTGCGCGAGCTGCTGGCGCGGCTGAAGAGCGTGCTGCGCCGCTGCCGCAACGCCCCGCCCGGCGCCGCGCCGCCGCCGCCCGCCGACGCCGGGCGCTACGTGCCGCTCGGGCGCTGCCGGCTCGACCTCGCCGCGCACCGCCTGCTCGCCGCCGACGGCGCCGAGATCCCGCTGACGACGATGGAGTTCGACCTGCTCAAGGTGTTCGTCGAGCACCCGGGCGCGGTGCTGACGCGCGACCGGCTGCTGACGCTGACGCGCAACCGCGACTGGGAGCCGTTCGACCGCTCGATCGACATCCGCATCGCCCGGCTGCGGCGCAAGATCGAGCCGCACGCGGGGCATCCGCAGCTGATCCGCACCGTGCGCGGCGCCGGTTACATGTACGTGCCGGCCACCGACTGATACGTCGGCGACGACTTTGTAACCGCCACGTTTCAATGGTTACCCCGGGGTAATCGCGGCCGTGCGCGCCCGCGCGTGCGGCTAGACTCGGCGCAAAGCCATCGCCCCGCGCGGAGACCACCCCCATGTCCGCCCTCCCCCGCGACACCGCGGCCGCCCCGGCCGCCTCGGCGCTGCGCGCCGAACCGGCGCGCTTCGAGCTCGGCAGCACCGGCATCGAAACCTGCAACGACGCCGCCTGCGCGCTGCTCGGCTGCACCCGCGCCGAGCTGCTCGGGCGCTCGCCGTTCGACTTCTCGGCGCCGCTGCAGGACGAGGACGGCGACCCGGCGGCGCTGCTCGCCGCGCGCCTCGCCGCCACCCGCGCCGGGCTGGCGCAGTCCTTCCAGTGGCGGCTGCAGGACGCCGGCGGGCACGACATCGAGACCCTGATCCGCACCGAGCTGCCCGCCGGCGGCACGCGGCTGCAGGTGCGGGTGTGGAACCTGACCGGCCTGTGGGACGCCGAGCGCTCGCTGCGCGAGACCGAGATGCGGCTGCAGCAGGTGCTCGACCACGCCAGCGCGATCGTCTTCGCCAAGGACCCGGCGGGCCGCTACCTGTTCGTCAACCGCCCGTTCGCACGCATCTCCGGCTGGACGCCGGACCACGCGGTCGGGCGCACCGACGCCGACCTGTTCCCGCCGGACATCGCCGAACGCTTCCGCCGCAACGACCGGCGCGTGCTGGAGGAAGGCCAGGCGATCGAGTTCGAGGAGACGGTGCGCATCGGCAACGAGACGCGCGTGTTCCTGGCGCAGAAGTTCCCGCTCTACGACCCCGACGGCAGTTGCTACGCGGTCTGCGGCGTGGCGAGCGACATCACCGGGCGCAAGCGCGTCGAGGACACGCTGCGCCGCGCGGCGCTGGCGGTGTCGGGCGCCGAGGGCGCGGACGCGGTGAAGCGGCTGACCGGCGAGCTCGCCGCGATCCTCGGCACCGAGGTCGCCTTCGCCGCGGCGTTCGCCGACGGCACGCGCACGCGCATGCACACGCTCGCGCTGTGGATCGACGGCACCCCCTGCGGCGAGGTCGAGTACGCCCTCGCCGGCACCCCCTGCGAGCGCGTCGTCGGCCGCGACTTCCTGTGCTTCCCGAGCGGCATCCGCGAGCAGTTCCACGGCGACGACATGTTCGCCGCGCTCGGCATCGAGGGTTACGCGGCCTACCCGCTGAGCGCCAGCAACGGCGAGGCGCTGGGCCTGGTCGCGGTGCTGACGCGCTCGCGCCTGCCGTGGCCCGAGCTCACCGAGGCGGTGCTGAAGATCTTCGCCACCCGCATCGCCGCCGAGCTCGAGCACGCCCGCACCGAGGCCGCGCTGCAGGCTTCCGAGGCGAGCTACCGCGCGATCTTCGACGAGTGCGAGGTCGCCATCTTCATCCACGACTACGACACCGGCGCGATCGTCGACGTCAACCCGCGCGCCTGCAGCAACTACGGCTACAGCCGCGAGGAGATGCGGCGGCTGACGGTGGACGAGCTCAGCTCGGGCGTGCCGCCGTACACCTGCGCCGACGCGCTGCAGTGGATCGAGCGCGCGCGCGCCGGCGAGCGGCCGCGCTTCGAGTGGCACCGGCGCAGCCGCGACGGCAGCCTGCACTGGGACGAGGTCTACCTGAAGCGTGCCGTGATCGCCGGCACGCCGCGCATCCTCGCCTTCACCCGCGAGATCACCGAGCACAAGCTCGCCGAGCAGAGCCTGCGCGCCAGCGAGGCGCAGTACCGCGCGGTGTTCAACGCCTCGGTCGACGGCCTGGTGCTGTGGAGCCCCGAGCACCGCGTGGTCGACGCCAACCCGGCCTTCCTGGCGATGCTCGGCTGCAGCCGCGAGGACATGCTCGGCGGCGACGGCAGTTGCTTCGTGCCCTGCGAGGCGCGCGCGCGCGAGGCCGGCCTGCTCGCCGCCGCGCTCGCCGGCCGCCCCGGCCAGACCGAGGGCCGCTACCGGCGCGCCGACGGCAGCAGCATCGACATCGAGGTGCGCGCGGTGCCGATCCGCCACCGCGGCCAGGACCACGTGCTCGCGGTGGTGCGCGACATCACCGAGCGGCGCCGCGCCGAGGCCGAGCGCGTGCAGCTCGAGGCGCAGTTGCGCCAGGCGCAGAAGATGGAGGCGATCGGCCACCTCACCGGCGGCATCGCGCACGATTTCAACAACATCCTGACCGGCGTCACCGGCTACCTGGTGCTCGTCGGCGAACGCCCGGCGGCGCTCGCCGACGAGCGCATCGGCCGCTACCTCGGCCAGGCGCAGCTCGCCTGCCAGCGTGCGCGCGACCTGATCCAGCAGATGCTGACCTTCAGCCGCGGCCAGCGCGGCACCCCGCAGCCGCTCGACCCGGCGGCGCTGGTGCGCGAAACCGCCGGGATGCTGCGCCCGACCCTGCCCGCCACGCTCGCGCTGACCACCGCCGAGCCGGCCGGGGTGTCGCCGGTGCTGATCGACCCGATCCAGGCCGAGCAGGTGCTGCTGAACCTGTGCATCAACGCGCGCGATGCCACCGCCGGCAACGGCCACGTGCACCTGACGGTGGCCCCGGCGCAGTTGCACGACGGCTTCTGCACCAGTTGCCGCCAGCCGCTGTCCGGCACCTTCGTCGAGATCGGCGTCAGCGACTCCGGCTGCGGCATCGCGCCGGAGGTGCTCGACCGCATGTTCGAGCCCTTCTTCACCACCAAGGAGGTCGGCAAGGGCAGCGGCATGGGCCTCGCGACGGTGCACGGCATCGTCCACGACCACGGCGGGCACGTGCTGGTGGAGAGTGCACCGGGCCGCGGCACCCGCTTTCGCGTGCTGCTGCCGGCGCTCGATGCCGGCGCGGCGGCACCGCGCGGCGCCGACGCCGGCCGCGCCGCGCGCGCGCCGGCGCCGGCCGCGCTCAGCGGCCACGTGCTGCTGGCCGAGGACGAGACGATCGTCGCGAGCTTCCTGTGCGAGCTGCTGGAGCACTGGGGGCTGGAGGTGACGCTCGCCAGCGACGGCCTCAGCGCCTACCGCCGCTTCGCCGCCGACCCCTTCGCCTTCGATGTGCTGCTCACCGACCAGACCATGCCGGGCGCCACCGGCGTCGAGCTCGCCGGGCGCGTGCACGCGCTGCGCCCGCAACTGCCGGTGATCGTCTGCACCGGCCACGCCGAGCAGCTCACCGAGGCCACGCTGCGCGGCCACGGCATCCGCGCGCTGTTGCGCAAGCCGCTCGACCCGGCGGCGCTGCGCGCGCGCCTGGCCGAGTGCCTGGCCGGCGCCTGAACGCCGCCGGCCTCAGGCGCCGCGCCGCAGCCAGTCGTCGATCAGGTGGCGGGCGATGCTCATCGGGCTCGGCAGGCCGGGCAGCGCATCGCGCCGGAACCAGTCGGCGGCGACGATCTCCTCGCCGTCGATGGCGATGTCGCCGCCGGCCCACTGCGCGGTGAAGGCGATCATCAGCGAGTGCGGGAACGGCCACGACTGGCTGGTGACGTAGCGCAGGTCGCGCAGCTCCAGCCCGACCTCCTCGCGCACCTCGCGCACCACGGTCTGCTCCAGCGCTTCGCCGGCGTCGACGAAGCCGGCCAGCACCGAGTACACGCCGGGCAGGAAGCGCGGCGAGCGCGCGAGCAGGATCTCGTCGCCGCGCTCGATGCGCACCATGATCGCCGGCGACACCCGCGGGTAGTGGCTGTGGCCGCAGTTCGGGCACTGCCGCGAACGCTCGTCGGCACGCCGCTCGGTGGGCGTGCCGCAGCGCCCGCACCAGCGATGGTCGGCGTCCCACGCCAGCACCTGCGCGGCCTGCCCGGCGACGCCGAGCAGCGCCTCGGGCAGCCGCCCCCACAGCGCGCGCAGCCCCTCCAGGCGCAGGCCGGGCGGCGGCACGAAATCCTCGGGCAGCGCCCGGGCACGGCAGGGCCGCCCGTCGAGGAAGCCGAGCAGCAGCGTATCGCCCGTCTCCCCCCACGGCGCGTGCGCGCCGTGGGGCACGTGGTCGTCGGCGTCCTGCACCAGCAGGCGGCCGCCGGCGAAACCGAACCACCAGCCGGGACCGTGCCCGGCGCCGGCGGGGCCGGCGGCGAACACGAAGGTATCGGGCAGCATCAGCATCGCGGGCGGACCTCCGGGTCGGTTGTCAGATGATGGCGTCGGTGATGCGTGGCTTCTCGGTGCCGGGCTCGCCGAGGTGCTGGCGCACGCGGTTCACCGCGGTGCGCAGGTTCGACTGGATGATCAGCTCGCCGGGCCGCTCGCGGATCCCGCTGCGCGCGAGGACCGCCGCGGGCTGCGCGCGGATGCCGGCGATGGCGACGAAGACGCCGTCCTTGCGCAGGCGGGTGATCGCCGAATCGAGCGACACCAGGCCGGTCATGTCCATCACCGGCACGTCCTCGAGGTCGAGGATCACCGCGCGGCAGTGCTCGTCGATCGCGTGCAGCGTCGACATCGCCTTCTCGGCGGCGCCGAAGAACAGCGGGCCGGCCACCGCGTAGAGCCGCACCCCGTTCGGCAGCGGGGCGTCGAGCCCGGGATGCTCGGTGCCGTCGAACAGCGTGCCGCCGGCGAACGCCGCCATGCGGTTCATGAACAGCAGCGCGGCCAGCACCACGCCGACGCTGACGGCGATGACCATGTCGAAGATCACCGTCAGCCCGAAGCACACCAGCAGCACGGCCACGTCGCTCTTCGGCGCGATCTGCATGATGCGCACGAAGTGCTTGGCCTCGCTCATGTTCCACGCGACCAGCAGCAGCAGCGCGGCGAGCGAGGCCATCGGCAGGTAGCCGAGCAGCGGCGCCAGCGCGAGCAGCACCAGCAGGATGAACGCCGCGTGGATCACCGCGGCGAGCGGCGAACGCGCGCCGGCGCGGATGTTGGTGGCGGTGCGCGCGAGCGCGCCGGTGGCGGCGATGCCGCCGAAGAACGGCGCGACGATGTTGCCGATGCCCTGCCCCACCAGTTCGGCGTCGGGGTCGTGCTTGGTGCCGGTCATGCCGTCGGCGACCACCGCGCACAGCAGCGACTCGATCGCGCCGAGCAGCGCGATCGCCATCGCCGGGCCGATCAGGGCCTCGATCATCGCGAGCGACAGCCCCACCGCTGCGCCGTCGGCGCCCGGCAGGCTCCACGGCAGCACGAACTGCGGCAGGATCGCCGGCACGCCGGCGTGGGTCTGCCCGCCCACCGTGAAGGAGAAGCGCGAGGCGATGGTCGCCACCTCGAAGCCGCTGATGCTGTGCGTCAACCCCCAGGCCAGCACGGTACCGATCGCGAGCGCCGCCAGGTGCTGCGGGATCGGCGTGCGCAGGCGCGGCCACAGCACCAGCACGGCGAGCGTCGCGGCGCCGATCAGCAGGTCGGGCAGGTGCGCCCCCGGCAGCGCCTGCACCACCAGGTGCACGCGTTCGAGGAAGGATTCCGGGGCGTGCGGCAGGCTCAGGCCGAAGAAGTCCTTGAACTGCAGCGAGGCGATCACCACGCCGATGCCGGCGGTGAAGCCGGTGGTGACCGGATAGGGGATGAACTGGATCAACCTGCCCATGCGCGCGAGGCCCATCAGCAGCAGCATGACGCCGGCCAGGCAGCTCGCGGTGACCAGCCCGCCCACGCCGTAGCGGGTGGCGATCGGCAGCAGGATGACGATGAACGCCGCGGTCGGGCCGGAGACGTTGTAGCGCGCGCCGCCGGTGAGCGCGATCAGCACGCCCGCCACGATCGAGGTGTAGAGGCCGTACTGCGGCGGCACGCCGCTGCCGATCGCCAGCGCCATCGCCAGCGGCACGGCGACGATGCCCACGGTGAGCCCGGCGAGCGCGTCCGCGCGCAGATCGCCCCCCCGGTAACCGCGCGCCAGCGTCTCCCGCAAGGCCGTGGCAAACGGTATCGCCGCGCGATTGCCTACGCGTGCTTTCATGATCCATTCCCTATCCAAACAAAAAATGAACGACCCGCGGCGGTTCTATGGCATCCGCCTTGCTTCATGAGGCCGGGACACGCCCGGGGACCCGCTGGGCGCCGAATTCTAGCACCGCGCCCGACACCACCGCTGGACGGCCGGACAACCCTTCGGGAGCCAGACACTTATGGATGACCGGCAACGCTCGCGGGCTTGCCCCACGACGGATATCCAGCATCGACGCCTGTTCCCTTCGCGTGCATCGCGCCCGCGGACGGTGCATCCGTCACGGGATATTGACGCTCCCCCGGCGCCAAGCATTCTCATGCACGGTTTCCGGCACTAGACTCGTTTGGAGTTCGGATCGTGAAGCCTCCTGCGCTTTACGAAACAAACCGGACCGGCATGACGTCAGAACGTGGCGGGTGTTGCGGCCGGAATGCCGCGGATACCCCGACTCATCTCTCACGACCCACCCGGAGGTCTTTCATGACCCATTCTTTCCGTCGTACCGCGGGCGCAGCGCTGGCGCTGCTCGCCACCACCGGCATCGCCCACGCCGGTGCCACGCTCGATGCAGTGAAGAAGAACGGCTTCGTCAAGTGCGGGGTCAGCGACGGCCTGCCCGGTTTCTCCTACACCGACGACAAGGGCAACGTGGTCGGCATCGACGCCGATTTCTGCCGGGCGGTCGCGGCGGCCGTGTTCGGTGACGCGACCAAGGTCAAGTTCACCCCGCTGACCGCCAAGGAGCGCTTCACCGCGCTGCAGTCGGGCGAGGTCGACGTGCTCTCGCGCAACTCCACCTGGACCTCCTCGCGCGACACCGCGCTCGGTCTGAACTTCGCCGGCGTCACCTACTACGACGGCCAGGGCTTCCTGGTGAACAAGAAACTCGGCGTGAAGAGCGCGAAGGAGCTCGACGGCGCCTCGGTCTGCATTCAGGCCGGCACCACGACCGAGCTGAATCTCGCCGACTATTTCCGCTCGAACAAGATGAAGTTCACGCCGATCACCTACGACAAGTCGGACGAATCGGCCAAGGCCCTCGAAGCCGGGCGCTGCGACTTCCTGACCTCCGACCAGTCGCAGCTCTACGCCCAGCGCATCAAGTTCGCCAACCCCGACGAGTTCGTCGTGCTGCCCGAGGTGATCTCCAAGGAGCCGCTCGGCCCGGCGGTACGCCATGGCGACGACGAGTGGTTCGACATCGTCAAGTGGACGCTCTTCGCCCAGCTCAACGCCGAGGAGCTCGGCATCACCTCGAAGAACGTCGACGAGATGGTGAAGAGCGCCACCAACCCCGACGCCAAGCGCCTGCTCGGCACCGAGGGCGAACGCGGCAAGGACTTCGGCCTCGCCAACGACTGGGTGGTCAAGGTCGTCAAGCAGGTCGGCAACTACGGCGAGATGTTCGAGCGCAACGTCGGTGAAGGCAGCGCGCTGAAGATCAAGCGCGGCCAGAACGCCCTGTGGAACCAGGGCGGCCTGCAGTACGCCCCGCCGTTCCGCTAGGCGGCGACGCCCCCGGACCGACCCGGCCGGCAGCGCTGGCCGGGTCCTTTCAACCCTCGCCGGAGTGGCCGCCATGAGTACACAACAACCCGGGTCCCTGCCCTCCAAGCCGCCGTTCTGGAACGACCCGGCGGTACGCGCCACCGTCTTCCAGGTCATCGCCCTGGCCGCCGTGCTGGCCGTGGGCGGGTACCTGTTCCACAACACCCAGGTCAACCTCGCCAACCGCGGCATCGCCTCGGGCTTCGGCTTCCTCGACCAGACCGCCGGCTTCGGCATCGTCCAGCACCTCATCCCCTACACCGAAACCGACAGCTACGGGCGCGTGTTCTGGGTCGGGCTGCTCAACACGCTGCTGGTGGCGGCGCTCGGCATCCTCTTCGCGACGCTGCTCGGCTTCGTGCTCGGGGTGGCGCGGCTGTCGAAGAACTGGCTGATCGCCAAGATCGCCCTGGTCTACATCGAGCTGTTCCGCAACATCCCGCTGCTGCTGCAGATCTTCTTCTGGTACTTCGGCGTGCTGCGCCACCTGCCGGCGGCGCGCGATTCGGTGAACGTGGGCGATGTCATCTTCCTCAACATCCGCGGCCTCTACATCCCGCGCCCGGTGTTCGGCGACGCCTTCCTCTTCGTGGTGATCGCCTTCTTCGCCGCCATCGCCGGTACGGTGTTCCTGGCGCGCTGGGCGCACCGGCGCCAGGCCGAGACGGGCCAGCCCTTCCACACCTTCTGGGTCGGCCTCGGCATCCTCGTCGGCGTGCCGCTGCTCACGTTCTTCCTCAGCGGCATGCCGCTGTCCTGGGAGGTGCCCAAGCTCACCGGCTTCAACTTCCGCGGCGGCATGGTGATGATTCCCGAACTCGCCTCGCTGCTGGTGGCGCTGACCATCTACACCGCGGCGTTCATCGCCGAGATCGTGCGCTCGGGCATCCTCGCGGTCAGCCACGGCCAGACCGAGGCGGCGCACGCGCTGGGGCTGCAGCACGGGCCGACGCTGCGCCTGGTGATCATCCCGCAGGCGATGCGCGTGATCATCCCGCCGCTGACCAGCCAGTACCTCAACGTCACCAAGAACTCGACGCTCGCCGCGGCGATCGGCTACCCCGACCTGGTCGGGCTGTTCGCCGGCACCACGCTGAACCAGACCGGCCAGGCGATCGAGACGATCTCCATCACGATGGCGGTCTATCTCGCCATCAGCCTGCTGATCTCGACGCTGATGAACTGGTACAACAAACGCAAGTCGCTGGTGGAGCGCTGAGCATGGAGACCAAGACGACCTTCACGCCGCACCCCGAACTGCCACCACCGGCGAACACCGTCGGCGCGGTCGGCTGGCTGCGCGCCAACCTGTTCTCCTCCCCGGCGAACTCGCTGCTGACGCTGTTCGCGCTCTACCTGCTGTGGCTGCTGCTCCCGCCGGCGCTGGAGTGGCTGCTGTTCAAGGCGACCTGGAGCGGCACCACGCGCGCCGACTGCGCCCCCGGCGGGGCGTGCTGGGTGTTCATCAAGATGCGCTTCGGGCAGTTCATGTACGGCTTCTTCCCCGAGCCCGAGCGCTGGCGCGTGAACCTCGCCTGGATCCTCGCCGTGCTCGGCATCCTGCCGCTGCTCGGCAAGCGCAACCCGCTGCGCCTGCCGGCGGCGGTCTTCATGCTGTTCGTCTACCCGCTGATCGCCTTCGTGTTGTTCAGCGGCGGCTTCGGCCTCGCCCCCGTCGAGACCTCGCAGTGGGGCGGCCTGATGCTGACGCTGGTGATCGCGGTGGTCGGCATCGCCGGCGCTCTGCCGGGCGGCATCCTGCTCGCGCTCGGGCGGCGCTCGAAGATGCCGGTCATCAAGACCATCTGCGTGACCTTCATCGAGTTCTGGCGCGGCGTGCCGCTGATCACCGTGCTGTTCATGAGCTCGGTGATGCTGCCGCTGTTCCTGCCCGAGGGCATGAGCTTCGACAAGCTGCTGCGGGCGCTGATCGGCGTGATCCTGTTCCAGTCGGCCTACATGGCCGAGGTGGTGCGCGGCGGCCTGCAGGCCATCCCCAAGGGCCAGTACGAGGCCGCCGACGCGCTCGGCCTGAGCTACCCCAAGGCGATGGGCCTGGTGATCCTGCCGCAGGCGCTCAAGCTGGTGATTCCCGGCATCGTCAACACGCTGATCGCGCTGTTCAAGGACACCTCGCTGGTCATCATCATCGGCCTGTTCGACCTGCTGAACAGCATCCATGCCGCCACCGTCGACCCGAACTGGCTCGGCATGTCCACCGAGGGTTACGTGTTCGCGGCGCTGATGTTCTGGCTCTTCTGCTTCGGCATGTCGCAATACAGCCAGTGGCTCGAACGCCGCCTGCACACCGGTCACAAGCGCTAGGAGACCCCACCCATGTCCGAAACCATGCCGCAGGCACCGCAAAAGAAGCTGGTCATCTCCGACAAGGTGATGATCGAGATGAAAGACGTGCACAAGTGGTACGGCCAGTTCCACGTGCTGAAGAACATCAACCTGACCGTCAAGCAGGGCGAACGCATCGTGCTCTGCGGACCGTCGGGCTCGGGCAAGTCCACCACGATCCGCTGCATCAACCGCCTGGAGGAGCACCAGCAGGGGCAGATCATCGTCGACGGCACCGAACTGACCAGCGACGTCAAGAACATCGAGATGATCCGCCGCGAGGTCGGCATGGTGTTCCAGCACTTCAACCTGTTCCCCCACCTGACGGTGCTGGAGAACTGCGTGCTGGCGCCGATCTGGGTGCGCAAGATGCCGCGCAAGGAGGCCGAGGAACTCGGCATGCATTACCTCAAGCGCGTGAAGATCCCCGAGCAGGCGAAGAAGTACCCCGGGCAGCTCTCCGGCGGCCAGCAGCAGCGCGTCGCCATCGCCCGCTCGCTGTGCATGAAGCCGAAGATCATGCTGTTCGACGAGCCGACCTCGGCGCTCGACCCGGAGATGGTCAAGGAGGTGCTCGACACCATGGTCAGCCTCGCCGAGGACGGCATGACCATGATGTGCGTGACGCACGAGATGGGCTTCGCCAAGCTCGTCTCGAACCGCGTGATCTTCATGGACCGCGGCGAGATCATCGAGCAGAACAACCCGCACGACTTCTTCGACCACCCGCAGAACGAGCGCACCAAGCTCTTCCTGAGCCAGATCCTCCACCACTGACCCCCGCACGCAGCCCCGACACGCAAAGGCCGGATCGAGCACGATCCGGCCTTTTCCTTGCCGTGCCCGGCGCCTGCGGCTCAGCCCTGTGGATCGGGGTCGAACACCTTGCCGGGGTTGAGGATGCCGGCGGGGTCGAAGGTGCGCTTGAGGCCGCGCATCAGCGCGAGTTCGTCGGCGCTGCGGCTGCGCGGCAGCCAGCGCTTCTTTTCCAGGCCGATGCCGTGCTCGGCGGAGATGCAGCCGCCGCACGCGACCAGCGGCTCGTACACCAGCGCCTCGACCGCCGCGGTCGTGGCCTGCGCCACGGCCTCGGGGTGGCCGACCAGCAGGTGCAGGTTGCCGTCGCCGAGGTGGCCGAACACGTGCAGCACGGCGGCAGGTGCCGCCCGTGCCAGCCCGGCGCGCACGCGGCCGACGTAGGCCTCCATCGCATCGAGCGCGAGGCTGACGTCGAAGGTCTGCGTCGCCCGGTAGGCATGCTGCTCGGGCTCGGTCGCCTCGCGGATCGCCCACAGCCGCTCGCGCTCCGGGCCCGACTTGGCGAGCACGGCATCGCTGACGTGGCCGGCCTCGAAGGCGGCCTCGAGCGCCGCCTGCAGGCGTGCCTCGTCGGCGGCGATGCTCTCGCCGCAGGCCTCGACCAGCACGTAGTAGCCGTGCTCCGCCGGCAGCGGCGCGGCGCCGCCACCGGCAGCGGCGTTCAGCGCGTAGAAATCGCCCCACATCAGCTCGAAGGCGCTGAGCGTGCCGGCGAGCGCGCGATCGACCAGGCGCAGCAGCGCGGTGACGTCGGTGAAGCGCTCGCAGGCCAGCAGCGCGGTCGCGCCGCCCGCCGGGCGCTCCTGCAGCGCCAGCACCGCACGCGTGACCACGCCGAGCGTGCCCTCGCTGCCGATGAAGCACTGCTTCAGGTCATACCCGGCATTGGCCTTACGGTACGGCGTCAGCGCACCGAGCACGCGGCCGTCGGCGAGCACGACTTCGAGCCCCAGCACCTGCGCGCGCGCCATGCCCCAGCGCAGCACGTTGTTGCCGCCGGCGTTGGTCGCGATCACGCCGCCGATCGTGCAGCTGCCGCGGGCGCCGAAGTCGAGCGCGAGCAGCAGCCCGTGCGCGGCCGCGACCTCCTGCGCGCGCTGCAGCGTGAGGCCGGCCTCGACGGTGAGGGCGCGGCCGGCCACGTCGACCGCCTCGACGCGGTTCATGCGTTCGAGCGACAGCGCGATCTCGCCCTCGCCACAGGCGGCGCTGCCGACCAGGTTGGTGAGCCCGCCGATCGGCACCACCGGCTGACCGGCCGCATGGCACAGCGCGAGCGCCAGCGCCACCTCGTCGGTGCTGGCGGGGCGCACCAGCGCCGCCGCGCGCAGCGGCTCGGGGTGCCAGAAGCCGGCGCTGCGCCCGGCCAGGGCCGTGCCGCTCAGCACGGCCCCCTCGCCCAGGCGCGCCCGCAGCTCGTCGAGCAGGGGCATGGCGCTCAGCGCGCCGCCCAGGCATTGAACTTCTCTTCCAGCTCCTCGCCGTGCTCGATCCAGAACTGCACGCCGAGCGGCAGCCCCTGCGCCAGGTTGGCCGGGGCGCTCGGCGAGTCGGCGGCGTTGTCGCGCGCCACCTCGTCGGCAGCCCTGGTGTTGACCGGCCCGTAGGGCTGTTCACGGAAGTAGGCGACCTGGCGGTCGGCCTGGCTCGCGTAGGCGAGGAAGCGGTAGGCGGCATCGCGATTGGGCGAGCCCTTCACCATCGCCCAGTAGTCCATCACGTAGATGTTGCCGGCCCAGGTCATGTCGACCTTGCTGGTTTCCTTCTTCGCCGAGGCGACACGCCCGCTGTAGGCCGCGGCCATCACCACGTCCCCCGCCACCAGCCACTGCATCGGCAGCGCGCCGGCCTCCCACCACTGGATCTGCGGCTTGATCTTGTCGAGCTTGGCGAAGGCGCGCTGCTGCCCTTCGGGCGTCGCCAGCACCTTGTAGACATCGGCCGCGGGCACGCCGTCGGCGAGCAGGGCGATCTCAAGCGTCGCCTCGGCGCGCTTGCGCATCGCGCGCTTGCCCGGGAAGCGCTCGAGGTTCCAGAAGTCCGCCCAGCTCTGCGGTGCCTGTGCCAGCGTCTTGCTGTAGGCCAGCGCAGTGGCCCAGACGAACTTGCCGACGCCGCAGGGATGCACCGCGGCCTCCATCATCTCGGCCTTGGCGGTGATCTTCGACCAGTCGATCTTTTCGAGCAGGCCCTCGTCGCAGGCCCGCTGCACCTCGGCGGCATCCATCTGCACCAGGTCCCAGCTGACGTTGCCGGTGTCGACCATGGCCTTGACCTTGGCCATCTCGCCGTCCCACGCGTCGAGGATCACCGGGCTTCCGGTCGCCTTGATGTAGGGCTCGACGTAGGCCGCGCGGTCGGCCTGCTGGCCGCTGCCGCCGTAGTCGACCACGGTCAGGTCGCGGGCGAACGCCGGAGCGGCGCACGGCAGCAGCAGCGCGGAGCACAGCAGCGCGAGCGGGCGGATGGTCTTCGGGGGCATGACGGGCATCGGCGTTCTCCTGGACGGACGGGGTGGCGTATCGGCGGACGGGGGCGACGGTACGCCGGCGATCCTGCGGTCATCCGTCCGACGGATAAATAGCCGTGTCGCGAAGCCCGCTTCGCTCCGGGCGATGCGTGGGCGCGGCCCGGTCGGCGGGCTCACGCGCCGTGCCCGAGCACCTGCAGGTAGATCGCGGTCGCCGCCGGGTCCGAATGCCCGAGCAGCGCCTGCACCATGCGGATGTCGTATCCGGACTGCAGCAGGTGCACGGCGAAGGCATGGCGCAACGCGTGGGTCGTCGCGGGCTTGCCGATGCCGGTCTGCACCACCGCGCGCTTGACCGCCCGCTGCAGCGCCTGCTCGTGGGTATGCGGGCGGCGTTCGACGCCGGATGCCGGGTCGAGCGTCGGCCGCCGCGCCGGGAATACCCAGAACCACGGCCAGGTGCGCCCCGCGCTCGGCTGCCGGCGCTCCACCGCCTCGGGCAGGTACACGCCGGGGCGGTCGGCGGCGCGGTCGGCATCGAACACGCGCCGTACGCCGCGCAGGTATTCCTGCAGCGGCTCGACCAGGTTGTCGGGCAGTATCGTCACGCGGTCCTTGTCGCCGGCGGCGTCGCGCACCGTCACCTCCCCCGCGGTGAAGTCCAGATCGCGCACGCGCAGGCGCGTGCACTCCATCAGGCGCATGCCGGTGCCGTACAGCAGCCGCGCCATCAGCCGGTGCGTGCCGCGCATCGCGGCCAGCACGCGCTGCACCTCCTCCGCCGTCAGCACCACCGGCAGCCGCAGCGGCTTCTTCGGCCGATCGAGCGCGTCGAGCCAGGGACGCTGGTCGCCGAGGATCTCCCTGTAGAGGAACAGCAGCGCCGACAGGGCCTGCTGGTGCGTGGAAGGCGACACG
This sequence comes from Plasticicumulans lactativorans, assembly GCF_004341245.1. GTDB lineage: Bacteria > Pseudomonadota > Gammaproteobacteria > Competibacterales > Competibacteraceae > Plasticicumulans_A > Plasticicumulans_A lactativorans. Next base: position 24,851 of record NZ_SLWY01000002.1, on the reverse strand, counting down.
TGGCGCGTCGACATCAGGTATGACAGGAAGGCCTGCACTTCCGCGGTGCCCAGTTCCTGCGGCGGACGTCCGCCGTTGAACTGCACGAACTGCCGTACCCAGCTCGTGTAGGCCTGCTCCGTGCGCAGGCTGTAGTGCTTGTTGCGGATCCGGACCCGGTATTGCTCGAGCAGTCTGGGCAGGGGCTCCGGCAGGGTCTCGTCGCTTACCATGTTGTTCACCTCGTAGCAGCCGAAGAATCAACGGGTTGCGCCTTGACATCCGGGTACTGGCGGCTGGCACGCGAGGATACACGGCATTAACGCGATGTCCACCACCTCCATGATCTGTGCGGGATGCGGGTGGCGATGTAGTAGTCGGAACGAGGTGGCGCTGCAGGCGCCGGCAAGGACGCCCGTGCGCGGGCGATGCGGCGGACGCAGCAGCCCCGTTCAGGGGCGGCCGCGGCGGGTGGGCACGGCCCGCCGCCGCGCCGGGGCGGCGGGGTGCGCTGGGACGTCGGCCTCAGGCGCCGCCGCCGTCGAGGAACAGCCGGTAGGCGGGGTTGGCGCTCTCGTCCCAGTGCTCGTAGCCGAGTTCGGCGAGCGCGCGGCGGAAGCGCTCGCGGTCGGCGGCCGGAACCTGGATGCCGGCGAGCACGCGGCCGTAGTCGGCACCGTGGTTGCGGTAGTGGAACAGCGAGATGTTCCAGCCGTGCACCATGCTGTTGAGGAACTTCAGCAGCGCGCCGGGGCGCTCGGGGAACTGGAAGCGGTACAGCAGCTCGTTCTCGATGCCGGGGGCGTGGCCGCCGACCATGTAGCGCACGTGCAGCTTGGCCATCTCGTTGTCGCTCATGTCGAGCACCGGGTAGCCGGCCTCGCGCAGGGCGTCGATCAGGCTGCGCTTCTCCTCCAGCCCCTCGGTCAGCTGCACGCCGACGAAGATCTGCGCGTCGCGGGCATCGGCGTAGCGGTAGTTGAACTCGGTGATCGAGCGCCGGCCGAGCGCCTGGATGAAGCGGCGGAAGCTGCCGGCCCGCTCGGGGATGGTCACCGCCAGCAGCGCCTCGCGCTGCTCGCCGATCTCGGCGCGCTCGGCGACGTGGCGCAGGCGGTCGAAGTTGATGTTGGCGCCGCAGTTGATGGCGACGTAGTGGCGCCCGCTGACGCCCTCGCGCGCGGCGTACTTCTTCAGGCCGGCGGTGCCGACCGCGCCGGCGGGCTCGGCGATGGCACGGGTATCGTCGAAGATGTCCTTGATCGCCGCGCAGATCTCGTCGGTGCTGACGGTGACGACCTCGTCGACGAGCTCGCGGCACAGGCGGAAGGTCTCCTCGCCGATCTGGCGCACGGCAACGCCGTCGGCGAACAGGCCGACCTGGTCGAGCACCACGCGCTCGCCGGCGTCCAGCGCGGCCTTGAGGCAGGCGGCGTCGTCGGGCTCGACGCCGATGATCTTCACCTCGGGGCGCAGGAACTTGACGTAGGCGGCGATGCCGGCGATCAGCCCGCCGCCGCCGACGGCGACGAAGATGGCGTCGAGCGGGTCGGGGTGCTGGCGCAGGATCTCCATGCCGATGGTGCCCTGGCCGGCGATCACGTCGGGGTCGTCGTACGGATGGATGAAGGTGTAGCCCTTCTCGGCCTCGAGCTGGCGGGCGTGGGCGTGGGCCTCGTCGAAGGTGTCGCCGTGCAGCACCACGCGCGCGCCGCGCGCCTTGCACGCGGCCACCTTGATGCCGGGGGTGGTACGCGGCATCACGATGGTCGCCTTGATGTCGAGCTTCTGCGCGGCGAGCGCCACGCCCTGCGCGTGGTTGCCGGCGCTCGCGCAGATGATGCCGCGCGCGCGCGCGTCGGCCGGCAGCCCGACGATCTTGTTGTAGGCCCCGCGCAGCTTGAACGAGAACACCGGCTGCAGGTCCTCGCGCTTCAGGCTGACGGTGCAGCCGAGGCGCTGCGAGAGCTTGGGCATCGGCGCGAGCGGGGTCTCGATGGCGACGTCGTAGACGCGCGCGGCGAGGATTTTCTTGATGTAGTCGTGCATGCGGGTGGCGGGGTCTGCGCCCCGGCTCATGGCGCGCGGCCGGGCCGCGGAGGCCGCGATAGTGCATGCGCCCGCGCCCGGCTGTCCATGGCGCCGGTGCGCCTTCGCGTACACTACGCGCCCATTTCCGCGCAGATTCGGTACTTCCGCATGACTCAGGACGAACTCAAGCAGCGCGTCGCGATGGCGGCGCTGGCCCATGTCGAGGACGGCATGGTGGTGGGCGTCGGCACCGGCTCGACGGTGAACTTCTTCATCGACGCGCTGGCCGGCATCAAGGGCCGCATCGACGGCGCCGTGTCGAGCTCCGAGGCGAGCACGGCGCGGCTGAAGGCGCACGGCATCCCGGTGTTCGACCTCAACGCCGCCGGCCCGCTGCCGCTGTACGTGGACGGCGCCGACGAGGCCAACGCACGGCTGCAGCTGATCAAGGGCGGCGGCGCGGCCCTGACCCGCGAGAAGATCGTCGCCGGGGCGAGCGCGAAGTTCGTCTGCATCGCCGATGCCTCCAAGCTGGTCGACACGCTCGGGCGCTTCCCGCTGCCGGTCGAGGTGATCCCGATGGCACGCAGCCACGTCGCCCGTGCCCTGCTCGCGCTGGGCGGCCAGCCGGTGTGGCGCGAGGGCGTGGTGACCGACAACGGCAACTGGATCCTCGACGTGCACGGCCTGCGCATCACCGACCCGGTCACGCTGGAGCGTGCGATCAACGACATCGCCGGCGTCGTCACCAACGGCCTGTTCGCGCTGCGCCCGGCCGACGTGCTGCTGCTCGGCGCGCCCGAGGGCGTGCGGGAACTGCGGGCATGACCTCGCGCGCCGGCAGCGTCCCGCGCCCCCATCACCCTTCCCCCTCCGGGGGAAAGGCCGGGGATGGGGGTGTCCTTCAGGGCGCCATGACGCTACCGGCTGGCCACGGGCATCCTCTCCCCTGCCCCGCCCAGCGGGGGCGAAGGGTTGAAGCGGTGCGGCAGCGTCCATGAGCGGGGCCGCGGGCGGCGGGCGCAGCGATCTCACCGTCGGCACGGTGCCGTCGCTGGTGCGCCGGCTGGCGATCCCGGCGAGCACCGGCTTCCTCTTCAACACCCTCTACAACCTGGTCGACACCTGGGTCGCGGGGCGCTGGTCGGCGACCGCGCTCGCCGGGCTGTCGGCCTCGTTCCCGGTGTTCTTCATCATCATCGCCGCCTCGGTCGGCGCCGGGCAGGGCGCGACGGTGCTGATCGGCAACGCGCTCGGCCGCGGCGAGCCGGCGGCGGCGCGGCGGCTGGTGCCGCAGGCGCTGCTGCTCGCGCTGCTGGTGGGCGCGCTGATCAGCGCCGTCGGGCTCGCGCTCGCCCGGCCGATGTACGCGGTGATCGGCCTGCAGGGCGAGGCACTCGGCTTCGGGCTCGACTACATCCGCCCGACGCTCGCCGGCGCGGTGCTGTTCGTGCTGAACGCCATCCTCAACGCCGTGCTGACCGCCCAGGGCGACACCGTCAGCAACCGCAATGCGCTGATCGTCGGCTCGTTCGCCAACGCCGGGCTGGCGCCGTGGCTGATGTGGGGCGGCTTCGGCATGCCGCGGCTCGGCATGTCCGGCATCGCGCTCGCGACACTGACGATCCAGGCGGCGACCGCGAGCTACCTCGCCTGGCGCTGCCGCGGCAGCCCGCTGCTCGCCGCCACGCGGGTGCGCGCGCTCGACTGGCGCCCGCACGGGCGGCTGCTGGTCGAGCTGCTGCGCCAGGGCCTGCCGGCGGGGCTCAACCTGGTGCTGATCGGCGCCGGCATCTTCATCATCACGAGCTTCGCCGGCCGCCACGGCGAGGCGGTGGTGGCCGCCTACGGCGCGGCGATCCGCATCGAGCAACTGGTGCTGCTGCCGACCATCGGGCTGAACGTCGCCACGCTCGCGCTGGTGGCGCAGAACGCCGGCGCCGGGCGCTTCGACCGCGTCGTCACGGTGTACCGCACCGGGGTGGGCTACGGCGTGGGGCTGATGGCGAGCGGCGGCGTGCTGCTGTGGCTCGCCGCGCCGTGGCTGGCGGCGCAGTTCGCGCGCACCGCCGAGGTGGTCGCGCACGTCACCACCTACCTGCGCATCGAGGTGTTCACGCTCTGCGCCTACGCGCTGATCATGCAGAGCGTGGCGCTGATGCAGGGGCTGAAGCGCCCGCTGTTCGGCCTCGCGGTGCACGGCACGCGGCACTTCCTGGCACCGGTGCCGGTGTTCTGGCTGCTCGACGTCGGCCTCGGCCTCGGCCCGCGCGGCATCTGGTTCGGCATCCTGCTGATCACCTGGAGCAGCGCACTGGTAGCGACCGGCTTCGCGCTGCACTACCTGCGGCGCACGCTGCGCACGGCGACGGCGCTGGCGCCGCCGGCCTGCGTGCCGGACGACGCCTGACCGGCTTGCCGCGCGCTACAGCAGCACACGCTCGATGCCGCCCTGGCGCGCGCGCGCGATGAAGTCCGCCTGCCAGCCCGCGCCGAGCCGGCGGTTGGCGAGCTCGACCACGATGTAGTCGGTGTCGAGGCCGGTGTCGTCGGCGTAGCGGCTCAGGCCCTGCTGGCAGGCCGGGCACGAGGTCAGCATCTTCACGTTGCCGTCGACCGCACGCTCACTGCCGGTCAGCGCGGCGATGCCGCGGTGCAGCTCCTCCTCCTTGCGGAAGCGCACCTGGGTGGCGATGTCCGGGCGCGACACCGCGAGCGTGCCGGCCTCGCCGCAGCAGCGCTCGGACAGCCGCACCTCGGCGCCGCCGAGCAGCTTCGAGGCCACCGTCACCGGGTTGTGGACCTTCATCGGCGTGTGGCAGGGGTCGTGGTAGAGGTACTTGACCCCGGGCACGCCGTCGAGCGACACGCCCTTCTCCATCAGGTACTCGTGGATGTCGAGCAGCCGGCAGCCGGGGAAGATGCGCTCGAACTCGTAGCGCAGCAGCTGGTCCATGCACGTCCCGCAGGACACGATCACGGTCTTGATGTCGAGGTAGTTCAGCGTGTTGGCGACGCGGTGGAAGAGCACGCGGTTCTCGGTGGTGATCGCGTTGCCGCGCGCGTGGTCGCCGGCCGAGGTCTGCGGATAGCCGCAGCACAGGTAGCCCGGCGGCAGCACGGTCTGCGCGCCGACGTCGAACAGCATCGCCAGCGTCGCCAGGCCGACCTGGCTGAACAGGCGCTCGGAACCGCAGCCGGGGAAGTAAAACACCGCGTCGGCATCCTCGGCGGCACGCGCCGGATCGCGCAGGATCGGTACCAGCTTGGGGTCTTCGAGGCCGAGCATCTGCCGCGTGGTCTGCGCCGGCAGCCCGCGCGGCATCGGCTTCTTCACGAAGTGCACGACCTGCGCCTTCAGCGGCATCTTGCCGGTGGTCGCCGCGGGCGTTTCGGCGCGGCCGGCGAGGCCGAACCTCTTCGCCAGGTCGTAGCCGAGCACCTGCGCCTTCGCGCCCCACTCCACCACGCCCTTGCGCAGCGCGTGCACGGTGCGCGGGTCCTTGGCGTTGAGGAAGGCCATCGCCGCGCGCGTGGCGAGGCTGCTGCGCTTCTGCCCGCGCTCGGTGAGGATCTTGCGCATGCGGATCGAGACGTCGCCGAAGTCGATGTCGACCGGGCACGGGTTGGCGCACTTGTGGCACACCGTGCAGTGGTCGGCGACGTCGTTGAGCTCGTCGAAGTGGCGGATCGACAGGCCGCGGCGGGTCTGCTCCTCGTACAGGAAGGCCTCGATGATCAGGCCGGTGGCGAGGATCTTGTTGCGCGGGCTGTAGAGCAGGTTGGCGCGCGGGATGTGGGTGTTGCACACCGGCTTGCACTTGCCGCAGCGCAGGCAGTTCTTGATGTCGTCGTTGAGCGCGCCGAGCTCGCTCTGTTCGAGGATCAGCGCCTCCTGCTCGACCAGGCGCAGGCTCGGCGTGTAGGCGCGCTCCAGCCCCGAGCCGGCGAGCAGCTTGCCGCGGTTGAAGCGGCCCTCGGGGTCGACCTTGTGCTTGTAGGCGGCGAAGGCCTCGACCGCCTCGGGCTCCATGAACTGCAGCTTGGTCAGGCCGATGCCGTGCTCGCCCGAGATCACGCCACCGAGCGACTTGGCGAGCGCCATGATGCGCGCGACCACCCGTTCGGCCTCGTGCAGCATCGCGTAGTCGTTGGAATGCACGGGGATGTTGGTGTGCACGTTGCCGTCGCCGGCGTGCATGTGCAGCGCGACGAACAGCCGCGAGCTGCGGATGCCGGCGTGGATCGCGTCGAAGCGCCGGCGCACCGCGTCGAGGTCCTGGCCGGCGAAGATGTCCTTCAGCGGACGCTCGACCTCGCGCCGGTAGCTGACCACCAGGTCGCGGCGCAGCAGCAGGTCGAGCAGGCGGTCGCCGGGGCGGATGCGCGCCGCGACCGCCTCGTCGAGCAGCGCCACGTGCTGCGCGGCGGGCTCGTCCAGGCAGCCGAGAAAGCTCGTCCAGCGCGCGCGCACCGCGTGCAGGCGCGCGCGCGCGGCCTCGCGCTTGGCGTCGACGATGGCGTCGTTCTCGGCGCTGGCCTCGAAGTCGGCCGACTGGCGCGATTCCGGCATCGGCCCGGCGAGGTAGTCGAGCACCGCATCGATCATCGCCAGCTTGTTGCCGATCGACTGCTCGATGTTGATGCGCTCGATGCCCTGGTTGTAGGCGTTCAGGCGCTCGAGCGGGATCACCACGTCCTCGTTGATCTTGAAGGCGTTGGTGTGGCGCGAGATCGCCGCGGTGCGCGAGCGGTCGAGCCAGAAGCGCTTGCGCGCCTCGGGACTCGCGGCGATGAAGCCCTCGCCGTCGCGCGCGTTGGCGAGGCGTACCACGTGCGAGGCGGCCTCGCCGACCAGGGTCTCGTCGTCGGACGCGATGTCGGCGATCAGCACCATCTTCGGCCGCTCGCGGCGCGGTGCCTTGGTGCTGTACTTGACCGCCTTGACGTAGCGCTCGTCGAGATGTTCGAGGCCCGACATCACCACGCCGGGCTTGGCGTCGAGGTAGTCCTTGATCTCGACGATCGCCGGCACCGCCTGCGCCAGGTCGGTGCCGAAGAACTCCAGGCAGACGGTGCGGATGTGCCCGGGCATGCGGTGCAGCACGAACACGCCCGAGGTGATCAGGCCGTCGCAGCCCTCCTTCTGCACCCCCGGCAGGCCGCCGAGGAACTTGTCGGTGACGTCCTTGCCGAGCCCGGCCTTGCGCAGGCTGGCGCCGGGCATGGTCAGTTCCTCGGGTTCGCCGAGGCGGGTGCTGCCGTCGGGGGCGTAGCGCGTCAGGCGGAAGCGCACCGTCGGCTGGTCGTGGATGCGGCCGAGGTTGTGCTCGAGCCGCTCGACCTCGAGCCAGTGGCCGTCGGGCGTCACCATCCGCCACGACACCAGGTTGTCGAGCGTGGTGCCCCACAGCACGGCCTTCTTGCCGCCGGCGTTCATCGCGATGTTGCCGCCGATGGTGCTGGCGTCCTGCGAGGTCGGGTCGACCGCGAACACCAGCCCGTGCAGCGCGGCGAGATCCGACACGCGCCGCGTGACCACGCCGGCGCCGGCGCGCACCGTCGCCACCTGGCCGGCGACGCCCGGCAGCTCGCGCCACTCGACCGCCGACAGCGCTTCGAGCTTCTCGGTGTTGATCACGGCGGATTTCGCATCGAGCGGGATCGCGCCGCCGGTGTAGCCGGTACCGCCGCCGCGCGGGACGATGGTCAGGCCGAGTTCGATGCACGCGGCGACCAGCGGCGCCACCTCGGCCTCGGTGTCGGGGCAGATGACGACGAAGGGGTACTCGACGCGCCAGTCGGTGGCGTCGGTGACGTGAGACACCCGCGCCAGCCCGCCGAAGTCGATGTTGTCCTTGCGGGTCACCTTCGCCAGCCGCTTCAGCGCGCGCGCGCGCAGCGCGGCGAGCTCCGGCAGCCAGGCCTCGAAGCGGCCCACTGCGGCGCGCGTGGCATCGATCAGTTGCTGGGCCTGCGCATTGCCGTCGACGCGCGCCTGCATCTGCTCCAGGCGATGGTGCAGCGCGCCGACCAGCGCCTCGCGCCGCTTCGGGTTGTCGAGCAGGTCGTCCTGCAGGTAGGGGTTGCGGTCGAGCACCCACATGTCGCCGAGCACTTCGAACAGCATCCGCGCCGAACGGCCGGTGCGGCGCGTGCCGCGCAGGGCCTCGACGGTGTGCCACATCGGCTCGCCGAGGTAGCGGATGACGATCTCGCGATCCGAAAACGAGGTGTAGTTGTAGGGGATTTCGCGGATGCGGGCGGGCTGGGCACTCATGGCGGGACTCGAAGGCAGGCGGCGGGCCGCCGATTATCGGAAGCCCCCCCCGACGATGCAACACGCCCCAAGCCTCGCAGAATCAGGCGCCTGCACGCGATGCGCAGGCGCGCGGCGGCAACGGGGGGCATGCCGCCCCCCGTGCCGCCGCTTTCGGCACGCGATCAGAAGTCGTGCCGCATGCCGATCGACAGGTTGGAGTAGTCGAAGCCCTGCTGGAAGCCGTTGGCGTTGTTGCTGAAGCTCGAGAAGTCGTAGTCGCCGTACTCGATCCACGCGCGGGTGCGCTTGCTGAAATCGTACTGGTAACCGACCTTCCAGATGTCCTGGTTCTCGTCCTCGCGGCCGTAGCTCGCGGCCAGCTTGTCGAGGTCCATGCGGCCGACCGCCGCGCGCAGCGTGTTCGCGCCGAAGCTGTACTCGCCGGTGAGGCTGTAGGCGCGCGGCGAGGCACCCTCGACGCGCAGGTCGGTCTCGGCCTGCTGGTAGACGCCGATCAGGTTGAAGACGCCACCGAACTTGTACGCCGCCGCGACCCCCCACAGCGAGTCGCCGGCCCCGTAGAAGTTCTGCCCGGCGTCACCGAGCACCCGCCCCTCGTACTTGCGGTAGGCCGCACCGAGGCGCAGCGGCCCGTTGGTGTAGGTGGCACCGATGTCGTACATGTCGATGCCGTCCTTGGTCGACAGCGAATCGTTGGCGCTGTCGTGGCTGCCGGCACCGTCGATCACCACCGCGCCGGAGGCACTGAAGCCCGACAGGTTCGGCGTCGTGTACATGATCATGTTGCTGACACGGTACGGGCCGCCGAGCTGGTAGAAGGTGCTGGTGGTGTCGTCGCTGTTCCATACGCCATCGAAGGCGACGGAGTTGTTGTAGACGGTCCACTGGCGGCCGACCGTCACCTGGCCGAAATCGCCCTTGAAGCCGACCCAGCTCAGGCGCTGGTTGAACGGGTTGCCGTCGGCCTTGCCGTCGATGTTCACCCCGAACTCGTACTGGTAGATCGCGCTCAGGCCGCCGCCGAGGTCCTCGGACCCGCGCACGCCGAGGCGCGACCCGCCCTCGTCGCGCACGTCCCAGAAACCGCCGTCGTCGATGCTGGCACCGGTCGGACTGCGGTCGCGTTCGGTGTAGGCGATGCCGACCCGCGCCGATCCGTACAGCGTGGTTTCGGCCCGGACGGCGACGGCCGGCGCTGCGGCCATGGCGAGCAATGCCAACGTACTCAACGAAGTCTTCATGAATGCTGCCCCTCTGGTTGGACTGGCACCCCGATCACGGTCGTCATAGCGACCATGTGGGAACTTCGTTAAGTTTACATTTTTAATTAAAATTGTAAACAATTTAACTTAATTTTGTGCACAAATAAAAACGGGCACCCGAAGGTGCCCGTTGTCATGAAGCGCCGATCGGGGCCGGGAACCGGCCCCACCGGAGGATCAGAAGTCGTGACGGATGCCCGCCGCGAAGTGGTTGTACTCGTGACCGAAGGCAACCACGCTGGCGCCCTGGCTCGCGAAGTCGGAATCGCGGTACTCGGCCCACAGGCGGGTGCGCTTGCTCAGGTTGTACTGGTAGCCCACGCGCCAGTTGTCGTAATTCTCGTCGGCATCGTCGACGTCGAAGCGACCCCAGGCGGCACGCAGCGTGTTGGCGCCGAACTTGTACTCGCCGGTGATGCTGTAGGCCTTGGCACCGAAGCCGTCGGTGAACTCGGCATCCTGATAGCTGGCGATCAGGTTGAGCGCATTGAAGAACTCGTACGAAGCCGCCAGACCCCAGACGTGACCGTCAGAGCCGTAGAAGGCGTTGCCGCTTTCGCCGCCGGCCACGGACTCGAAGCCACGGTAGGCCGCACCCAGCACCAGCGGGCCGTTCTTGTACGACGCCGCGAGGTCATACAGGTCGACGCCGTCGCTCTTCTTCAGCGGATCGTCGAGGTCGTTGCCGGCACCGTCCATCGTGATCGCGCCGGCGAGGGTCAGGCCGCTGAAGCTCGGAGAGGTGTAGACCACGGCATTGGAGATGCGGTGCGGCATACCGAGGTAGTAGTAGCTGGCACCGCCATCGTCGCCGTTGAACACGTCGTCGATGCCGACGGCGTTGTAGTAGGGGCTCCACTGGCGACCGGCCGTCACCGAACCGAACCCGCCCTTCAGGCCCACCCAGCTCAGGCGCTGGTTGAACGGGCTGCCGTCAGCCTTGCCGTCGATGTTGACGCCGAACTCGTACTGGTAGATCGCGCTCAAGCCACCGCCCAGGTCCTCGGACCCACGCACACCGAGGCGCGAGGCCTCGTTACGCACGTCCCACGAGCTGACGTCGACATCGGTGTCGGTGATGACGTTGCGCTTGTCGTCCGTATAGTTGACCGACACACGGGCGGAACCGTACAGCGTGGTTTCGGCTTTGGCGACGGCCGAGGCCGCGAGCGCACCCGCGACGGCCAGAGCGATCAGAGACTTGTTCATCGATTAACTCCCAGGTTGTTGTTGCACAGAGACAACAAAGTCATATTCCGCACTTCGTTGTTGACTTTATACGTGAGCATACGCACAAAAGCAACTCTTTTTCTCAAAAAGAATACAAATAGCTCTTTATTGTTGCAAGCGCACTACAAGCAATCCCCACTGGGAAATCCAAAAAACAAAGGGCGCCCGAAGGCGCCCTTTGCAGAACAGAAGCTTCGCTTCTGTACGGGCCAGACTCAGAAGTCGTGGCGGATGCCGAGGGCGAGGTTCGAACCACCCTTGACCTGGCCGTCGGTGCCGACCACGCTGAACTCGGACAGGTAGGCCGGGATCTCGGTGTCGACGTACTCGACCCACAGGCGGGTACGCTTGCTCAGGCGATGCTCGAAGCCGATCTCCCAGGTATCGTAACTTTCGAGGCTGTTGATATCCGGCTCCATACGCCCCCAACCGCCACGGATGGTGTTGGCACCGAAGTCGAAGCCGGCGATCAGGCCGTAACCGGCATAGTCGTTGTGATCGCCCGTGCCCTTGTCGTCGAACTTCTCGTAGGTCGCGCCGAGGCTGAAGTCACCGAAGGTCAGCGTACCGCCGACACCCCAGATCCAGATGTCGTCACCGTTGCCTGCAAAGCTGGCTTCCTGGGCATCGTGGAAATAGCCGCCGAGCAGCACCCCAACGCCCCCGAACGTGTTCTCGTACTTGCCCGCCACCTGGTAGTGGTCGACGCTATCCGAGCCCGTGTTCTCGTTGGCGGTGTTGTAGGGGAACGGCACACCGTTGTTCTGATCCATGATGAGCGCGCCGGCAGCGGTGAAGCCGCTGAACGACGGCGTGACGTAGGAGACGACGTTGCCGCGGCGCTGCAGGATCTCGGTGGACGGCGACCAGGGGTTGGTGATCGGGCCGTTGAAGATGTCGGTGTTGGAGCCGACGAACGTATAGGCCGGGGTCTCCTGGCGACCGATGGCCACCGTACCGAAGCCGCCGGTCAGGCCGACCCAGCTCAGACGCTGGTTGAACGGATTGCCCGTCGAGTTGCCATCGGCGTTGACACCGAACTCGTACTGGTAGATGGCCTTCAGACCGCCGCCCAGATCCTCGCTGCCCTTGACACCCAGGCGCGAAGCTTCGTTCTTCACGTCCCAGGAGGCGTCGGCGCCCTTGGCATCCGGGTTGGTGTAATCAACGTCCATACGCACCGAACCGTACAGCGTGGTTTCGGCGTTCGCCGCAGCAGCGAACACCAGCGTGCTCGCAACGGCAACAGCAACCAGATTCTTCTTCATGGTGATGACTCCTTCAGTCGACAACAGAATGATGAATATCCAACTGCGTGCAACTGTACCACGCAATTGCAGAAACGCAACTGAAGAGTGACAAAAAAACCACAAAGCTTTTCAGGGCAACCGGAGGGGCATTCCGTCGACATGCCCAACGCCTCACGGGCGGGGGAACGGGTCCGGTTCGGACGACGAAACCAACCGCGTCGAGGGCGACACCTACGTATACGCAAGGCGCGCTCCCGGACACGGCCAAGCACCCGCGGTCCACGGGTGTGACACGGCCGAGATCATCGCGATACTCGCGAGCCTTCCGCAGGTACCGTTCCCCCAAACGGGAGAGCCTTGGCAAGCGGACCGAACAATGGCGACAGGCCGCGCCAGAAGGTGGCCCTAATCGAGTCACGCCGGGTTCCCCCTCGTCTGCACAGCGCAGTCATGGCAGGAACGCTTCACGGGCACAGCCGTTCAGGCTACCGACTACCTCGCGATCACCATGACGACCCGGTCAGCCGATGGGCATGCGCACCCCGGATGCCTCTTTATCGGTAGCGGGTACCGAGGCAAGCGGGAAGAACATAAATGACAAGGGCCCGCACCGGATGATGCAGGCCCTCGATGGTGTTGGCTGGGGGACTAGGATTCGAACCTAGGTTGACGGAGTCAGAGTCCGTAGTCCTGCCGCTAGACGATCCCCCAATAAATCTGCGATCAGCGCTTGGAGAACTGCACCGCGCGACGGGCCTTGCGCAAACCGATCTTCTTGCGCTCGACCGCACGGGCGTCGCGCGTCACGAAGCCCGCCTTGCGCAGCGTCGGCCGCAGGCTCTCATCGTAAGCCATGAGCGCGCGGGTGATGCCATGCCGGATGGCGCCTGCCTGCCCCGTCATGCCGCCACCGGCGACCGTGATGTACAGGTCGAACCGGCCCACGCTATCGACCGCCTCAAGCGCCTGACGCACCACCATGCGCGAGGTTTCGCGCCCGAAGTACGTATCCAGGTCACGGCCGTTGACCATGATGGTGCCCGTGCCCCGGGGCCTCAGGAACACTCGCGCCGTGGAAGTCTTGCGCCGGCCGGTGCCGTAGAACTGATTGTCTGCCATGTCCGTTCCGCTATTTCTGTCGGGTTCCAGACGCCGTCACGCGTCAGATGTCGAGAGCCTGGGGCTGCTGCGCCGCGTGGTTATGCGTCGGGCCGGCATACACCTTCAGCTTGCGATACATGGACCGGCCCAGGGGGTTCTTCGGCAGCATCCCCTTGACGGCGATCTCGATGACCCGCTGGGGCGCACGCTGCAACATCTTTTCCAGGCTGAACGCCTTCATGTTGCCGATGTAGCCGGTGTGCTTGTAGTAAATCTTGTCAGACATCTTGTTGCCGCTGGCACGCACCTTCTCGGCGTTGACGACGATGATGTAGTCACCGGTGTCCACGTGCGGCGTGTACTCGGCCTTGTGCTTGCCACGCAGGCGACGCGCGATCTCGCTGGACAGACGGCCGAGCGTTTTGTCGGTGGCATCGACCACGAACCAGTCGCGCTTCACTTCGGCTGGCTTGGCACTGAACGTCTTCATCAACTTGCTCCAAGGATTCCGTGACCGCAGTGCATGGGTGGGCGTCAACCATCACCTCACCGCATCGGCATGCATTCGGTGTCATTCTGTTCGCACGGCCCGCAGGCGGCGCGAGGATGCCACTGCAATCGAGGGCGCGAATACTAAGCGCGCCTCCCCGCCCTGACAAGACCCCGCGGCTCAGATTTTGAGCCGCTCCACTATGCGCCCCTCGCGCAGGTGCACGTCGATGATTTCGTCGATGTCGTCGGTGTCGACATAGGTGTACCAGACTGCTTCGGGGTAGATGACCAGCACCGGGCCCTCGGCACAACGATCGAGACAGCCGGCGGTATTGATCCGGACCCCGCCAGCGCCGCTCAGCCCCAGTGCCTTGACGCGCGCCTTCGCATGATCGCGCACGGCGCTGGCGCCGCACTGCTCGCATGCCTGGCGGCCATCGTCGCGCTGGTTCGTGCAAAAGAACACATGATGGCGGAAGTACGACATCGGGCCCCGGCTCCGGCTGACACGGCCGCGGGAGTATGCGGGCTGCCGCCGGGCAGGGCAATCGACGGTTTTCCGACGGTCGCGCCGGACTTATGATCGGCCGATCGATGCTCTTGAAGAGTCCCCGCCGCGATGAACGCCCGCCGCATGACCCCTGCCGACCGCCTGCTCGTCAACGTCGATCAGGCCCTCCGCACCCTGTTCGGCCGCCCTGCGGTGACCGGCCGCCCGCACCCGGCCGCCGAGCTTGCCGCCGGCGAACTGGATGCCACCGAGCGTACCCTCGCCATGCGCCTGATGCGCGTCAACCACACCGGGGAGGTCTGCGCCCAGGGTCTGTACCAGGGGCAGGCGCTGACCGCCCGGCTCGGTACGACACGCGCGAAGATGGAGCAGGCGGCCGCCGAAGAGAACGACCATCTCGACTGGTGCGAGCAGCGCGTCAAGGAGCTCGGCGGTCATACGAGCGTGCTCAATCCGTTCTTCTACGCCGGCTCGTTCGCACTCGGCGCCGTCGCCGGCGCGGTCGGTGACCGCTGGAGCCTCGGCTTCGTCGCCGAAACCGAGCGGCAGGTGGTGCATCACCTCGATGAGCACCTGCAGCACCTGCCGGCGCAGGACGCCCCCAGCCGCGCCATCGTCGAGCAGATGAAGCTCGACGAAGCGCACCACGCCACCGCCGCCGCCGATGCCGGCGGGCGGCCCCTGCCGCTGCCCGTGCGCCTGGCGATGCGGATGACGGCGAAGCTGATGACGCGCAGCGTCTACTGGGTCTGAGCACGCGAAAGGCGGCGCGCGCCTGCCGCCCCCTCCCCCGCCGTTTGTGACCTCCTCGCGGGGCGGTGGCGCACGGCTGGGCCCGCGCGGGCTCGACCTGCCCCCGCCACCGGCGCCGATGCGCCTGCGCCCTGAACGGGGTACGAGCGGCGCTCGGGCCTCGGAGGTTCGAAGGCGCGCGATCTCACGCCGGGCGGGCCCCGGCGGCGGCCCTGAAGCCCGGTCGCCTCAGACCTCGACGATCGCGTAGGTGTGGGTCACGTCGGCGGTACGACCGAGCATGATCGACGCCGAGCAGTACTTCTCGGCCGACAGCGACACGGCCCGCTTCACGTGGTTCTCGGACAGCTTGCGGCCGCTGATCACGAAGTGCAGATGGATCCTGGTGAAGACCTTGGGGTCGGTCTCGGCACGCTCGGCCTCGACCTCGCAGATGCAGTCGGTCACCTCCTGGCGCGACTTGCGCAGGATCAGCATGACGTCGATCGCGCTGCAGCCGCCGGTACCGATCAGCAGCATCTCCATCGGCCGCGGCCCGAGGTTGCGCCCGCCGACGTCGGGCGACGCATCCATCACCACCGCGTGCCCACTGCCGGACTCACCGACGAAGGTCATGCCGTCCAGCAGTTTCACCCTGGCTTTCATCGTTTCACTCCAAAGGGACGAGGCGAACGGCGCGGACCGCGCCGCGCGCGTTCAGGCAAACAGTTCGGCGAGCCGCGCGCCGGGGTCGGCCGCGCGCATGAAGGCTTCGCCGACCAGGAAGGCGTTGACGCCGTGCGCCTGCATCCGCGCGACGTCAGCGGGGGCGAGGATGCCGCTCTCGGTGACCACGGTCACCCCGGCGGGGATGCACGGCAGCAGGGCGATCGTGGTGTCGAGGCTGACCTCGAAGCTGCGCAGATCGCGGTTGTTGATGCCGACGAGATCGAGATCGAGGCGCAGGGCCCGCTCCAGCTCCTCGGCATCGTGCACCTCGACCAGCACGTCCATGCCGAGTTCGCGTGACAGCGCGTAGAGCCGGGCCAGCGTCGCGTCGTCCAGCGCCGCGACGATCAGCAGCACGCAGTCGGCGCCGATCGCCCGCGCCTCGACGACCTGGTAGGGATCGACGAGGAAATCCTTGCGGATCACCGGCAGGGTGCAGGCGGCACGCGCCTCGCGCAGGTAGTCCTCGTGTCCCTGGAAGAAGTCGCGGTCGGTCAGCACCGACAGGCACGCCGCGCCGTGCTCGGCGTAGCTGCGCGCGATCGCCGCCGGTTCGAACGGCTCGCGCAGCAGGCCCTTGCTCGGCGAGGCCTTCTTGATCTCGGCGATCACCGCCGGGGCGCCCGCCGCGAGCCTGGCGCGCAGCGCGGCGTTGAAACCCCGTGCGGGCGGCTGCTCAAGCGCCTGCGCCTGCCATTCGGCGTATGTCCGCCGCGCGGAGCGTTCGGCGACCTCTTCGTGCTTGCGGGCGATGATCTTCTTCAGGATGTCGGGCGTATCGCGCATGTCGTTCGTTTCGTGCGGGCCGAGGGGGTTGCGACGGCCGCGTCAGCCGCCGCGGGTGAAGCTCACCAGTCGGTCGAACACCCGCTGGGCGGCACCGTCGGCGATCACGCCGAGGGCCTTCTCGATGCCTTCGGCATGGCTCCCGGCGAGCCCGGCCACGTAGATCGCGGCACCGGCGTTCAGCGCCACGATGTCGCGCGCAGGCCCCGGTTCGCCGGCGAACACCCGCTGGATCATCGCCAGCGACTCCGCCGGCGACGCGACCTTGATCGCTTCGAGCGGCGCGCGTTCGAGGCCGAAATCCTCGGGCGTGATCGTGTACCGGCGCACCTGGCCGTCGCGCCCCTCCGCCACCAGCGTCGGCGCGCCGATGGAGATCTCGTCGAGCCCGTCCTCGCCGTGCACCACCATCACGTGCCGGCTGCCCAGCTGCACCAGCACCTGGGCCAGCGGCTCGACCAGCGCCGCGCTGAACACGCCCATCACCTCGTTCGGCACGCCGGCGGGATTGGTCAGCGGGCCGAGCACGTTGAACAGGGTCCGCACCGCCATCTCGCGGCGCGGGCCGATCGCGTGCTTCATCGCCCCGTGGTGCATCGGCGCGAACAGGAAGCCCACGCCCACCTCGCGGATGCAGGCCTCCAGACGGTCGAGTGGCAGGTCGAGCTTCACCCCCGCGGCCTCCAGCACGTCGGCCGCGCCGGTCTTGCCGGATACCGCGCGGTTGCCGTGCTTGGCGACGGTGCCGCCGGCCGCCGCGACCACCATCGCCGCCGCCGTGGAAACGTTGAAGCTCCCCGACACGTCGCCGCCGGTGCCGACGATGTCGACCACGTGCTCGCCGCTCACGCGCACCGGGGTCGCGAGGTCGCGCATCACCTGCGCGGCCGCCGCGATCTCCTCGACGGTCTCGCCCTTCATGCGCAGCCCGACCAGGAAGCCCCCGATCTGCGCGGGCGTGGCCTCGCCGGTCATGATCGTGCGCATGACGGCACTCATCTCCGTGCCGGACAGATCGTGCCGCTCGATCACACGGCGAATCGCCGCCTGCATGTCCATACCGAATCACCTGTAGGCAGAAACGCGGCCCGAAGCCGCACGAGCGTCGTTCACTGACCGAGGAAGCTCGCCAGCATCGCGTGGCCGTGTTCGGTCAGGATCGCCTCGGGGTGGAACTGCACCCCTTCGACCGCCAGCGACCGGTGCCGCACGCCCATGATCTCGTCGATCGAGCCGTCCTCGCGTTCGGTCCACGCGGTGACCTCCAGGCAGTCGGGCAGGCTCGCCTGTTCGATCACCAGCGAGTGATAGCGCGTGACCGTGAACGGGTTCGGCAGCCCCGCGAACACGCCTTCGCCGCGGTGCTTCACCGGCGAGGTCTTGCCGTGCATCACCTCGCGCGCATGCACCACCCTGCCGCCGAAGGCCTGGCCGATGCTCTGGTGGCCGAGGCACACGCCGAGGATCGGGATCTTCCCCGCGAAGCGCCCGATCGCCGGCACCGAGACCCCGGCTTCGCTCGGCGTGCACGGACCGGGCGAGATCACGATGTGCGACGGCGCCAGCCGCTCGATCTCGTCCAGGTCGATCTGGTCGTTGCGAAACACCTGCACGTCGGCGCCGAGTTCCCCGAAGTACTGCACGAGGTTGTAGGTGAACGAATCGTAGTTATCGATCATCAGCAACATGACGGGGCCCATCCCAGTGATGCGGTTGCCCGGCGCATCACGGGGGGCACATCGGGGGATATGTGCCAGGCGCACCGCTACGCACCGAGCGCAGCGCCGAGCGAGCGCCGCGAGGAACGGCCAACGTATCCTCTGAACCCCGCCCTAGGCAAGGCTTGCCGCACGCACGGCGGCGGGGCCGGGCTACGGCAGGACCGCAGGCCTCAGCCGGGCACCGCCAGCACCAGCATGCCGCTGCCGTACTTGTCGATGTCGAGCACGAGGTCGAGGCGTTTGCCGCCCGCCAGCAGTGCCGTGGCCGCCGGTGGCAGCGGTTCGGGGGCGAAATGGCGGGTGTCGAGCGTGACGCGGTGCTGGTCGTCCGAGGTGAACAGCCGCGAGCAGACGTTCAGCACCTCGCCGCAGTTGTCGAGGATGTCCTCCTCGAGGCGGCCCTTCTTGACGTACCCGGTGGCCACGGCGACCGGCAGCAGCGACAGCGCCGCGCCGGCGTAGGCGCCGAAGCCGGCGTCCATCAGGCACATCGCGGCGTTCGCGATGTCGCCGGAACGGTAGGTGCCGGCAATCGTCAGCTTCGCGTCGTCGACCTTGCCGGCGCCGACCTTGACGGGGCGGCCGAGCAGGCTCGCGAGCAGTTTCGCCGTGGCGTCCGGCGTGGGCAGGTGCAGCATGCGGGAATCCTCCCCGGGGGTTGTCGCGGCAGATCGGGCCCGGCGCCGGCGCGGCCATGCCGTGCGGGCGGCGGGGCGCTCAGTCGAGGAAGCGGTCGCAGTGCTGCTGGAAGTCTTCCGGCGTGAACGGCTTGGTGATCAGGAAGGCCGCGCCGGCCTCGGCGGCCATCACGCGCATCTCCGGGCTCGCCTCGGTGGTCACGAAGCCGAACGGGGTCTCGACGCCGTCGGCGCGCAGGGCCTTGAGGAACTCGAGCCCGTTCATCTGCGGCATGTTCCAGTCCGAGATGATCAGGTCGGGCTCCTCGTCGCGCGCCAGCGCCAGCCCCTGGGCACCGTCCTCCGCCTCGATGATCTTGTGGCCGCTGTAGCCGGCCTGGCGCAAGGTCCGTACCACGATGCTGCGCATCGCCTTGCTGTCGTCGGCAATCAGGATCTTCATCTGCGTCTCCCGCTAGAAGGTGAAGGTCATGGGTGATGGGGAACGGCGTGGCGCCGGTGGCCGCCCCGCGGAGTCTAATCCATCGCGTACAGGCTCACGCGACCGTGCCCGTGCGCACAGCGGAACTCGACGCAGGCGAGCCGCCGCTGCCCGCTGCACGGCCGCAGCGTGCCGACGGCGCCGGTCTGCGGCAACTGGAGCTTCGAGGGCGCCGGCAGCACCGACTTCAGGTTGCCACCGATCACGTTGATCAGCTCGCTGGCGGTGTCGGCCGCGTCCCGCGGCGTGGCGGTGCCGGCCGGCAGGCGCAGCATCGCGTGCGCGCAGGCGCGGGCGAGGTCGGCATCGAGCTCCAGCAGCACCTCGCCGCGGAAGGTCCCCTCGATGCCGATCGCACCGGCCAGCCCGCCGGTGAAGGGGGCGTCGCCGCACGGCCCGCTCTCGACCTCGAAGCCGAGCATGGTGCTCCACACCGCCGCGATGACCTGCCCGACTTCGGACTCGCCCACGTTCATATGCGCCCTCCGCCGTCGCCACCGCGGACGCGGTAGCACAGGGTCCGGTCGAGGCGCACCTGGTCGAAGCGCGCATCGAGGTTCAGCGTGGTCTCGGAACCGCCGAGCAGCAGGTAGCCGTCGCCGCGCAGCGCGCCGTGCACGCGCCCGAGGATCGCGCGCTTGGTGGCCTCGTCGAAGTAGATCAGCACGTTGCGCAGCAGGATCAGGTCCATCGTCGGCAGCCCCGGCCAGCTCGCGGCGAGGTTCATCTCGCGGAACTCGACCATCTGGCGGATCGTCTCCTTGAGCCGCCAGTCCATGTCGACCCGTTCGAAGTACTTCACCAGCATCGCCGCCGGCAGGCCGCGATTGACCTCGAGCTGCGAGTAGCGCCCCTCGCGGCAGCGCAGGATCATCTCCCGCGAGATGTCGGTCGCGAGCAGGCGCACGCGCCAGCCGAGCAGCTCGGGGAAGTGCTCGCGCAGCAGCATCGCCAGGGAGTAGATCTCCTGCCCGCTAGAGGCGGCACCGCACCAGACGTTGAGCGCGCGCTCGCCCGCCCGCAGGCGGAGCAGCTCGGGCAGGATCTGCCTGCGCAGCGTCTCGAAGGGGTGGATGTCGCGAAAGAACGAGGTCTCATTGGTGGTCATCGCCTCGACCACCTGGCGCTGCAGCGTTCCCGAGCGGTCGCTGCGCAGGCGCTCGACGAAGGCGCCCATGTCGGCCACGCCGCAGTCGCGCAGCAGCGGCTTCAGCCGCAGCTCGACCAGGTACTCCTTGCCGGCCTCGAGCACGATCGCCGAGCGTTCCTGCACCAGCCGGCAGATGTAGTCGAAATCGCCGCGGTTCAGCATGGCCCGGGCTCCGCGGCATGGCGGGGGGCGGACGGCGGGCGGCGGCGCAGCGGCCCGCCGGCGCAGCGGGCGACGATCTCGGTCGCGAGTTCGGACAGCGTCAGCACGCGCTCGGCGAGGCCCGCACGCGCCACGGCACCCGGCATGCCCCAGACCACGCTGGTGCGCTCGTCCTGCGCCAGCACCTGCGCCCCCGCCTCCACCAGCCGGGTCGCGCCGAGCAGCCCGTCCTGCCCCATGCCGGTGAGGATCACCGCCAGCACGCGCCCGCCGTAGACCTCGGCCAGCGAACGCAGCAGCACGTCCACCGAGGGCCTGCACGAGTTCTCGGGCGGGGCGCGGTTGAGCGCGAGCACGATGTCGGCCGCGCTGCGGCGCACGGTCATGTGATGATCGCCGGGGGCGATCCACGCCTCGCCAGGGCGCAGCACCGCCCCCTCCACGCCCTCGCGCACCTGCAGGGCACCGAGCCCGTCCAGGCGCTCGGCGAGCATGCGCGTGAACACCGGCGGCATGTGCTGCACCACCAGGACCGGCACGCCGAGGCCCGCCGGCAGCTCGGCGAACAGCGCGGCCAGCGCATTGGGGCCGCCGGTCGAGCAGCCGATCGCGAGCACCGCGGGCGCCTGCCCGCGCAAGGCCGCGGTGGCCGATGCCAGCGGCCGCCGCGGCACCGCCGGCGGGGCCGCGGTCACCACCGCCGCCGCGGGGCGGGCCGACGCCGGCGGCGGCGCCGACGGGGCCAGGGGCGGCGGCGGGGCGGCCCTGGCACAGAGGGCGCGAATCTTCGGCAGCAGCGCCTGGCGTACCCCCAGCAGCGCCTCGCCCACGCTGCCGGCCACCTCGGGCTTGGTGACGTAGTCCGACGCCCCGCGCGCCAGCGCCTCCAGCGTCGCCGAGGCGCCACGCCGGGTCAGCGTGCTGAACATGATCACCGGCAGGCGCGGCCGCTCGCGGCGCAGCGCCTGCAGCGTCTCGAGCCCGTCCATCTCGGGCATCTCGATGTCGAGGATCACCAGGTCGGGCGCGAGCCCGGCCAGCTTGGCGAGCGCGTCGCGGCCGTTGGCGGCGGTGCCCACCACCTCCATGTCGGTTTCCTCCGTCAGCAGTCTGGCCAGCATGCGCCGCACGACGATCGCGTCGTCGACGATCAGCACGCGGATCGGCGAAGGCTCCACGCGCCTACTCCAGCACGCCGAGCAGGCTGAGCTTCTCGAGCACCGATTCGGCGCTGAAGGGCTTCATCAGGTACTCGCTGGCCCCGGCGGCGAGCGCCTCGACCACGTGGTCCATCTCGGTCTCGGTGGTGACCATCATCAGCGGCAGCCGTCCCCAGCAGGGCTCGGCCCGCACCGCGCGGATGAAGTCGTAGCCGTTCATCACCGGCATGTTCCAGTCGACCAGCACGACGTCGACCGTGTCGGCCTCGCGCAGCCGCTGCAGCCCCTCGCGGCCATCGCCGGCCTCGATCACCTCGAAGCCCTGTTCGCCGAGGATGCCGGCTAGGATCCGCCGCATCGCCCGCGAATCGTCGATCACCAGTGCGCGCTTGCCCATCACGTCCCCCTTCCGGCGCGGGCGCCCTGCCCGCCAGGTTCGCTACCCGCCCTGCCGTCCTCAGGCCGCCGGCGCGATCGTGCCCGGCTGGATGATGCGTTCGGTGTCGAGCACCAGCAGCAGGCTGTCGGTGAGCTTGTAGGCGCCGAGGATCAGTTCGCGCGCGACACCGGCCAGCGTGTCGGGCACGCGCTCGAAGGCCTCGGCCTCCACCTGGATCACGTCGCCGATGCGGTCGACCAGCAGGCTCACCGCGCCTTCGTCGGTGCGCACCACCACGTTCATCGGCAGGGCCCCGGGCGGGCGGTCGTCGAAGCCGAGCACGCGCCGCAGGTCGATCGCCATGACGATCTGCCCGCGCAGGTTGATCAGCCCCGACACCACGCGCGGCGCGAGCGGGATCGGCGTCATCGCCTGGTAGCGGATGACCTCCTGGACCTTGGTCACTTCCATGCCGAAGTACAGGCCGCCAAGGTAGAAGGTGCAGAACTGCTGCTCGCCGCTCATCCGGTCACCCGCTGCGCCGCGGCCGCGTGCGGGAACAGCGCGGCGAAGGTCCGCTCGAGGAAGCGCTGCACGTCGAAGAGTTCGGTGACGCGCCCCTGCAGCACCGTGGTGCCGAGCACCCCCTCGCGCGAGCCCTCGCCGGACAGGCTCAGGCTGGCCTCGACGATGTCGATGATCTGTTCGACCACCAGCCCCAGGCTGCGGCCGTTGACGGTGTAGACGACGACCTGCACCACCGGCGCCTCGGGCAGCGCCGGCACGGCGGCGAGGCGGTCGGGCGTGCGCCGCTCGGGCAGCACCTCGTCGAGCTGGATCAGCGGCAGGATCTGGCGCCGGTACTGCACCACCTGCTGATGGCCGGCGTACTCCAGGCTCGCGCGCGGGAACTCCTCCAGCCGCGCCACCTGGGAGAGCGGGATCGCCAGCCGGCCGTCCCCGGGTGAGCGCACCAGCAGCAGGTTGCAGTGCTCGCCGGCGGCGTCGCCGGCGCTGACCGCGACCGCCAGCGCATGCGCGTCGCGGGTCTCGGCGACGATGCGGGCACGCTGCGCGAGGCCGAGGATGTCGAGGATCAGCACCACCCGCCCGTCGCCCATCACCGTGGCGCCGGCGAACACCGTCAGCCCCTTCAGCAGCGTCGACAGCGGCTTGACGACGATTTCCTGGGTGTCGTTGATCGCGTCCACCACCAGCCCGAAGCGGCGCTTGTCGGCGGCCAGCACGACGATGTTGCCGCCGCGCGCCGCCGCCGGCTCCAGGCCGAGCTCGCGGGCGAGGTAGACCAGCGGCAGCAGCTTGCCGCGCAGCCGGTACACCGGCGCGCCGTGGATGTCCTCGATGCGCTGGCCGTCGTCGAGGCGGATCAGCTCCTGCAGGCTGCCCTGCGGGATCGCGAAGCGCTGCTCGCCGCTGGTGACGATCAGCGCCGGCACGATCGCGAGCGTCAGCGGCAGGTGGATCTTGAACAGCGTGCCGCGGCCGGGTTCGCTGTGCAGTTCGATGTTGCCGCTGATCTTCTCGATGTTGGTCTTGACCACGTCCATCCCCACGCCGCGCCCGGAGATGTTGGTGACCTGCTCGGCGGTGGAGAAGCCGGGCAGGAAGATCAGGTTGGTCAGCTCGCGCTCGCTCATCGCCTCGGCCTGCTCGGCGCCGATCAGCCCCTTGGCGAGCGCCTTGGCCTTGAGCTTGTGCGGGTCGATGCCGGCGCCGTCGTCGCTGATCTCGACGATGACCTGGCCGCCCTCGTGGTAGGCGCGCAGCGTCAGCACGCCCTCCGCCGGCTTGCCGCGCGCGCTGCGCGCCACCGGGGTCTCGATGCCGTGGTCGACGCAGTTGCGCACGAGGTGCGTCAGCGGGTCCTTCATCGCTTCGATCAGCGACTTGTCGAGCTCGGTCTCCTTGCCGACCATGTCCACGCGGATCTGCTTGCCGACGCCGAGCGCGAGGTCGCGCACCACCCGCGGCACCTTGTTCCAGATGTTGTTGATCGGCTGCATGCGGGTCTTCATCACCCCTTCCTGCAGCTCGGTCGTGATCAGGTTGAGCCGCTGCGAGGTCGTCGCCAGGCGGCTGTCGTCGACCGTCTTGGCGTACTGCAGCACCTGGTTGCGCGTCAGCACGAGCTCGCCGACCAGGTTCATCAGCTGGTCCAGCAGGCCGACGTCGACGCGGATCGAGGTCTCGGCGGCAACCGGCGCCTTGGCCTCCCGCGCGACGTCCTTCTGCGCCTTCAGCGCGTCCACCAGCGCCGCCGGCGGCACCGCGCCCTCGTGCACCAGGATCTCGCCGACCAGCCGGGGATCGCCGGCATCCTGCCGCGCCAGCGCCTGCTCGACCCGGGCCGGCGGCACCACGCCCTGCTGCACCAGGATCTCGCCGAGCGAGGGCACCGCCGCCGCGGCCGGCGCAGCGGCGGGCGCCTCCCGCTGCAGCGTCTTCAGGCGCTCGATCAGCCCGGCGTAGTCCTCGCGGCCGTCGCCGCCCTCGCGCTCGATCGCGCCGAGCATCGCCCGCACCGCGTCGACCATCGCCAGCAGCGCCGTGGTGCGCTCGGGGGTCAGCCGGATCTCCCCGTCGCGCAGCTTCGACAGCAGGTTCTCCCCCGCATGCGCGACCTTCTCCAGCCGCCCGAACCCCAGGAAGCCGCAGGTACCCTTGATCGTGTGGATGGTGCGAAAGATGCTCGCGAGCGTGTCGCGATCGTCCGGAGCCGTCTCCAGCGCCACCAGTTCGTTGTCGAGACGGTC
>NZ_SLWY01000001.1 GCF_004341245.1 Plasticicumulans lactativorans | reverse complement strand
CCCTTGCTCGCGCATGTTCAACGCAATAATGCGTTTCTCGCGTTGGGCTTCAGGAGTCATGCTGCGGGCGTCGATGTGTTTCATAAAAATATTATGACATGCCCTATAGAATTGCCGAGTTAATATCGTTCGAACCCTTCGACTTCGCAACAATTGGACTCAGGAGCACCTTGCCACGCTTGTCAGCCGATCGAGGCGAACGATTCAGAGAGTGGAGCGCGATGGCAAGTGTGACCTGGAGACTCGAGCTGCACTAGCCGCAGTGCTCAAAGTCAACGCACGAGAGTTGCTGCACGGAGATATTGCACAACACGACCACGATATGCCTGCCGACACAACGTACCCGCAAGCCCCAGCCACGCCGATCACACCCGGGGCGCTGTTCGCCTACGCCAGCGCTCATCCAAGACCACTCGACCTCATTCATGCAATTGCGACGCGCAGATGTCTTACAGTAAAACACATGGACGGCGACGCACTTTGGTTGCATGAGCAAGTGAACGCTCTTGAGATCAGGACGATCCGAGAATTGGACGACCTATTGTGTGTCCATGGCGAATCTACCTCACGCCTTTGCGACTACCTTCGTCCAGAAGGTGCAGTTGATTCAGGCTTCATCCTTGAACGGCTCTTCGAAATTGTAGCTATCGAGCGCGGCGGAGAAGCTGGCCTTGTCTCGTTCGAAGAATCTTTGAAATTGTCGAGCGGCGGCGCATCGTGGGCAAAAGAGATCTATCGCCACTACCAGGAAGTCGTCGCATTTGGGTTAGGTGCCCTATGCACGAGATGACGCCAACCCTACGTTCCAGCCGACCTACTCCTCAAAGCGACTGGTGCCGTCACGATCGCGGTCGTATCGTCTCGTGAGTGGAAACGGCGGCAGCCAGGACTCGCGACGGACGGTCCAGAGTTCGTAGGTCGGCACCAGTTGGTCAGGGGCATCCAGGGACCCCAGGTTCACTTCGATTTCGTCTGCGGTGCGTGAGAAAACGGACGAGCCGCAGCGGGGACAGAAAAACCGCCCGGCGTAGTCGCGTGTTTCGCCATCGATCGTCACCGCATCCTGAGGGAATATCGCGGAAGCGTGAAAAAGGGCCCCATGATGCTTGCGGCAGTCGAGACAGTGGCAAATGCCGACCCGGTACGGGAGCCCCGACGCCACGATGCGGACGCTACCGCACAGGCAACCGCCCGTGAATCGCTCCATGCTGCACCTCCTCTAAAATCAAGCGGGTGGAATGTTTACAACGGACAACACGGTCATTCTGCGAAGCGCCAATCGTTACAAGCGGCTGCCGGAGAGCCGGAGGGGTTGCGGCGACCCGTGCAAGAGCCGCTTGCGGAATGCCGTGATGGCAAAGCCGGCGATAGCGCGCCAACACGGCTCCCTGTGCCGGGGTGAGCCTGGCGCGTTCGGCCCGGCACGCGTCGCCGGGGTATCCGACCGCGCCCCGCCCCCTCACTCCTTCTTGTTCCGCACATAGGCCGTGCCGGCCGAGGAGAACACCGCCCACGAGTGGTCGGGTTCCCCGTCGTAGCCGTTTTCCCACAGCACCAGGATGGTGGCGCCGAACTTCTTGGCGAGGGCGGCGTAGCGCGCCATGCACAGCCGGCAGGGGCAGACGGTCTGGCCGATGCCGATGTAAGGCTTCTTCTTGACCGAGGCCGCCAGGCTCTCCCACATCGTGTACTCGGCGCAGACGCTGGCGCCGTGGCCGGTCTGGTCGAAGCTGCGGTCCTCGAAGCCCCATTCGAGACCGGTGAGCGCGTTGCCCTTGCTGTCGTAGTTGGCGCCGAAGACGCTGAAGGCGATCTTCTTCTCGCGCTTCTCGGGCTTGTTCTTGCGCTCCAGCCGGCTGATTTCGACTTCGGGCATCGCGACGGCCGAGTACATCGCCGTCAGGCAGACCTCGTCGGGCAGGCTGTTGCTGTTGGCGCAGGCGTCCAGCGTCGGCTGGCGGACGATCGTGGTCAGCGCGGTGCTCGCGGCCGCCTCCCATTCGGACGGCGGCTTCTCCTCCTTGCCCGGGTTCTTCGGGGCATCGGCCAGCACGTCGAAGCGGCAGATCTTGCCGCACCCGGGGCAGCCCTTCCGGGGCTTCTCGTCGACCTTGTGACCGCAGTTGCTGCACTTGAACGCCATCGCGCCCTCTCCTCCGGATTGCCGGCGCGCCGCGGCGCGCCACCGTTGCCGGCATGGGCGCCGCGGCTTCCTTAAGCGCCGCGCGCGGCCCGTGCCAGCGCCACCAGCCAGGGCCGCAGTTGCGCACTCGCGCTCATGGCCTCGGCATAGGCGATACGTGCGAGACCGGCGTTTCGGTTACACAGGTCGAAGCCGTCGGGGTCGAGCCCGGTCATGCGCCAGTCGCCGCCGGGCAGGCCGGCGTGGCGGGCGATCGCGGCGAGCGCGTCGGCGTGGTCGGCGTTCATGTGCGCGAGGGCGTCGGCTTCGAGCGCGGCGAGGCCGTCGACCTCGGCGGCGAGGAACTCGGCGCCGCGCCACCAGCGCGCGGCACCGTAGCCGCCGTTGACGTGCACGCGCTCGACGACGAGGCGAAACGGGTGGAAGTCGAGCGCGGCGTAGCGTTCGGCCTCGGGGTGGCGGCGCAGGATGCGTGCGAGCAGCGCGGCGGCGTCGACGCGCGCGGCCTGGCCGAACAGCACCAGCCGCGCGCCGGAGAGCGGTTCGCGCGGCGGGGCGTCGAGTTCGACGTGCAGGCTCGCGCGCGGGTCGCGTTCGAGGTTCTTGCGGTGGTGCGCGAGCGCCGACAGCAGCAGCAGCGGCTGGCCGGCGTGGTCGAAGCTCGCCAGCGTCAGCGCGCCGGCGGGGTAGCCGGTGATGCCGCGGCCGTCGTCGTGGGCGAGCGTGGCGAGCACCGCGCGGTCGCAGCCACGCAGGCGGTTGCGCAAAAAGAAGGGCGTGATGACCGGGGCGTTCATCGCGCGCTCCCGGGCCGGCGGCCCATGGCGGGGAACCGCGCGCGCGCCGCGGCGTCCGTAGCAGCGTCGCGGCAGGCGACCTGGATCATGGCGCCGCCGCGCGCGGCGGCACAGGCTGCAGCGCATCGCTTCATCCCCACGCTCCCGGAGCCGGACCATGTCATCGAAATTCGCCCCCCTGTTGTTGTTGCTCGGCCTCGCCGCCGGCATCGCCGCCGCCGAGCCGCTGGTCGAGGTCCACAAAGACCCGAACTGCGGCTGCTGCGGCCGGTGGATCGAGCACCTGCGCGCCGAAGGCTTCGCGGTGCACGTGACCGACACCGGCGACCTGGCCGCGGTGAAGCGCGCCGCCGGCGTGCCGGCGGCGCTTGGTTCGTGCCACACGGCGATGGCCGACGGCTACGTGATCGAGGGCCACGTGCCGGCCGCCGACCTGCGCCGCCTGCTCGCCGAGCGCCCGGCGCTGCGCGGCCTCGCGGTGCCCGGCATGCCGCTCGGCGCGCCGGGCATGGACTACGACGGGCGCCGCCAGCCCTACGCGACCATCGCCTTCGACGCCGACGGCCGCCAGGCGGTGTTCCAGCAGCACTGAAGGCGCTCAGCCGGCGGCGAGCGCGTCGAGCTCCTCGGCGCTGAAGCCGCCGGCGAGGCGCGCGGCGACGTTGAACGGCGGGTGCACCGCGGTGCGGTATTCGCGCAGCAGTGCGCGGAAGGTCGCCTGCGGCTCCAGCCCGCGCTGCGCGCACAGGTAGGCGAACCAGTGCGAGCCGATCGCCACGTGCCCGACCTCGTCGCGCAGGATCACCCGCAGCGCGGCGACGGTGTCGACGTCGCCGGCCTGGTCGAGGCGCTCGATCATGCCGGGGGTGACGTCGAGCCCGCGCGCCTCCAGCACCCGCGGCACCAGCGCCATGCGCACCAGCGGGTCGTGCGCGGTGCGCCGCGCGGCCTCCCACAGGCCGTCGTGCGCCGGCAGGTCGCCGTAGTCGGCACCGTGCGCCGCGAGGCGCGCGCGCAGCAGCGCGAAGTGCGCGGCCTCCTCGGCGGCGACGCGCAGCCAGTCGCCGTAGAACGCCGCGGGCAGGCCGCGGAAGCGGTGCGCGGCGTCGAGCGCGAGGTTGATCGCGTTGAACTCGATGTGGGCGACGGCGTGGATCAGCGCCAGGCGCCCGGCCGGCGCGGCCAGGCTGCGCCGCGGCACCGCGCGCGGCGGCACCAGCTGGAGCCGCGCCGGGCGGCCGGGCGGGTCGACCGCGGCGAGCGGCGCGGCGGCATCCGCCGCGAGGCGCCCGGCGCACCAGTCGGCGTGCGCGGCGGCGGCGGCGGCGCACTTGGCCTCGGGGTCGCACGCACGCAGGGCGGCGAGCGCGGCGCTGTGGACGTCGTGCATCGGGGGCCTCAGCGGTTGCCCGGCGGTGCGCCGAAGTTGACGAAGGGCAGCCCCGGCTCGGCGACGCGGTCGGCCGCGCCGGTGCGCAGCACCACGCCGGGCTCGCCCTGCTCGACGGTGAAGCAGGTCGCGCCGGCCAGCGCGAACACCGCGAGCGCCGCCAGCCCGAGGGGGATGGCGCGCCCGAGGCCGCCGGCGAGCGCCGCCGCCGCGCCGGGCCCCGACGCCGCCGGGGCCGCCGGGCGGTTCCTGAACAGGCTCATGTCGGCTCCTCGGCGGGTAAAGGTGAAGGGCGGCACCTTAGCGCGGAATCGCCGGCGGATCGAACCGCCGCCGCCTCAGCCGCCGGCCGCCGCCACCGCGAGCGCGCGCCACGCCGCGAGCTTCGCGGCGAGCGAGCGCCCGGCGTGCGCGGGGCTCGTCGACGGCAGGCGGACGAGCGCGGGGAGCGCCAGCGGGTCGAGCCGGCGCAGCACCCAGCGGCGGAACACCGCCTCGGCGGTGCCGCCGTTGAAGAACACCCGGGTGATCCCCGGGTGTGCGGCGAAGAACGCCGGGAAGTCGTTGATCTGCATCGAGGCCGGGTCGATCGCGGCATCCAGGCTGCCATCACGCCGGCAGGCCGCGAGCACGTCCCACACCGCGACCCCGGCCGCGCGCAGCCGCGCCGCGCGCTCGGCGTAGGGCAGCCCGGGGCCGGCGTCGAACAGCTCGCCCATCAGCGGCCAGAAGGCGTTGCGCGGGTGCGCGTAGTACTGCTGCGCCGCCAGCGAGGCCGCGCTCGGCATCGAGCCGAGCACCAGCACGCGCGCGTCGGCCGCGGCGATCGGCGCAAAGCCGCGCAGCGGCGGCGTTGCCGTCATGTCATTCATCGAAATCCTCCGTTAACCGGTCGGCCTGAAAGTCCGCGCCGTCGTCCCCCGTCCTCAGGAGCATGCACCATGTCCACCCCCTGGCGCCTCGACTGGTCCCACGGTTCGCTGTACGTCGAGCCAGTCGGCGCGATGCTCGGCCCGGTCGAGTTCCGTCTCGACGACGGCCGCGTCGTGCAGCCCTTCGACGTCTTCCCGTGGGCCGACGAGCCCGCCGCGCCGGGCAGCGAGCCGATCACCGGCCTGCTCGCGCGCGCGCGCGGCGACTGGCCGTGCCTGCCGTTCGGCTACGTGTTCCCGCGCGACCAGCTCGCGCCGGCATGGCTGCCCTACTACTCCGAGGCCGACGAGGGCCCGGCCCACGGCCACTGCGCCAACGAGCCGTGGACGCTGGTCGAGCACGGCCCGGCGCGCATCGTCTGCACCTTCGACAACCCGCCCGATGCACCCATCGCGCGGCTGACGCGCATCATCGAGCCGGTGCCCGGTGCGGCCGCGATCCGCTGCGAGCTGGTGATCGAGGCGCGCCGCGCCTGCCGCATGCCGCTCGGCCTGCACCCGACGCTGAAGCTGCCGGCCGAACCCGGCGCCTTCGAGATCCGCCCCGGCCGCTTCGCCTTCGGCCGCACCTTCGCCGGGCTGTTCGAGCCGGGCGCGAGCCGGCTCGCCGTCGACGCGGTGTTCGAACGCCTCGACGCCGTGCCCGACGTCGACGGCGGCACGCTCGACCTGACCCGCCTGCCGCTGCCGCGCCCGAGCGAGGACCTGCTGCAGCTGTGCGGCGTCGACGGCGAGGTCGAGGTGCTCGACCACGCCGCACGCTACCGCCTGCGCCTGAGCTGGGACGGCGACGCGATCCCCGGCCTGGTGCTGTGGATCAGCAACGGCGGGCGCGGCTATTACCCGTGGAACGGCCGCCACTACGGGCTCGGCGTCGAACCGGTCGCCGCGGCGTACAACCTCGGCGTGGCGGTGTCGAACGCCGACAACCCGATCGCGCAGGCCGGCGTCGCCACCACGGTGGCGTTCGACCCGGCGACGCCGTGGCGCACCGAGTACCGCTTCGCGGTCGCCGGCCTGTAAGGCCACGCGCGGCCTACGCGATCGCCGGCACAGTGGTTTCGACCAGCCAGTCGACCACGCCCTTCAGCGCACCGAAGCGCCCGATGCCGGCGTCGCGGTGCGCGCGGTAGATGCGGATCTGCTCGTGGGCGCTGGTGCCCTCGGCGACGATGCGCTGCATCTGGCGCACCGCGTCGTGGCAGCCGAGCGCCTCGACGTCCTCGGCGATCAGCTCGGCGAGGTCGGCGACGATCTGCGCGAACGGCCGCGTGCCGCTGCCGTCGGCGTCGATGAACTCGGCGGCGGTGCCGTAGCGTTTGGCGCGCCAGCGGTTCTCGTCGATCAGCCGCCGCGTGTACACCGTGTGCGTGCACCCGAGTTCGGGGCGGCGCACGTGCGCGCGCACCAGGCAGCGCAGCAGCGCGGCGATCGCGAGGCTGTCCTCGACGCGGGTGCAGCTGTCGGTGATGCGCAGCTCCAGCGTCGGGTAGCGCTCGGAGGGGCGGATCGCCCACCACAGGCTGCTCGCGCTCTCGGCGGCGCCGTTGCCGACCAGCAGGTCGACGAAGCCCTGGTACTCGGCCTCGTCGGCGAAGTGATCGGGGATGCCGGTGCGCGGCCACTCGTCGTAGGCGGCCTGGCGGTAGCTCATCAGCCCGGTGCGCTGGCGGTCCCAGAACGGCGACGAGGTCGACAGCGCGAGGAACACCGGCAGCCACGGCATCATCCGGTTCATCAGGTCGACGCGGTCGACGCCCTGCGGCACCTCGACGTGGATGTGCAGCCCGCACAGCAGGTTGCGGTAGGCGACGATCTGGAAGTCGTCGATCAGGCGGCGGTAGTGCGGCTTGTCGGTGTGGCGCTGTTCGGGCCAGCGCGCCAGCGGCGCGGTGCCGGCGGCCAGCAGGCTCAGGCCGCGCTCGCGGGCGATTTCGGCGATGCCGCGGCGCAGGCGGATCATCTCCTCGCGCGCTTCGGCGCAGTCGCGGAACACCGGCGAGGAGATCTCGATCTGTGACTGCAGCAGTTCGTGGGTGACCGAATCGCCGAGGCTGCGCCGGCAGGATCGGACCAGTTCCTTGGGAACGTCCGCCACCACGTCGCGGGTGGCCGGGTCGACCAGAAAAAACTCTTCCTCGATACCGAAGGTGTAGGCGTGTGCGTCAAGGTGTGTCATCGCGCTTCCTCCAGGAGGCAGGCGCGACCGCAGCCCGCCTGTCCTCCGTTCCGAATTCCATGAACGGGCCTTCGGCACACGCCGAAGCGAACCCCGCTCCCGAGACATGCAACAGGACTCTCCTCCCTCCTCACTGCGGTGGATACAGCAGGGATTTGACAACGGATGGCGCCGATGGATCGCGGCGCCGGCGGATCACCGGCCCGGCCGCTCCGGCAGCGGGGGCGGCGTGCCGGCGTGACGCCCGCCCAGGGGCCGGGCAGGGGCCGGGCAGGGCGACGGCGCGGGCGGCCGGCAGGGGCCGCCGCACGCGCCGGGACGCAGGAGGCCCGGGCGCAGCGGTGGCGCCCGGGGCCCGGCCGCTAGCCGGTCATCTGGTCCCAGAAGCTCTTGACCTTGTCGAACCAGCCCTGCGACTGCGGGGCGTGCTCGTGGGCGCGGTCGCCCATCGTCGCGGCGAAGCGTTCGAGCAGGTCGCGCTGCTCGGCGGTCAGGTTGACCGGGGTCTCGACCGTGACCTTGCACAGCAGGTCGCCCTGGTTGCCGCCGCGCACCGGCTTGACGCCCTTGTTGCGCAGGCGGAACACGCGCCCGGTCTGGGTCTCGGCCGGCACCTTGAGGTTGACGCGCCCGTCGAGCGTCGGCACGTCGAGCTCGCCGCCGAGCGCGGCCATCGTGAAGCTGATCGGCACCTCGCAGTAGAGGTCGTTCTCCTCGCGGGTGAAGATCGGGTGCGGCTTGACGCGGATCTGCACGTAGAGGTCGCCGGACGGCCCGCCGCCCTCGCCCGCCTCGCCCTCGCCGGCCAGGCGGATGCGGTCGCCGTTGTCGACGCCCGGCGGCACCTTGACCGACAGCGTCTTCTGCTCCTCGACGCGGCCGTGGCCGTGGCAGTGGTCGCAGGGGTCCATGATCACCACGCCGCGGCCGTGGCAGCGCGGGCAGGTCTGCTGGATCGAGAAGAAGCCCTGCTGCATGCGCACCTGGCCGACGCCGTTGCAGGTCGGGCAGGTGCTCGGCTTGGTGCCCTTCTTCGCGCCCGAGCCGTTGCAGTGCTGGCAGCTCACCAGCGTCGGCACGCGGATCTTCGCGGTGGTGCCGAACACGGCCTCTTCGAGCGTGAGGTCGAGCATGTAGCGCAGGTCGGAGCCGCGGTAGGCGGCGTCGCGGCCACCGCCGCGGCCACCGCTGAAGATGTCGCCGAAGACGTCGCCGAAGATGTCGGAGAAGCTCGGTCCGCCGCCGGCGCCGAAGCCCCCGGCGCCCCCGCCCGCCGCGCCCTCCAGCCCGGCGTGGCCGAACTGGTCGTAGGCGGCGCGCTTGCGTGCGTCGGAGAGCACCTCGTAGGCCTCCTTGACCTCCTTGAATTTCTCTTCGGCGACCGCGTCACCGGGGTTGCGGTCGGGGTGCAGCTTCATCGCCAGGCGGCGGTAGGCCTTCTTGATGTCGTCGTCGCTCGCGTTCTTGGCGACGCCGAGCACTTCGTAGAAATCGCGCTTGGGCATGGACTTCGGGGCTCTGGTGAGCGGGGCGCGGCACGCCCCTCACAAACGGCGAAGTCCGGAGGCCGTCATCCGGCCCCGGACTTCGTCGCGATGCGCTGGCTGGCGCTTACTTGTGTTCCTTCACTTCCTCGAACTCGGCATCGACCACGCCGTCGTCGCGCTTGGCTCCGCCGCCCGCCGCCTGGGGACCGTCGCCGCCGGCCGCGCCCTGCTGCGCGTAGACGCGCTCGGCGAGCTTGCCCGAAGCCTCGGCGAGCGCCGCGGTCTTGGCGGCGATCACGTCCTTGTTGTCACCCTTCACCGCGGTGCGCAGGTCGGAGAGCGCCGACTCGATCGCCGCGCGCTCGGCCCCCTGGACCTTGTCGCCGAGGTCCTTCAGCGTCTTCTCGGAGGCATGGATCAGGTTCTCGGCCTGGTTGCGGACATCCACCAGTTCGTGGAATTTGCGGTCCTCCTCGGCGTGCGCCTCGGCGTCCTTCACCATGCGCTGGATCTCGTCGTCCGTGAGGCCCGAGCTCGCCTTGATGACGATGCTCTGCTCCTTGCCGGTGGCCTTGTCCTTGGCCGAGACGTGCAGGATGCCGTTGGCGTCGATGTTGAAGCTCACCTCGATCTGCGGCACGCCGCGCGGTGCCGGCGGGATGTCCTGCAGGTCGAACTTGCCGAGCGACTTGTTGGCGTGCGCCTGCTCGCGCTCGCCCTGCAGCACGTGCACGGTCACCGCGCTCTGGTTGTCGTCGGCGGTGCTGAACACCTGCGAGGCCTTGGTCGGAATCGTGGTGTTCTTCTCGATCAGCTTGGTCATCACGCCGCCGAGGGTCTCGATGCCGAGGCTCAGCGGGGTGACGTCGAGCAGCAGCACGTCCTTGACGGTGCCACCGAGCACGCCGCCCTGGATCGCCGCGCCGACGGCGACCGCCTCGTCGGGGTTGACGTCCTTGCGCGGCTCCTTGCCGAAGAAGGCCTTCACCGCCTCCTGCACCTTGGGCATGCGCGTCTGCCCGCCGACCAGGATCACGTCGTGGATGTCGCCCACCGACAGCCCGGCGTCCTTCAGCGCGGTGCGGCAGGGGCCGATGGTCTTCTCGACCAGGTCCTCGACCAGGCTCTCCAGCTTGGCGCGGGTGAGCTTGAGGTTGAGGTGCTTCGGCCCCGAGGCGTCGGCGGTGATGTAGGGCAGGTTGATCTCGGTCTGCTGCGCGCTCGACAGCTCGATCTTGGCCTTCTCGGCGGACTCCTTCAGGCGCTGCAGCGCCAGCGGGTCGTTCGCCAGGTTGATGCCGGTGTCCTTCTGGAACTGGTCGACCAGGTAGTCGATCACGCGCTTGTCGAAGTCCTCGCCGCCGAGGAAGGTGTCGCCGTTGGTCGACAGCACTTCGAACTGCTTCTCGCCGTCGACCTCGGCGATCTCGATGATCGACACGTCGAAGGTGCCGCCGCCGAGGTCGTAGACGGCGATCTTGCGATCGCTGCCGCTGACCTTGTCCATGCCGTAGGCGAGCGCGGCCGCGGTCGGCTCGTTGATGATGCGCTTGACGTCCAGCCCGGCGATGCGCCCGGCATCCTTGGTGGCCTGGCGCTGGCTGTCGTTGAAGTAGGCCGGGACGGTGATCACCGCCTCGGTGACCTCTTCGCCGAGATAGTCCTCGGCGGTCTTCTTCATCTTCATCAGCACGCGCGCCGACACCTCGGGCGGCGCCATCTTCTTGCCGCGCACCTCGACCCAGGCGTCGCCGTTGGCGTTCTTGACGATCGTGTAGGGCACCAGGTCGATGTCCTTCTGCACCTCGGCGTCCTGGAAGCGACGGCCGATCAGGCGCTTGACGGCGAACAGCGTGTTCTTCGGGTTGGTGACCGCCTGGCGCTTGGCCGGCTGGCCGACGGTGATCTCGCCGTCCTCCATGAAGGCGACGACGGACGGCGTGGTGCGATCGCCCTCGCTGTTCTCGATCACGCGCGGCTTGCCGCCTTCCATCACGGCGACGCAGGAATTGGTGGTGCCGAGGTCGATGCCGATGATCTTGGCCATGTTCTGTTCTCTCTACGGGTGCTCGATGCGGGGTTGCGGGTGCGAGGCTGCGCTCGCGTCTGGCCGGGATGTGGGGCCGCCGGCGCCACCTTCAAGGCACGGCGGGCCGCGCATCGCTCACGGCGCGCGGGCGACGATGACCTTCGCCGGACGCACCAGGCGTTCGTTCAGCACATAGCCCTTCTGCACCACCTGCACGATGGTGTTGGGCTCGGCGCCGGGCACCGGCGCCATCGCCAGCGCCTCGTGCTGCTCGGGGTTGAAGCGCTCCCCCTGCGGGTTCACCTCGACCAGGCCGAACTTGTCCATCGCGGTTTCGAGCATGCGCAGCGTCAGCTCCGAGCCCTCGCGCAGCTTGGCCGGGTCGATGCCGTCGACCGCGGCGGCGATGCCCATCTCGAGGCTGTCGCGCACCGGTAGCAGCTCGCCGAAGAACTTCTCCAGCGCGAACTTGTGGGCGTTGGCGAGATCGCGCTCGGCGCGCTTGCGCAGGTTGTCCATCTCGGCGCGGGCGCCGAGGAAGGCGTTCCAGTGCTCGTCGGCCTGCGCCTGCACCTGGGCGAGCTCGGCGCGCAGGTTGGCGATCTCCTGCTCCGGCATGGCGACCGGCAGGTCCTCGTGCGGGGTGGCCGACGCTGCAGTCGCCGGCGGATCGTCCTGCACCGGCGCGGCGGCCGGGGCGTCGGTCTCCGCCGCGGGCGCAGGCGCGGCCCCGGCGTTGATGTCCTCTTGAATCATGGGCGAATCTCCGCAATCGGGTCGGATGTCGGGTGTGCCTCTGGCCGCGGCGTCGCACCGGCGGACAGGCTACCGTGACGCGAGGTGGGGATCAGACGCGGGAATTCAAGGCCGCCGACAACAGCCGGGCGGTGACGTCGACCAGCGGCACCATGCGCTCGTAGGCCATGCGCGTCGGCCCGACCACGCCGAGCACGCCGAGCACGCGGCCGTCGACCTCGTAGGGCGCGGTGATCACGCTGCATTCCTCGAGCACGTCGTAGCCGGTCTCGTCGCCGATGAAGATCTGCACGCCCTGCGCGTGCATGCACTGGTCGAACAGCCCGAGCAGGTCGCGCTTCTGCGTGAAGGCCTCGAACAGCTGGCGCAGGCGGGCGACGTCGGCGAGCTCCGAGAAGCCCATCAGGTTGGTCTGCCCGGCCATCACGAAGTCGTCGGCGGCCTCGCCGTCGGCGACGAAGGTCTGCTCGGCCATCTCCACCGCGCGGCGCATCAGGTCGTTGACGTCGGACTGCGCCCTGCGCATCTCGGCGAGCAGCTCCGAACGCACCTGGAAGATGTCGCGCCCGGCGAACAGCGCGTTGAGGTAGTTCGCCGCCTCCAGCAGCTCGATCCGCGAGTAGTCGCGGCTGACGTGGATGATGCGGTTCTGCACCTCACGCTCGTTGACCACCAGGATCGCCAGCACGCGGCGATCGGACAGCGGCAGGAACTCGACCTGGCGCAGCGTCAGCGAATCGCGCCGCGGCACCATCACCACCCCGGCCATGTGCGACAGCCCCGACAGCAGGGTCGAGGCCGACTGCACCAGGTCGGTGGTCGAGGCGTGCGGGTCGAGCGTGCGGCGGACGCGGTCGACGGCGGCCGATTCCAGCGGCTGCACGCACATCAGGCTGTCGACGAAGAAGCGGTAGCCGCGTACCGTCGGCACCCGCCCCGCCGAGGTGTGCGGCGCGCGCAGGAAGCCCAGCTCCTCCAGATCGGCCATGACGTTGCGGATCGATGCCGGGCTCAGCTCGATGCCGCCCTTGGCGAGGGTGCGCGAGCCGACCGGCTGGCCTTCCTCGATGTAGCGCTCGACCAGCACCTTCAGCAGACGTTGCGCGCGCTCCGACAATTGGGCCGCGGGCGCAGGATCGGGTTGGGTCACCTGACAGGCCTCCGCTTTGGCACTCCTGACCTGAGAGTGCCAGCCCACGCTAGCAACTCGCTTTCCAGGGTGTCAAGGCGGGTGCCGGCCCCGGCGGGTGCATGCGATCATAGCTCCCGGACCGACCCCGCAGGCACCCCACGATGGCGTATCTCTTCAACACGATCGGACTGATCGGCAAATACGGCGATCCGAGCGTCGAGCCCATGATCACGCTGATCGGCGACTTCCTGCGCCGCGCCGGGCTGCGCGTGCTGCTCGACGAAGCCACCGCCGAGCTGATCCCGCCGCGCGGGCTGGAAGTCGCCAACCGCCGCACCCTCGGGCGGCTGTCGGAGCTGGCGATCGTCGTCGGCGGCGACGGCACGCTGCTCGCCGCGGCGCGCGCGCTGGTCGACTTCCAGGTGCCGATCGTCGGCGTCAACCTCGGCCGCCTCGGCTTCCTCGCCGACGTCTCGCCCGACGAGATCCCGCGCGGCCTCGACGAGATCCTGCGCGGGCGCTTCCGCGAGGAGGAGCGCTCGCTGCTGCACGCCGAGGTGCGCCGCGGCAACGCCGTGGTCAGCCAGGCCGACGCGCTCAACGACGTGGTCGTGCACAAGCGCGACGTCGCGCGCATGGTCGAACTCGAAACCTTCCTCGACGGGCGCCTGCTCAACACCTACCGCGCCGACGGGCTGATCATCTCCACGCCGACCGGCTCCACCGCCTACGCGCTGTCGGGCGGCGGCCCGCTGCTGCACCCGCTGCTCGAAGCCGTGGTGCTGGTGCCGATCTGCCCGCACACCCTCACCCACCGCCCGATCGTGGTGGCGGCCGACGCCGAGATCGAGATCGTCGTCGCCGGGCACAAGGCCACCCACGCGCAGGTGACCTGCGACGGGCAGATCAGCCTCGCGCTCGAAACCGGCGACCGCATCGTGATCCGCAAGAAGCGCCGCAAGCTGCGCCTGCTGCACCCCAACGACCACGACTACTTCGAGCTGCTGCGCGCCAAGCTGCGCTGGGGCGTGAGCCCCGAGGGCACCGATTCCAACCGCTAGCGCCGCGCGCCGGCCACGAGACTTCCGCCCCGCGATGCTCCTGCACCTGCAAATCCGCGACTTCGCGATCGTCGACGCGCTCGAGCTCGACCTCGCCCCCGGCCTGACCGCGGTCACCGGCGAGACCGGCGCCGGCAAGTCGATCATGATCGACGCCCTCGGCCTGCTGCTCGGCGACCGCGCCGAGGCCGAACTGGTGCGCAGCGGCGCCGAGCGCGCAGAGATCAGCGCGGCGTTCGACCTCGGCCACCTGTCGGCGGCACAGGCCTGGCTCGCCGAGCGCGACCTCGACCGCGACGGCGAATGCCTGCTCCGGCGCACCATCGGCCGCGACGGGCGCTCGCGCGCCTACATCAACGGCACCCCGCAGCCGCTCGCCGCGCTCAAGGACCTCGGCGAGCGCCTGGTCGACATCCACGGCCAGCACGAGCACCAGTCGTTGATGCGGCGCGACGCGCAGCGCGAACTGCTCGACGACTACGCCGGCCTGCGCGAGGCGCTGGCCGAGCTCGGCGGCCACTTCCAGCGCCTCGCCCGCGCGCGGCGGCGCCTCGACGAGCTCGCCGCGCGCAGCGCCGAGCGCGACGCCCGCCTCGACATGCTGCGCTACCAGGTGCAGGAGCTCGACGCGCTCGCCCTCGCCGCCGGCGAGCTCGCCGAACTCGATGCCGAGCACGCGCGCCTGGCCAACGCCGGGCGCCTGCTGGCGAGCAGCCAGGAGGCGCTCGAGCGCCTCTACGAGGGCGAGGAGGTCAGCGCGCAGGCCCTGCTCGCCGACGCCGCCGGCAGCCTCGACGCGCTGGCGCGGCTCGACCCCGCGCTGGCGCCGGCGCTCGAACTGCTCAAC
Organism: Plasticicumulans lactativorans; assembly: GCF_004341245.1. Taxonomy (GTDB): domain Bacteria; phylum Pseudomonadota; class Gammaproteobacteria; order Competibacterales; family Competibacteraceae; genus Plasticicumulans_A; species Plasticicumulans_A lactativorans. The sequence goes on along the minus strand of NZ_SLWY01000001.1, from coordinate 253,800 downwards.
GGCGCGCTGATCCAGGTGCAGGAGGCTGCCGACGAGCTGCGCCGCTACGTGCGCGGGCTCGACCTCGACCCGCGCCGCCTCGCCTGGGTCGAGAACCGCCTCGCCGAGGTGCAGGCGCTGGCGCGCAAGCACCGCGTGAGCGGTGCCGAGCTGCCGGGGCTGCTCGAACACCTGCGCGCCGAGCTCGACGAGCTCGAGAACGGCGAATTCCACCAGGGCGAGCTCGAACGCGAACTCGCCGCCGCGCGCGAGGCCTACCTGCGCGTCGCCGAGCGCGTCGGTGCCGAGCGCGCGGTCGCCGCGGCCGAGCTCGGCAGCCGCGTGAGCGCGGCGATGCACGAGCTCGGCATGCCCGGCGGACGCTTCGCGGTGCAGCTCGAAGCCACCGACAAGCCGGCGCCGCACGGGCTGCAGAGCGTCGAGTTCATGGTCAGCGCCAACCCGGGGCAGCCGCTGCGTCCGCTCGCCAAGGTCGCCTCGGGCGGCGAGCTGTCGCGCATCAGCCTGGCGCTGCAGGTGATCGCCGCACACAGCGCGTACATCCCGACGCTGATCTTCGACGAGGTCGACACCGGCATCGGCGGCGGCGTCGCCGAGATCGTCGGGCGCCAGCTGCGCCAGCTCGGCGGCAGCCGCCAGGTGCTGTGCGTCACCCACCTGCCGCAGGTCGCCGCACAGGCGCACCAGCACCTGCAGGTACGCAAGGAAACCGACGGCGAGCGCACCCGCACCGGCGTCGCCCCGCTCGCCGCCGCCGCGCGCGTCACCGAGATCGCGCGCATGCTCGGCGGCGTCGAGCTGACCGAGAACACCCTCGCCCACGCCCGCGAGATGATCGAGCGCGCCGCCGCGGGCTGAGCGACCGCCGGCCCGTCCGCCTTCCGCACAGTGGCGCCAAAGGCAACGGGGGTGCCGGCCAAGCGGCACCCCCGTCGGTCATGCGGAGAACCGTTCCCCGCTCAGGGCGTCGAGCCGTCGTCGATCGCGATGCCGCGCGCGCGCATCGCGGCGATCAGCCCGGCGCGGGTGCGGAACACGTCGATCAGCGGCTCGTGGCGCTGCCGCGCGACCTCCTCGGTGGTGTAGGGGACGAACGCCTGCGGACGGCTGGCGCCGGCGATGTCGCCGGTCAGCAGCCAGTTCAGCAGCTCGGCGAGCTCGGCGTCGGAGAGGCCCGACTGCGCCACCCCCGGCACCCGCACCAGGAACTCGCGCCCGCCGTCGACGTCGAGGAAGCGGCCGACGAAGTCCTTCATCTTCGGCACCAGGCTCGCGTGCGCACCGCGACCGTCGCCGAGGTGGCAGCCGGCGCACTGCAGCTGGTAGTTGACGGCGGGGCGGTAGCCGGTGGCGCCGGCCGGCGTGGCGCCGACCGACGGCGGCAGCCCCGGCTGCGGGATCGAGCGCGCCTGCGCCGTCCCCGTCAGCGCCGCCAGCAGCAGCGCGGCGAGCGCCGCGCCGCCGCGGCGCCCGCGCTCAGTTCGCGACACCACGGATCACCGCGAGCGTGCAGTTGTAGACCTGCGACTTCGCGCCCATGCACCAGTTGATGTCGTTGTTGTTGAACGGCCGGTACATCGGCTGCTCGCTGTCGTTGCGGGTGCAGGCGCACTGCCCGCAGCTCTGCTTACCGCAGCAGTCGTTGTAGGAAATGATGTAGTCCTTGCCGTCGGCCGGATTGCGGCAGGTGCCGATCCAGGTCACCTGCGACACCTCGACGCCGGGCGGGCACGAGGTCACGGTGCCGCCGCAGCAGGTGCACAGGAAGCCGTCGACCGAGCAGTAGCGCCAGTAGTCACAACTGTTGGGGTCGCCCGGGTCACCGGGCTTGCCGGTTTCGGCGGCGAGCGCGCGGCCGGCGACGCGGTCGATCGGCAGCAGCAGCGGCAGCGCGCTGCCGGCAACGATCCACGAGCCGATGCGGGCGAGCGCGGCGCGGCGCGAGGTGGTTTCGGCGACGCGCCGGGTGGAGCGTTCGAACAGGCGGTCAAGCAGTTTCATGGTGATGGTCTCCCCGGGCTCTCACTTGGCCTTGTGCGCCTGCGCCACCGCGGCGGCGCCCCCGTGCAGGAAGTCCTGCAGCGAGGCGACGTCGAGCCGCTCGGCCTCGAACAGGCTGTCGAGGTGTTCGCGCGAGTTCACCAGGCCCTTGGCGCGCAGCGTGCCGCTGGCGTCGATCAGCACCGCGTAGGGCAGCTTGCCGATCTGGAAGGTCATGCCGACCTCGGGCCCGACCACGTAGCTCGCCCCCTCCAGCCCGAAGCGGGCGATCAGCTCGGCCTGCGCGGCCGGGTCGCCGTCGCTGACGTAGACCACCTCGAGCCGGTTCGCCTCGGCGCGGGCGATCGCCTGCACCGCCGGCAGCAGCGACTTGCACACCGGGCAGGTCGGCGACAGGAAGAACAGCAACTGGCCGCGCGGGCCGGCGTAGCCGATGTTGACCGGGCGCCCGCCGCGGTCGACGGCGGTGACGCGCGGCGCCGGCTGCCCGACCACCACACCCTTGTCGAGCACCAGCGCGCCGGCCGGCGCGAGGCGGCCGTGCAGCACGCCGACCTGGCGCACCAGGCCCATCACCACGAACACCAGTGCCAGCAGCAGGCACCACAGCAACACGTTGGAAACGATCAGCGCATCCATTTCTTATCTCCCGATGAGGCGGGCCAGTCGGGGCGCATTCGCCTGCAGGCCCTCGACCGCCGCGTAGAGCAGCAACAGGGTCGCCGAGGCGGCGACGATGACGAACAGGTCGAACCACGCCAGCGGGCGCGCCAGCGGCTCGGCGGCGGCCAGCAGGCCGATGCCGGCGAGCAGCGCGTTGCGCCCGAGCAGCGCCGGCGACAGCGGGCGTTCGAGGCCCGGGCCGCTGCAGCCGCAGTCGATGTCGCGGCGCCCGCGCAGCAGGTTGAGCGCGATCGCGCCGCCGTAGCCGGCGAGCAGCACGGCGGCACCGATGCCGGCCGCGGCGCGCGTCGCTGGCAGCAGCAGGGCAAGCGCCAGCAGCGCTTCGAGGAACGGCAGCGCGCGCGCGGCGGGCGCCACCAGCGCCGGCGGCAGCAGCGCGTAGGCGGCGAGCTGTTCGGCGAAGCGCGCCGGCGCCGCGAACTTGTGCGCCGCCGCCATCGCCAGCACCACGGTCAGGCTCAGCGCCGCGGCGTGGACGGGAACGGGATCGAGGAGGTTCATTGCAGCCGCTCCCCGCTCAGTGGCTCAGGATCTGCACGGCGGTCTTGGCCGCCTTCGGCTTGGTGCCGAGGTGCTTGCCCGTCGTCAGGTCGAACACTTCGAGCCCGCCCTCGATGTTGCCGCCGAGCAGCAGCGGCTTGTCGTCGCCGGTCGCGTGCAGGGTCCAGATCGGGTTGGGCGATTCCAGCGTGCCGAGCTTCTGGTGCGTCGCCAGGTCATAGATCCACACCTGGGTGCTCGGGTCCTCCCACATGTGCGGCTGGTGCTCGGGGTGCATCAGCACGTACAGCCGGCCGAGCTTCGGCGCGATCGCCAGCAGTTGCCAGCCGCCCGGCGCCCAGCCCGCCTTGCGCTCCGCGTCGGTGAGCAGCGACCAGGGTTCGAGCACGCGCGGCTTGTCGCCACCGAGGTCGACGCCCTGCACCACGCCGTCGAGCGTCACGAAGTGGTAGGTGCCGGCGTTGGCGATGCCGCGCTCGATCAGCGGCTTGTGGTCGGGGTCGAACAGCTTGACCTTGTCGCGCGCGACCTCCTGGCCGGCGTCGTCGAGGGTGACGAGCAGCAGCGAGCCGTCGCCGCACATCGAGGCGAAGCGGCGCTTGCCCGCCGGGTAGTTGAGGATGCAGCCGGGCAGCGCGACCTCGCCGGCCACCTTGCGCGCCTGCACGTCGACCACGGTGACCGAGGTCGCCGGCGTCAGGTTGAACACGTAGACGAAGCGGTCGTCGTCGCTCACCGTCAGGCCGTAGCGCTGCACGATGGTGCTCGCGCGCTTGGGCGGGATCTCGACCTCCCACGCCGGCTCGAGCGTGGAGGTGTCCCAGGCGGTGAGCACGTCGGTACGGGTGCCGCGTGTGTAGCGCGAATAGAACAGGTCGGCGGTGAACACCGTCCTGCCGTCGTGCGACAGCGTGGCCGGCGCGGCACCCCCGGTGCTGATCATGCCGAGCATGCGCAGGCTGTCGGCGTCCACCACGCTCACGCGGGTGGCCACCATGGTGTCGAACTCCATGTCGACGATGTAGGCGCGGTGCGGCTCGGGCGGAAACGGCAGCTTCGCCTGGCCGATCTCGTCGTGCGGCAGATCCGCGTAGGCGCTGCCCGCCACCAGCGCCCCGGCGAGCACGGCCGCCGGGCCGATTCTGATGCTGCTCATGCCGTTCTCCTCAGGATTCTTGTGTTCGGATGGTCGTCTCACCCGTCGGTCCGGGCTTGCAGCGAGTCTAGACGCAGCTTCCGGGAGCACTCTTGACCGTGGGTGCCAATCGCTTGACGCGCGGTGTCATCCGTGCCGTGCGCGCTGTACAGGCGCCGGTGCATCGGGTATATGGTTGCGATCGAAACCAATACATCAGAGCGACCGCACGACGGCCGCCGCCCGCCACCGGAGAGCACACCCGATGCAGCCCGTACCCGGCCTTGCGCCCGCCGCCCCTCTGGATTTCGACGCCTGGCGGACCTCCGTGGTGAGCGCCTGCGGTCGCTTCCAGATCGAGCCGGCCGGCAGCGGCGGCGCTTTCGCCGGCAGCGTGCTCTGCCAGCGCGACGGCACGCTGGCGTTCACCGCCCTCGAAGGCCGGGGTGCGCGGGTGTTCCGCGACCGCCGCGACGTCGCCGCCGAGGACGGCAAGTACTACTTCCTGGTGCTGCAGCGGAGCGGCCGCGCGTGCATGAGCCAGGCCGGCGAGAGCGCCGACCTCACGCCCGGCGACATGGTGCTGATCGACGCCTGCCGGCCCTGCGACTTCCGCTACGACACCGGCTGGTCGCAGCTCTCCTGCCACCTGCCGCGCACGCGCGTCGACGAGGCCTTCCGCCACGTGCGCATGCGCCCCGGCGCGCGCATCGCCGGCGACAGCCGCCTCGGCGCGCTGCTCGGCCACCTGGTGCTCGACGCCCATGCCGGCCTCGCGCACTTCGCCGAGCACGAGAGCGCCGCGGTGCGCCAGGCCCTGCTCGCGCTGCTGCCCTCGGCGTTCGCCGACGACGCGCCGGCGAGCGGCAGCGACGCGGCGCGCTACCGCCGCGCGCTCGCGCTCATCGACGAGCGTCTGGTCGACCCCGCCCTCGGCCCGACCGAGATCGCCGGCGCCGCCGGCCTGTCGCTGCGCCAACTGCACCGGCTGTTCGCCCGCCACGGCCAGACCGTCGCCCGCACCATCCAGGAACGGCGCCTCGAACGCTGCGCCCACGACCTCGGCAACGCCCACTGCCCGCGCAGCATCACCACCATCGCCTTCTTCTGGGGCTTCAGCGACGCCGCGCACTTCACCCGCGCCTTCAAGACCCGCTACGGCGTCTCCCCCCGCGACTACCGCAGCACCGCCCGCCAGGCCGGCCACTGACGCCATCCCCTCCTGCACGCCCGAAGCCCCTCGCCCTCTGGGAGAGGGGTTGGGGGTGAAGGTGTTTGCTTCGTCGCAAGCCTTTGAAGCCAAAAGCCCCCTCATCCCCGGCCCTTCTCCCGGCGGGAGAAGGGTGAAAGCCGGCGCTAGCGGCGGCGGCGGGCCTGCAGCAGGGCTTCGGCGGCGGCTATGTTGGATTCGACGATGCCGATGTAATGCCCAGCTTCCGCTGCACGGAATATGTCCAGCGCCGCACGGTACGCCACCACCGCCTCCTCCAGCCGCGCCGTGCCGGATTCGCGTTCGCCGAGTGCCTGCAGCGCAGCGCCGAGGTTGTTCTGCGTCATCGCCCAGTCGAGCGGCACCCGCTCGCGCGTGCGCACCTCGAGCGCCGCGCGGTACGCCGCCACCGCCTCCTCCAGCCGCGCCGTGCCGGATTCGCGTTCGCCGAGTCTCCCCAAAACATTGCCGAGGTTGTTCTGCGTCGCCGCCCAAGCGAGCGGCACCCGCTCGCGCGTGTACTCCCCGAGCGCTGCGCGGTACGCCGCCACCGCCTCCTCCAGCCGCGCCGTGCCGCTCTCACGCTCGCCGAGCACCTGCAGCGCAGCGCCGAGATTGTTCTGCGTCATCGCCCAGTCGAGCGGCACCCGTTCGCGCGTGCGCTCCCCGAGCGCTGCACGCAACGCGGCCAGTGCCTCCTCCAGCCGCGCCGTGCCGGATTCGCGCTCCCCGAGCACCTGCAGCGCATTGCCGAGGTTGTTCTGCGTCATCGCCCAGTCGAGCGGCACCCGTTCGCGCGTGTACTCCCCGAGCGCTGCACGCAACGCCACCACCGCTTCTTCCAGCCGCGCCGTGCCGGATTCGCGTTCGCCGAGTGCCGAAAGCGCATTGCCGAGGTTGTTCTGCGTCGCCGCCCAGTCGAGCGGCACCCGCTCGCGTGGCCACAATGCGAGCAGTTCGTGATAACCGCCGATGGCACCCAGCAGCGCACCGTTGTCGCCGAATTCGTCGCCTTGCCGGTAAAGGCCACCGGCGCGGCGCTGCAGGTAGTCGGCGCGCTCGTCGGTGCGCTGCGCCGGCACGAGCTTGGCGGCTTGACGAAAGTGCTCGGCGGCGGCGAGGTAGTCGATACGCCCAAGTGCAACTTCGCCGCGCTCGGCGCGGGTCGCGGCGGCAGCGATGTAGCGCCGCTCGGCGGCGTCCCGGGCCTGGGCCGCGAGTTGTTCGGCCTGCCGCGCCGCGGCGAGATCAGCGGTCTCGGCGGTGGCCAGCAGGCGGTCGGCTTCCTCGTAACGGCCGGCGACCAACGCATCGCGCGCCTGCGAGACCCATTCGCCGGCCACCGGATCGCTCGGGTCGAGCGCAGCGAGGCGGTCGAGCATGGCGCGGTGATGTGCTGCGATCTCAGCCAGCGTGGTATTCAGGCGCTCCAGCGGGATGTCGCGGCGCCCGAGCGTCTGCAGAAACCCCTGCACGGCGCCGCTCGTCACGCCGAGTTCGCTGCTGAGTGCTTCGATGCGCGCGAGCATCGCGCCATCGCCGGCACCGCGACCTACTGCCTCGACCAGCGCGAGCACCTCGTCGGGCTTCCAGCCGATCTGCACCGGACTGTTGTCACCGTTGACGACGATCTGGGTCGCCGAATCGCTCGCCGACGCCTTTGCAGTCGGCGGCCGATGCGCGTACGTCCACGCCGCGGCGAGCACGCAGGTGACGGCGAGCCCCCACGGCGCCCACGCGACTTCGGGCGGCGCAACCGTCCAGACCCATGCGCCGATACCGGCCAGCGCAATGCCGAACACCAGCCACAGATAGAGGCACAGCAGACGATAGCCATCCGCAGGGCTCAGTTCTGGGAAGACCTTCAGCCGGATCGCTTCCCGGAACAGCCAACCGAAGATACCGATCGCGAGACCGCCTATCCCGGCGAACTTGCCGAGTTCGGCCAGTAGGGAGACGCTCATCGCCCCGCCCTCAACGCGAGGGCGTGACAAACTGCGTTGAAGTCCACACCCACGCCCCGATCCCCGCCAGCGTCACGACGAACACCAGCACCACGATCAACCGGATCAGGCGGTAGCCCAGGTCCGGCGGCAGCTTCGGGAATATCTTCAGCCGCAGCGCATCGCGGTAGAGCAGGAACAGCACGCCCAGCGCGAGCCCGCCGATGCCGGCGACCTGCCCGACGATCTTCAACACCTGCGCATCCATCCGCCCCTCCCGTTCTCGGACCTGGCCGGCAACCCCTTTGAAGGTTAGGCCGGCCACCGTCCGGGGGCAGGGGCGAGTGCGCGGTCAGGGAGCCGGGATTAAGAAACCCTCATCCCCGGCCCTTCTCCCGGCGGGAGAAGGGGGCGCAGGCTCAGCCCCTGGCGGGCAGCACGGTGCCGCGGCACTCGCCGAAGCCGATGCGCCGGTAGCCTTCGCGTTCGCACCAGCCGCGCAGGATCACGGTGTCGCCGTCGTCGAGGAAGATGCGGGTTTCGCCGTCGGGCAGGGACAGCGCTTCCTTGCCGCCGCGCGTCAGTTCGAGCAGCGAGCCGGCCTCGGCCGGGGTCGGGCCGGACTGGGTGCCGCTGCCGAGCAGGTCGCCGGGGCTCAGGTTGCAGCCGTTGACGGTGTGGTGCGCGACCATCTGCGACACGCTCCAGTAGGCGTGGCGGAAGCTCGTCAGCGACAGCCGCGCCGGGGCGCGGCCGCGGGCGCGCATCGCGGCGGTCTCGAGCGCTACTTCGAGGCGGATGTCGAAGGCGCCCGCGGCGCGCAGCGCCGGCGACTCCAGGTACGCCAGCGGCTGCGGGTCGGCGGCGGGGCGCGTCCAGCCGACGCGGTAGGGGGCGAGCGCCTCCAGCGTGACGATCCACGGCGCGAGCGTGGAGGCGAAGTTCTTCGACAGGAAGGGGCCGAGCGGCTGGTACTCCCAGGCCTGCAGGTCGCGCGCGCTCCAGTCGTTGAACAGGCACAGGCCGAACACGTGGTCCTCGGCCTCGTCGAGCGGCACCGGCTCACCGAGGGCGTTGCCGCGGCCGATGAACACGCCGAGTTCGAGCTCGTAGTCGAGGCGCCGCGACGGGCCGAGCGTCGGGCGCTCGGCGTCGGGCGCGCGGGTCTGCCCGCGCGGGCGCGGGAAGGCCTGGCCGGAGACGCCGATCGACGAGCAGCGGCCGTGGTAGCCGATCGGAACCCATTGGTAGTTGGGCAGCAGCGGGTTGTCGGGGCGGAACAGCCGGCCGACGTTGGTGGCGTGGTGGATCGACGTGTAGAAGTCGGTGTAGTCGCCGATCTGCGCCGGCACCGCGTACTCGGCCCGGGCCTGCGCGAGCAGGCAGGCGTCGAGCCGCGCGGCGAGCGGCGAACCCGCGCGCAGCGCCCGCGAGAGCGCGAGGCGCAGCGCCGAAGCGGCGGGCGCACCGAGCGCCATCAGCGGGTTGAGCGTCGGGCCGGCGGCGGCGGCGAGCGCGGCGGCGGCCTCGCCTTCGAACACGCCGAGCGCCTGGAGCGCCGCGAGGTCGACGACCTGGTCGCCGATCGCCACGCCGCCGCGGAAGGGCTCGGCGCTGCCCTGGCGGCGGAACACGCCGAAGGGCAGGTTCTGCAGCGGGAAGTCGGTGTCGGGCGCGTTGGCCGACGCCACCCAGCTCTGCGCGAGCGGGTCGTGGGTTTCGTTGAGTGCGGTCATCGGCGGCATCCTCACGCGCAGGGCTCAGGGGCGCCCGGGGTCGAAGTACTTCTTGAGCCCGGACCAGCAGCGGTGGTAGTCGGCCTGCAGTTGCGCCGAGGCGAGCGCGTGGGCGGTCGGCCGGATCACCGCGGGGGTCTCGAACATGAACGCCATCGTGCCGGTGATGACGTCGGGGCGGCTCAGGTCGGCACGGCTCGCCTTCTCGAAGGTCTCGGCGTCGGGGCCGTGCCCGCTCATGCAGTTGTGCAGGCTCGCGCCGCCGGGGGCGAAGCCTTCCGCCTTGGCGTCGTAGACGCCGTGGATCAGCCCCATGAACTCGCTGGCGACGTTGCGGTGGTACCACGGCGGGCGGAAGGTGTCCTGCATCGCCAGGATGCGCGGCGGGAAGATCACGAAGTCGAGCGCGTCGACGCCGGGGGTGTCGGACGGCGACTGCAGCACCAGGAAGATCGACGGATCGGGGTGGTCGTAGCTGATCGAGCCGATGGTGTTGAAGCGGCGCAGGTCGTACTTGTACGGCGCGTAGTTGCCGTGCCAGGCGACGACGTCGAGCGGCGAGTGGTCCATCCGCGCCGACCACAGCCCGCCCGCGAACTTCGCCACCAGCTCGCAGGGGCCGTCGCGGTCCTCATAGGCCGCCACCGGGGTCAGGAAGTCGCGCGGGTTGGCGAGCCCGTTGGAGCCGATCGGGCCGAGGTCGGGCAGGCGCAGCAGCGCGCCGAAGTTCTCGCAGACGTAGCCGCGCGCGGCGCCGTCCGGCAGCTCGACGCGGAAGCGCACGCCGCGCGGGATCACCGCGATCTCCTGCGGCTCGACCTCGACCACGCCGAGCTCGGTGGCGAGGCGCAGGCGGCCCTGCTGCGGCACCAGCAGCAGCTCGCCGTCGGCGTCGTAGAAGTAGCGGTCGACCATCGGGCGGTTGGCGGCGTACAGGTGTATCGCGCAGGCGGCGTTGCCGGCCATCGTCACCAGGCCGTCGATGAAGTCGGTCGGCGCATCGGGCAGCGGCAGCGGGTCCCAGCGCAACTGGTTCGGCGGCGTCGGCACCTCGTCGAAGCGGCTGACCAGGCGGCCGCCGTCGAGCGGGCGGAACGGCTCGTGCATCGCCGCCGGGCGGATGCGGTACAGCCAGGTGCGCCGGTTGGCGCTGCGCAGCGCGGTGAAGGCGGTGCCGGAGAGCTGCTCGGCGTAGAGCCCGTAGGGGCAGCGCTGCGGCGAGTTGCGGCCGACCGGCAGCGCGCCGGGCAGCGCCTCGGTGGCGAAGCTGTTGCCGAAGCCGGACTGGTAGCGCGGCGCGTCGGCGGCGGCGGGGCTTACGGTGTTCATCAGCGCGGGACCTTGGTCGGTGCGGGGCGGATGCCGTCGCGTGCCCGCGCCATCGCCTGGCAGAGCACGTCGACGTCGCCGATGTGGTTGGCGAGCAGCAGGATCAGCTTGGCGTTGAGCAACTGGCTCTCCTCGCCGCTGAGGTCGCGGTGGGTGTCGATCAGCGCCTGGTAGAAGTCGTCGGGGCGCGCGATGTTGGGCTCGATGTTGAGGCTGGCCATGCTCGGTACCTCGCTCAGGCGTTGCCGGTGGCGCGGGCGACCGCGGCCTGGGCGCGATCGGCGTCGAAGCGCCGCCAGCGCGCGCACACGTGCTGGTCGGGCCGCAGCAGGTAGTAGCTGCCGGGACAGGCGTCGAAGCGCTGCGCGAGCTTGCCCTCGACATCCTCGAGCGCGACCAGGTCGTGCGGCAGGCGCGGCGCGGTGCCGGCCGGCACCACCACCCGCGGGCGGATCGGGATCGCGGCGTGGCCCAGGTGGTCGAGCGCCGCGGCCACTTCCGGCGCGAGCGCCGTGCCGTCGCTGAACAGCACGCCGGTGAAGTCGTCGCCGACGTGGTCGAGGAACCAGCCGGGCGCACCGCCGGCGCGGACCGGTGCGTCGGCCGCCGGCGCCCCCGGCACCATCGCGCCGGCGAAGGCGTCCTGGTCGGGGGTGTTCAGCACCGAGTCGCGCAGCACCGCGGGCACCGACAGGCGGCCGCTGTTGACCAGCCGGCGCGCGAACGGGTGCTCGCGCGCGAGCAGCAGCACGGCGTCGCGGAAGGTGCGGCTGATCTCGCTCTTCGGGGTGATGAAGTCGGTGGAGCGGGTCGAGTTGAGGATGTTCTCGTCGGCGGCATAAACGCGCTCGCTGTCGTAGCTGTCGAGCAGGCTCGCCGGCGCGAGGCCGGCCAGCACCAGGCGCAGCTTCCACACCAGGTTGTCGGCGTCCTGCACGCCGGAGTTGGCGCCGCGCGCGCCGAACGGCGACACGCCGTGCGCGGCGTCGCCGGCGAACAGCACGCGGCCGTGGCGGAAGTGCTCCATGCGCAGGCAGGCGAAGGTGTAGACGCTCACCCATTCGTAGCTGAACTCGGCGTCGTGCCCGAGCAGCGCCTGGATGCGCGGCGTCACCCGCTCGGGCTGCTTCTCGGCCTCCGGGTCGGCGTCCCAGCCGAGCTGGAAGTCGATGCGCCAGACGTTGTCGGGCTGCGCGTGCAGCAGCACCGACTGGTGGCGGTGGAACGGCGGGTCGAACCAGAACCAGCGCTCGGTCGGGAAGTCGGCCTTCATCTTCACGTCGGCGATCAGGAAGCGGTCGCGGAACGACTGCCCCGAGCTACTCAGGCCGAGCAGGTGACGCACCGGCGAGCGCGCACCGTCGCAGGCGAGCAGGTAGTCGCCGCGCACGCGGTAGGGGCCGTCGGGGGTCTCGACCGTGACCTCGACGCCGTCGGCGTCCGCCGCGACGGCGACCACCCTGTTCTTCCAGCGCAGCGCGAGGCCATCGAGTTCGCGGGCGCGCTCGTACAGGTAGCCCTCGACGTAGTACTGCTGCAGGTTGATGAAGGCCGGCCGGCGGTGGCCGGTCTCGGGCAGCAGGTTGAAGCTGTAGACCAGCTCGTCCTGGAAGAAGACCTTGCCGACGTTCCACGAGATGCCCTTGTGCACCATGCGCTCGCCGCAGCCGAGGCGGTCGAAGATCTCCAGCGTGCGCTTGGCGAAGCAGATCGCGCGCGAGCCGAACGACAGCCTGTCGTCGTCGTCGAGCAGCAGCGTGCGCACGCCTTGGCGGGCGAGGTCGATCGCCGCGGCGAGCCCCACCGGGCCCGCGCCGACCACGATCACCGGGTAGTGCGCGGGCGCGGCGGCGTCCTGCTCCGCCGCGCGCACGTAGTCGAGCCTGAGTTGCTGATAGTCGATGTCCATCGCCTCTTCCTCGGCGCCGCCGCGCGGCGCGCAGCGCGCCTCACTCGGCGCCGGTGAGCGGGGACGGCGGCTCGTGGCCTTCGAGCGCCTGCCACATGTCGAGGTCGCGCTGCGCGGTCCACACGCGCGGGTCGGCGTGGCCGGTCGCCTCGTCGTAGGCGCGCGAGACGTCGAACGGCATGCAGTGGTCGAAGATCACCCAGTCGCCGTAGCGCGGCCTGAGCCGCGCGCAGCAGTCGCGGTACACGGTGCGCAGGTCGCGCCCGGCGGCGGCGCCCTCCCGCACCGCGGCGTACAGCTCGCTGAGGAAGCCGCGGGTGCCGGCGAGCCCGGCCTGCACCTCCTCGGGCGTCTGCAGCGCCGCGCCGCGCCCCGGCACCAGCTTGTCCGGCTGCAGCGCCGCGATCGCGTCGAGCGTGTGCGGCCAGTCGCCGAAGTAGGCATCGCCGCAGTACGGCGTGGCGTGGTACTCGACCAGGTCGCCGGAGAACAGGATCTTCTGCTGCGGCAGCCACACCACGGTGTCGCCCTTGGTGTGGCCGCGGCCGAGCTGCAGCAGCTTCACTTCGAGCGAGCCCAGCCACAGCGTCATCTCGCCGCGGAAGGTCAGCGTCGGCCAGGTCAGCCCGGGCACCGACTCGACCGCGCGGAACAGCCGCGGGAAGCGGCCGATCTCGCTCGCCATGTCGGCCTCGCCGCGCTCGACGATGAGGTCGTAGGTGTCCTGGCTGGCGATGACGTGCTGCGGCCGGTAGCCCGAGGCACCGAGCACGCGCACCGCGTGGTAGTGCGTCAGCACCACGTAGCGGATCGGCTTGTCGGTGACCTCGCGGATGCGCCGGATGACGTCCTGCGCCATCACCGGCGTGGCCTGGGTGTCGGCCACCAGCACCGCGTCGTCGCCGATGACGATGCCGGTGTTGGGATCGCCCTCGGCCGTGTAGGCGTAGGCGTTGTCCGACAGCCGGTCGAAGCTGACGCGCTTCTCCTCGGTGTCGGCGTGGGATGCGAACTGCTTGCTCATGACCACCTCCTCCCACCCGCTGCAGGGGCACCCGCGGCGCGGGGCCCCCCGGGCATCGCCGCGGTCCGGCTCAGTGCGCGATGCACACCGACTTGATCTCGGTATAGGCCTCGATCGCCGAACGGCCGAACTCGCGACCGATACCCGATTGCTTATAGCCGCCGAACGGCAGGTTGGGGTCGACCGGCACGTGGCTGTTGACCCACACGGTGCCGGCCTCGATGCGCGGCACCAGGTTCATCGCCGCCTTCAGGTCGTTGGTCCACACGCTGGCGGTCAGGCCGTAGGGGGAGTCGTTGGCCATGCGCACGACCTCGTCGACGTCGTCGAAGGGCAGCGCCACCAGCACCGGGCCGAACACCTCCTCGCGCACCAGGGTCATGTCCTGGCGCATGCCGGCAAGCAGCGTCGGCTCGACGAAGTAGCCGGGGCGGTCGAGCACGCGCCCGCCGGCGACCACGCGCGCGCCCTCGGCGCGGCCGATCTCGAGGTAGCGCCCGACGCTCTGCTGCTGTTTGGCCGAGACCAGCGCGTTGATCTGCGCGCCCGGGTCGAGGCCCGGGCCGACGCTCAGGCCCGCCACCGCGGCGCCCAGCGCCTCGACCACCGCGTCGTAGCGGCGGCGCTGCACGTAGAGGCGCGACGCCGCGGCGCACACCTGGCCCTGGTTGAGGAAGCCGCCGAGCAGCGCGCCCTGCACCACCTGGTCGACGTCGGCGTCGGCCAGCACCACCATCGGGTTCTTGCCGCCGAGCTCGAGCGCGAAGCGCGCCAGGTTGTCGATCGCCGCGGTGGCCACCTGCTTGCCGACCGCGGTGGAGCCAGTGAAGGAGATCTTGCTCACCCGCGGGTGGCGCGTCAGCGCATCGCCGGCGCGCGAGCCGCGCCCGGTGACGACGTTGAACACCCCCGGCGGCACCCCCGCCTCGGCCGCGAGCCCGGCCAGGTAGAGCGCGGTCAGCGGGGTCTCCTGCGAGGGCTTGATGACCACCGTGCAGCCGCAGGCGAGCGCCGGCAGCACCTTCCAGATCGCGATCATCAGCGGGAAATTCCACGGCACGATGCCGGCCACCACGCCCACCGGCTCGCGCCGCGTGTAGGCGGTGTAGCGCGTGCCCGGCGGCACCGGGATCGACACGTCGAGCGTCTGGCCCTCGATCTTGGTCGCCCAGCCGGCCATGTAGCGCATGTACTCGATCGAGGCGCCGACCTCGATCATCCGCGAGAGATTGATCGACTTGCCCTGGTTCAGCGTTTCGAGCTGGGCGAGCGCCTCGGCGTGGGCTTCGACCACGTCGGCGAAGCGCAGCAGGATGCGCTCGCGCTCGGCCGGGCGCAGCCCGGTCCAGGCGCCGGAGCGGAACGCCGCGTGCGCCGACTGCACCGCGCGGTCGACGTCCCCGGCGTCGCCGTCGGCAACGTGGGCGATGACCTCGCCGGTGGCGGGGCCGTAGACCGCCTGGCGGTCGCCGGACTGGGCCGGCACCGTGCGGCCGTCGATGAACAGGCCGTGCTCGCGGCCGAGGAAGGCGGTGACCGCCGGCAGCACCGGGATCAGGTTCGCGTCGGACATGGGGTTACCTCCGGGTGGGACGGCCGCCGCCCCGCTGGGCACGGGCCGGCGCCGGTTGTCGTCGTCTGGGGCGGGCGCCCCGGTGCCGGAAACGCTAGCCGGTCGACCCGGAGGAAACTTGTCGCGCCGTGCCCGCGACTTGACTCGCCGCGCCGGGGCGCTCAGCGGCGCGGGAAGAGCCCGCGCGGGGTGGTGCCGAAGGCGCGGCGGAAGGCGGCGCTGAACGCCGACAGCGAGTCGTAGCCCGATTCGAGCGCGACCGCGGTGACGCTGCGGCCGCGTTCGAGCGCGGTGAGCGCGAGCAGCAGGCGCAGGCGCGTGCGCCAGTCGCGGAACGACAGCCCGGTCTGGCGCTGGAACAGCCGCGCCAGCGTGCGCTCCGACAGCCCCGCGCCCTGCGCCCACTGCGCCAGCGTGCGGCGGTCGTCGGGGCGCGCCTGCAGCGCGGCGCAGATCGCGGCGAGGCGCGGGTCGACCGGCAGCGGCAGCGACAGCGCGACCTCGGGCAGCCCGGCGAGCTGGTCGAGCAGCACGCCGACCAGGCGCCCGGCCGGCCCCGCCTCGTCGTAGTCCACCGGCAGCGCGCAGGCGGCGCAGATCAGCTCGCGCACCAGCGGCGACACCGCCAGCACGCGGCAGCGCGGCGGCGCCCACACGGTGACGTCGCGGGCGAGGTAGAGCCCGCGCATCTCGGTGCGCTCGGAGGCGATCACCGCGTGCTCGATGCCGGCCGGGATCCACACCGCGCGCTCGGGCGGGGCGACGAAGTTGCCGCCCGCGGTGCGCACCTCCAGCACGCCGCTGATCGCGTAGGAGAGCTGCACCCAGTCGTGCCGGTGCGGGCGCACCCACGAGCCGGCCGGCGCCGACTCGGAGCGCGCGTACAGCGGCCGCGGCAGCACGGTGAAGGGCGGCAGGATGCGTTCGGGCGCGGTTTGTCCGGTTGGCGACATAAGCTGGCATTCTAGCGTTAGAAAGCCGCCGGGCGGCGCCGTACAGTAGCCCCCATTCCCGCTGCCCCCGGAGTCCCGCCCCCGATGCTTGCGCACCACCTCAAACGCATGTCCCGCGACTGGTTCCTCGGCGGCATGGTCGCGGCCGTGGTGCTGGCGACGCTGTTCCCGCACCTCGGCAGCAGCAGCGGCCCGCTGCACACCGACCTGCTCACCGACGCCGGCATCTTCGCGGTGTTCTTCCTGCACGGCATCGGCCTGTCGACGCACAGCCTCAAGGCCGGGCTGCTGCGCTGGCGGCTGCACCTGCTGGTGCAGACCTTCACCTTCGCGGTGTTCCCGCTCTTGTGGATCGCGGCGCGGGCGACGCTCGGCGGCTGGCTGCCGGCGGACCTGCTGCTCGGCTTCCTCTACCTGTGCGCGCTGCCGTCGACGATCTCCTCGTCGGTGGCGATGACCGCGATGGCGCGCGGCAACGTGCCGGCGGCGATCTTCAACGCCACGCTGTCGAGCCTGCTCGGCATCGTGCTCACCCCGCTGCTGATCGGGCTGCTCGCCGGCGCCAGCGGCCAGGGCCTCGCGCTCGGCCAGGCGGTGCTCGACATCGCCCGCCTGCTGCTGCTGCCGTTCGCGCTCGGCCAGGCGCTGCGCCCGCTGTGCGGCGCCTGGTTCGCGCGCTACAAGCGCTTCACCAACACCTTCGACAAGTGCGTGATCCTGCTGCTGGTCTACGCCTCGTTCTGCGACTCGGTGCTGGGCGGGCTGTGGACGCGCTACGGCGTCGACACCCTGCTGCTGACGCTGGTCGGCGCGGCGATCCTGCTCGCGATCGTGCTGCTGCTGACCACCCGCGCCGCCGCCCGCCTCGGCTTCAGCGTCGAGGACGAGATCACCGCGGTGTTCTGCGGTTCGAAGAAGACCCTCGCCTCGGGCATGCCGATGGCGAAGTTGCTGTTCGGCGCGCACCCGGCGCTCGGCATGATCGTGCTGCCGATCATGTTCTATCACCCGCTGCAACTGCTGGTGTGCTCGGTGCTCGCCGAACGCTACGCGCGCCGGCCGGCCGCCGCCGCGGTGCCGGCCACGGCCTGAGCCGGCCGCCGGCGGGTGCCGCAGACCGGCGGCGTGCGTCACCCGCCCCACCCCGGCCCAGGAGGCCCGACCCGATGATCCCCAACGTCCTCACCATCGCCGGCTCCGACCCCAGCGGCGGCGCCGGCATCCAGGCCGACCTGAAGACCTTCTCCGCGCTCGGCGCCTTCGGCACCAGCGTGATCACCGCGCTGACCGCGCAGAACACGCGCGGCGTCACCGGCGTGCACGCGGTGCCGGCGGCGTTCGTGCGCGAGCAGCTCGACACGCTGTTCGCCGACGTCGCGATCGCCGCGGTCAAGATCGGCATGCTCGCCGACCCGGCGGTGATCGACGCCGTGGCCGAGGTGCTCGAGCGCAAGCGCCCGCGCCACGTCGTGCTCGACCCGGTGATGGTGGCGAAGAGCGGCGACCGCCTGCTCCCCGCCGCGGCGGTGGCGGCGCTGCGCAGCCGGCTGCTGCCGCTCGCCGACCTGATCACCCCCAACCTGCCCGAGGCCGCCGACCTGCTCGGCCTGCCGCAGGCGGACTCCACCACCGCGATGGAGCGCCAGGCCGCCGCGCTGCGCGAGTGCGGCGCGCGCGGCGTGCTGCTGAAGGGCGGGCACCTGGGCGGCCCGGCGAGCCCCGACCTGCTGTGGCTCGACGACGACGACCCGCTGTGGCTGCCGGCGGTGCGCGTCGACACCCGCCACGGCCACGGCACCGGCTGCACGCTGTCGGCGGCGATCGCCGCACTGCGCCCGCGCCGGCCCGACTGGCCGGGCGCGGTGCGCGACGCCAAGGCCTACGTCGGCGCCGCGCTGGCGGCCGCCGGACGCCTGGAGGTGGGCGGCGGGTGCGGCCCCGTGCACCATTTCCATGCGCTGTGGCCGGCCGAGGCCTGAAGCCGCCCGTGGCAAGCCCGGGCGTCAGGAATCCTTACACCGCATGTCCTTACGTGTTGCGACGCAACATGTGACACCGGTCCGATCAGGTACCTAGCGCTGGTCGGCACGGCGCTTGCTGTAGCGTTTGCCGAATGCGTTCGCAGGCCCGCCCGGCCCGTGCGCCGGCCTGCGCCGCGACGGCACCGGGGCCGGCCGCTGCGAACGAACTGTCGGTGTCGCGCCGAACGGACCCTGCCGCCACCGGTGAACCTTCACCGGAATCCGCCCCATGCCACCCCTGTCCAACCCGCTCCGCGCGCACCTGCTGCGCTGCGCCTGCTGCCTCGCGCTGTACGCCCCGCTCGCCGCCGCGGCCGAACCCGCACCGCCCCTGCCCATGGTGGCCGATGTGTCACCCGTGCGCGGCGACGGCACCCGCGCGCTCGCCGATGCCGCCGTGGCGGCCGCCTGGGCCGAACTGCGCCAGGGCGGGCCCGACGCCGGCCGTCGCTACCTGCGCGACGCCGCCGCGCACCTCGCCGCGCTGCCCGAGGCCGCGCGCAACGGCACCGCGACGCTCCTGCTGCGCGGCGCGGTGCACTGCGCGCTCGGCGAGGGCGAGGCCGCGCGCGATGCGCTCGACCGCTACCTCGACCGCGCCCCCGACGACGTCGCTGCGCGCTACCTGCTCGGCCGGCTCTACCTGGGCCTCGGCGACCCCCGCGCCGCGATCGGCACGCTGGAACCGGCGCTGGCGCCGGGTGGCGACGCACCGCCGCTGCTCGCCGCCCTCGCCGCCGCGTACCGTGCCGCCGGCGATGACGGCGCGGCGATCGAGGTGCTGGCGCGCGCCCTGCCCCGCGCCGCCGACGACCCGACCGCGCTGGCGCCGCCGCCGGCGGCGGCCGAACCGGCGGGCGAGGCCGCGGTGGCGCTGTGCGAGGCCTTCGCGCCCGACCTGCCGCACGCGCGCTGGCGCGAGCTCGCGCAGCAGTGGCATGCGCGCGACCACGCGGCGGCGCTCGCGACCACCGCGGCGCTGCTCGCCGAGGCCCCCGACGATGCGCTGCTGCTGAGCTGGCGGGCGCTCGCGCTCGACGCCGCCGGCGATGCCGAGGCGGCACTCGCCCCGCTCGAACAGGCGCAGCACGTCGCCCCCGCGCTGCTGCCGCCGCCGCTGCGCCAGGCCCTGATCGAGCAGCGCCTGGGACGCACCGCCGCGGCCTTCGGCCGGTTGCAGCAGCTGCTCGCCGCCCACCCGCAGGACCTCGCCGTGCTCGACACGCTCGCCCGCGCGCTCGCCGCCAGCGGCGACGTCGCCGCGAGCGCGCAGGTGTGGGAGGAGGCGCGCCGGCTCGACCCGCAGGCGCTGGCGCCGCGCCTGCGCCTCGTCGACGCCTACCTGCGCCTGCACCTCGCGGAGCGCGCGCTGGCGATCGCCGACGAAGCGGTGGCACGCGCGCCCACGCACCCCGGGGCGCTCGCCGCGCTCGCCATGTCGCAGCACGCGAGCGGCCTGCCGGCCCTTGCCAAGGGCACGCTGCGGCGCATGCGCGACGCCGCCGGCGATTCGCCCGACGCGCTGCTGCAGGTCGCCCGCTACCAGCGCTACCTGGAGGCGCCCGAGGAGGCCGCGACCACGCTGCGCGACGCGTTGCAGCAGGCGCCGGAGCGCGTCGACGTGCTGCGCGCGGCGACCGAGGCGCTGCTCGAAGCCGGGCAGCTCGCCGAGGCCGAGGAACGCGCCCGGCTGCTGCAGGCGCGCGCGCCCGACCTGGTCGACGCCCCGCGCCTGCTCGGCACGGTGCTGCTGCAGCGCGACCGCCCGGAGGAGGCGGCCGAGGTGTTCGAGACGGCGCTGCCACGCTGGCGCGAGTCGGCGATCGTGCGCGGCGCCGCCGAGGGCCGCCTGCGCACCGGGCGCGCCGCCGACGCCGTCACGCTGCTCGAAGGCTGGCTCGCCGGGCACCCGGCCGACCGCCCGGCGATCGAGACGCTGGCGCGCGCCTACGCGCAGGCCGGCGACTGGGGTCGTGCCGCGCTCGCGCTCGACTACCTGCTGCAGCAGCGCCCCGACGACGTCGCGCTGCTCTGCCGCCTCGCCGAGGCGCGCCTGAACGCCGGCGCCGTCGCCGACGCGCGCAGCGCCGCCGAGCGCGCCGTGCGGCTCGCCCCGCGCGACCCGGAGACGCTCGACACGCTCGGCTGGGTGCTGGTGCGCCAGGGCCAGCCGGCGCTCGGGTTGATCCACCTGCGCGAGGCGCGCGCGCTCGCCGCCGGCGACGCGCAGCTCGCCTACCACCTCGGCGTGGCGCTGCTGCGGCTCGGTCGCGCCGAGGAGGCGCGCCCCTACCTGGAGCAGGCGGTCGCCGCCGAGCTGTCGCCGCCCGAACTCGAGGACGCCCGCACGCTGCTCGCCGGCCTGGGGCCGCGCGGCGGGCTGCTGCCGTTCGGCGCGCCCGCGCCGGACACCCTCGGCGTCGGCGGCGCGCCGATCGGCCGCCCCTGAACCGGCACGCCGCCGCCGCGTGAAGCGCGGGCTACACCCGCCGCGGCCGTGCGGTGGAGCGCCGCGGCGGCGGGCGCGTAGAATCGCGCCCCCGCCCGCCCCCTGGAGTACGCGATGTCCGCGACCCTCGAACTCACCCGCGAACTGATCGGCCGGCGCTCGGTGACGCCGAAGGACGGCGGCTGCCAGGCGCTGATGATGGAGCGCCTCGCCGCGATCGGTTTCCACTGCGAGCGCGTGCACCGCGGCGAGGTCGAGAACTTCTGGGCACGGCGCGGCAGCAGCGGCCCGCTGCTGGCCTTCGCCGGGCACACCGACGTGGTGCCGACCGGGCCGCTGGCGCAGTGGTCGTCCGACCCCTTCCTGCCCGAGGTGCGCGACGGGCGCCTGTACGGCCGCGGCGCCGCCGACATGAAGGGCAGCCTGGCGGCGATGGTCACCGCCTGCGAGCGCTTCGTCGCCGCGCACCCCGACCATGCCGGCTCGATCGCCTTCCTCGTCACCAGCGACGAGGAAGGCCCGGCGGTCGACGGCACGGTGCGCGTGGTCGAGCTGCTGGAGGCGCGCGGCGAGAAGATCACCTGGTGCCTGGTCGGCGAGCCGTCGAGCGCGCGCGTCTTCGGCGACACCATCAAGAACGGCCGGCGCGGCTCGCTGCACGGACACCTGACGGTGCACGGGGTGCAGGGCCACGTCGCCTACCCGCAGCTCGTGCACAACCCGATCCATGCCCTCGGCGGCATCATCGGCGCGCTCACCGAGCAGGTCTGGGACCGCGGCAACGCGCACTTCCCGCCGACCTCGTTCCAGATCTCCAACGCGCACGCCGGCACCGGGGCGTTCAACGTGGTGCCGGGCAGCGCCGAGCTGCACTTCAACTTCCGCTTCTCGACGGCGTCGAGCGTCGAGGGGCTGCAGGCGCGGGTGCAGCAGCTGGTCGACACCGCGCTGCTGAACGAGGAGGTCCGCGACGGCTACCGCTACGACCACACGCTGGCCTGGGACCTCGGCGGCCTGCCATTCCTGACCGAGCCGGGCGAGCTGGTCGATGCGCTGCGCGAGGCGATCTACCACGAGACCGGCGTCGAGACCGAACTGTCGACCAGCGGCGGCACCTCGGACGGACGCTTCATCGCCCCCACCGGCGCGCAGGTGGTCGAGTTCGGGCCGCTCAACGCCAGCATCCACAAGATCGACGAGCACGTCGGCCTCGACGAGCTCGACGCGCTGTCGCGCATCTACGAAGGCGTGCTGACGCGCCTGCTCGCGCGCTGAGGCGGTGTCCACGATGCCGCTCGACACCGTCCTGCTGCTCGCCGGCGTCGCCTTCGGCGCCGGCTTCATCGACGCCATCGCCGGCGGCGGCGGCCTGCTGACGGTGCCGGCGCTGCTCGCCGCCGGGGTGCCGCCGCACATCGCGCTCGGCACCAACAAGCTGTCGTCGACCTTCGGCAGCTCGATCGCCGCCTACACCTTCGTGCGCAAGGGCCTGTTCACGCCGCGGCGCTGGCGCCCGGGCGCCGTGGCGACGCTGGTCGGCGCGGTGCTCGGCACGCTGCTGACGCACGCCTTCAGCCCCGGCGCGCTGAAGACCCTGGTGCCGTTGGTGGTGCTCGCCGCGGCGCTCTACCTGGTGTGGCCGTGGCGCAGCCGGCCGCTGCCGGCCGCCGCCGACTACCGGCCGCCGGCCGCGCTGCAGGGGCGCTGGGGGCTGGCGATCGGCACCTACGACGGCTTCATCGGCCCCGGCACCGGCGCCTTCTGGACCGCGGTGGCGCTGAGCAGCTTCCGCCAGGACATCCTCCACGCCGCCGGCACCGCACGCTTCATGAACTTCGTCAGCAACATCACCTCGCTCGTCGCCTTCGCGCTGCTCGGCGCGATCGACTACCGCCTGGGGCTGGCGATGGGCAGTTCGCTGATGGTCGGCGCCTGGCTCGGCGCGCACAGTGCGATCCGCTTCGGCAGCCCGCTGATCCGCCCGGTGTTCATGGTGGTGGTGATGGCGATGGCCGCGCGCCTGCTCTGGCAGCAGTTCGCCGGCTGATGCCACGCCGCGGGCACGCCACGCCCCTACAATTCGACGGGCCACGGCGGCGGCGGGCCCCGTCCCCTGCCCGCGCGACGGAGCCCTCGCGGGCGCTGCGTCGTTATTAGGGTTTTTACTTATATTGATAAGGGATGTTACGATGACATCCCCTGTCAGTACCGAGAGAGGAGAGAGCGTGAAACGTGAAGCGATGGAGTACGACGTCGTCATCGTCGGCGGCGGCCCGGCGGGCCTGAGCGCGGCCATCCGCCTGAAACAGCTCGCCGCCGAGCACGGCCGGGAGCTGGGCGTGTGCCTGCTCGAAAAGGGCTCGGAGATCGGCGCGCACATCCTCTCGGGGGCGTGCATCGAGCCGCGCGCGCTGGACGAGCTGATCCCCGACTGGCGTGAGCGCGGCGCGCCGCTGAACACCCCGGTCAGCGACGACCGCTTCCTGCTGCTGAGCAGCCAGACCAGCTACCGCCTGCCGACACCGCCGCAGATGCACAACGCCGGCAACTACATCGTCAGCCTCGGCAACGTCTGCCGCTGGCTCGGCGCCCAGGCCGAGGAGCTGGGGGTGGAGATCTACGCCGGCTTCGCCGCCGCCGAGGTGCTCTACGACACCGCCGGCGCGGTGTGCGGCGTGGCCACCGGCGACATGGGCCTGGACAAGGATGGCCAGCCCACCGACGCCTACGAACCCGGCGTGGAGCTGCGCGCGCGGCTGACGCTGTTCGCCGAGGGCTGCCGCGGCTCGCTGACCAAGACGCTGTTCGAGCGCTTCCGCCTGCGCGAGGGCGCCGACCCGCAGACCTACGGCATCGGCATCAAGGAGCTGTGGGAGGTCGACCCGGCGCAGCACCACCCCGGCCGCGTCGTGCACACGGTCGGCTGGCCGCTCGACGGCCAGACCTACGGCGGCTCCTTCCTCTACCACCTGGAGAACCACCAGGTCGCCGTCGGCTTCGTGGTCGGGCTCGACTACCGCAACCCGTGGCTGTCGCCGTTCGACGAGTTCCAGCGCTTCAAGACCCACCCCGACATCCGCCCGACCTTCGAGGGCGGCCGGCGCATCAGCTACGGCGCGCGCGCGCTGAGCGAGGGCGGCTTCCAGTCGATCCCCAGGCTGGTGTTCCCGGGCGGCGCGCTGATCGGCGACACCGCGGGCTTTCTCAACGTGCCGAAGATCAAGGGCACGCACACGGCGATGAAGTCGGGCATGGTCGCGGCCGAGGCGGCCTTCGCCGCACTGGCCGACGACACCGCCACCGGGGTGACGCTCGACGCCTACCCCGAGCAGCTCAAGGCGAGCTGGCTGTGGGAGGAGCTGCGCGGCGTGCGCAACATCCGCCCGGCGTTCCGCTGGGGCCTGCTCGGCGGGCTCGCCTACGGCGCGCTCGACACCTACGTGCTGCGCGGGCGCGCGCCGTGGACGCTGCGTCACCACGCCGACCACACCGCGCTGCAGCCGGCGGCGGCGAGCGAGCGCATCGACTACCCGAAACCCGACGGCAAGGTGAGCTTCGACAAGCTGTCGAGCGTGTTCATCTCCAACACCAACCACAGCGAGGGCCAGCCGAGCCACCTGCGCCTGCGCGACCCGGGCGTGCCGGTCGCCGTCAACTGGGCGCGCTACGCCGGGCCCGAGCAGCGCTTCTGCCCGGCCGGGGTGTACGAGTACGTCGACGATGACGCGGCCGGCAGCGGCAAGCGCCTGCAGGTCAACGCCCAGAACTGCGTGCACTGCAAGACCTGCGACATCAAGGACCCGACGCAGAACATCGACTGGGTGGTGCCCGAGGGTGGCGGCGGCCCCAACTACCCCAACATGTGAGCCCCCCGCGCCGCGGGCGGCGGCTCAGCGCGGCGGTGCCACGGCGCTGGCCAGGGCACCCGCCAGCGCCGCCCACAGCGCGCCGAACACCGCGCCGCCGAGCACGTCGCTCGGCCAGTGCACGCGCAGGTAGACGCGCGACACCGCCACCGCGAGCACCACCAGCGCGGCGAACCCCCACAGCAGCGCCCGCGCCGCGCGCGGGCCGTCGTGCCGGCAGCACCAGGCGAGCGTGCCGGCGAGCGCGGTCGCCATCAGCGCGTGCCCGCTCGGGAAGGCGCTGCCGGCGTAGTCGGCGAGCGGCGCCAGCAGGTCGGGGCGCGGCCGCGCGTACAGCGGCTTGAGGAGCTGCACCAGGAGCCCGCTGCCGGCCGCCGCGAGGCCGAGGTGCAGCGCATCGCGGCCGCGCCGCAGCGCGAGCAGCAGCAGCACGCCGCCGGCCGCGAACAGCGTCACCAGCGTCGACGAACCGAGCGCGGTGAGGTCGAGCATGCGCACGCGCCACGGCGCGGCCGGGTCGAACGCCGCCAGGAGCGCCGTGTCGAAGCGCGCGGCGAGGCCCCCGGCGAGCAGGCCGGCGGCGGCGGCCAGCGCGGCGAGCAGCGCGAGCGCGCCCGCCAGCAGACGGCGGCGCGCGCTTTCACGCACGCCGCCAACGGGTATCTTCACTACCGTCACCCTCCGAACGGGGAGCACACGCCCATGGCCGACGCCGGCGGGAGCGGACTCGACGATCTGCCGATCACCCTGATCATGAACCCCGGCGCGGGCGCACAGCACGACGCCGATCTGCCCGCGCGCCTGCACGCGGCGCTGGCTTCGACCGGCCGCGCGGTGGAAGTTCGCCTCCCGGCGCACGGCCGCGACATCACCGCGCTGGCCCGCGAGGCCGCGGCAGCACGGGAGCGCCGGCTGGTGGTGGCGGCGGGCGGCGACGGCACCGTCAACGCCGTCGCCGGCGCGCTGTTCGGCAGCCCCGTGCCGCTCGGGGTGATCCCGCTCGGCACCTTCAACTACTTCGCCCGCGCGCTCGGCATGCCGGCCGACCCGCTCGCCGCCGCCACCGCGCTGCTCGACGGCCGCCTGGCGAGCGCCGCCGCCGGCACCGTCAACGGCCGCGTGTTCCTCAACAACGCGAGCTTCGGCCTGTACCGCACGATCATCGAGGCGCGCGAGCGGCACAAGGCGCTGCTCGGGCGCCACCGCATCGTCGCCGCGCTGTCGGCGGTCTACACCGCGCTGCGCCGCCACCGCCACTACCGCGTGCAGCTGGCGATCGGCGGCCGTTCGCTCACCCGCGACACGCCGATGGTGTTCTTCGGCGCCAACCCGCTGCAGCTCGAACAGCTCGGCGTGGCGGCGGACGAGGCCGGGCTCGCGGTGCTGGTGATGCGGCCGATGAGCCGCCTGCAGGTGCTCGCCACCGCCCTCGGCGCGCTGCTCGGGCGCATCGGCGAGGTCGGCACGCTGGAGACCTTCACCGCCCGGCGCATCAGCGTCGACCGCAGCAAGCGGCGCGTGAAGCTCGTCGTCGACGGCGAGATCGTGCGCACCCGCGCGCCGCTGGAGCTGCGCTGGGTGCCCGAGGCGCTGCGCGTGGTGGTGCCGCGCGAGCCGGCGCGATGAGAACGCTCGCGCACCTGTCGGACCTGCACTTCGGGCGCATCGACGCCGCCGTGGTCGCCGAGCTCGGCGCCACGCTGCGGACGCTGGCGCCCGACCTGGTGGTGATCTCGGGCGACCTCACCCAGCGCGCGCGGCCGGCGCAGTTCCGTGACGCCGCGGCCTTCATCGCCGGGCTCGGCTGTCCGGTGCTGGCGGTGCCCGGCAACCACGACGTGCCGCTGCACAACCCGTTCGCGCGTTTCCTGTGGCCGTTCCGCCACTACCGCCAGCACCTCGGCCCGACGCTCGAACCCGAACACGCCGACGCCGAATGGCTGGTGCTCGGGCTGAACAGCGCACGCTCGCTCACGGTGTCGGGCGGGCGGCTGAGCGCGGGCCAGGTGCACCGCGCGGTGGCGCGGCTGCGCACGGCCGCGCCGGGGCAGGTGCGCATCCTCGTCACCCACCACCCGTTCGACTGCCCCAGCGGCCGCGCCGCACCGGCTATGCTGATCGGGCGCGGCGACGCCGCCTTCCCGCAGCTGGTCGACGACGGCGGCGTCGACGTCTTTCTCGCCGGGCACCTGCACCGCACCGCGCACGGCTTTGCCGGGTCGCGCCACAGCGCCCGGCGCAGCGCGCTGCTGGTGCAGGCCGGCACCGCCACCTCGACGCGTACCCGCGACGAGGGCAACGGTTTCAACTGGCTGCGCATCGAGCACGGGCACATCGAGGTGGAGCACCTCGAACACCGCGACGGCGCCTTCGCGCCGGTGCTGACGCGCCGCTTCCGCCGCACCCCCGCGGGGTGGGTGACGGCGGCCGACTGACGGGCCGGCGCCGCGACGCCGGCATGACGTGGGCAGCAACAACGGAGACGGGCATGAGCAAACTGTTGGTCGTGTACTACAGCATGTACGGGCACATCGAGACGATGGCGCAGGCGGTGGTCGAGGGCGCGCAGCGCGTCGCCGGCGTGGAGGTCACGCTCAAGCGCGTCGCCGACACCATGCCCGAGGACGTCGCGCGCAAGGCCGGCGCCAAGTGGGACCAGGCGGCGCCGATCGCGAGCCCGGCCGAACTGGGGGACTACGACGGGATCATCTTCGGCACGCCCACGCGCTTCGGCAACATGTGCGCGCAGATGCGCAACTTCCTCGACCAGACCGGCGGCCTGTGGGTGCGCGGCGGGCTGGTCGGCAAGGTCGGCAGCGTGTTCACCTCGACCGGCACCCAGCACGGCGGGCAGGAGACGACGATCACCTCCTTCCACACCACGCTGCTGCACCACGGCATGGTGATCGTCGGCGTGCCCTACGCCTGTGCCGGGCTCACCGTGATGACCGAGATCACCGGCGGCACCCCCTACGGCGCCAGCACGCTCGCCGGCGGCGACGGCAGCCGCCAGCCGAGCGCCAACGAACTCGACGTCGCCCGCTACCAGGGCGAGCACGTCGCCCGCATCACCCACAAGCTCGCGAGCTGATCCCCGGCCCGCCCGCTCCGCTGCGGGCGGGCCGTGCGCTTCGCGCCCTCAGGCGCCGATGCGCACCCGCAGCGCCCAGCGGTTGAGCTTGCCGACGTCCTCGGCGGCGTGGTCGACGACGCGCAGGCGCCAGTCGCCCTGGGCCGCCTCGCCGACCAGCGCACGCAGCGCCGCGGTATCGGCGTAGCGGACGATCAGGTTGTCCGCCGAACCGCCGGCGCGCTGATGCAGCGGTGCGGTGCGGCCGGACGGCGCGATCAGATCGACGCTCAGGTCGCCGATCCACGAATGCGTGATGTCGACGTCGACCGTGACCGCCTGCACCCGCCCCGGCGCCGCGACCCGCAGCACGCGCTCGATGCCGGCCGCCGTCGCGTCGGGGATGCCCAGCCCCGGCGCATCCTCCAGCACCACCTCGCTCGGCTGCGCCGGCTGCGGCACCTGCACCTCCAGCGCCAGCACCCAGGCGTTCAGGCGCCCGACGTCGCTGCGCGCGAGATCGGCGACGCGCAGCGTCCAGTCGCCCTGCACCGGCTTGCCGAGCAGCGCCGCCAGCGCCGGCGTGGTCGTGATGTCGTAGGCGCGGCGGATGTCGTCGTCGCGCCCGCCGCCGCGGGCATGCAGCACGACCTCGTCGCCGCCCGGCGCGACCAGGCTCACGCGCAGGTCGCCGATCCAGGTGTGGCTGATGTCGACCTCCACGCGCACGCCGGCGAGCCGCCCGCTCTCGCCGACGGCGATGCGGTCGCCGATGCCGGCCGGATCGTTGTCGGGGATGACCCGCGCGGGGCTCGACGTCCTGCGCAACTGCAGCGTCGTGCCGCCCGCCCCGCCATCACCGCCACCACCACCGCCCGTGCCACCGCCCGTGCCGCCGCCGCGCCGGCGCAGCGCCTCGGCGACCGCGTTCGCGGCGTCGATGCGGCCGTGGCCGTACCACGGGCTCCAGCTGCCGTCGGCATCGCCGGTGTCGCGGAACTCGCCCTGCGCCCAGGGTGCGACCGGCGAGACGTCCCAGCTGGTGTCGGGGTCGTAGCTCGCCGGCGGGGTGCGCGGGTAGCGCTCGAAGTCGACGTCCTTCGCCGCGGTACGCCGCAGCACCGCGCCCAGCTCGAAGCCGCTCAGCGCCGGGTTCGCCGACAGCGTCAGCGCGGCGATGCCGGCGACCAGCGGGGTCGCGCTCGAGGTGCCGCCGAAGCTCGCGGTGATGCCGGCCGACGCACCCGTCGTCGTGGTGATGCCGAGCCCGCGTACGCTGAGACGCTGGTACTCGTGGACGTTGTTGCTCGGCGCCGCGATCAGGATGCCGGTGCCGTAGTTCGAGTAATGGCTGCGCTCCGCCGTGCTCGCCAGCGCCGCGACGTGCATCAGCCCGTTGATGCCGACCAGGTTGTTGCGGAAGCTGCGGGTGCGGCTGACGCCGACCCAGGCCCAGCTGCCGTCGGTGCGCACCTGCCAGCCGTCGTCGTAGGGCACGGACTGGTCGGCCTGGTGCTGGATCGGGCAGTTCTCGTTGCCCGCGGCCCACAGGAACAGGATGCCGCTGCCGCGCCGGCCGCCGCTGCGCGCGAGTTCGCCGATGCGGCTGACCACCTGCGGCGACCACAGGCTGGTCGGCACGCCGCCCCAGGAGTTCGACACGATGTCCACGCGCGGCGCGAGGTAGTCGAGCGCGGCGAGGAGCTTGGAATCGCTGATCAGCAGCGCCGGCCCCTGCGCCTCCCACTTCACCGGCAGCAGCCGGCAGCCCGGCGCGGCGCCGACGACGAAGCGCCCGTTGACCGCGGCGGCGATGACGCCGGCGCAGGCGGTGCCGTGGTTGGAGCCGGACTCGTACATGCGCTGCGGATCGGCATCGGGGTCGTCGCGCACCACCAGCCGGCTGCCGACGAAATAGCCCCAGCCGGCGAACTTGTCGGCCCCGGCGAAATCGCCGTGATCGAGCTTGCAGCCGTCGTCGGTGATGCCGACGACGATGTCGGCGCTGCCGTAATGGCCGAGCAGTTCCCAGGCCTGCTCGCAGCGGCTGGACGCACGCGGATCGAACTGCGGGTCGAGCAGGTGCTGGTGCAGGTGCCACTGGCGCTGGTAGGACGGATCGGTCGGCAGCGCGAGCTGGTAGCGCTTCGCCCGCTGGTTGAGATCGTGATCGGCGCTCTCGACCGCCGGATCGTTCTCGGTCAGCGCCACGACCAGCTTCACCGGGTTCATGCCGGTGTGGTCGGTGAGCTGGAACAGAAAGTCGCGTTCGCCGTAGGTGGCCAGACGCAGCAGGCCGTAGCGGCCGGCGAAGGCATCGAGCTCGGCCGCCGTCGGCGGGTTGCGGAAGCGCACGAAGACGCGGTCGGTGATCAGGAACTCCGCACCGCTGTCGGCACTGCTGTAGGCGTGGTGGGTGACGGCTTCGGCGCGGCTGTCGGCCATCGCCGCATCGCGCTGCGCGGGATCGACGGTGACGCGCGTCGAATGCGGCGAGACCTGCTCCAGCGCCCGCACGCCCGCGGTGCCGACCCTGTCCGGCAGCGCGCGAACGACGAACTGGTCCGCGGCCTTCACCAGCGGCAGCCGCACGCCGGCGCGATAGGTGTAGGTGGTGTCGTTCATCCCGGGCCTCCTGCAGATTCCGTTGCGCCGGGTGGAAACCCGGCTGCCCGAGTATAGCCGTGTACACGCAAACTACTGGATCAGAAGGATTTTTATCATTTGAGAGGCATTTGACGAGAGCCCTCGTGCAGGCGCCGAGGCTCCGCCCGGCCGGGCGCCCCGCAGCCCTCACGCCTCGAAGCCGCGCCACCCGGCTGCGTATCATCCGCTCCGTCCGCCATCCGCCGTCCCGTGGAGATCGCATGTCCGAGCTCGTCCCGATCGACCGCCCGCTGCTCGCCGCCCTCGCCGTCACCGCCGGCGAGCGCCCGCGCCGGCGCGCCAACCACAACTTCCACGTCGACCTCGACGACGCCTGCCAGCGCCTGCTGGTGGCGATCGAGCCCGACTCCTACGTGCGCCCGCACCTGCACCGCGACCCCGCCAAGGCCGAAACCCTGGTCGTGCTCGCCGGCGGCCTCGGCGTGCTGGTGTTCGACGCCGACGGCCGCGTGCAGCGCGCGCTCGAACTGCGCGCCGGCGGCGACACGCCGGGGGTCGACATCCCCGCCGGCGTGCTGCACGCGGTGGTCGCGCTCGCACCGGGCAGCGTCTTCTTCGAAGCCAAGGCCGGCCCCTACCGCCCGGTCGAAGCCGACGAGTTCGGCGCCTGGGCCCCGCCCGAGGGTTCGCCGCAGGCCGACGCCTACCGCGCCTGGATGCGCGGGCATTTCGCCTGAGCGCCCTGCCGCCGGCGGCCGCTCAGGGATGACGAGCGTCAGACCGCGGCCAGCAGCGAACGCAGCGTCCGCTCCCCCGCCGGCGACAGCAGCCAGCCGAGGGCGCCGCCGTTGAGCCCGACGGTGCCCCAGAACACGACCTGGAACGAGGCCTTGCGCGATTTGTGGCGCAGCAGGCGCTGCGCGGCCAGCGCCCCCGGCCAGCCACCGAGCAGGCCGAACAGGTGCAGCGTGTTCTCCGGCGTGCGCCGGCGCTCGTGGCGTGCCGCCGACTTGTCGAGCGCGTAGGCGACGAAGGCGACGGCGCTGGCGCCGAGGTAGAGCCCGAGGAGCGCGCGCGGCAGCCGCCCCGCCGCCACCGCCCAGACCACGCCGCCCAGGAACGCCACCGCCAGCAGCAGCAGCCCGCCGTTCAGCAGCGCCGCACCGATCGCCCGCCCCGACACGCCGGCGTAGACGACGTCCACCGCCTGCATGCGCCCCTGCGCATCGGTGCGGGTGTCATAGCGCACGCGCTCCTGGCCGGTCGGCCGGCGCTGCCGGCCGGCGAACGCGGTGATGTGGACGAATACCGGCCTGCCGCCCCCGTCGGGGGTGATGAAGCCGAAGCCCTTGTCGTCCTTCCACTGGGTGATCCTGCCGCGATGGCGCATGGCGGGCCTGTCGTGATGGGTGCCGAAAGGTCGAACGGCGCCGCCGCTCAGGGGGTGCGCGGCTGCAGTTGCAGGCGCTCGGCCAGGTAGCGCCGCAGCGCCGCGGCATCCAGCCGGGTGCCGGCGAGCCCGACGTGGCCGTCCGGGCGCAGCAGGTAGAACGCGGGGCGCGGGATCCGCGCGCGGTCGA
Source organism: Plasticicumulans lactativorans (assembly GCF_004341245.1). GTDB lineage: Bacteria > Pseudomonadota > Gammaproteobacteria > Competibacterales > Competibacteraceae > Plasticicumulans_A > Plasticicumulans_A lactativorans. Next base: position 222,209 of record NZ_SLWY01000001.1, on the reverse strand, counting down.
GCGCCTGCGCGTTGTGCGGATGCTCAGGAATGACGTGGACGTCGAGCTGCCCGTCGAGCGCGTCGGGCAGTCCGGGCGGTGCGGCCTGGCCGACCAGCAGCAGGTGGAAGCGCGTGTCGTCGAGGCGCGCGTACAGGTCCTCGGCGGCGCCATCCGCGGCGAATGCGAGCCGTAGCCACGGGAAGCGGTCGCCGGCGCGCGGCGCGTGCCCGGGCGGGGCGGCGAGGTCCTGCGACAGCGCGCTGTCCGGGTAGCGGATGCCGGTCTGCGAGATGGTGCGGAAGGCGAGCCGCCGCGTGCGCTCGCCGCGCATCGCCAGCGCAAGCAGCTTCGGCAGCACGCGCATGCGCAGCAACCCGGCCAGCCAGCGGTTGGAGACGACGATCGAGAACGCCCGGTCGGTGGTGCGCAGCAGCCGCTCGGCCACCGGTATGCGCTCGGCCTCGTAGGAATCGAGCAGGCCGGCGGCGGCATGCCCGTGGCTGACGAGCGCGAGCTTCCACGCCAGGTTGTAGGCGTCCTGCAGCCCGGTGTTCATGCCCTGGGCGCCGACCGGGCTGTGGATGTGGGCGGCATCGCCGAGCAGGAAGCAGCGGCGCTCGCGGAAGCGCGCGGCGCGGCGGTGGTGGATGCGGTAGGTCGAGAACCACGTGCACGCCTGGAAGGCGAGCCCGGCGCCCACCTCCTGGCGCAGCGCCGGCAGCAGCGCGTCGAAATCCAGATCGTCGTGCCCACGCAGCGCCGGCGGCACGATGCCGACCACGCGCCAGTGGTCGCTGCCGCGCATCGGGAAGAACAGGTGGAAGCCGCTCGGCCACAGGTAGACGTTGAGCTCACCCGCCGCCATCGGCCCGCTCACCCGGGTGTCGGCGACGAAGAACACCTGCTCGTACGGCGCGCCGGGGAAGTCGATGCCGCTCAGCCGGCGCACCGTGCTGTGCGCGCCGTCGCAGCCGGCGACCCACGCGGCGGTGAGCTCCCGCGTCGTGCCGTCGGCCTGGCGGAGCGTCGCGGTGGCACGCTCGGCATCCTGCGTCAGGCCGACGAGTTCGGTGCCCCACTGCACCTCGACGCCGCGCGCGCGCAGCTCATCGCCGAGCAGCCGCTCGTTGTCGTCCTGGCCGAGGATCAGCAGGAACGGGTACGGGCTCAGGTCGTGCCCGATGTCGCCGAGCGGCACCCGCGCCGCCGGGCGCCCTTCCACCCACAGGCTCGCGGCGATGGCGCGCGTGCCCCAGGCGAGCGCCCGTTCGACGACGCCGAGGCGGGCGTAGATCTCCAGCGTGCGCGCCTGCACGCCGAGCGCCTTGGTCTGCCGCGACGGCCCGGCGTTGCGCTCGACGACCTGCACGCGCACGCCGCGGCGCGCGAGCTGGTTGGCGAGCATCAGGCCGGTCGGGCCGGCACCGACGACGAGCACGTCCACATCGGTTGCAGTGTTCAAGCGGGAACCGCTCCTCTCGTCTCGCGCCAACCCCGTCGACGGGCGCCGCCCGGCACCCCGCCCGCGCCGCCGCCGGCCACGGATGTCCAAGGTAGTGGCCCGCGCCGGCCGGCGCCAGCGCCACGGGCCACACGGCGTTCAGCGCGCGTCGGGCGGCGCGAGCGCGCGCGAACGCCGCGGCATCATCGGCCCCGGCCGCCGGCAGCGGGGTGCGCCGCGCTCACGTCGGGCGTTCCGTGCGGCGCGCCACCGTGAAGCGCAGCGCCGCGCGCTCCCGCGCCCGCGCCGCCTCGACCTCGCGGTCACGCGGTTGGGCGGTGGTCACCAGCGCATCGATGAGCGCGCGCGCCGCCACCGCGACCCCGTCGACGGCCCGCTCGAAGGCGGCCTGGTTGGCCTTGGACGGGCTGTTGAAGCCGCTGAGCTTGCGCACGAACTGCAGCGCGGCGGCGCGGATCTCGGCCTCGCTCGCCGGCGGCTCGAAGTTGAACAGCGTCTTGATGTTCCGGCACATCGTCATCCCTCCGGCGGGCGCATGCCGCGCCGCCCGGCCGATGATTCCTGCCGGCGCGACACGCGGCAAGCCGCCCGCTACCCGGCGTGGGCGCGCCGCAGGGCGGCGATGTCGAGCTTCTTCATCTGCAGCATCGCCGCCATGGTCCTGCCGGCCCTGGCAGAGTCGGGGTCGGCGAGCAACTCGGCCAGCCCATCGGGCACGACCTGCCACGACACCCCGTAGCGGTCCTTGAGCCAGCCACACTGCTGCGCGCGTTCGTCCCCGCCCGCCGCCAGGGCGTCCCAGTAATGGTCCACCTCCGCCTGCGTCGCGCAGTGGATCTGGAACGAGACGGCCTCGTTGAAGCGGAACACCGGGCCGCCGTTGAGGGCGTCGAAACGCTGCCCGTCGAGCTCGAAGCTCACCACCATCACCGATCCCGCCGGCCTGCCGTGCACCTCCTGCCCCGCCTCGCCGTAGCGGGAAACGCTAACGATCCGCGCATGCGGGAAGATGCCGACGTAGAACGCGGCGGCCGCCTCGGCTTGATCGTCGAACCACAGGAACGGGGTGATCCTCTGCAAGGTCGGCATGTGCCACCTCCTGGTCGGACCTGAACAAGGCCGCGGCCCCGCAGGGCCGCGCTCGGCAACCGGGCCGTGGCCGAGGCTCACGACCCGCCTATCCCGTGACGACCGGCGCCACCTACGCGAGGTTCTGGATCGCCCGGCATTTCGGGAAGGTCGAACAGCCCCAGAACCGCTCGCCGGCGCGCGCGCCCGCCTTCACGGTGCGCAGCACCATCGGGCTGCCGCAGCGGGGACAGCGCCGCTCGGCGTTCGGGTCCGCCCGGCTCCCGAGGTTCTGCACGTGCTCGCGGTGCGTGGCGAAGCCGGGCTCCAGGCGAGCCGACGCCATCCTGCGCAGCAGTTCCTCGACCTCGCCCGCGGTGAACACCGGCTGGCGGAACGACTTGATGTACGCAACGAACCCCGCGCCCTGGGTGACGTTGGCAGGCATCGTGGTCTTGAAGCTACTCCCGCCGACGAAGGTCACGACCGAGTGGAGCGTTTCCGGCGGCACCCGGAGCGCCGCCTCGAGCGCCTTCACGTGCTTGAAGTTCTGCCGCAGCGGATTCTGGAACCTGAAAGTCCGCCGGTAGAGCGTCTGCGTCCATTGCGCCTGCTCCGCGCCGCCGAAGATCCAGCCGCGCATGTTCTTGGTTTCCAGCACGAAGATGCCGAAGCGCGACACGAACACGTGGTCGATCTGGGTGCTGCCGTCCGGCGTCGGCAAGGTGAGGTCATGTACCCGCCGGTAGGTGTGCTTGTCCAGCCGCAGCCAGGCGATGAGCTTCACCAGCAGCTCACCGAAGAAGCCCTTGGCCCACGGGGTCTTGAACAGCCCGATGACGATGATGATCGGCAGGACCGATCCAAAGGCTTTCAGGATTTCGTGGACGATCGGTGATGGATCCATGCCCATTTGTCTCCTGACAGGGTGTTCCCGCTTCTGGCGATGGATATGGGCCCGCCCGCCGCCGGCCGGTTTTCCCGCCTTACCGAGACCTCGGCAGGCACGCGCTCAATCCCGGCTGCCGGCGAGCCGCAGGCTTTCCGGCCAGAGGAAGTAAGGTCCGAACTTCGGACTGACGCGAAACTCGCCGCCGGCCTCCTTACCCTTTGCAGTGAGGAAATGTTTCCCGTCCCTCGCTTCGAGATGCCCCAAGCCCACCAGTTGCTCGATCAGTTCATGGGTCTTCAAACCGAGCGCCTTCGCGAGTTTCGAGGAGGTCAGCTTGCCGCTCGGCTCCTCCGCTTCAGGCTTGGACTCGGCCGTATCCTGGACCACACGTTCGAGCGAAATCCGCACCTCTTCACTGATGCGAATGATGCGCTGCGCCTCCTCGTAAGCCTCGCGATAGAGTTCCGCATCCTCGCCGCGGCGGATCAGCACCCCCATCTCGTTGTTGTTCACCTGGCTGAACTCGTAGAGATTCAGGCTGGTGACGATGCAAAGCTCCTCGTTGAGGTAGCACTTGGCGTGCAGGTTCTTGCAGAAGCTCGTCCTGATGTAGGTCAGTTCGTTCAGCCAGCCGATCTCCTCGGGCTGCAGTTCGCTTTTCCCATAGACGATGCGCACGTCGATCTTCAGCCGGTTCTTGTCGGCGAGCAGCTCCTTGACGCGATCGTTGAGCTTCAGGAAGGGGCTGATGAGAATCAGCCGATCCTTCGCGCCCTTGATCAGTTCTTCGAGAAAGTAATTCGTTGCGCTGGTATTGAGAAATTTCGCCATGGTATCGGGAGATGCGACCGGGAATGGAATTGACGATGTGGCCGGATTACCCGGTCCGCAGCCCGGGTGAACGAAGGCAAAACCCAACCTTCGCAGCCTGATGGCCGGCGCGGCCTTGGCCTGCGCAGGCGCACCGGGGCGGCGTTGCGCTGCCCCGGCTTCCGCGCAGGATCAGTCTTCGAGTTGCGACAGGTCGCGCACCGCGCCGCGGTTGGCGGAGGTGGTCAGTGCGGCATAGGCGCGCAGCGCGAGGCTGACCTGGCGCTGGCGGTTGGCGGGCTTCCAGCCGCGGTTGCCGAGCGACTCCATCACCGCGCGGCGGCGCGACAGTTCCTGGTCCGACACGGCGATGCGGATGCTGCGCTTGGGGATGTCGATCTCGATGGTGTCACCCTCCTCGACCAGCCCGATGTTGCCGCCCTCGGCGGCCTCCGGGCTGACGTGGCCGATCGACAGGCCCGAGGTGCCGCCGGAGAAGCGCCCGTCGGTGACCAGCGCGCAGGCCTTGCCGAGGCCCTTGGACTTCAGGTAGCTGGTCGGGTAGAGCATCTCCTGCATACCCGGGCCGCCCTTGGGGCCTTCGTAGCGGATCAGCACCACGTCGCCGGCCTTGATCTCGTCGTTGAGGATGGCGCTCACCGCCTCCTCCTGGCTCTCCATGATCCGCGCACGGCCGTGGAACTTGAGGATGCTCTCGTCGACGCCGGCGGTCTTGACGATGCAGCCGTCGGGCGCGAGGTTGCCGAACAGCACGGCGAGGCCGCCGTCCTGCGAGTAGGCGTGGGCCTTGTCGCGGATGCAGCCGCGCTTGCGGTCGGCGTCGAGCGAGGGCCAGCGGGTGTCCTGGCTGAAGGCGACCTGCGTGGGGATGCCGGCGGGGCCGGCAGTGAAGCGCCGGCGCGCGACGTCGGAACAGCTCGGCCGGGCGATGTCCCATTCGGCGAGCGCGGCGGCGAGCGACTCGCTGTGCACGGTCCTGACGTCGGTGTGCAGCAGGCCGGCGCGGTCGAGCTCGCCGAGGATGGCGATGACGCCGCCGGCGCGGTGCACGTCCTCCATGTGGTAGGTCTGCGTGGCCGGGGCGACCTTGCACAGGTTGGGCACGCGCCGGCTGAGGCGGTCGATGTCGCTCATGGTGAAGCCGACGCCGCCCTCGTGCGCGGCGGCGAGCAGGTGCAGCACGGTGTTGGTCGAGCCGCCCATCGCGATGTCGAGGCTCATCGCGTTCTCGAAGGCCTGGAAGTTGGCGATGCTGCGCGGCAGCACCGAGCCGTCGCCCTCCTCGTAGTAGCGCCGGGCGAGGGTGACGACGCGCCGGCCGGCTTCGAGGAAGAGCTCCTTGCGGTCGGCATGGGTGGCGAGCAGCGAGCCGTTGCCCGGCAGCGACAGGCCGAGCGCCTCGGTGAGGCAGTTCATCGAGTTGGCGGTGAACATGCCGGAGCACGAGCCGCAGGTCGGGCAGGCGGAACGCTCGACCCGCTCGACCTCCTCGTCGCTGGCGTGGCTGTCGGCGGCCATGACCATGGCGTCGACCAGGTCGAGCTTGACCTCGCCGGTGGCCAGCCGGGTCTTGCCGGCCTCCATCGGGCCGCCGGAGACGAACACCGCGGGGATGTTGAGGCGCATCGCGGCCATCAGCATGCCGGGGGTGATCTTGTCGCAGTTCGAGATGCACACCAGCGCGTCGGCGCAGTGCGCGTTGACCATGTATTCGACGGCGTCGGCGATCAGCTCGCGCGAGGGCAGCGAGTACAGCATGCCGCCGTGGCCCATCGCGATGCCGTCGTCGACGGCGATGGTGTTGAACTCCTTGGCGACGCCGCCGGCGGCTTCGATCTCGCGCGCGACGAGCTGGCCGAGGTCCTTCAGGTGCACGTGGCCGGGCACGAACTGGGTGAAGGAGTTGGCGATGGCGATGATCGGCTTGCCGAAGTCGCCGTCCTTCATGCCGGTGGCGCGCCACAGGGCGCGGGCGCCCGCCATGTTGCGGCCGTGGGTGGTGGTTCGGGATCGATACTCGGGCATGGGGGCAGGCTCCACTGGCGAGAGGGGGCGGGCCGGTCGCCCGCCCGTGGGCTGGAGGGGGAAGCATTTGAGCACAAGCGCCGGCGGCGGTTAAGGCTCGCGCCCCCGATGCGCTTGTAAATGCCGGTCGCCCCGGTAGTCTTACGGCCGAAGGGCGCGCAGACCTCACCCCACGCCCCGCAACCATCCAGAGAGACCCCCGATGATCAATGCGAGTTTCAGCCGTCTGCTGCTGGGCGCCGCCTGCCTCGGCTTCGCCGCGGCGGCACCGGCAGCCGGCGATGCCAAGGCCGGCCAGTACAAGTTTTCGACCTGCGCGGGCTGCCACGCGATTCCGGGCTATACCAACGTCTATCCGACCTATCACGTGCCCAAGCTCGGCGGCCAGTACCCCGACTACATCGTCGCCGCGCTGAAGGGCTATCAGTCGGGGCAGCGCCATCACCCGACGATGGGCGCCAACGCCGCCTCGCTGTCGGAGGCCGACATGGCCGACATCGCCGCCTACGTCGCCGCGGTCGAGCCGGCCGCGGGCACGCCGACGCCGCGCGGCAACCCCGAGGCCGGCAAGCAGAAGGCGGCGCAGGTGTGCGCGGCCTGCCACGGCGCCGACGGCCATTCGCCGGCACCGGCGTTTCCGCGCATCGCCGGCCAGCACGCCGACTACCTGGTGAAGGCCCTGGAAGACTACAGCAGCGGTGCGCGCAATAATCCGATCATGGCGGGCATCGCCAAGTCGCTGAGTGCGCAGGACCGCCTCGACCTCGCGGCGTGGTTCGCCGCGCAGCCGAAGGGCCTTTCCGTCGTGAAGTGAGAGCAGGCAAGCCCGCGGGCGCGCCCCGCCCGCAGGGCCCGGTGCCGGGAGGGCGCTGACATGACGCGGACTGAACAGCAGGTGATCCAGTTGCTGTGCCAGGGCGCCGGTCTGCGCGAGGTGCTCGGCACGCTGTGCCTCGGCATCGAGGAGAAGCTGCCGGGTGCGCTGTGCAGCCTGCTGGTGGTCGGCCCCGACCGCCGCCTGCATTTCGGCGCCGGCCCCAGCCTGCCCGACGACTACAACGCGGCGATCGACGGCCTCGACATGGGCCCCGAGGTCGGCTCGTGCGGCGCCGCCGCCTGGCACGCCCGGCAGGTCGTCGTCGCCGACATCGAAACCCACCCGAACTGGGCACCCTACGTCGACGTCGTGCGCCCCTACGGGCTGCGCGCATGCTGGTCGACGCCGGTGCTCGCCCCGCAGGGACACGTGCTCGGCACCTTCGCGGTGTACTACCGCGAGGTGTGCGAACCCGACGAGCGCGCCCAGCAGGTGATCGCCGAGGCCGCCAACCTCGCCGCCATCGCGATGCTGTCGCGGCGCACCGAGGCCGCGCTGGCGCTGAGCGAGGCGCGCTACCGGGCGCTGTTCGACAGCAGCGGTGACGCGCTGCTGCTCGCCGCCGCCGACGGTGCCGTGCTCGATGCCAACCCGGCCGCGCGCACGCTGTTCGGCTGGGCCCCCGAAACGCTGCAGCGGCGGCGCTGGCAGGAGATCGGCGACCCGGCCGATCCGCGCTGGCGCGGCGACCTCGGCACCGCCACCGGCCAGGCGCGCTTCGAGGCCTTCTGCCAGCGCGCCGACGGCAGCCGCTTCCCGGCCGAGGTGCACCTGACCCACTTCACCGCCGGCGACGGCGTGCGCCTGACCACGGCGATCGTGCGCGACATCAGCGAACGCCACACCGCGCAGGCGCGGCTGCTGCACCACCAGCGCGGCCTGCACACGCTGAACGCGATCATGGCCGCGGGGCACCATCCGCTCGAAGAACGCCTGCGCCAGGCGTTGGAGCTCGCCGCCGGGCACCTCGGCATGCCCTACGGGCGCGTCTGCGGCGGCCATCGCGAGCGCGGCTGCCGCGTGCTCTACAGCACGCCGATACCCGCCGGCGCGGTCGGCCCGAGCCAGCTCTGCACGCAGCCGCCGGGCGCCGGGCTGGTGCTGGCGATCGCCGATCTCGCCCACGACGCCGCCGGGGCCGGGCTGCCCGCGGAGCTGCGCCGCTACATCGGCGCGCCGCTCGGCGACCCCGACCTCGGCGACGGCATCCGCGGCGCGGTGGAGTTCTTCGGCACCGAGCCGGCGCCGTTCGACGCCGAGTCGATCGAGTTCATGCGCCTTTTGGCGCGCTGGCTCGGCTCCACGCTGCTGCAGGAGCGCGACGCCGCGACCATCCGCCAGCTCGCGCACTTCGACGCCCTCACCGGCCTGCCCAACCGCTCGCTGTTCCAGAGCCGGCTGCGCACCGCGCTCGGCCTTGCCGAGCGCGAACGCGCCGGGCTGGCACTGCTGTTCATCGACCTCGACCACTTCAAGCAGATCAACGACAGCCTCGGCCACGCCAGCGGCGACAGCCTGCTGCACGAGACGGGCCGGCGCCTGCGCGCCTGCGTGCGGGCGAGCGACACCGTGGCGCGCCTCGGCGGCGACGAGTTCGTGGTGCTGCTCGAAGACATCCGCGACCCGGCCGACCTCGACCGCATCGCCCGCCACATCCTCGAAACGCTCGCCGCGCCCTGCGTGCTCGATGGCCACGAGTGCCAGGTGTCGGCGAGCATCGGCATCAGCCTCTACCCCGAGCACGGCACCGACCTCGACACCCTGCTGAACCACGCCGACAGCGCGATGTACCGGGTCAAGTGCGACGGCCGCAACGGCTTCCGCTACTTCGCCCGCACCGCCTGAAGCCGCCACCGGCCTGCGGGCGTCCGCACCGGTGCCCGGCGGTGCCGCGGAGCGGATTGCACGCGCCGCGGGCGCAGGGCGGCGCCGCACCGCGCAGGCGTACAGGAAGGTGCGCCGGCACCGGCGCCGCCCACCCCCTCCCCCTCAGAACAGATCGGCCTGGCGCTGCCGCGGCGTACGCGCGGCCGGCGCCGGCGGCAGCGGCGGCAGCTCCGGCAGCCGTGCGCGCAGCAGGCCGTGGAACAGCCGCGCGAGCGCCGGCGCGTCGCGGTTGTCGGGCATGTGGGTGAAGACGTAGGGGGTGCGCCCCTCGCCGATCCACGCCGCGAGCTTGTCGACCCAGGGCGCCAGGTAGGCGCGGTTGCGTTCGAGCTCGGGGTGACCGATGAAGCGCAGCAGCGGCCGCGGCCCCACCGCCACCGCGTGCACCGGCAGGCGCGGCTTGCGCGCCTGCGCCTCGGCGCTCGCCGCATCGGGCGGCGGCGTGCTGAACAGCGCGCGGCTGTCGAGGATCGCGCGGTCGACACCCCGCGCGCGCAGCGCCCGGTTCAGCGCGATCTCCGCCTCGCCCTTGGCGAAGAATGCCGGGTGGCGCACCTCGACCACGCAGGTGTACTCGGCCGGCAGCGCGTCGAGGTAGGCGAGCAGCGCCGGCACGCCGTCGGGGCCGAAGCTCGCCGGCAGTTGCAGCAGGCACGGGCCGAGGCACGCGCCGAGCGGCGCCAGGCGCGCGAGGAACGCGGCGGTGTCGGCCTCGGCACCGCGCAGCGCGAGCGCGTGGCTGATGCGCTGCGGGAACTTGAAGCAGAAGCGGAAGCGCGCCGGCGCGTCGGCGGCCCAGCGCTGCACGGTCTCGGCGCGCGGCAGGCCGTAGAAGGTGCTGTTGCCTTCGACCGCGTCGAACACGCTGGCGTACTGCGCGAGGTGTTCATGGGGCCGCGCGGCGGCGGTGAAGAAGGTCCCGAGCCAGCGGCGCTCGCTCCACACCGGGCAGCCGAGGTACAGCGGGGGCGTCGTCACGGTGCCCTCCGGGGGCGCAGGGGCGGATGCGCTGCGATCCTACCCGAGTGTGCCGCCGCCGCACCGCGGGCGCCGCACGGCGGCAGGCCGTAGACTGGAATGCCTCCCCGCCGCCCGCCGCACCGCCATGCACCCCGCCCTCGCCCGTCTGCGCACCCGCCTCGGCCCCGCCGGCTGGCTCGACCAGCCCGCCGCGATGGCGCCCTACCTGGAGGAATCGCGCGCGCGCCACCACGGCGCCGCGCTCGCGGTGGTGCGCCCGGCCGACACCGCCGCGGTCGCCGCGGTGCTCGCCGCCTGCCACGAGGCCGGCGTCGGCATGGTGCCGCAGGGCGGCAACACCGGGCGCTGCGCCGGCGCGCTGCCGACGGCCGGGCAGCTCGTGCTGAGCCTGGCGCGGCTCGACCGCATCCGCGCCGTCGATGCGCTCGACGGCAGCCTCACCGCCGAGGCCGGCTGCATCCTCGCCGACGTGCAGGCGGCCGCGCGCGCCCACGGCCGGCTGTTCCCGCTGTCGCTCGGCGCCGAGGGCTCGTGCACGATCGGCGGCAACCTCGCGACCAACGCCGGCGGCCTCAACGTGCTGCGCTACGGCAGCGCGCGCGCGCTGTGCCTGGGGCTCGAGGTCGTGCTCGCCGACGGCCGCGTGTGGGACGGCCTGCGCCGGCTGCGCAAGGACAACACCGGCTACGACCTGCGCGACCTGTTCATCGGCTCCGAAGGCACGCTGGGGGTGATCACCGCCGCGGTGCTGCGGCTGTTCCCGCTGCCCGAGCGGCGCGCCACCGCGCTCGCCGCGCTCGCCGATCTCGATGCCTGCCTGGCGCTGCTGGCGCGGGCGCGGCACGCCTCGGCCGACACGCTGACGAGCTTCGAGCTGCTGCCGCGCATCGGCCTCGACGCCGCGGTGCGCCACGTGCCGGGCTGCCGCGACCCGTTCGACGTCGCGCACGCCTGGTGCGTGCTGCTGGAGCTCGACGGCGCCGGCGACGCTCCGGCGGCGCGGCTCGAGGCGCTGCTCGCCGATGCGCTCGCCGCCGGCGAGATCGTCGATGCCGCGACGGCCGCGAGCGAGGCGCAGGCCGCGGCGCTGTGGCGGCTGCGCGAGGGGCTGGTCGAGGCGCAGCGCCACGAGGGCGCGAGCATCAAGCACGACGTGGCGGTGCCGGTGAGCCGCGTGCCGGAGTTCATCCGCCAGGCCAGCGCGGCGTGCACGGCGCTGCTGCCGGGGGTGCGCCCCTACCCCTTCGGCCACGTCGGCGACGGCAACGTGCACTTCAACCTGAGCCAGCCGCCGGGCATGGCCGCGGCGGACTTCCTCGCCTGCTGGGGACGCTGCGAGCGCGTGGTGCACGACCTGGTGGCGGCCTGCGGCGGCAGCTTCAGCGCCGAGCACGGCGTCGGCCGCAGCAAGACCGGCGAAATGGCGCGCTACAAGTCCCCGCTCGAACTCGAACTGATGCGCGGCATCAAGCGCACGCTCGACCCGCGCGGCATCCTCAACCCCGGCGCGGTACTGCCGCCGGGCTGAGCGTGCGGCACGCCGCCGGCTGCGCCGAGCGCACGGTCGGGCGGAGGGCGGGGGCACGGGTACGCGGGCGGGCGCGGCGCGCGGTGCGGGCTCGGCCTGGCCGCGCGCGCCGTCCGCCGCCGCGCCGCGGCTCAGGGCTCTTCCTGCACCTCGCCGTCGCGCGCCACCAGGCGCTCGGCCTCGGCGTGCAGCGTCCTGCGCCAGGCCGCGAAGTGCGCCTCCTTGTCGACGTCGTCCCAGCCGACGCCGCAGTGGTGCATCGCGGCGATGAAATCCTGCGCGTAGGCCTCCTCCTCGAAGTCGGTGTCCTGCGGCCGCAGCGCGTGCCCGTAGCGGTCGAAGAAGGTCGCCGCCGCGGAGCGCGCGCGGCGCGTGAGCACGCCGTCGAACTCGGCCGCTGCCACCGTCAGCGGCGCCTCGCGCTCGGGGCTGCCGTCACCGCTCCAGGCGCCGATGCTCACGCGGAAGCCGCAGAGCGCGTGGATGTCGTCGACCAGGGACGCCTCGTGCTCGGGCTTGCGCGACCACTCGCAGGCGATGCGCACCGGCACGCCGTGTTCGAACTCGACCTCGCAGTGCGGCGCGAGGCTGTACCAGCCGTGTCTGACGCTTTCGAGCATGATGCGGCCCTCCCGCGTGATGTTTCGAAGCCCCCCAAGTAAAGCAGGCGGCGCACCGCCCAGCGGGGAATCACCGCCGTGTCAAGGCCTCAGGCCGCCTGCGCGTCGTGCCCGCGCATCCACTCGGCGCAGGCCGCCGCCGGCATCGGCCGCGCCAGCCAGTAGCCCTGGATCGCATCGCAGCCCTCGGCGGCCAGGAAGTCGCGCTGCGCGGCGGTCTCCACCCCCTCGGCGATCACCTGCAGGCCGAGGCGGTGCGCCATCGCGATGATGGCGCTGACGATCGCGGCGTCGCTGGCGTCGTGCCCCAGCTCGATGACGAAGGAGCGGTCGATCTTCAGCGTGTGGATGGGGAAGCGGCGCAGGTAGCTCAGGCTCGAATAGCCGGTGCCGAAGTCGTCGATCGACACGCTGACGCCCAGCTCGACGAAGGCGCGCAGGGTCGCCACGGTGGCCTCCGGGTCCTGCATCAGCAGGCTCTCGGTGATCTCCACCTCCAGGCGCCCGGGCGGCAGGCCGCTCGCCTCCAGCAGCGCCTTGACCCGCGCGAACAGCTGCGGCTGCGCGAACTGGCGCGCCGACAGGTTCACCGCCACCCGCGGCGGTGCGATGCCCTGCGCGCCCCAGTCGGCGAGGTCGCGGCAGGCGCGGGCGATCACCCAGTCGCCGATCGGCACGATCAGCCCGGTCTCCTCGGCGAGGGGGATGAAGCGCTGCGGCGGGATGTGGCCGAACTCCGGGTGCTGCCAGCGCAGCAGCGCCTCGACGCCGAACAGCCGGCCGCTGGCGAGGTCGAGCTGCGGCTGGTAGTGCAGCTGGAACTCGCCGGCGTCGAGGGCGCCGCGCAGCGCGGTCTCGAGCCGCAGCCGCTCCTGCGCCTGCACGGCGAGCTCGGGGGTGTGCAGCGCGTAGCCGTTGCCGCCGCGCGCCTTGACCGTGTGCAGCGCGCTGCCGGCGGCCTTGAGCAGGGTGTCGGCATCCCCGCCGTCGTCGGGGAACAGGCTGATGCCGATGCTGCCGGTGAGGCTCAGGTCGCGCTCCCCGGCATCGAGCGGCTCGCTGACCACGCCGAGCAGCCGCCGCGCGAACTGCGTGGCCTCGGCGGCACCGCCGCGGCAGCGCGCCACGGCGAGGAACTCGTCGCCGCCCTGGCGTGCCAGCGTGTCGCCGATGCGCAGGCTCAGGTGCAGGCGCTCGGCCATGCCGCGCAGCAGCTGGTCGGCCGCCGTCGGCCCGAGCGAGTCGTTGACCACCTTGAAGCGGTCGAGGTCGAGGTGCAGCACCGCCACCGTCCCGCCCTCGCGCCGCGCGACCCCCAGCGCCTGCTCGATGCGCTCGGCGAGCAGCGCGCGGTTGGGCAGCCCGGTGAGCGCGTCGTGCTGCGACAGGAAGTGGATGCGCGCCTCGGCCTGCTTGCGCTCGGACAGGTCGCTCTGGATCGCGATGAAGTGCGTGGTGGCGCCGGCTTCGTCGTGCACCGCCGCCAGCGACAGCCAGCTCGGAAACTGGCTGCCGTCGCGGCGCCGGTCCCAGATCTCGCCCCGCCAGTGCCCGCTGCGCAGCAGGTCGCCCCACAGGCCCTCGTAGAAGGCGCGGTCCTGGTGCCCGGACTTCAGCAGCCGCGGCGTGCACCCCTCGGCCTCGGCCGCGCTGTAGCCGGTGATGCGGCTGAAGGCCTGGTTGACGGCGACGATGGTGCCGTCGGCGTCGGTGACGTAGATCGCGTCGGCGCTGCGCTCGAACACCGTCGCGTACAGGCGCAGCTTGGCCTCGGCCTGGTGGCGGGCGGTGATGTCGGTGAGGGTGCCGGCGAGCCCGTTCACCCGCCCCTCGGCGTCGCTGCTCGGGCGGGCATGCACCTCGACCCAGCGCAGGCTGCCGTCGGCGCGCAGCAGCCGCAGCACGCTGCGCTGCAGGTCGGTGCCGCCGTGCATCAGCGCGAGGTAGCGGTCGAGGGCTGCGGCGCGGTCGTCGGCGTGCACGAAGGTGTCGAACGGCCGGCCGATGCACTCGGCCACCGGCAGGCCGGTGATCCGCGTCCACGCCCGGCTCAGCAGCTGGCAGCAGCCCTCGGCGTCGAGCTGGAAGATCACCTCGCGCAACTGGTCGGTGACGCTGCGCAGGCGCGCGTCGCTCGCCGCGAGCGCCGCCTGTGCGGCGGCGAGGCGGGTGCGGTCGCGCGCGCGTTCGAGCACGAGGCGCACGCGTTCGGGCAGCACCGCGTAGTGGCGCGGGGATTTCAGCACGTAGTCGTCGAGCCCGCTCTGCAGCGCGGCGACGGCGACCTCCTCGCTGCCGGTGCCGGTGAACATCACCACCGGGCAGTCGGGCCAGGCCGCCCGCACCCGCGCGAACACCTCGAGCCCCGTGCCCCACTGCAGCTGGTAGTCGGTGATCACCAGGTCGGGCGGCGCCTGCCTGAGCGCCGCCTCCAGCGCCAGGGGTTCGGCCACCGCCTCGACGTGGCAGCCGGGCCACTGGCGGAGCAGCCCGCGGGTGACCAGCAGGCGGTCGTCGGGGTTGTCGTCGACCACCACGATGTGCGGCGACGACAACGATTCGGCAGCGGTAGCCATGATGCAGTGCGTCTCCGGACCGGTGTGCGGGGGCGATGAGCCATGGTGTACCGATTTCACGCGCGCGCCCAGTACACGCCGGCCCATCGGCGCAGCGTCGGGCGCCCCCCGGCTGGCCGGCCGGGGGGGGCGGCGCTCAGCCCGGCGCCGGCAGCTCGACCCAGAAGCGGCTGCCGGCGCCGGGGGCGGACGCGAGCCCGACGCTGCCGCCCATGCGCTCCACCGCCTTGCGCACGATGGCGAGCCCGATGCCGGTGCCGGGGTACTGCTCGATGCCGTGCAGGCGCTCGAACACGCGGAAGATGCGCTCGTGGTGCTCCGGCGCGATGCCGATGCCGGCATCCTCCACCCATACCCGCAGCCGCCCGTCGCGCCGCTCGGCCCACACCCGCACCGCGGCCCGCGCGCCGGGGGCGACGAACTTGCAGGCGTTCTCGAGCAGGTTGACGAACACCTGGCGCAGCAGCGAGGCGTTGGCGTGCACCGCCGGCAGCGGCTCGACCAGCTCGACCACCGCGCCGCGCCGCGCCGGATCGGCGAGCACCTGCGCGCGCGCCTCGGCGAGCACGGCGGCGAGTTCGAGGTCGGTGCACGCGAGCTCGCGCCAGCCCAGGCGGCTGTAGACGAGCAGGTCCTGGATCAGCCGATCCATGCGTTCGGCCGCGGCGAGCACGCGCTGCGCGTACTCGCGCCCGGTCGCGTCGAGCACCGGGCCGTAGTCCTCGAGCAGCGCCTGCGACAGCCCCTGCATCGCCCGCAGCGGCGCGCGCAGGTCGTGCGACACCGTGTAGGTGAAAGCCTCCAGCTCGCGGTTGGCGGCTTCCGTCACCTCGGCACGCTCGGCCAGTTCGGCGTTGAGCCGGCGCACCAGCGCCTCGGCGCGCTTGCGCTCGGTGACGTCGAACACCGTCGAGCGGGTCGCGACGAAGCGCCCCTCGGCATCGATCACGGCGGTGGCGCTGAGCGCCACCGGCAGCAGCGTGCCGTCGGCACGGCGCAGCTCCAGGTCGAGATCGCTGAACCGGCCGGTCCGCTTGAGGCACGCGAAGCTCTCGTCGAACAGGCGTTGCGAGGCCTCGCCGAGCAGCGCGCGGAAGGACTGCCCGAGCAGCGCCTCGCGCGGGTAGCCGAGCCAGTCCAGCTCGGTCTGGTTGACGCGCAGGTAGCGGCCCGCGGCGTCGAGCGAGTGGTAGCCGCAGGGCGCGCGGTCGTAGAGGTCGGCGAGCTGTTCGGCCTGCTGCGTCAGTGCGGCGTTGGCCGCGGCGAGCTCGGCGGTGCGCTCCGCCACCCGCCGTTCGAGCGCCCCGGCCTGCTCGCGCAGGCGCGCGTACAGCGTGGCGCCGGCGAGCGCCCCGGCGAGCTGGTTGGCGAGCGCCTGGAACAGCTCGATGCGCATCGGGGTGAAGAAGCCCGCCTCGCCCGCGTACAGGTTGAGCGCGCCGAAGGGCTCGCCGCGGTGGATCAGCGGCAGCGCCGCACTGGTGCGCAGGCCCGCCGCCTGCGCCAGAGCGTGCCACGGCGAGAAGCGGCCGGCGGCGGCGGTGCCCAGGTCGTCGACCACCTGCGCCCGGCCGCTGCGGATGGCGATGCCGGTCGGGCCGGCGCCGAGCGACGAGTCGTCCCAGCGCACTTCGATGCGCCGCGGGTAGTCGAATTCGGCCGGCGCGCTGGTCAGCAGCCGCAGGCTGCCGTCGGGCTCGGCGCGCCCGATCCAGGCCAGGCGCGCGCCCAGGCGTTCGACGCAGAAGCGCGCGGTGCCGTCGGCCAGCGCCTGCACCTCGAGGTTGCCGGTGAGCTGCGCGGCGCCCGAGTAGAGGGCTTCGAGCATGGTCAGTTGCGCCTGTGCCTGGGCCTCGATGCGCTTGCGCGCGGAGATGTCCTGCAGCACGGTGACGAAGAACTTCGGCGTGCCGTCGGCGCCACGGCACAGCGCCACGGTGAGCTCGATCCACACCACGCTGCCGTCGCGGTGCAGGTAGCGCTTCTCGCGCACGTAGGTGGTGGCCTCGCCGCCGAGCAGGCGCTGCAGCATGGCGACGTCGGCGGCGAGGTCATCGGGGTGGGTGAGGTCCTGGAAGCGGCGGGCGAGCAGTTCCTCGCGCGAGTAGCCGACGATCGCGCACAGCCGCTCGTTGACCCTGAGCCAGCGCCCGTCGGGGGCGACGTGGGCGATGCCGACGGCGGCCTGCTCGAAGGTGACGCGGAAGCGCTCCTCCTGCTCGGCGAGCCGCCGCGCGGCCAGCCGCTGCTCGGTGATGTCGCGGGTGATCACGCTGTAGCCGGCCGGCGCCCCGCGGCCGTCGCGCAGCGCGGTGATCACCGTGCTGGCCCAGAAGCGCCCGCCGTCCCGGCGCAGCCGCCAGTCCTCGTCGGCGCACTGGCCGTCGCGCGCCGCCTGCGCCAGGCGCGCGGCCGGCACGCCGGCGGCAAGCGCCTCGGCGGGGAAGAAGCAGGCGAAGTCGCGGCCGAGGATCTCCTCGGCGCAGTAGCCCTTGACGCGCTCGGCGCCGCGGTTCCAGCTCGCCACCCGGCCCTGCTGATCGAGCAGGTAGATGGCGTACTCCTGCACGCCGTCGAGCAGCCGGCGATAGCGCTCCTCGCTGTCCGCGAGCCCGGCCTCGGCGGCGTGGCGGCGGGTGGCGTCGCGGGCGAGCGCGAGGTAGAGCAGCAGGCTGGTGAGGGCGACGAAGGCGCCGCCCTTGTAGGTCTGCAGGGTGCCGAGCAGCCGGCCGTCGGCGAACAGCAGGTCGAGCGCCCGGTCCGACAGCAGGATCCACGCGCCGGCGAACGCCGCGTAGGCGAGCGCGATGCGCCGCGGCGCGGCCAGGGGGGTGGAGGCGGGTTCGGGGGGCACTCGCAGTCTCTCGCGTGGACGCCCGTCGTCGGCGACGCGGGTGCGCTCGGCGAGTTTTTTATAGACCGGCGCCGCGGCGAAGTCCGCCCCCGCCCGCCGCGACGGCGGCGGGCGGGGGCGCCGTCCCGAAATCGTCGCGGCGGACCTCTAGAATACGGGGCATCCCGCACCGGAGCCGCCATGCCCGTTCCCGCCCTGCTCAGCATGATCCGCGAACTGATCGCACTGCCCTCGGTCAGCTCGGTCGCCCCCGCCTTCGACCAGGGCAACCGCGCCGTCGTCGAACGCCTCGCCGAGTGGCTGGCCGCGCTCGGCTTCCGCACCGAAGTCCAGCCGCTCGCCGATCCGCGCAAGGCCAACCTGATCGCCACGCTCGGCCGCGGCCCCGGCGGCCTGGTGCTGTCGGGGCATACCGACACCGTGCCCTTCGACGCCGGCCGCTGGAGCGTCGACCCGTTCGGCGGCGTCGAGCGCGACGGACGCCTCTACGGCCTCGGCAGCGCCGACATGAAGTCCTTCCTCGCGCTGGCGATCGAGGCCGCACGCGGGCTCGACGCGGCGGCGCTGCGCCAGCCGCTGATCATCCTGGCGACCGCCGACGAGGAGTCGAGCATGGACGGCGCGCAGGCGCTGGTGGCGGCCGGGCGGCCGCTCGGGCGCTTCGCGGTGATCGGCGAGCCCACCGGGCTCAGGCCGGTGCGCCAGCACAAGGGCGTGATGATGGAGGCGATCCGCATCACCGGCCGCGCCGGGCACGCCTCCGACCCGCGCCTCGGCAACAGCGCGCTCGAAGGCATGCACCGGGTGATCGGCGAGCTGCTGAGCCTGCGCGGCGAGTGGGCGCAGCGCTACCGCAACCCGCAGTTCGAGGTCGACGTGCCCACGCTCAACCTCGGCTCGATCCACGGCGGCGACAACCCCAACCGCATCTGCGGGCACTGCGAACTGGCGATCGACATCCGCCCGCTGCCGGGCATGGACATGGCGGCGCTGCGCGGCGAGATCGCCGCCCGCCTCGGCAGCGTGCTCGCCGGCAGCGGCCTCGCCCTCGACACCGCGCCGCTGATCCACGGCATCGCGCCGTTCGAGACCGCCGCCGACTCGCCGCTGGTGCGCGCCGCCGAGGCGCTCACCGGGCACGCCGCCGGCTCGGTGGCCTTCGGCACCGAAGCGCCGTATCTGCGCGAACTCGGACTCGATACGATCGTCCTCGGCCCCGGCGACATCGCCCAGGCCCACCAGCCCGACGAATTCATCGCGCTGGCGAGCCTCAACCCCACCGTCGAACTGCTGCGCGCGCTGATCCGCCGCTTCTGTCTGGAACCCTCCGCCGCATGAACGAAAACAAGCTCCTGGTGCACGGCCTGCGGCAGGCCGTGCCGTACATCAACGCGCTCGAACACAAGACCCTGGTGATCCTGTTCGGCGGCGAGGCGATCGAGGACAGCGAGCGCTTCGCCTCGCTGATCCACGACCTCGCGCTGCTCGATTCGCTCGGGCTCAAGCTGGTGCTGGTGCACGGCGCGCGCCCGCAGGTCGAGGCCGAACTCGTCGAGATGGGCCACGAGCCGCGCTTCGAGCACGGCGTGCGCATCACCGACACGGTGGCGCTCGACGCCGTCAAGGAGGCGGTGGGCGCGACCCGCATCCTCATCGAGGGCCTGCTGTCGATGGGCCTGGCCAACTCGCCGATGCACGGCGCGCGCCTGCGCGTGGCCTCGGGCAACGCCGTGGTGGCGCGCCCGCTCGGCGTGCGCGAAGGCGTCGACTACCAGTTCACCGGCGAGGTGCGTCGCGTCGACGTCGACATGATCCGCGCCTGGCACCGCGCCGACACCATCGTGCTGCTGAGCCCGCTCGGCTACTCGCCGACCGGCGAGGTGTTCAACGTCTCGGCGCGCGAGGTCGCCACCGTGGCGGCGCGCTCGCTCGGCGCCGAGAAGTTGGTGATGCTGACCGAGGAAGGGCGCATCTGCGACGGCGACGGCCAGCCGCTGACCGCGCTGACCATCGAGCAGGCCGAACGGCGGCTCGACGAGGGCGCACCGCTCGACGAGGACGCCGCCGAGGCACTGGCCAACGCCATCGCCGCCTGCCGCGGCGGCGTGCGCCGCGTGCACATCGTGCCGCGCCGGCTCGACGGCGCGCTGCTGCTCGAGCTCTTCACCCGCGACGGCGTCGGCACGATGGTCAACGCCGACCTCTACGAAGGCGCGCGGCCGGCGACGCTCAACGACATCCCCGGCCTGCTCGAGCTGATCCGCCCGCTCGAGGAGGACGGCACCCTGGTGCGCCGCTCGCGCGAGCGCCTCGAAAGCGAACTCGACCGCTTCACCGTGATCGAGCGCGACGGCGCCATCATCGGCTGCGCCGCGCTGCACACCTTCCCCGGCGAGAAGGTGGCCGAACTCGCCTGCGTCGCCGTGCACCCCGACTACCGCCGCGGCGGGCGCGCCGAGGCGCTGCTCGGCGCGGTGGAGTCGCGCGCCCGCGCCGAGGGCCTGGAGGGGCTGTTCGTGCTCACCACGCGCACCGCGCACTGGTTCCGCGAGCGCGGCTTCGAACCCGCCGAGATCGCCGACCTGCCGGTGGAGAAGCAGGCGCTGTACAACTACCAGCGCCGCTCGAAGGTGTTCCTGAAGCCGCTGCGCTGACCCCGCCGCCGCCGCGAAACCTTGATGCCGGTTATCGACTTGCCGGCACTCTTCGGCAGAGACTAATGGACGGTGCATCCCGCGGCGCGGGAGCACCGCGGCCGGCACACCCCGGCCGTCCTACCGACCCAGTCGATCCAGGAGAGAGCGTATGAAAGCGATTCTCGGCACTGCCGGAGCCCTGCTGCTCGGCGCGCTGGTCGCCGTGCCGGCGCAGGCCGACGGCCTCGCGCTGGCACAGAAGAACAACTGCATGGCCTGCCACCAGGTCGAGACCAAGGTCGTCGGTCCCGCCTACAAGGACGTGGCGGCGAAGTACAAGGGTGACGCCACCGCCGCCGACAAGCTCGCGGCGAAGGTCAAGGCCGGCGGCGCCGGCGTCTGGGGCCAGATCCCGATGCCGCCGAACGCCACGGTGCCGGACGCCGAGATCAAGGAGATCGTCGCCTGGATCCTGACGCTGTAGGCGCTCGCCGCGCGCAGCCGACGGCCCCCGCGCGGGGCCGTTCCTTTTTCCGCCGCGCGCGGGCCGCGGCCTCAGTTGCTCTCGGGCGACTCGCTCTCGAAGTCGACCAGGTGCCGGCCGAACTTGTAGCGCGCGTAGTCGTAGGTCTCCTTCAGCAGCAGTTCGAACTGCGTGTAGAAGCCGATGAAGCGCGAGGTGGGGGTCGGCGAGGGATGCGCATCGATGCCGATATCGCGCGCCATCGTCATCGCGCGGCGCATGTGCAGCGGATCGCTGACCAGCAGCACGCGCTTGAGCCCGTGCAGGTCGAGCAGGCGCTTGGCGCCGACGAGGTTCTCCCAGGTCGAACGCGATTCGGTTTCGGTCAGCACCGCGGTCGCCGGGATGCCGCGCTTCAGCGCATAGGCGCGCGCGACCTCGGCCTCGCTGCGGTTGTCGCCGCGGCCGGTGCCGCCGGTGAACACGACGACGCGCACGCGGCCCTCGTTGTAGAGCGTCAGCGCGTGCTTGATGCGCTCCTCGAACACCGGCGACGGGCGCCCGTTCCACGCCGCCGCACCGAGCACCACCGCGGCGTCGGCGGGTTCGACGTCCTGGTTGTCGGAGAACACCACGATGCGCAGCATCAGCCACAGCGCGAGCAGCGGCGGCAGCAGCACCAGCGCGGTCAGCAGGTAGCCGGGGCGGCGCATCGGCGGAGGCGGCGTCAGCGGCCGTCGCCCCGTCGGCGGCGGTCGAGACCGGCGCGGGAGGCGGCGGGGTGGAGTCGGGAACGTGGCATGAAAACCTCGCGGACCTGGGAGCCGTACTATAACCGCAGCCTGCCGGGGGGAAGTGCCGTGAACAGCCGTGTGCGTCTGGTCCAGCTGAGCGACACCCACCTGCGCGCCGCCGCCGGCATGGCCGGCGCCGATGCCGACGCCGGACTGCGCGCCACGCTCGCCGCGGTGGCGGCGCGCGGCGCCGATGCGCTGCTGCTGACCGGCGACCTCGCGCACGACGACGGCGCGCCGGCCTACGCCCGTCTCGCCGCCCTGCTCGCCCCGCTCGGCCTGCCGACGCTGTGCCTGGCGGGCAACCACGACGACCCGGCGGCGCTCGCCGCGAGTGCGCTGGGCGTGAGCGGCGGCGCCGATCTCGGCGCCTGGCGGCTGGTGCTGCTCGACTCGACGCTGCCGGGGCAATCGGGCGGCGCGCTCGGCGCCGCCGAACTCGACCGGCTCGACGCCGCGCTCGCCGCAGCACCGCGGCGCCCGGCGCTGGTGGCGCTGCACCACCCGCCGCTCGCGCTCGGCAGCGCGTGGATCGACGCCATCGGCCTCGCCGCCCCCGAGCGGCTGTTCGCGGTGCTGGCGCGCCACCCGCAGGTGCGCGCCGTGGTGTTCGGCCACGCCCACCAGGGCTTCGCCGCGCGCATCGGCGGCATCCGCGTGCTCGGCTGCCCGTCGACCTGCGTGCAGTTCCGGCCGCGGCGCGCGCGCTTCGCGCTCGACCCGCGGCTGCCGCCGGGCGCGCGCTGGCTGGACCTCTACGCCGACGGCCGCCTCACCACCGGCATCCTGCGCGCAGCGCCGGCAAATTCCCGCCCCGACGCCGGGGCTCACCGATATACTTCGCGCCCATCATGAACATCAAAGACGATCTGGTCCGCCACTATCACTGGCTGCGCGTGTACGGCCTCAACGACTCGCACAGCGGCAACGCCTCGGTCCGCGACGGCGACGAGGTGTGGGTGACGCCCACCGGCTGCTGCGCCGACACCCTCACCAGCGGTGATCTCGTCGCCTGCGATTTCGCCGGGCACATCGGCCGCGGCGCCTCGCTCGACGCCGCGCTGCACGTCGCCGCCTACGCCGCCAACCCGCGCGCGCGCGCCATCCTGCACAGCCACGGCCCCTACACCGTGGCGATGACGATGGACAACGAGGAATTCGTGCCCGCCGACTTCGAGGGGCAGTACCACTTCGGGCGCGTGCCGGTGATCACCATCCCGTTCGAGCGCTACCAGGAGCTCGCCCCGGCCAAGGTGGCGGCGGCGCTCGCCGGGGTGCCGATCGCCGTGGTACGCGGCCACGGCGTGTTCGCCTGCGCCGAGACGCTGAACCTCGCCTACAAGTGGACCTGCTCGCTCGAACTGTCGGCGAAGACCGCGTTCATCGCCCAGCAGGCCGGCAAGATCTAGCCGCTCAGATCTCGATCATCTCGAAGGCGTCCTTGCCGGCACCGCAGTCCGGGCAGTGCCAGTCGGCGGGCACGTCCTCCCAGCGCGTGCCGGGCGGGATGCCGTCGTCCGGCCAGCCCTTCTCCTCCTCGTAGATCCAGCCGCAGACCAGGCACATGTAGGCTTTCATGGGCGCGCATCGCTCGTGCCGAAGGAATGGGCTATTGTCCCACGGCCCCCAGGCTCCGAGAATCGGCCCCGTGCCGCGGCCCGCGGAGCCCACAGCCAGCAAGGAAACCGCATGAGTCCAGCGCCCCCCGTCCCGGTGGTGATGATCTTTGCCGGCAACGACCCCAGCGGCGGGGCCGGCATCCAGGCCGACATCGAGACCGTGGCCAGCATGGGCTGCCACGCGGCACCGGTGATCACCACCCTCACCGTGCAGGACACCCACGACGTGATCGCGCTGGTGCCGCTGGACGCCGACCTGGTGATCGCGCAGGCGCGCGCGGTGCTCGCCGACATGCCGGTGGCGGCGATCAAGATCGGCCTGCTCGGCAGCCCGGCGATCGCCGAAGCGCTGGTCGAACTGCTGGAGGAGCACCGCCACATCCCGGTGATCCTCGACCCGGTCCTCGCCGCCGGCGGCGGCCACGATTTCGACGGCGACACGCTGGCCACGGCCATCCGCGAGCTGCTGCCGCTGACCACGGTGCTGACCCCCAACAGCGTCGAGGCGCGCCGCCTCGCCCCCGAGGCCGACACCCTCGACGCCTGCGCGATGGCGCTGCTCGCGTGCGACGCCGACTACGTGCTGATCACCGGCACCCACGAACACACGCCGCGGGTGATCAACAAGCTCTACGGCAACCACCGCCTGCTCGAGACCTACACCTGGGAGCGCCTGCCGCACAGCTACCACGGCTCGGGCTGTACCCTCGCCTCGGCGATCGCCGGACTGGTCGCCCAGGGCCAGGAGCCGCTCTCGGCGATCCACCAGGCACAGGAGTACACCTGGGAGGCGCTGCGGGCCGGCTATGCGGTCGGCGGCGGCCAGCTGGTGCCCAACCGCATGTTCTGGGCCGACGACGAAACCCCCGACCTCGACTGAGTCCGCCGCCACCATGCCCGCCGCCCCGACAACGGCCCCGCGCCTGCCGCGCGGGCTCTACGTGATCACCGACGCCGGCCTGCTCCCCGATGCCGCGCTGGCAGCGGCGGTGGCGGCGGCGATCGCCGGCGGCGCGCGCGTCGTGCAGTACCGCGACAAGAGCGACGACGCGGCGCGACGCCACGCCCAGGCCGCGGCGCTGGTCGCGCTCTGCCGCGCCCGCGGCGTGCCGCTGATCGTCAACGACGACGTCGCGCTCGCCGCCGCGGTCGGCGCCGCCGGCGTGCACGTCGGCAAGGACGACGCCGCGCTCGCCGCGGCGCGCGCGGCACTCGGCCCGCAGGCGCTGATCGGCGTGTCGTGCTACGCCGATCTCGCCCTCGCGCGCGCCGCGGTGGCCGGCGGCGCCGACTACGTCGCCTTCGGCGCCTTCTTCCCGTCGCGCATCAAGCCCGGCGCGGTGCGCGCCGACGCGGCGCTGCTGCGCGCCGCGCGCGCCGAACTGCCCTGCCCGATCGTCGCCATCGGCGGCATCACCGCCGGCAACGGCGCCGAACTGGTCGCCGCCGGCGCCAACAGCCTGGCGGTGATCAGCGACGTGTTCGGTGCAACCGACATGCGCGCCGCCGCCGCCGCGCTCGCCGCGCTGTTCGGGCCGGAGGCGCCGGCATGAGCCGCCCGCCGCCGCTCGCCGGCCTGCGCGTGCTCGACCTCACCCGCCTGCTGCCCGGCCCGCTCGCCACCCAGCACCTCGCCGACATGGGCGCCGACGTGATCAAGGTCGAGGACACCGGCGGCGGCGACTACGCCCGCACGCTCGGCCCGATGGCCGGCGACACCGCCTACCTGTTCCTGCTCACCAACCGCAACAAGCGCGGGCTCACGCTCGACCTGCGCCGCGCCGAGGGGCGTGAGGTGTTCCTGCGCCTCGCCGCCGGCGCCGACGTGATCGTCGAGGGCTTCCGCCCCGGCGTGGTCGAGCGCCTCGGCATCGACTACGCGACGGTGCGTGCGCATCACCCGCGCGTGGTCTACTGCGCGATCACCGGCTACGGCCAGACCGGGCCCTACCGCGACCGCGCCGGGCACGACCTCAACTACATCGGCTACGCCGGCGTCCTCGACCAGACCGGCAGCGCCGGCGGGCCGCCGGCGATCCCCAGCCTGCAGCTCGGCGACCTGCTCGGCGGCACCGCCTGCGCGGTGATGGGCATCCTCGCCGGCGTGATCGACGCCCGCCTGCGCGGCGAGGGGCGCTACGTCGACGTGGCGATGGCCGATTGCGTCGCCGCGCACCACCTGTTCCCGCTGATGACGCTGCAGGCCGACGGCGCGGGCGCGCCGCGCGGTGCCGACGTCCTCACCGGCGCGCTGCCCTGCTACGGGGTCTACGCCACCGCCGACGGCCGCTACCTGGCGGTGGGCGCCCTCGAAGCGAAGTTCTGGGCCACGCTGTGCACCGCGCTCGAACGCCCCGACCTGCTCGCCGGGCACACCGCGCGCGGCGCCGAGGGGGCCCGCGTGCGCGCCGAGCTCGCGGCGATCTTCGCCAGTCGCCCGCAGGCGTACTGGGCCGAGCGCTTCGCCGCGCTCGACTGCTGCGTCAGCCCGGTGCTCGACATGGCCGGGGTGCGCGCCGATCCACACTTTGCCGCGCGCGGGCTGTTCGCCGGCGGCGACACCCCGGGCAACCCGCTGCACTGCGCCTTCCCGGTGCGTTTCAGCGATGCCGCCGCCGTCCCCGAACGCCCGCCGCCGGCGCCCGGCGAACACACCGACGCCGTGCTGGCCGAAGCCGGCTACGATACCGCGACGATCGCGCGCCTGCGCCGGGACGGCGTCGTCTGATGCGTGCCCGCCCCTTCACCCGTCGTGCCTGGATGACCGCATGAACGACAAGAGTTCGCGTTCCCTCACCGGCCGGCTGTTCGGCTTCCTGCGCTCGGCGCCGGAGCCGGCGGCAGCGGGCAGCGCGGCGCCGGCGAGCGCCGCGGCGGCGCTGCCGCGCGCCGAGGACGTGCTCGCGGCCACCGACGTGCCGCTGCTGGTGCTGCACGAGAGCGGCGTGCTCGACGGCCTGAATCCGGCGGCCGAGCGGCTGACCGGCTACGCGGCCGACGAGGTCGTCGGCCGCCGCTGGCAGGTCCTGTTCCCCGCGGCGGTGCTCGCCGAACTCGGCGAGGCGCCGCTCGCCGTGCTGCTCGGCGGCGGCCACCCGGGCGCGCTGGCGCTGCGCCACAAGAGCGGCGCGCTGGTGCCGGTGACGCTGGGCGTGCGCCGCGGCGACGGTGCCGGCGCGGCGTTCTACGTGGTCAGCGCCCAGCCCGCGGCGACGCTCGAAGCGGCGCCGGCGCCCGCCGACGCGCTCGCCGCCGCGGCCTTCGACGCCCTCCCCGAGGCCGCGCTCGCGGTCGACGCCGACGGCCGGCTGATCGCCTTCAACGCCGCCGCCGAGACCCTGTTCGGCTACCCGCGCGCCGCCGCGATCGACCAGCCGCTGATCGAGCTGCTGGTGCCGGAGCGCTTCCGCGCCGCGCACGCCGCCGGCATCGCCCGTCATCTCGCCGGCGAGGTGGCGGAGACGCCGCGGCGCATGGAGGTGATGGCGCTGCAGGCCGACGGCAACGAGTTCCCGGCCGAGGTCACCATCACCCCGATCGGGGGCGGCGGCAACGCGGCCTGGTGCGCGGTGGTGCGCGACCTCGCCGCGCGGCGCGAATCGGAGGAGCTGCTGCGCGCCGCCGCCGAGCGCGCGGAAGCGGCGAACCGCGCGAAGTCCGACTTCCTGGCGACGATGAGCCACGAGATCCGCACGCCGATGAACGCCGTGCTCGGCACGCTGACGCTGCTGCTCGACACCCCGCTCACCGAGGAGCAGCGCAACTTCGTCGAGACCGCCAGCGAGTCCGGCAAGGCGCTGCTGACGATCATCAACGACATCCTCGACTTCTCGAAGATCGAGGCCGGCCGCCTCGACCTCGAGAACACCGATTTCGACGTCGTCCTGCTGGTCGAGGGCGTGGCCGAGCTGCTGGCGCCGCGCGCCTACGGCAAGCACATCGAGATCGGCTCGTACGTCGACTCCTCGGTGCCGCGGCGCCTCGGCGCCGACGTCGGCCGCCTGCGCCAGGTGCTGCTCAACCTCGCCGGCAACGCCGTCAAGTTCACCCGCAAGGGCGGCGTGTCGATCGTCGTCACGCGCTGTGGCGAAGCGTCGCCGGGCCAGGCGCGGCTGCGCTTCGAGATCGCCGACACCGGCATCGGCATCCCCGACGTCGCCCAGGCGCAGTTGTTCGAGCGCTTCACGCAGTCCGACCCCTCACACTCGCGCAAGTACGGCGGCACCGGCCTTGGCCTTGCGATCTCGCGCCGGCTGGTCGAGCTGATGGGCGGCAGCATCGGCTTCAGCAGCCAGACCGGCATCGGCAGCATCTTCTGGTTCGAGCTGGTGTGCACGGTGGCGGACGCGGAAACGGTCGAGCCCGCCGCCGGCACGCGCGCGCTCGGCGGCGTGCGCGCGCTGGTGGTGGAGGACAACCCGGTGTCGCGGCGCCTGCGCGAGCGCGAGCTCGGCGGCTGGGGCATGACGGTGCAGTCGGTCGCCAACGGCATGGCGGCGCTCGCGCTGCTGCGCGACGCGCGCACCGCCGGCCAGCCCTGCGACGTGGTGCTGATCGACCAGTGGCTCGCCGACATGCACGGCGAGGAGCTCGGCCAGGCGATCCGCAACGACCCGCTGCTCGCCAGCACCGGGCTGATCCTGATGGCGACGATGGGCACACCCTCGGTGACCGCGCGGGTGCGCAAGCTCGGCTTCCAGGCCTCGCTGACCAAGCCGGTGCGCCAGCACAGCCTGTACCGCTGGCTGTGCGTGGCGGTCGGCCTCGGCGATGCCGAGACCCTGCAGCGCAACGAGGAGGCCGAGGCCGCGGTGAACGCGCCGCCGGCACCGGCGGCGCCCGCCGCGGTGCGCGCGCGGGCGAGCCGCCTGCTGCTGGTCGAGGACAGCCCGGTCAACCAGATGGTCGCGGTGGCGATGCTGAAGAAGGCCGGCTACACCGTCGAGGCCGTCAACAACGGCGTCGAGGCGGTCGCGGCGGTGCGCGGCAACCCCTACGACCTGGTGATCATGGACCTGGCGATGCCGGAGATGGACGGCTTCGAGGCCACCAGCGAGATCCGCAAGCTGCCGCCGCCGACCGGCAAGATCCCCATCGTCGCGATGACCGCCAACGCCCTGCCCGGCGACCGCGAACGCTGCCTCAACGCCGGCATGGACGACTACCTGACCAAGCCCATCGACCGCGCGCAGATGCTCGCCACACTCGAACACTGGCTGACGCCGGCCGACACCGTGCCACCGGCCGCCGAGCACGCCGGCAACGGCGCGGCGGGCGAGGCCGAACCGGTGCTCGACCGCGGCGCGCTCGACCAGCTGGGCGCCGACACCGATGCCGAGGTGCTGACGCGGGTGGTCCGGCTGTTCCTCGAGGAGACCGCGCACCGCCTCGACAACGTCGACACGGCGCTCGCGCGCGGCGACTGGATCACGCTGCAGCGCGAAGGGCACACGCTGAAGAGCAGCGCCGGCACCTTCGGCGCCCGCCAGCTGCAGACGCAGGCACGCCAGCTGAACGAGGCCTGCCGCGCCAACGACCACGTCCAGGCCGCCGCCCTCGCGCGCAGCCTGCGCGCGGTGGCACAGCCGGCGCTCGACGCGCTCGCCGCGCTCTTCCCGCCGCGGCGCTGAGCCGTCCGCGGCGACGACGGGCGCCGCGGACACCCCGGAACGGCTAACCTTGAGCCGTCGACACGCGTCCACACGCGCGCCACCCGAACCCGTCGCCCATGTCCGCAAATCCCCTGCTCCCCGCCCGCCACGCCGATGCCCGCGTCCTCATCATCGAGGACAGCCCGAGCATGGCCGAGCTCTATCGCGGCTACCTGCGCCACGAGCGGCTGCGCATCCAGCACGTCGAAACCGGCGCCGCGGCGCTGCAGGTGCTCGAAGCCGCACCGCCGCACGTGGTGCTGCTCGACCTCGGCCTGCCCGACATGAACGGCATGGACATCCTCGCGCACATCGTGCGTCTGGGGCTGCCGACCTCGGTGGTGATCATCACCGCGAACGACTCGGTCGCGCAGGCGGTCGCGGCGATGCGCGCCGGCGCCTACGACTACCTGGTGAAGACGCAGTTCGACGCCGAGCGGCTGCGCCTGACGCTGCGCAACGCGATCGAGCGCCAGCACCTCAACGACCTGCTCGACACGCTGCGCGACGGCTCGCGCGAGCGCTTCTGCGGCTTCATCGGCGCCTCGCTGCCGATGCAGGCGGTGTACCGCATCATCGAGAGCGCCGCGCCCAGCCAGGCGACGGTGTTCATCACCGGCGAGAGCGGCACCGGCAAGGAGCTGGCGGCCGACGCCATCCACCGCCTGAGCCGCCGCCACGCCGGGCCGCTGATCGCGCTGAACTGCGCCGCCATCCCGCACGAGCTGATGGAGAGCGAGATCTTCGGCCACGTGAAGGGCGCGTTCACCGGTGCCCTCGGTGAACGCCGCGGCGCGGCGGCGCTCGCCGACGGCGGCACGCTGTTCCTCGACGAGGTCTGCGAGATGAACCCGGAGCTGCAGGCCAAGCTGCTGCGCTTCGTGCAGAGCGGGGTGTTCCAGCCGGTCGGCGGCAGCCGCCAGGAGAAGGTGGACGTGCGCTTCGTCTGCGCGACCAACCGCGACCCGCAGCGCGAGGTCGAGAGCGGGCGCCTGCGCGAGGATCTGTTCTACCGCCTGCACGTCCTGCCGCTGCACCTGCCGCCGCTGCGCGAGCGCGACACCGACGTGATCGCGATCGCCCGCGAGCTGCTGCTGCGCTACGCCGCCGAGGAGGGGCGGCGCTTCCGCCGCTTCGAGCGCGAGGCCGAGGTGCTGCTCCTCGACTACCGCTGGCCCGGTAACGTGCGCGAACTGCAGAACGTCGTGCGCCAGATCGTCGTGCTCAACGACGGTGACAGCGTGCTGCCGTCGATGCTGCCGCCGGCGCTGCGGCTGCCGCGCGCCCCGGCCGGCCGGCCGGCCGCCGCGGCGGCGGCCAGCGCGCCGGCGGCGGCCCCGGGGCCGCGGCGCATCCGCCGGCTCGAGGACGTGGAGCGCGAGCTGATCGAGGAGGCCATCGCCGCCTGCGACGGCAACGTTCCGCGCGCCGCGGCCCTGCTCGACATCAGCGCCTCGACCATCTACCGCAAGCGCCAGGCCTGGCTCGATGCCACGGCCGGGCATTGACGCCGCGCGGTGCTCGCGACGCGCCGCCGCTCAGCCCTGCAGCGTGAGGCAGACCAGGCGCGCCTTGCCGGCGCGGTAGGCATGCCACAGCTCGTGCAGGTGCGCCGCGAGCGCCTGGTGGCGGGTCAGGACGAAGCGCTCGAACTCGCGCTGGTCCAGTTCGCGGCCGAACGCGTGTTCAGCCTCGCGGGTGAGCTCGGGCAGGGAGACGTGCATGGATTCCTTCCGGTGACCATCGGGTGCGCGGCGCACTCTAGCCACCCGACATGACCACGACGTTGCACCCCCGCCCGGGGCATGAAAAAGGGCGCCCGCGGGCGCCCTTCGCGCACGGCGCCGCCGGCGCCTAGCCGGCGTAGCGGCGGAACACCAGCGTGGCGTTGGTGCCGCCGAAGCCGAAGCTGTTCGACATCACGGTGTTGAGCCCGGCGTTGTCGATGCGGCTGCGCACGATCGGCATCCCCTCGGCCTCGGGGTCGAGCCGCTCGATGTTGGCCGAGGCGCCGATGAAATCGTGCTCCAGCATCAGCAGCGAGTAGATGGCCTCGTTGACCCCGGCGGCACCGAGCGCATGGCCGCTCAGCGACTTGGTCGAGGTGATGCGCGGGCAGCGCTCGCCGAACACCTCGCGGATCGCGGCGAGCTCGCGCATGTCGCCGACCGGCGTGCTGGTGCCGTGGGCATTGAGGTAGTCGACCGGCGTCTCGACGGTCGCCAGCGCCTGACGCATGCAGCGCACCGCGCCCTCGCCCGAGGGCTGGACCATGTCGTAGCCGTCGGAGGTGGCGCCGTAGCCGACCACCTCGGCGTAGATGCGGGCGCCCCGCGCCAGCGCGTGGTCGAGCGCCTCCAGCACCACCACGCCGCCGCCGCCGGAAATCACGAAGCCGTCGCGGTCGGCGTCGTAGGCGCGCGAGGCGCGCTCGGGCGTTTCGTTGTACTTGGACGACAGCGCCCCCATGGCGTCGAACAGCACCGACATGTACGGGTGCACCTCCTCGCCGCCGCCGGCGAAGATCACGTCCTGCTTGCCCCACTGGATCAGCTCGTAGCCGTTGCCGATGCAGTGCGCACTGGTCGCGCAGGCCGAGCTGATCGAGTAGTTCACGCCCTTGATGTGGAACGGCGTGGCGAGGCAGGCCGAGGTGGTGCTCGCCATCGTCCGCGGCACCATGTACGGCCCGACCTTGCGCGCGCCGCGCTTGCGCAGGATGTCGACCGCCTCGACCTGGTTGTACGGCGAACCGCCGCCGGAGCCGACGATCAGCCCGGTGCGCTCGTTCGAGACCACGCCCTCGGGCAGCGCGGCATCGGCGATGGCCTCGCGCATCGCCAGGTAGTTGAACGCCGCCGCATCGCCCATGAAGCGCAGCAGCTTGCGGTCGATCAGTTCCTCGGTGTTGACCCGTACCGGTCCGTGGACGTGCGAGCGGAATCCCAGCTCGGCGTATTCGGGTGCGAAGGCGATGCCGCTGCGCGTTTCGCGCAGCGAGTCGAGCACTTCGGCCTTGTCGCGGCCGATGCTGGAAACGATTCCGATACCCGTGACGACGACGCGACGCATGGCCGATGACCTCTCTCAGAACCCGTCGGTGGAAGTGAACAAGCCCACCCGGAGATCCTTGCCCACATAGATCTCGCGACCGTCGACCTCCATGACGGCATCGGCGATCCCCATCACGAGCTTGCGCAGGATCACGCGCTTCATGCTGATGCGGTAGGTGATCTTCTTCGCGCTCGGCAGCACCTGGCCGCTGAACTTGACCTCGCCGCAGCCGAGCGCCCGCCCGCGCCCCAGCCCGCCCATCCAGCCGAGATAGAAGCCGACGAGCTGCCACATGGCGTCGAGGCCGAGGCAGCCGGGCATCACCGGGTCGCCGGTGAAGTGGCAGGCGAAGAACCACAGGTCGGGGTGCACGTCCAGTTCGGCGACGATCTCGCCCCTGCCGTAGGTGCCCCCCTCCTCGCTGATCGTGAGGATGCGATCGACCATCAGCATCGGCGGCAGGGGGAGTTGCGCGTTGCCCGGCCCGAACATCTCGCCGCGCCCGCAGGCGAGCAGTTCTTCGTAGGCGTAACTGGAGGGTTTGGACACGTGGATGCGATCCTTGGGAAGCATGTGCCGGGTCGTACCCGGAACGGACAAAAACGGGCCCAGAGTATATCGGTTTTTTGCTGCCGCAAGCGGCCGGTGCGCCGCGCCGCTCAGCCGGGCCGGGTGCCGAAGATGCGGTCGCCGGCATCGCCGAGCCCCGGCAGGATGTAGGCGTTCTCGTTCAGGCAGCGGTCGATCGCGGCGACGTGGATCGCCACCTCGGGGTGGCGCGCCGCCATCAGCGCCAGCCCTTCCGGCGCGGCGACCAGGCACAGCGCCTTGATGCGGCGGCAGCCCGCCGCCCGCAGCAGGTCGCAGCAGGCCGCCAGCGAACCGCCGGTGGCGAGCATCGGGTCGAGGACCAGCGCGGTGCGCTCGGCGAGGTCGTCGACGAGGTTCGCGTAGTAGGCGCGCGGGTGGTGCGTGGTCTCGTCGCGCTGCAGCCCGACCACGCTCACCTTGGCGCCGGGGATGAGGTCGAGCGCGCCCTCCAGCATGCCGAGGCCGGCGCGCAGGATCGGCACCAGCGTGATCATCCTGCCGGCGATGCGCCGCACCTCGACCGGCCCGGCCCAGCCCTGCACGGTGACGGGCTCGGTCTCGAGGTCACGGGTGGCTTCGCAGGTGAGCAGGCAGGCGATCTCGGCGGCGAGTTCGCGAAAGCCCTTGGTGCTCGTGTCGACCTGGCGCATCAGGCCGAGCTTGTGCTGCACCAGCGGGTGGGTGATTTCGATCACGGGCATACGAACGCTCTCCGCACGCGGGGGGATCGGGCCGGGGGCGGCACCGCACGGCGGCCGCGCGGCGCGACCGTGGCCGCGCAGTCTAGCGCAGTCACCGCGGCGGCAAGCGCCGTTGCCGGCCGGGGGCGCCGCCCGCTATCGTCGCGCCATGCATGACGACGACATCCCCCCGGCCGAACGCGGCTACGCGAGCCCCGAGGCCGCCGAGCGCGCCTTCTACGCGGCCATCGAGAGCGCCGACCTCGACGCGATGCGCCGCGTCTGGGAGGCCGGCGACGGCTGCGCCTGCATCCACCCGCTGGGCCCGCGCCTGCAGGGGCGCGAGCGCGTGCTCGCCGGCTGGCGGCGGATCTTCGACGGCGGCGTGCGCCTGCGCTTCACGCTCAGCGCGGTCGAGGTGCTGGCCGATGCCGCGCTGTGCGTGCGCCTGGTGCAGGAGAACATTCACGTGATCGGCGCCGACGAGCAGCCCGCCCATCCGGTGCTCGCCACCAACGTCTACCGCCACGGGCCGCACGGCTGGCACCTCGTGCTGCACCACGCCTCGCCCGGCCCGGCGGTGGCGACGGCACGCGAGCCGTCCGCGCGCCCCGACCGCCTGCACTGAGGCGGCCCCGGACGGCGGACCTCAGGTGGCCTGCAGCGCCTTGGCGACGGGCCGGTCGCGCTGGTAGACGTCGTTGCGCAGTTGCAGCACGCCGTGCTCGTCGACCCACGCGGTCCAGTACAGGATGTGCACCGGAACCTCCTCGGTGAGCTGCACCACGCGCTCGCGCCCGGCCTCGGCGGCGGCGTCGATCGCCTCGCGCGTCCACTTCGGATCGTGCCGCAGCAGGTACTGCGCCAGTTCGAGCGGCCGCGAGACGCGGATGCAGCCGTGGCTGAAGGTGCGCTGCGAGCGTTCGAACAGGCCCGGCTTCGAGGTGTCGTGCAGGTAGACGTCATAGCGGTTGGGGAACAGGAACTTGACGCGCCCGAGCGGATTGGCCGCACCCGGATCCTGGCGCAGGCGGTAGGGGAAGTTCGCCGGCGTCACCTGCGACCAGTCGACCGCGGTCGCGTCGACCACCGTGCTGCCATCCAGCACGCGGATGTTCTGCCCCGCCACCTTGGCCGGGTTGCGGCGCAACTGCGGCAGCAGTTCCTCGGTCGCGATCGAACGCGGCACGTTCCAGTACGGGCTGAACACCACCTGCTGCATGCGGCCGGTGAACACCGGCGTCGGCTTGACCTGCTGCCCGACCACCACGCGCGCCTCGAACACGCGCTGGTTGCCCTCGAACACCGCGAGTTCGAAGGCCGGGATGTTGATCAGGATGTAGCGGCTGCCGAGATCCGCCGGCAGCCAGCGCCAGCGTTCGAGGTTGAGCTCGAGCTGCGCCACGCGCTCGCGCGCCGTCACGTTCATCGCCAGCACCGTGGCGCCGCCGATCACGCCGTCCTCGAGCAGGCCGTGGCGCGCCTGGAAGCCCTTGACCGCGGCGACCAGGGCCGGGTCGTAGACGTCACCGCCGATGTCCTGCGTCGCATCGAGCTCGCCGGTGGCGAGCAGCCGCGCCCGCACCTCGGCGATGCGCGGGTCCTGCACGCCGGGTTCGAGCCGCTCGCCCTTGGCCAGCGCCCCCACCGCGGGCCAGCCGCCGGCCGCGACGGTCTGGCGCAGGCGCGCGAGGCCCTCGCGCAGGCGTGCGTAGCCCGGATAGGCCGGGGCCAGTTCGGCGAGGGATTCGGCGACGCGCTGCTGTGCGAGGGCCTGCTGGAGCACGGCGACGAGGTCGCGCGAACGCCCCTTGAGGGTCCAGTCCTTGTCGATGCCCTGCGGATCGAGGCGCCCGCCGAGCAGGTGGCGGCCGTAGGTGAGGTAGGCATCGGTGGCGAGCAGTTCGAGTTCCGCCGCCTGGGCGACGCCCAGCGCGCCGCCGCGACTGCCGTCGAGCAGCTTGCGCAGGGCCGCGCGATGGTAGTCGGCCGGCCGCAGGCCCTCGTCGCCGGCGCGTGCGACCGCGCCGTAGAGCGCATCGACGGCCGCCCCCGGCCGCCCCTGCGCATCAGTCCAGGCCGGGCGCCAGGCGCGTGCGCCATAAAAACGTGCGACCAGCGGGCGCGAGCGCAGTTCGTCGTCGACGGCGGTGGACGTCGCCTGCAGCCGCCCCCGCAGTTCGGCCGTCACCGGTGACTCGCCGGGCGCCGCGTGCGCGCCTCCGAGCGAAACGAACGCGCACAGCGTCCCGAACAGCACGCGCCTGACCCACGCCGACATGAACATCATTCCACCGCCTCTCCGGACCATCCGATACAGATAGTATCAGACATGCAACATCGTGGCTACAAAACCACGATGTTGCATCCGACCCCGGACAGTTGTCCGTCGGCGGTCACCGCGGCCCGCGTCACGGGCTCATGATGTCACCAGTGGGAGACTTCCAACATCTCGGTGAGGATGTCGTTGAAGGAACCTTCGCCGTTGTCGAGCACGCAGACGAGGTTGCCGACGCCGCACAGGGTCAGGGCTTCGCCGCGCACCACCCAGCCGCGCGGCGGGGTCCAGCCGCGCATGCCGGTGAACATCGAGACCTGGTCGGCTTGGCCCTGGACCATGCGCCGGTAGTCGTGGGCGACGTCGGACAGCGCGGCCAGTTTCTCCGTGGCGAGGCCACCGTAGCTTTCCACCAGGGAGCCGTCGTCGCGGAAGCGGCATACGGCCAGCACGCCGTCGAGTGCAAGGAGACGCTTGATCATGGCCGTCTCCTACTTGTCCAGCGCAGCGAAGGTCGCCTCGTAATCGGCCTTCGGGTTGGCGAGGACCACACCCTGGTACGGCGCCAGCGTCGGCTCGCCCGCGGCACGCTGCGCCTCGCGCTGGGCGCTGCTGACCACCACCGACCAGTCGAAGCCGACCAGCGTGAATTCGCGCACCGGGAAGAAGCCCTTCATGCCGGTGATGGCTTCCCAGCCGCGCGTCTGCATGTTGCAGATGCTCATGTTGGCCGCGCACATGTGGCACACGAGGTCGAGGATCTCGGGGTCGAGCGGCGCGTTGGGGGCGATTTCCTGGGTGAGCAGTTCGCCGCTGGCGCGGAATTCGAATGCGGCGAGCGCGCCGGGCAGCGCGAGCAGTGAATCGAGTTTGGCCATGCTGGGGTCTCCTGATCCTGAATTCGGTGGTGGGCGTGGCGCGGAGCCTCAGACGAGGTCCATGTTGACGTCGGCGAGCGCCTGGCGCATGTGCTTGACCACCGCGTTCACCGTGCCCTTGTCGTTGCGCATGAAGCAGAACACGTTCGCCACGACGCAGATGCTGTAGTCGGCACCGTGCAACAGCCAGCCGCGGGGCTTGTGCAGACCGGTGCCGCTACGGGTGATCTCGGCCATGCGGCCCTGCATGCATACCCCCATGGTGGTGGCGCGACACATGATCGACGCCATCCGCGCGTGTTCTTCGGACATCTGTCCCTTGTACGAGAACCGGTCGCCCCGGAACGCGTACTCGCCCGCGGCGAGCACGCCGGGCTTGGCCAATAACTCGGCAACGATACTCATGCCTCCTCCCGTCGTCGTTGTGGGTATCTCACGGGTGCGTGCCAGCCGACGCAGTTCCCGAAGCCTACCTACCATAGTTAAATGCTTGCGCGTTGTCCTGCGCCGCGCGGCCGAGCGCCGCGCCTCCACCGAGTTCCCGTCTCATGCCCGACCCGTCCCCGCGCCCCGCCCCGCCCCGCCCGGGCCTGCCGCGCCACCTCGCCGCGATCGTCTACGACGCGCTGCTGCTCGCCGGCGTGCTGATGTGCGCGCAGCTCGTGCCCTTCACGATCGGCATCGCCGTCTACGGCCTCGACGCCTTCCGCGACTTCCGCAACCCCCTGGTCGGCCATCCGCTCAACGAGACCTGGCTGGTGCTGGTGAGCTTCGCGTTCTACGGCGGCTTCTGGGTGCACGGCGGACAGACGCTCGGCCTGCGCGCGTGGAAGCTGCGCGTGCAGGCCGAGGACGGCGGCGGGGTGGGCTGGTGGCCGGCGCTGCTGCGCTTCCTGTGCGGTGCGCTGTGGCTCGCGCCGGCGGTGTACCTGCACAAGGTGCTGGGCGTGGGCGTGTGGCCGAGCCTCGGCGCCGGCCTCGGCTGCCTGCTGCTGACCGTCCTCACGCGCCTGCACGAGCGCTACTCCGGCACCGTGCTGGTGCGCGCGGCCGCGCGGCCGCGCTGAACCCGCCCCTCAGCGCATGCGCCGCAGCGCGGCCAGACCGCCGCCGAAGAACAGCACAATCGGCAGCGCGGCGGCGAGCAGCGGCGAGGCGCCGTAGACCACCACCAGGTTCGCCAGCACGCGGTTGGCGAGGAAGAAGCCGATGCCGAGGAAGATGCCGATCAGCAGGCGCTGACCGGCGCTGCCGCTGCGCTGGTGGCCGAACACGAAGGGCATCGCGATGAACAGCATCGTCAGGTTGGCGAGCGGTGACAGCGCCTTGCCCCAGAAGGCGAGCTCGTAGTTGCGCGCGTCGAGGCCGTTGTCGGCGAGGTAGGACGAGAAGGTCAGCAGGTCGCGCATCGCCAGCGTCTCGGGCTTGGCCGCGAGCACTTCGAGCTTGCCCGGGTCGATCACCGAGCGCCACGGGATCGAGGCGCTCGCGGTGCGGGTCACGCGCTCGGCGGCGATGTCGTCGCGCTGCACGTCGTTGAGCAGCCAGCGCTGCCCGGCGGCGTCGTAGCGGGCAGCGCGGGCGTGGGTCACCGACAGCAGCGCCGAATGCTCGTCGAGTTCGTACAGGTAGATGTCGGCGAGTTCGGCACCGGGGCGCACCGCGCGCACGTTGACGAAGTTCGCGCCGTCGCGCGCCCAGAAGCCCTTGCCGTCGCGGATCGCCAGCGTCCGCGACTTCGCCTGGCTGCGCAGGTCCTCGGCGAGGCGCTCGCCGGGCGGGGCGACGAACTCGCCGAGCAGCAGCGCGAGGGCGCACAGGATGAGTCCGGCCTTCATTGCCGCGACCACCAGCCGCAGGATCGACACCCCGGCGCTGCGCATCACCACGAGTTCGCTGCCCGCGGCGAGCGCCCCCATGCCCATCAGCCCGCCGAGCAGCAGCGCCATCGGGAAGGTCTCGTAGGCGCGCCGCGGCAGCGTCAGCAGCAGGTAGAGGGCGATGTCGTCGATGCCGTAGTGGCCGACGCCGAGATCCTCCAGCTCCACCAGCAGCGTGAAGAAGGTCTCGAGCGCGAGCAGCACCAGCAGCGCGATCAGCGAGGTCGCGATCACCGAGCGGCGCACGTAGCGGTCCATCAGTCTCATGCCGGCACCTCCACACGCTCGCTGCTCCGGAAGCCGTAGTACCGCCACCACAGCCCCAGCGCGAGCAGCGCGAGCAGCGCGTGCACCCACCACAGGCCGACCAGCGGCCCCAGCGTGCCCTTCTCCAGCCAGGCCTTACCGATGCCGAGCAGGTTGATGTACACGGCGTAGACGAGGATCGCGCCGAGCACGCGGCCATAGCGGTTCTCGCGCGGGCGAGCGCGGGCGAGCAGCGGCGCCACGAAGGCGATCAGCAGCACCGACACCGGCCCGCCCAGGCGCCCGTGCAGTTCGGCGAGGTCCTGGCGCGAGCCGGCCAGCAGGCGCTCGCTCGTCACCCCTTCACGCTTGCCGATGGCTTCGGCCGGCGGGGCCTCGAGCTTCACCCGCAGGCGGTCGAAGCGCGACACCTGGTAGTCCAGCGCATCGGGGCGGCCCTCGTAGCGGTAGCCGTCGTACAGCACCATGAAGCGGTTGCCGGCGGCGTCGACTTCCTGGTGGCCGCGGTCGCCGGTGGTGATGGCGACGCCGCCGTCGGACTCGCGACTCTGGATGAACACCTGCAGCATCTCGTTGCTGGCCGGGTCGAGCGCGGCCACGTAGACGACGTGGCGGCCGTTGGCGGCCTCGCGGAAGGTGCCCGGGTTGAACACCGACACCTGCGCCTGCTGGCGCGCCCGCGCCTGCAGTTCGAACTGCAGCGTGGCGGCCGCCGGTGCGACCCACAGCGAGATCAGCAGCAGCAGCACGAGCAGCGGCAGCGCGAGCAGCAGCAGCGGACGGTAGATCTCGCCGGGGCCGTAGCCGCAGGCGGTGAGCGCGACCATCTCGCTGTCCTGGTACAGGCGGCCCAGCGTCAGCATGATGCCGAGCAGGAAGGCGATCGGCACCAGCACCGGCAGGAAGCGGATCGACTGCAGCACCAGCATGCGCAGGATCACCTCCTTGACCAGCAGCCCGTTGGCCACCTGCGTCAGGTAGTTGGCGAGGCGGCTCGCGAGCACGATCGCGAGCAGCACCACGAGCGTCGCGCCCAGGCTCAAGGCCACCTCGCGCAGGATGAATCGATCGACGGTCTTCAGCACGGCCGGCTCCCCGGGGCCGCCCCGGCGGGCGGCGTTGTGAACGCAAATTCAATCCGGCTAAACTTTTTCGCCACCCGACACGGCCGCCTCCGCCCTCCGGACGTCACCGCCGCCCGGTCCGGCCTGCCGCGCCCGGCCACCCCCAGACCTTCGGAGCCCCTGAATGGAATTCTCTGTCAAGAGCGGCAACCCGGAAAAGCAGCGCACCGCCTGCCTGATCATCGGCGTCTACGAATCGCGGCGCCTGTCGCCGGCCGCCGAGCAGTTCGACGCCGCCACCGACGGTTTTCTCTCCAACCTGCTGCGCCGCGGCGACCTCGAAGGCAAGATCGGCCAGTCGCTGCTGCTGGTGCACACCCCCCACGCCCTCTGCGACCGCGTGCTGGTGGTGGGCTGCGGCCGCGAACGCGACCTCGACGATCGCCGCTACCGGCAGGTGATCACCCACATGGCGAACACGCTGCACGAGACCGGAGCGACCGAGGCGGTGTGCTACCTGACCGAACTCGGCGTCAAGGGCCGCGACACGGCGTGGAAGGTCCGCCACGCGGTCGAGGCCACCGAGGAGGCGCTGTACCGCTTCGACGAACTCAAGAGCCGCAAGGACCAGCCGCGGCGGACGCTGAAGCGGATTGTACTGAGCGTGCCGAGCCGGCGCGAACTCGCCCCCGGCGAGCAGGCCCTGCGCGAGGCGCTCGCGGTCGCCGCCGGCGTGCGCCTGGCGCGCGACCTCGGCAACCTGCCGCCCAACATCTGCACCCCGGTCCACCTCGCCCAGCGCGCGCAGACGCTGGCCGAGAGCGATGCGCGGCTCAGCGTGCAGGTGCTCGGCCAGCCCGAGCTCGAGGCCATGGGCGCCGGGGCGCTGCTCGCGGTGGCCCGCGGCTCGGCGCAGCCGCCGCGGCTGATCGCGCTGGAGTACCGCGGCGCGGCGGACGGCGCGAAGCCGGTGGTGCTGGTCGGCAAGGGGGTCACCTTCGACACCGGTGGCATCTCGATCAAGCCGGCCGCCGAGATGGACCTGATGAAGTACGACATGTGCGGCGCGGCCGCGGTGCTCGGCACCCTGCTCGCCTGCCGCGACCTGCAGCTGCCGCTGCACGTGGTCGGGGTGATCGCCGCGGTCGAGAACATGCCGGGCGGCAACGCCACCCGCCCCGGTGACGTGATCACCAGCCTGTCCGGGCAGACCGTCGAGATCCTCAACACCGACGCCGAGGGACGGCTGATCCTCTGCGACGCCCTCACCTGGGTCGAGCGCCACTACGATCCGGCCGTGGTGGTGGACATCGCCACCCTCACCGGCGCCTGCGTGATCGCGCTCGGCCATCACCCGCACGGCCTGTTCAGCAACCATGCCCCGCTCACCCACGACCTGCTCGACGCCGGCCGCCAGGCCGCCGACCGCGCCTGGGAGCTGCCGCTGTGGGACGACTACCAGGACGGCCTCGACAGCAACTTCGCCGACATGGCCAACGTCGGCCCGCGCGAGGGCGGTGCGATCACCGCGGCGTGCTTCCTCGCGCGCTACACGAAGAAGTTCCACTGGGCGCACCTCGACATCGCCGGCACCGCCTGGAAGAGCGGCAAGGCCAAGGGCGCGACCGGGCGCCCGGTGCCGCTGCTGACGCAGTTCCTGCTCGATCGCGCGGCGGCCGCGCGCGCCTGATGCCGCGCGTCGACTTCTACGTCCTCGCCGGCAGCGACCCGCACGAGCGCCTGCTGTTCGCCTGCCGGCTGGCCGAGAAGGCCTTCGGCCGCGGCCACCGCCTGTTCGTGCGCGCAGCCGACGCCGCGCAGGCCGCGGCACTCGACGAACTGCTGTGGAGCTTCCGCAAGGGCAGCTTCGTTCCCCATCGCCTACACTGCGCCGCGGGGCCGACGGCGCCGGTCCTGATCGGCACCGGCGCGGCGCCGGCGGAGCATCGCGAGGTGCTGATCAACCTCGCGCCGACCCTGCCCGAAGCCTTCGAGCACTGCGCCCGCATCGCCGAGCCGATCGACCAGTCGCCGGCCGTGCTGGGCGCCTCGCGCGAACGCTTCCGCGCCTACCGCGAGCACGGCTGCGCCCTCGAGACGCATCGGCTCTGACGGTCCCGCCGAGACCCCGCCGGGATGGCCCCGGCGGCCCGTCCACGCCGCCCGAGGGCCCGCGCATGAGCGCCAGCGACACGGACACCGCTTCGATCATCCGGGAGGTCGCCGACTACGCCGGCCAGCTCGCGATCGCGATCACCGACATCACCGGCCACGTCGGCGAGGTCAGCGAGCGCGCCGCGCGCGCGGTCGACGCCTTCGCCGCGCTGCAGGCGCTGGCCACACAGATGGCCGCGAGCAACGGCGAGGTGGCCAACGCCACCGGCAGCACCCAGCACGTGCTGGAGACCACCCGCCACGCCGTCGAGCGCTCGCTGCAGACCATCAACGCCTCGTTCGCCGACATCCACGCGCTGACCGAGTCGGTGGCGGCGATGGAAGCGCAGCTGGCGCAGCTCGGCCTCGCCATCGAGCGCGTCGGCCAGGTCGCCAAGGGCATCGACGCTGTCGCCAAGCAGACCAACCTGCTCGCCCTCAACGCCACCATCGAGGCGGTGCGCGCCGGCGAGGCCGGGCGCGGCTTCGCCGTGGTGGCGAGCGAGGTCAAGCAGCTCGCGCAGCAGACCCGCACCTCGACCGCCGAGATCGACCGCACGCTCGCCGAACTGTTCGAGCAGACCCGCGCGCTGATCGCGCAGGGCGCGCGCAGCAAGGCCAAGTCCGAGGAGGTGCGCCGCGGCACCCAGGCGATCCAGGAAGTGATGGCGAACCTCGACGCCTCGATGCGCGACGTCGACGCGCAGGCCGCCCGCATCGGCAGCGCGGTGGCGGGGATCGACGCCGATTGCCGCAGCACCGTCAGCGCGCTCGACGACCTCGCCAGCGACGTGCAGTCGTCGAGCCGCAACCTGCGCGAGGCGAGCGACCAGCTGGTGCGGGTGCAGGAACTGAGCGAGCGCCTGGTCGGCGTCACCGCCGTCGACGGCGTGGACACCGTCGACGCGCGCTACGTGCAGCGCGTGAAGCAGCTCGCCGCCGAGGTCTCGGCGCTGTTCACGCAGGCGCTCGCCAAGGGCGAGATCGGCCTCGACGACCTGTTCGACCGCAACTACCGCCCCATCGCCGGCACCGACCCGCAGCAGTACCTGACCCGCTTCACGCTGTTCACCGACCGCGTGCTGCCGCCGCTGCAGGAGGCGGTGCTCGCCACCGATGCGCGCGTGGCCTTCTGCGCGGCGGTCGACGACCACGGCTACCTGCCGACGCACAACCGCAAGTACGCCGAGGCGCAGCGCAAGGACCCGGTGTGGAACGCCGCGCACTGCCGCAACCGGCGCATCTTCAACGACCGCACCGGGCTCGCCTCGGCGCGCAACACCCGGCCGGTGCTGCTGCAGACCTACCGCCGCGACATGGGCGGCGGCCGCTTCGTGCTGATGAAGGAGGTCTCGGCGCCGATCACGGTCGACGGGCGCCACTGGGGCGGGCTGCGCCTCGCCTACACGCCCTGAGGCGCCGCGCCGCTCACGGCGTGCGGCGCAGGCGGATGTTGAGCTCGCGCAGTTGCGCCTCGGTGACCTCGGCCGGCGCCTGGGTCAGCAGACAGGCGGCGGTCTGGGTCTTCGGGAAGGCCATCACGTCGCGGATCGACTTCGCGCCGGCCATCAGCATCACCAGGCGGTCGAGGCCGAAGGCGAGGCCGCCGTGCGGCGGGCAGCCGAACTTCAGCGCGTCGAGCAGGAAGCCGAACTTGGCGCGCGCCTGCTCCTCGTCGATGCCGAGCAGCTTGAACACCTCGGTCTGCATCTCCGGGCGGAAGATGCGGATCGAGCCGCCGCCGATCTCGGTGCCGTTCAGCACCATGTCGTAGGCGCGGGCGACCGCCGCCTCGGGGTTGTCGCGCACGCTCTCGAGGCCGTCGCGCGGCGAGGTGAAGGGATGGTGCATCGCCATCCAGCGGTTCTCGCCCTCGTCCCACTCGAACATCGGGAAGTCGACCACCCACAGCGGCGCCCAGTCGCCCTGCACCAGGCCGAGGTCCTGCCCGACCTTGAGGCGCAGCGCGCCGAGGGCGTCGTCGACGATCTTCCTGCGGTCGGCGCCGAAGAACACCAGGTCGCCGTCGACCGCGCCGGTGCGCTCGATGATCGCCGCGAGCGCGGCGTCGGAGAGGTTCTTGACGATCGGCGACTGCAGCCCCTCGCGGCCCTGCGCGACGGCGTTGACCTTGATGTAGGCGAGCCCGCGCGCGCCGTAGCGCGCGACGAAGGCGGTGTAGTCGTCGATCTGCTTGCGCGACAGCCTCTCGCCGCCGCCCGGCACCTTCAGCGCCGCCACCCGCCCGCGCGGGGCATTGGCCGCCTCGCTGAACACCTTGAAGGACTCGCCCTTCATCACCTCGGTGAGCTCGGTGAGCTCCATCGGGATGCGCAGGTCGGGCTTGTCCGAGCCGTAGCGCCCCATCGCCTCGGCATAGGGCAGGCGCGGGAACGGGTCCGGCAGCTGGACGCCGAGCACCTCGGCGAACACGCCGCGGATCATCGTCTCCATCAGCCCGGTGATGTCGTTCTCGTCGAGGAAGGAGGTCTCGATGTCGAGCTGGGTGAACTCGGGCTGGCGATCGGCGCGCAGGTCCTCGTCGCGGAAGCAGCGCACCACCTGGTAGTAGCGATCGAAGCCCGCCATCATCAGCAGCTGCTTGAACAGCTGCGGCGACTGCGGCAGCGCGAAGAAGCTGCCGGCGTGGGTGCGGCTCGGCACCAGGTAGTCGCGCGCGCCCTCGGGCGTGGCCTTGGTCAGCATCGGGGTTTCGATGTCCATGAACCCCTGCGCGTCGAGGTAGCGACGGAAGTAGCTGATCACGCGGGCGCGCAG
This sequence comes from Plasticicumulans lactativorans, assembly GCF_004341245.1. GTDB lineage: Bacteria > Pseudomonadota > Gammaproteobacteria > Competibacterales > Competibacteraceae > Plasticicumulans_A > Plasticicumulans_A lactativorans. The sequence continues at coordinate 177,839 of NZ_SLWY01000001.1, read as the reverse complement.
GCGCAGGCGCTCCTGCATCACCGGCCGGCGCAGGTCGAGGTAGCGGTAGCGCAGGCGGATCTCCTCGGAGATCTCCTCCTCGTCCATCTGGAACGGCGGGGTCTCGGCGCGGTTGAGGATCTCCAGCGCCCTGCCCAGCACCTCGATCTTGCCGGAGACGAGGTTGGGGTTCTCGGTCCCTTCGGGGCGCGGGCGCACGCGCCCGGAGACCCGCAGCACGAACTCGGAGCGCACGCGCTCGGCCGCGGCGAAGGCCTCGGCGGTGTCGGGGTCGATCACCACCTGCACCAGCCCCTCGCGATCGCGCAGGTCGATGAAGATCACCCCGCCGTGATCGCGCCGCCGGTGCGCCCAGCCGCAGAGTTGCACGTCCTGCCCGAGCAGGGCCTCGCTGACCTGGCCGCAATAGTGGCTGCGCATCATTCGTGGATTACCGTCGATTCGGGGCGTCGCCAGCGGCGACGCGGCAAGGGCCGGGCATGGTAAGGGGCCGCTCCCGGTCACGCAACGCGCGCCGGCGGGCGGCCCCGCGGCGGGCAGCGGCGGCGCTCAGGCGCCCGCCGCGCAGGCGGGTGCGCCGCAGCCGCCGCTGCCGCAGGCGGCGGGTGCCGATGGGGTTTCCTCCTTCTTCGCGACGTTCTTCTTGTCGCCGGACTTGAAATCGGTCTCGTACCAGCCACCGCCCGACAGGCGGAAACCGGCCGCCGAGATCAGCTTCTTCAGCGCCGGCGTCGCGCAGGCGGGACAGTCGGTGAGCGGCGCGGCGCTCATCTTCTGCATGGCTTCGAGTTCGTGGCCGCAGGCGTCGCAGCGGTATTCGTAGATCGGCATGACGTCAACCTCATGAATGGACAGCGCGCCGGGGCGCTCCGGCGCACGACGGGAACAGGGGCGCCAGTATACGGAGAACGGCCCACGGGCGGGCACACGACTGCACCTGCCGTCAACCGCCCTTGGCGTAGATGGGGGCGCGACGGTGCCCTTCCAAGCCCGCCGCGGCGCGCTCATTCGAACGAGCGCAGCAGGCCCTCGATCCACGCCCCGGAGATGCCGCGGGTGATGAACACCAGGCGCGTGCGGCGGTCGCCGCCGGGCCACCCGGCGAGCGGCAGCAGCGGCTCGAAGCTGCCCTGCACGCCGTGCACCAGCAGCGGCCCCGGCGCGCCGGCGATGTTGACCAGCCCCTTCACCCGCAGCAGGTCGTCGCGCCGCGCCTCCAGCAGCAGGTCGAAGAAACCGCGGAACACCGCCGCCGGCAGCGGCGCCTCGCGCACCAGCACCTGCGCGCGGATGTCGGGACCGTGCCGGTTCGGCTCCGACGCCGCGATCCGCCAGCCGACGAAGCCGCGCGCGCCGAGCCAGCGCTCGACCTGCTCGCGGGTCGCCCGGGGGTCGCGCACCGCCGCCCCGAACAGGGCCTCGGGGGCGACCTCGCCGGCCGCCACCGCGAGCGGCACGACGCCCGGGTTGAGCGCGGCGAGCCGCTCGCGCAGCGCGTCGATGGCCGCGCTCGGCGCGACATCGGCCTTGGTGAGCAGCAGGCGGTCGGCGAAGGCAGCCTGGGCGCGCGCCTCGGGCTCACGCTCGAGCGTGCCCAGGCCGTGCACGGCGTCGACGGTGGTGATCACGCCGTCGAAGCGGTAGGTGTCGGCGAGCCAGGCGTCGGCGAGGAAGTCGCGCAGGATCGGCGCCGGGTCGGCGAGCCCGGTGGTCTCGATCAGCACCCGCTCGAAGGCCGCGACGCTGCCCGCCTCGCGCCGCTCGCGCAGGCGCGCGAGCGTCTGCCCGAGCTCGCCGCGCTGCGAGCAGCACACGCAGCCGCCGGCGAGCTCGACGACGTCGTCGTCGGCGCGCTCGATCAGGTCGTGATCGAGCCCGACCGCGCCGAACTCGTTGATGATCACGGCGCTGCGCGCCAGCTCGGGGCGGCGCAGCAGGCGCGCGAGCAGCGTGGTCTTGCCGCTGCCGAGGAAACCGGTGACGAGCACGACGGGGATGCCCCCGGGGGGCGGAGCGATGTTCATCGATGGACCTCGACCGCGCGCTGCACGCGCCCTTCCAGCGTAGCGCGGCGCGCCGTCAGCGCTGCATCGTCGCGACCGGCAGCGCGGCATCGTGGCGCATCAGCGCGACGTAGCTGTCCGCCGGCGCATCGGCACGCCCCACGCCGCCGCCGACCGCGCTCAGGCATCGCCGAGGCACCCGGCGAGGGCCGCGGCGAGGCGGCGCAGCAGGGTGAAATAGGCATCCGCGCCGCCGGCCGCGTCGGTGCCGGTGGGGTCGAGTTCGCCGCGGTGCACGCCGGTATCCTCGACCAGCGTCGCCACCAGCGCGGCGTCGAACTGCGGCTCGCTGAACACGCAGCGTGCGCCGCTGTCGCGGATCTTCTGGCGGATCGCCTGGATGCGCTGCGCCGAGGGCTTGCGCTCGGGGCTGACGGTGATCGAGCCCACCGCGGTGAGGTCGAAGCGGCGTTCGAAGTACGCATAGGCGTCGTGGAAGACCACGAACGGCCGCCCGCGCAGCGGCGCCAGGCGTGCCGCGAGTTCGTCCTCCAGCGCCGCGAGGCGTGCCACCTGGGCCTCGGCGTTGCGGGCGTAGGTCGCGCCGTTGGCCGGGTCGCGCTCGCTGAGCGCGGCGGCGATGGCGCGCGTGATCGCCTGCGCGTTGCGCGGATCGAGCCAGATGTGCGGCTCGACCTGCGCACCGTGCCCGGCCCCGTCGTGGTCGTCGTGGTCGTGGTCGTCGTGGGCACCGTGCTCGTGGACCTCCCACGCCCCGCCGGCGCGCGGGGCGAGGGTGTCGATGCCCGGGGCGTCGAGCAGCGCCACGGCCCGCACCTGCGGATGCGCGGCGAGCGGCCGGATCATGAAGCCCTCGAGCGACGGGCCGATCCACAGCACCAGGTCGGCCTCGGTGATCGCACGCATGTCCGAGGGCCGCAGCGAGAAGTCGTGCTCCGAGGCGCGCCCGCTGACCAGCACCTTCGGCTCGCCGACGCCGGCCATGACGCCGGCGGCCAGCGACTGGACCGGCTTGATGGTGGCGAGCACGCGCGGCGCGGCCGCCGCGGCGAGCGGCAGCGCGAGCAGCAGCGCGGCCAGCCAGGGCTTGACGGAACGGGGCATTGCGGCAGACTCCGGGATTCAGCAAGGTTATACAGTAACACACGTTACTGTATAACATTCACCATCCGCAACCGTGGACCCGGTCCCATGCAAGCCAACGACTGCGCCGCCGCGCTCGCCGCCGCCGAAGGGCTGTGCGAAGCCCGCGGCACCCGCCTCACCGAACTGCGCCGCCGGGTGCTGGAGATCGTCTGCGCCAGCGCCCGGCCGATCGGCGCCTACGCGATCCTCGACGTGCTGCGCGACGACGGCCGCCCCGGCGCACCGCCCACCGTCTACCGCGCGCTCGACTTCCTGCTCGAACAGGGGCTGGTCCACCGCCTGGCCTCGCTCAACGCCTTCATCGGCTGCTCGCACCCGGCCGAACACCACGGCGGCCAGTTCCTGATCTGCGAGCGGTGCGGCTGCGTCGGCGAACTCGACAGCCACGAGGTCGAGGACGGCATCGTCCGCGCCGCAGCCGCGGTGGGCTTCGCCGCGCGCACGCAGATGGTCGAGATCCTCGGCCGCTGCGCCGCCTGCCGCGACGCCCCGGCATGAGCGGCGAGCCGCTGCTGCGCCTGCACGGCGTGAGCCTGACGCGCGGGCGGCGCACCCTGCTCGACGGCGTCGACCTCGACCTCGCCGGCGGCGAGATCGTCACCCTGATCGGCCCGAACGGGGCCGGCAAGTCGACGCTGGTCAAGGTCGCGCTCGGCCTGCTCGCCCCCGACCGCGGCACGGTCTGGCGCCGCCCGGGCGTGCGCATCGGCTACGTGCCGCAGCGCCTGGTGGTGGCCGAGACGCTGCCGCTCAGCGTGGAGCGCTTCGTCACCCTCGGCACCCCGGCCCCGCGCGCGGCGGTGCGCGCCGCGCTCGCCGAGACCGGCGCCGCACACGTGCTCAGGAACCCGCTGCACAGCGTCTCGGGCGGCGAACTGCAGCGCGTGATGCTGGCCCGCGCGCTGCTGCGCCGGCCCGCGCTGCTGGTGCTCGACGAGCCGGTGCAGGCGGTCGACGTCGCCGGGCAGTACGCGCTCTACGAGCTGATCGGGGCGATCCGCGACCGCCGCGGCTGCGGCATCCTGCTGGTGTCGCACGACCTGCACCTGGTGATGGCCGCGACCGACCGCGTGGTGTGCCTGAACCACCACGTCTGCTGCGCCGGCCACCCCGACGACGTCAGCCGCGACCCGGCCTACCGGGCGCTGTTCGGGCTCGAAGGCGTGCGCCACCTGGCGGTCTACCACCACCACCACGATCACCGCCACGACCTGCACGGCGAGGTGCTGCACGAGGACGCGGAGCACGACCATGCTCGATGACTTCATCTGGCGCGCCCTGCTCGGCGGGCTCGGCGTGGCGCTCGCCGCCGGCCCGCTCGGCGCCTTCGTGGTGTGGCGGCGCATGGCCTACTTCGGCGACACGCTGGCGCATTCGGGGCTGCTCGGCGTCGCCGTCGGCGTGCTCGCCGGCGTCGACGAGGGCCTCGGCGTGCTCGCCGTGTGCCTGGCGACGGCGCTGCTGCTGGTGCTGCTCGAACGCAGCCGCCGCCTCGCCACCGACACGCTGCTCGGCATCCTCGCGCACAGCGCGCTGTCGCTCGGCCTGGTCGGCCTCGCCCTGCTCGAAACGGTGCGGGTGGACCTGTCGAGCTACCTGTTCGGCGACATCCTCGCCGTGGGCATGCGCGACCTGGCGTGGATCTGGGGCGGCGGGCTTGCGGCGCTGGCGCTGCTGGCGGCGATCTGGCGGCCGCTGCTCGCGGCGACCGTGCACGAGGAGCTGGCGCGGGTCGAGGGGGTGCCGGTGTTCGCGGTGCGCCTGGCCTTCATGCTGCTGATCGCGCTGGTGGTCGCGGTGGCGATGAAGGTGGTGGGGGTACTGCTGATCACCTCGCTGCTGATCATCCCTGCCGCCACCGCGCGGCACTTCGCGCGCTCGCCCGAGCGCATGGCGGTGCTCGGCAGCGGCTTCGGCGCGCTCGCGGTCGGCGGCGGCCTCGCCGCCTCGCTGCACCTCGACACCCCGGCCGGGCCGTCGATCGTGGTCTGCGCCGCGCTGCTGTTCGCGCTCGCCTTCGCCGTGCCGACACGCGCGCGCTGAGCGCGCTCAGCCGGTCGCGGCGTCCGACACCTTGCCGCGGGCGGCGCGGGCACGGTGGCAGGCGAGGTCGGCCGCCGCCAGCGCTTCCAGCGCCCCGCCGCAGTCGCGGTCGAGCGCGATCGCGCCGAGGTCGGCCTTGAGCGACAGCCGGTGGTGGCCCTGGACGGTGACGCGGTGCTCCTCGACCGCGTGGCGCAGCACCGGCAGCAGCAGTTCGGCGGCGGCCAGCGCACGCCCCTCGCAGAGCACCGCGAACTCGTCGCTGCCGACGCGCCCGAGCGCGCCGCCGGCCGGCAGCGCGGCGCGCAGGCGCTCGCCGAGCTCGGCGAGCACGCGCTCCACCGCCTCCGCGCCGTCGGTCGCAGCAACCACGCCGAGCTGGCGCAGCTTCAGGTAGATCAGCGTGTGCACACGGCCGTCGAGGCGCGAGTCGCCGAGCGCGCGCTCCAGGCGCGCGACGAAGCCCGGGCGATCCAGCACCGCGGCGGCGACGGCGCCGTCGGTGGCCCCGTCGGCCTCGGCGGCCGCGCCCTCGCGCAGCGTCAGCACCACGCCACCGATCAGCGTGCCCGGCACGCGCACCGGGGTCAGCGTGTAGCTCACCGGCACCGTGGCACCGTCGCTGCGCACCAGCACGCAGCCGCCGCTGCGCCCGCCGGCGCGCACGGTGAGATCCTCGAGTTCGCGTCCGGTGCGCAGGTCGCGCAGCGGCACCACCTCGGGCAGCGTGCGGCCGAGCGCCTCGGCGGCGTCGCGGCCGATCAGCTCGGCGGCGCGCGGGCTCAGGTAGTCGACGCGGCCGTAGGGGTCGGTGGTGACCACCGCCGCTTCGAGGCTGACGACGATCGCCTGCGCCCGGTCGCGCTCGCGCAGCCCCGCCGCCGCCGCCTGCTGCAGCGCGGTGAGGTCGTGGACGATGCACACGTAGCAGCGCCCCGAGCGCCCCTCCATGTCGCCGACCGACACCACCACCGGAAAGCGCTGCCCGCTGCCGCGTACGCCCTCCCACTGCCGGCCGTGCTCCGGCGCCCGGTGCGGATCGAAGCCGGGGATGCGCTCGACCAGCGGCCGGCCGAGCACCTCGGCGGCGAGCAGGCCGAACTGGCGCTCGGCGGTGGCGTTGAAGGATTCGATGGCGCCGGCCTCGTCGACGGTGATGATGCCGTCGCCGGCCGCCTCCACCAGCGCGCGCAGCCGCGCTTCGCTGTCGACCAGGCCGACGTCGGCGGCGCGTCGCTGCGAGATGTCCTCGGCCACCCCGGCGATGCGGTAGACCTCGTCGCCCGGCCCGCGCACCGCGTGCGCGCGCTCGCGGATCCAGCGCACCTCGCCGTCGGCGCGCACGATCCGGTATTCGAGCTCGTAGCCGCCGGTCTGTGCCACCGCCCGGAAGGCGCGGCGCAGCGGTTCGCGGTCGTCGGGGTAGATCGACTCGCGCCGCAGGCTCGGCCGGGCGAACGCCGCCTCGACCGCGTAGCCCCAGACGCGCTCGAACGCCGGGCTCACGTACAGGAGCAGCGCGCCGTCGACGGTGCACACCCAGTGCACGTCGGGCGAAGGCTCGACGATCTGGCGCAGCCGCCGTTCGCTCTCGGCGAGCTCGGCGCCGCGGCGCGCGACCATCGCCTCGACCTGGGCGCTGCGCCCGACCACGCCGTGCAGGTAGAAGGCGAGCGCGAGCGTCAGCGCGAGGCCGATCGCGAGCCCCCACCACGGCCGCCAGCCGCTCTGCGCCAGGAACTGCCCGGCCACCGGCGTCGCCACCAGCAGCCAGCGGCGCTGGCCGAGCTCGAGCTGCTGGCTGAGGCGCTCGATGCCGCCGAGGTTGTCGGGCTCGGCGAGGTAGCCGGCCAGCGGCGCGCCGAGGTTCTCGACCAGCGGGTGGTAGAGCAGTTGCCGCCCCTTGGGCGCCGACAGGTCGAACAGGCGCAGTTCGACCTTGGCCGGATCGAGCCGCGCCTGCGCGGCCTCGACCAGCCGGCGCGGATCGAGCGTGGCGAGCGCGACACCGGCGAACTCGCCGGCGCGGCGCTTCTCCTCGGCGAACGCGGCGAGGTTGCGGTACACCGGCATCACCGCGACCGGCACGCGCGCCTGGGTGTCGTTGGGCCCGGCCACCGCCTCGCTCAGCACCACCCGGGCGGTGTCGCGCGCGGTGCGGATCGCCGCGGCCACCGCCGGGTTGGCGGCGGGATCGCTGCCCGCCGCGAACGGCGCGCCGTCGGCGGGATAGACCCGCAGCACCGGGAAACGCTCGGCGCCCTCGGCGCGTGGCGCCCACACCAGCGACTGCAGCGCCGGGCTCAGCGCGAGCAGCGGCCGGGCGACGGCGGCGAAGGCCTCGTCGCCGACATTCGGCGTGGCGCGCATGTACGCGCTCAGCCCCTGCAGCGCGTTGAGGCTCTGTTCGAGTTCGAGCGCGAGCGACAGGAAGCGGTCGCGCGCGGCGCGTTCGAACTGGGTCTGCGCGCGCTCCTGTTCCAGCGCGAGCAGCCAGGCGCACACCGCGGCGCTCAGCAGCACCCCGACGACGAGGGCGAGCAGCGCCGGCATCTGCACGCCGCGCAGACGCGAAGGCGGCGGGTTCGGCGCCGGGGCGGTCCGGGCATTGCCACGCGGGGTGTTCGGCAAGGCGGTCTCCTCGAAGGGCGGCTGGATGGCACTCGGGTCCGCTCCCTCGGCCGCCGACGGCCGGGGTCCGGCGCCGGGGCGCCGACGCCCCGCAGGCGCGGCGGCGGACGACGGGATGGTAAAAGCCGCACCCCGACGCCCGCCGTAAGGCTAGGTCAACTTTTGTCGCGCTGGCCGCTGCCGGCGACCGGGGACGGCCCGCCGGGGCGGCCGTCGCCGGCGCGCACTCAGCGCAGCAGCACCGAGGACAGGATCGCGGCGAAGGCGCCGATCGCGAGCACGATCAGCGCGTTGCGGCTGCGCGCGAGCGCCTCCTCGGCGCGCCGCCGGGCACCGCGCGCCTCGCTGCGCAGGTCCTCGAAGGCGCGCGGCGACGGCAGCGTCTCGCGCTCGCGCCGCAGTGCCGACAGCTCGTTCTGCACCGCGGCGAACACCGACTCGCGCACTTCGACCAGCAGCGCCGCCACCTGCTGACGCGCCGCGCTCGCCGCCGCGGCGCTCGCGAGCTCGTGCAGGCGTGCGCCGATCTGGCCGCTGTCGAGCGAGCGCACCACCACGCCCAGCCACTCGCCCTGGCGTTCGGTGAGTTCCCGTGCCGCCGCCTGCGCCGCCTGCGCGAGCGCCGCCTCGCGCGCCGCCGCCACCGCCTGGCGCTCGACGCGCTCGCCCCAGGCCTGGCCGATGCGCGCCTCCCAGCCCTCGGGGCCGTGGTCCTCGAGGCGCGCGAGCACGGCCGCGGCGACCGCCGCCTCGAGCGCCGCGCGCTGCCCGGCGAGCGCGCGTTCGACCGCCGCGTGCACCCGGGCGTCGATCCCGGCGGCCGTCGTCTCCGCCACCACTGCCACCGGCGGGGCGACGGGCGCGGGGGCCGCTGCCGGCATCACGGGCGGCGGCTCGGCCGGGACAGCAGCGACCGGGGCGACGGCCGGAGCCGGAGCCGGAGCCGGGGCCGGCGGCACGCTGTCGCGGCCGACCGTCACGCTGAGGTCGCCGAGCAGGCGTTCGATGCCCTCGTCGCTCGACGACTTCGACAGGAAGGCGTAGGCGCCGCAGGCGGCGGCACGCCGGCGTACCTGGTCGGTCTCCTCGGCCGAGCACATCACCACCGGGATGTCCTGGCTCGCGGGGTCGTTGCGGATGTGGGAAACCGCGGTGAAGCCGTCCATCTCGGGCATGGTGACGTCCATGAACACCACGTCGGGCTGGCGGGCGCGCAGTGCCGCGAGCGCCTCGGCGCCGGATGCCGCCTGCTCGACGCGCCAGCCGTGGCGCTCCAGCGTGCGCGTCAGCGCCAGCCGTGCGAGCCGCGAATCGTCCACCACCAACGCCGTTTTCAGCACCATGCCCCCCGTCCCAAGCCGGCCCCTGCCGGCGACGTCCGCCGGGCCGGCACCGGGTATTGTTAGGCCAGCCCGCCGCGAAACGCATCCCCGTGCGGTTTGCGCGCATCGCATGCGAAACTGATGTTTGCAAATCCACCGCTTGCCAACGGAGCCCTTTGATGCTGATGCGCGCCGAACACGCCACGCTGCTGATCATCGACCTGCAGGAGCGCCTGGTCGGCGCGCTCGACCGGGGCGCGGACGTCGTCGCGCACGCCGCCTGGCTGCTCGGCGTGGCGGCGCGCCTCGACGTGCCGGTGCTCGCCACCGAGCAGTACCCGCGCGGGCTCGGCCGCACGGTGGCGGAGCTGGCGGCGCTGATCCCGCCCGGCGCCACGCTGGAGAAACTCTGCTTCAACGCCGCCGCCGAGCCCGCGCTGCCGGCGCGGCTGACCGCCGGCGGCCGGCGCCAGTGCGTGATCGCCGGCGCCGAGGCTCACGTCTGCGTGCTGCAGACCGCGCTCGGCCTGCGCGCGCAGGGCTTCGAGGTGTTCCTGGTCGCCGAGGCGGTCGGCTCGCGCCGTGTCGGCGACCAGGCACTCGCGCTGCAGCGCGCGCGCGACGCCGGCTGCGGCGTGGTCAGCCGCGAGATGGTCGCCTTCGAGTGGCTGGAGCGCGCCGGCACCGACACCTTCCGCGCCGTCAGCCGCGACTTCATCCGCTGAGCCGGCCCGCCATGGAGCTGCCGATCGACGCGGCGCTGCCGGCGCTGCGCGCGGCGCTCGCCGCGCACCCGGCGGTGGTGCTGCAGGCCCCGCCCGGCGCCGGCAAGACCACCCGCGTGCCGCTCGCGCTGCTCGACGCCGACTGGCTCGGCGGCCGCGCCATCGTCATGCTCGAACCGCGCCGCCTCGCCGCGCGCGCCGCCGCCACGCGCATGAGCACGCTGCTCGGCGAGGCCCCCGGCGGCCGCGTCGGCTACCGCGTGCGCTTCGAGCAGCGGGTGTCGCGCGCCACCCGCGTCGAGGTCGTCACCGAAGGCATCCTGACCCGCCGCCTGCAGGCCGACCCGGCGCTCGACGGCGTCGGCCTGGTGATCTTCGACGAGTTCCACGAGCGCAGCCTGCACGCCGACCTCGCGCTGGCGCTGGCACGCGACGCCCAGCTCGGCCTGCGCGAGGACCTGAAGCTGCTGGTGATGTCGGCGACGCTCGACGGCACCCGCATCGCCGCGCTGCTCGGCGACGCGCCGATCGTCGCCAGCGCCGGCCGCGCCCACCCGGTCGAGCTGCGCTACCTCGCCCGCGAACCCGCCGACACGGTCGCCGAGGCGGTCGCGCGCGGCGTGCTCGCCGAGCTGCGCGAGCACCCGGACGGCGGCGACGTGCTCGCCTTCCTGCCCGGCGGCGGCGAGATCCGCCGCGCCCAGGCGCTCATCGCCGAGCACGCGCCGGCGCTGGCGGTGCTGCCGCTCTACGGCGAGCTCGGCCAGGCCGAGCAGCAGCGCGCGCTCGACCCCGATCCCGACGGCCGGCGCAAGGTGGTGCTCGCCACGCCGATCGCCGAGACCAGCCTGACCATCCCCGGCGTCGACACGGTGATCGACGGCGGCTGGACGCGGGTGCCGCGCTTCGACCCGGTCAGCGGGCTGACGCGGCTGGAGACGGTGCGCGTCAGCCGCGCCGCCGCCGAGCAGCGCGCCGGCCGTGCCGGGCGCCTCGGCCCCGGCCGCTGCCTGCGGCTGTGGACCGAGGCGACGCAGCGCACGCTGGCGCCGTACACGGTGCCGGAGATCCTCGAAGCCGACCTCGCCCCGCTCGCGCTCGAACTCGCGCTGTGGGGCGCCGGCGCGGCCACGCTGACCTGGCTCGACCCGCCGAACCCCGGCGCGCTCGCGCAGGCGCACGAGCTGCTCGGCGCGCTCGGCGCACTCGACGGCGACGGCCGCATCAGCGCCGCCGGGCGGCGCCTCGCCGCACTCGGCGTGCACCCGCGGCTCGGCCACCTGCTGCTGCGCGGCGTCGCCGACGGCCAGGCGACGCTCGCCTGCGAACTCGCCGCGCTGCTGGAGGAGCGCGACGTGCTGCGCGGCGAGGCCGCACGCAGCGCCGACCTCGGCCTGCGCGTCGAGGCGCTGCGCGCCTTCGCCGCGCGCGGCCGCCAGGCCGCACGCGATTTCGGTGCCGACACCGCCGCCTGCACCCGCGCCGCGCAGGCGGCGCGCGCCTACCGCCAGCGCCTCGACGTCGCGCCGGACGACGGCGCCGGCGCCCACGTCGACCCCCAGGCACTGGCGGCGCTGGTCGCCGCCGCCTACCCGGAGCGCGTCGCCCGCCGCCGCGACGGCGCGGTCGACCGCTACCAGCTCGCCGGCGGCCGCGGCGCGCGGCTGCGCGAGGGCGACCCGCTCGCCGGCAGCGACTGGCTCGCGGTCGCCGCGCTCGACGCCGGCCACACCGAGGCGCGCATCTTCCTCGCCGCGCCGCTCGAGCTCGCCGGCGTCGAAGCCGCGCTCGCCGGGCGCATCGAGGAGCTCGCCACGGTGCGCTGGGACGAGCGCGAGCAGGCGGTGCTGGCGCGCCGCGAACGCCGCCTCGGCGAGCTGCTGCTGGGCACGCAGCCGCTCGCCCGCGTCGACCCGGCGCGGCTGCGCGCGGCGATGCGCAGCGGCGTCGAACGCCTGGGGCTCGACGCGCTGCCGTGGACGCCGGCGCTGCGCGACTGGCAGGCGCGGGTGCTGAGCCTGCGCGCCTGGGACGTCGGCGGCGACTGGCCCGACGTCGCCGATGCCGCGCTCGCGGCGAGCCTCGACGACTGGCTCGAACCCTGCCTCGACGGCATCACCCGCCGCGAGCACCTGGCCCGGCTCGACCTCGCCGCGATCCTGCAGGCGCGCCTGCCCTGGCCGGCACGCCAGCGCCTCGATGCGCTCGCGCCGACCCACCTCGAGGTGCCGTCGGGCTCGCGCCTGCGCCTCGCCTATGCGGCCGACGGCGCGCCGCCGGTGCTCGCGGTGAAGCTGCAGGAGCTGTTCGGGCTCGCCGACACCCCGTGCATCGCCGACGGCCGCGTGGCGGTGACGCTGCACCTGCTGTCGCCGGCGCAGCGCCCGATCCAGGTCACCCAGGACCTGCGCGGCTTCTGGGACCGCACCTACCCCGAGGTGCGCAAGGAACTGAAGGGCCGCTACCCGCGCCACCCCTGGCCCGACGACCCGTGGAGCGCCACCCCGACGCGCCGCGCCAAGCCGCGCGGCTGAGCGCCGCGGGCGCTGCGTTCAGTCGCCGAGCCCCTGGCCGGCGCGCACCTGGCGGCGCACCCACAGCACCGTGCGCGGCAGCTCCACCGCCCACAGGCTGTGCCACTGCGGCTCCACCCAGGCGATCGCCTCGAACTCGTGCCCGGCGAGCGGCTCCAGCCGCCGCTCCGGCGGCTCGAACTCGACCCTGAGCGTCCACATCCCGGCCACGTCGACCTCGGCGGCGTAGTCGACGCCGTCGATCCAGCGGATCAGGTGCAGGTGCAGCCGGCACGGCGCCGGGCGCAGCCGCGGCAGCACCCGCGCCAGGCGCTCGATGCGCCGCAGCACCGTCACCGAACCGAGCGCGGCGAGCCCGCCGAGCACGATGATGAAGGCGAGCGACAGCGCCACCGGCATCTGCTCCTCGAGCAGCGCGACGAGCCCGGCGGCGATGGCGATGCCGCCCGCCGCCTCGCACACCCGCCGCATGCGCCCGAGCTGCTGGCCGCGCCGCAGCGCCGCCGCCAGCAGCCGGGCATTGTCCGGCGCCTTCGCGTTCGCCTCCACGACACCCCCCGCAAGCCGCGATCACGTCAGTTACGACCGCACCGCAACGGCACGGTGCCCGTGCCGTCACCATAGGCGAAGGTGCGGGCGGGCGCGTGCGTCGACCTGCCGCCGCGATCGCCGGGCACGCCCCCGGGCCGGTGCGGCAGGGACGCTCGACGCGCCGTGTACGACATTCGTACACGCCTGTACGAACCTGAAAAGCGCTTGTACGAGGCAGGAACTTGCGACTTCGGGCTTCGTGCACGCGTGTACGGGCTTCCCGAAAGCGGAAACGGGGTCCGTACACGCGGGCAAGAGCCTCGTACACGCCAGTACGAAGCAACGACACGCGTGTACGAAGGACGTACACGGCCGTACCAGGCGTCTACACGCGTGTACGCTGCGGCGGAAGGCGGCGTTTTCACCGGCCGGCGCGGCGCGCCGGCAAGGCGCCGCACCGGGATGGCGGGATGGCCGGGGTCGGCGGCGTGGGCGCCGGTTCAGACGATCTCGACCACGCCGTAGCGGTAGGCGAGGTGCGTGAGGGCGACGTCGTTGTCGACGCCGAGCTTGGCGTAGATGCGGTAGCGGTGGGTGAAGACGGTCTTGGTGCTGATCTTCAGCGCATCGGCGATGTGCTGGACGTTGTGGCCCTGCACCAGCATCAGCATCACCTGCAGCTCGCGCCGCGACAGCGATTCGAGCGGCGAGCTGTCGGCGCGGTGCACGCGCGCGAGTATCAGGCTGCCGGCGATCTTCGGGGCGATGTAGGGCAGGCCGCGCGCCACCGCGCGCACCGCGGCGACCACCTCGTCGGCCGAGCCGCCCTTGGGCAGGTAGCCGACCGCGCCGGCTTCGAGCATGCGCTGCGGGTAGGGCGGCTGCTCGTGCACCGACAGCGCGATGACCTTGGGTGCGTGCGCCAGCGTGGCGAGGCGGCGGGTGGCTTCGAGCCCGCCCATGCCGGGCATGTCGACGTCGACCAGCACCACGTCGGGCAGCATCGCGCGCGCCAGGCGCAGCGCCTCCTCGCCGTCGGCGGCGGTGGCGACGATGCGGATGTCGTCCCGCTCGCCGAGCACCGCGGCGAGCGCGATGCGGATCAGTTCGTGGTCGTCGACCAGCATCACCTTGATCATCGGTCCACCGCGCCGCCACGGGCCTCCGCCGCCTGTCGGCGCCGAGCATACACCGCCCGGCCGGGGCGCCGCGCCGGCCATGGGCTATGATGGCGCCCCGCCGAATCCGCCGCACGAAACACCGCCATGCCGACCGCATCCGCCACCGTCCTGCCCGCGCCGCCGCTGCCCGCCGATGCCCGGCACGCCGCGCACTGGGGCGGCGTCGAGGGCGCGGCGCTGGCGCTGGCGCTGGCCGAGACCGCCGCGCGCTACAAGGGGCTGCTGCTGGCGGTGACGCCCGACACCCACACCGCGCTGCGGCTGGAGGCGGAGCTCGGCTTCTTCGCCGCCGACGCCGGGCTCGACACGCTGGTGTTCCCGGACTGGGAGACGCTGCCCTACGACGTGTTCTCGCCGCACCAGGACATCGTCTCGCAGCGCCTGGCGACGCTGTACCGGCTGCCGACGCAGAAGCGCGGCATCCTGATCGTGCCGGCGGCGACGCTGATGCAGCGCCTGGCGCCGCGCGGCTACCTCGACCGCCACGCGCTGGTGCTGGCGCGCGGCGAGCGCCTCGACCTCGACGCCTTCCGCGCGCGGCTGGAGGCGGCCGGCTACGCCTGCGTGTCGCAGGTGATGGAGCACGGCGAGTTCGCGGTGCGCGGCTCGATCGTCGATCTCTACCCGATGGGCAGCGCGGCGCCGATCCGCGTCGACCTGTTCGACGACGAGGTCGAGAGCCTGCGCACCTTCGAGCCCGACACGCAGAAGTCGGTGGCCAAGCTCGACGCGGTCGAGCTGCTGCCGGCGCGCGAGTTCGCGCTCGACAAGGAGACGGTGACGCGCTTCCGCTCGGCGTTCCGCGCCACCTTCGAGGGCGATCCGCAGCGCTGTCCGGTGTACCGCGAGGTCAGCCAGGGCTTCGCTCCCGGCGGCATCGAGTACTGGCTGCCGCTGTTCTTCGAGTCCACCGCGACGCTGTTCGACTACCTGCCGGCGGAGACGCTGGCGCTGTGCCTGCCGGGGCTCGACGCGGCGATGGAGGGCTTCATCGCGCAGGTGCTGGAGCGCTACGAGAGCCGCCGCTACGACCGCGAGCGCCCGCTGCTGCCGCCGCCGCGGCTGTTCCTCGACGCCACCGAGGTGCAGCAGCGCCTCGGCCGGCTGCGCCGGGTGACGCTCGCCACCGATGCCGGCGGCGGCGTCGACTTCGGCGGCGCGCCGCTGCCGCCGCTGCACCTGGTGGCGCGCGCCGAGCGCCCGGCGGCGGCGCTGCTCGACTTCCTCGACGCCTTCCCCGGGCGCGTACTGTTCGTCGCCGAGAGCGCCGGGCGGCGCGAGCTGCTTGCCGAGCTGCTGCGCGCGCAGGGCATCCGCCCGAGCCCGTGCGAGGGCTGGGCCGGCTTCGTCGGCGGCAGCGCGCGGCTCGCGCTGGCGATCGCCCCGCTCGACCACGGCCTGCGCCTGCGCGAGCCGGCGCTGGCGGTGATCACCGAGGCCGAGCTGCACCAGGAATGGGTGCGGCAGACGCGCCGGCGCCGCACCGCGGTGCGCGACGCCGAGGCGATCATCCGCGACCTCGCCGACCTCGCGATCGGCGCGCCGGTGGTGCACGAGGACCACGGCGTCGGCCGCTACCAGGGGCTGACGCGGCTCACCGCCGGCGGCGTCGACGCCGAGTTCCTGGTGATCGAGTACGCCGAGCGCGAGAAGCTCTACGTGCCGGTGGCGGGCCTCGCCCGCGTCAGCCGCTACACCGGCGGCGAGGCCGCGCCGCTGCACCGGCTGTCGTCGGACCAGTGGGAGAAGGCCAGGCGCCGCGCCGCCGAGCGCGTCAACGACGCCGCCGCCGAACTGCTCGACATCTATGCGCGCCGCGCGGCGCGGCCGGGGCACGGCTTTTGCGGCGACGAGGCCGAGTACCTGGCGTTCGCCGCGGCCTTCCCGTTCGAGGAGACGCCCGACCAGCAGGGCGCGATCGAGGCGGTGATCGCCGACATGCGCGCCGGCCGGCCGATGGACCGCGTGGTGTGCGGCGACGTCGGCTTCGGCAAGACCGAGGTGGCGATGCGCGCGGCCTTCCTGGCGGTGCAGGACGGGCGCCAGGTGGCGGTGCTGGTGCCGACCACGCTGCTGGCGCAGCAGCACTTCCAGAACTTCGCCGACCGCTTCGCCGACTGGCCGTTCCGCGTCGAGTCGCTGTCGCGCTTCCGCTCGAAGAAGGAAACCGACGCGGTGCTCGCCGGGCTCGCCGCGGGCTCGGTCGACATCGTCATCGGCACCCACAAGCTGATCTCCGCCGAGGTGCGCTTCAAGCAGCTCGGGCTGGTGATCATCGACGAGGAGCACCGCTTCGGCGTCAAGCAGAAGGAGGCCTTCAAGGCGCTGCGCGCCGAGGTCGACATCCTGACGCTGACGGCGACGCCGATCCCGCGCACGCTGAACATGGCGATGGCGGGGCTGCGCGACCTGTCGATCATCGCCACGCCGCCGCTCAACCGCCTGGCGGTGAAGACGCAGGTCGGCGAGTACGACAAGGCACTGGTGCAGGAGGCCTGCCTGCGCGAACTCAAGCGCGGCGGGCAGGTGTACTTCCTGCACAACGACGTCGACACCATCGACAGGCAGGCGCTGGAACTCGGCGCGCTGGTGCCGGGCGCGCGCGTGGCGGTGGCGCACGGGCAGATGGCCGAGCGCGAGCTGGAGCGGGTGATGCTCGACTTCTACCACCAGCGCTGCAACCTGCTGGTGTGCACGACGATCGTCGAGAGCGGCATCGACGTGCCGAGCGCCAACACGATGATCATCAACCGCGCCGACAAGCTCGGCCTGGCGCAGCTGCACCAGTTGCGCGGGCGCGTCGGGCGTTCGCACCACCGCGCCTACTGCTACCTGATCGTGCCGCACCGCAAGGCGATGACCGCCGATGCGATCAAGCGCATCGAGGCGATCGAGTCGCTCGAGGACCTCGGCGCCGGCTTCATGCTGGCGAGCCACGACCTGGAGATCCGCGGCGCCGGCGAGCTGCTCGGCGAGGAACAGAGCGGGCAGATCCACGAGGTCGGCTTCACGCTGTACATGGACATGCTCGAGCGCGCGGTGAAGGCGATCAAGGCCGGGCAGGTGCCGCAGCTCGACCGCCCGCTCGACCACGGCCCCGAGGTCGACCTGACGGCGCCGGCGCTGATCCCCGACGACTACCTGCCGGACGTGCACGCGCGGCTGATCCTGTACAAGCGCATCGCCGGCTGCGCCGACGCCGGGGCGCTGCGCGAGCTGCAGGCCGAGGTGATCGACCGCTTCGGGCTGCTGCCGGCGCCGGCGACCAACCTGTTCCGGGTGACCGCGCTGAAGCTCGCCGCCGCACCGCTCGGGGTGAAGAAGATCGAGGCCGGGCCCAAGGGCGGGCGCATCGTCTTCGGCCCCGCGCCGAAGATCGAGGTGCCGGCGCTGCTCGCGCTGATCCAGAAGCAGCACCTGCACTACAAGCTCGACGGCCAGGAGAAGCTGCGCATCCTCAAGGAGCTGCCCGACGTCGACGCGCGCGAACGCGAGATCGCCGGCCTGCTCGAACGCCTGGCCGGCTGACCGGCGGCGGGGAATGCGCAGGGGCGCGGCCGAGGGGCCGTTGCGAAGCGGATTACGCCGCCGCGAGCGCCCGGAAGGCGCGGAGCGGCGCCGTACCTCGGAGGCGTACATGGATGTACGCCGAGAATGAGCGCAGCAACGGCCCCTCGGCCGCGCTTCGCCGACACGCGCTGCGCGGTGGCAGCCCGTCCCGGGCCTCAGTAGACGACCTCCCACGCCCCCTGCGGCGTGCGCACCACCGCGAGGCGCGCCGGGTAGGCGGCGGCCAGCGCCACGCCGGCGCAGAACTGCATCTCGCTGCCCCTGATGCGCTCGAACGGCTTCGGGTCGGGCGCGAACAGGTGGCCGCCGGCGCGCTGCAGCATCACCTCGGGCTGGCCCACGGTGACGAACTCGATGTCCTTCGCCGTCGGGGCGAGCACACGCACGCCGGCGGCATAGGCCTTGTCGAGGCACTTGAACTTGCGCACGTCGGCCACGCGGATGCCCTCGCGCGCCTGCAGCAGCGTGTAGACGCCGGCGAAGGGCGGCTTGAAGGCGTCGGCGCGCGCCTTCAGCAGCGCGGCGATGGCGGCGCGGTCGGCGTCGTCGAGCGCGCTGACCGGCGGGTAGTGGTGCCAGGGTCGATCGGTGGCGAAGTCGGCGCCGAAGGTGCGCTCGAACACCAGCCGGCCGCTGCCGTTCTTCGTCTCCACGCCTTCGTCGGCCTGGTTGGTAGCGCTGTAGCGGCCGTCGGCGCTGTGCTCGGTGACCTGGTCGGTCACCGCCGCCCAGCGCAGTTGCGCGGCGTAGGCGAGCGCGGCGTCGGCGGGTTCGAACTCGATGCGCAGCCGGTTGTCGCCCTTGCGCAGCCCGGCGCCGAGCGAGGCCGCCGGCAGCCACACCGCCGGGCCGATCTCGCGCGCCTCGAACATCACCGGCAGCGTCTGCCGCCGCACCTCCTGCTCGATGACCGGCACCTCGTTGAGGAACACGCGCGCGGTGCCGGCCACCGCCTCGACGGTCTCGCCGGCCGGGTCGCCGGTGTAGGGCGTGAACTTGAACTCGACGTTGAGCACGGCGGCGGACGCCGCCCAGGCGCAGCACAGGGCGAAACCGGCGAACAGACGACGCAGCATGGATCCACTCCCCCGAGGACGCGCCGGCGTGACGCCGGCCGACGGGACGCCGCGCCCCGCCTGCGCCGAGTGTGGCACGCCCCGGCACGGGCGCCAGGCCGTGCGCCGGGCGAGCAATGCGCGCCGGCAGCGGCTACTCTCCGGAACCGGTTCGAGCCAGGAG
Organism: Plasticicumulans lactativorans; assembly: GCF_004341245.1. Taxonomy (GTDB): domain Bacteria; phylum Pseudomonadota; class Gammaproteobacteria; order Competibacterales; family Competibacteraceae; genus Plasticicumulans_A; species Plasticicumulans_A lactativorans. The sequence goes on along the minus strand of NZ_SLWY01000001.1, from coordinate 158,893 downwards.
CGCGCAGCATGATCATCACCACCACGCCGAACATCGAAGGCCACGCCATCCGCGAGTACCGCGGCATCGTCACCGGCGAGGCGATCCTCGGCGCCAACGTCGTCAAGGACCTGTTCGCCGGCATCCGCGACTTCATCGGCGGGCGCAGCGGCACCTACGAGCAGGTGCTGCGCGACGCCCGCGACAACGCCTTCGAGGACCTGCGCGAATGCGCGCGCGGCCTCGGCGCCAACGCCGTGGTCGGCGTCGACCTCGACTACGAGGTGCTCGGCGAGAGCAACGGCATGCTGATGGTCACCGTCAGCGGCACCGCCGTCGTCATCGACTGACAAGAATGTGTTCGGCCCCTCCCCCGCTGGGGGAAGGGAGTCCGGCCCCATCCTGCACCGCGGGAAGGACGCATCGAGCCCCGCCCCCGGAAGAGGGAAAGGGGGCGTTGATACCAACAACAAAGCCCACGGAAACCCGCGATGCTCGTCAAACTGCTCCGCGCCCTGCTCTGGGGCCTGTTCCGCGTCGAGGTCCACGGCCGGCGCGACGTCTTCGGCGATCCGCGTACGCTGATCGTCGCCAACCACGAATCCTTCCTCGACGGCGTGCTGCTCGGGCTGTTCCTGCCGGTGCGGCCGACCTTCGTCGTGCACACGCAGATCGCGCAGAACCCGTTGTTCGCGCGCCTGCTGCGCCACGTCGACCACCTCGCGGTCGACGCCACCAGCCCGCTCGCGATCAAGGCCATCGTGCGCCTGGTGGAGAGCGGCAAGCCGGTGGTGATCTTCCCCGAGGGGCGCATCACCGTGACCGGCTCGCTGATGAAGGTCTACGACGGCGCCGCCTTCGTCGCCGCGCACACCGGCGCCACCGTGGTGCCGGTGCGCATCGCCGGCGCCGGGCGCAGCTACTTCAGCCGCCTCGCCGGGCTCTACCCGCGGCGCCTGCTGCCGAAGATCACGCTGCACGTGCTGGAACCGCGCCGCCTGCCGATGCCCGACTACCCGAGCGCGCGCGAGCGCCGGCGCGTCGCCGGCGAGCACATGCGCGCGCTGCTGCTCGACATGCTGGTCGCCACGCGCCCGCGCACCACGCTGTTCGACGCCTTCCTCGACGCCCGCGCGATCTTCGGGCGCAACGCCCGGGTGGTCGAGGACGTGCGCCTGGTCGAGGAGTCCTACGCCTCGCTGACGAAGATGGCGCTCGGCCTCGCGCGCCTGCTGGAGGGCGCCACCGCGCCGGGCGAGCGCGTCGGCCTGCTGCTGCCGAACGCCGCGCCGACCCTTGCCGCGCTGCTCGGGCTGAGCGCGCGCGCACGGGTGCCGGCGATGCTCAACTACACCGCCGGCGCCGACGGCCTGCGCGCCGCCTGCACCGCGGCGCAGGTGCGCGTGGTGGTGAGCTCGCGCACCTTCCTGGAGAAGGGCCACCTCGACCACCTGCCGGCGGCGCTGCCCGAACTCGACTGGCGCTTCCTCGAGGACCTGCGCGCGCAGATGACCGGCGCCGACAAGCGCTGGCTGCTGCCGCGGCTCCTCTTCCCGCGCCTGGCGCGGCTGCCGCAGGGCCCCGACGACCCGGCGGTGGTGCTGTTCACCTCGGGCTCGGAGGGCAAGCCCAAGGGCGTGGTGCACTCGCACGACTCGCTGCTCGCCAACGTCACCCAGGTGCGCGCGGTGGCCGACTTCAGCCCGCTCGACAAGTTCATGGTGGCGCTGCCGCTGTTCCACAGCTTCGGCCTCACCTGCGGCGCGCTGCTGCCGCTGGTCGCCGGCTGCAAGGTGTTCCTCTACCCGAGCCCGCTGCACTACCGCATCGTCCCCGAGCTGACCTACGACCGGAACTGCACGGTGCTGTTCGGCACCTCGACCTTCCTCGGCAACTACGCCAAGTTCGCCCACCCCTACGACTTCGGCCGCCTGCGCTACGTGGTCGCCGGCGCCGAGAAGCTCGACGAGGGCGTGCGCCGCACCTACATCGAGCGCTTCGGCATCCGCATCCTCGAAGGCTACGGCGTCACCGAGTGCGCGCCGGTGGTGGCGGTCAACGTGCCGATGGCCGCGCGCAGCGGCTCGGTCGGCCAGCTCGTGCCCGGCATGCGCCACCGCCTCGTGCCGGTGCCCGGCGTCGAGCACGGCGGCGTGCTGGTGGTGCACGGGCCGAACGTGATGCGCGGCTACCTGCGCTTCGAGAACCCCGGCGTGCTGGAGCCGCCGCACTGGGAGGGCGAGCCCGGCTGGTACTCGACCGGCGATGTGGTCGAAATCGACGCCGACGGCTTCGTCTACATCCGCGGCCGGCTGAAGCGCTTCGCCAAGCTCGCCGGCGAGATGATCTCGCTCGAAGTGGTCGAGCGGCTCGCCGCCGGCGTCGCCCCCGCGGCCATGCACGCCGCGGTCACCCGCCCCGACCCCGGCAAGGGCGAGGCGATCGTGCTGTTCACGACCGCGGCCGACCTCGACCGCGATGCCCTGCTCGCCCAGGCCCGCGCCCAGGGCACGCCCGAACTCGCGGTGCCGCGCGACATCCGCCACCTCGACGCGATCCCGCTGCTCGGCACCGGCAAGACCGACTACGTGCGCCTGAACGAACGGGCGGCGGGCTGAAGCCGCCGCCGCGCCCTCTCCCCGCCCCTGGAGCCGACCCGCGATGACCCGCCTGCTGCCCGTCCTGCCCCTGCTCGCCGCCCTCGCCGCCCCGGCCACGGCCGCGCCGCTCGCCGTCGGCCCCGACGACACCGTCCAGAGCGTGCTCGGCGCGCAGCAGGGCAAGCGCGTGACGGTGCGGCTCACCTCCGGCGAGGAACTCACCGGCACCGTGCAGAGCGTCGGCACCCAGGTCGTGCACCTGCGCCAGCTCGCCGGCAAGGACTTCTACGACGCCGCGGTGGCGCTGCCGGCGATCATCGCGGTGATCGTGCTGACGCGGGACTGACGCCGCGCGCGCCAAGGTGTGCGGCGGCGGTTGCCGGCGCGCCGCGGGCATCGCCTATCCTTTGCGCCCATGCCGGCCGCGCGCCGCCACCCCGGAGCCCTCATGTCCACGGATTCGCCCTCTCCCGACGTCCGCCCGCTGTGGTCGCGCGGCATGGCCGCGGTGCTGTTCGCGCAGTTCTTCTCGGCCTTCGGCGACAACGCGGTGCTGTTCTCGGCGCTGGCGCTGCTGAAGCACGAGGCCTACCCGGGCTGGGCGGCGCCGCTGCTGCAGCAGTTCTTCGTCGCGGCGTACATCCTGCTCGCGCCCTTCGCCGGGCCGTTCGCCGACAGCCTGCCGAAGGGCCGGGTGATGCTGTTCGGCAACGGCCTCAAGCTCGCCGGCGCGGCGGGGCTGCTGGTGGGGCTCAACCCGTTCGCCGCCTACGCGCTGATCGGCGTCGGCGCGGCGGCCTACTCGCCGGCGAAGTACGGCATCCTCGGCGAGCTGACCTCGGGCGACAAACTGGTGAAGGCGAACGGGCTGATGGAGTCGTCGACCATCGCCGCGATCCTGCTCGGGGCGATCGCCGGCGGCGTGCTCGCCGACTGGAGCGTGCCGGGCGCGCTGGCGGTGTGCGCCGGGGTGTACGCGGTGGCGGCGGCGGCCAACCTGCTGATCCCGCGGCTGCCGCCGGCGCATCCGCTGGCGGGGGCGTCGCTGAGCACGCTGTTCGCCGACTTCAGCGCCGCGGTGCGCACGCTCTGGCAGCACCCCGACACACGCTTCTCGGTCATCGGCACCAGCCTGTTCTGGGGCTCGGGCGTGACCATGCGCTTCCTGCTGGTGGCCTGGGTGCCGGTGGCGCTGGGCCTCGCCGACAACGCCACGCCGGCCTACCTGAACGCGATGGTGGCGGTGGGCATCGTGCTCGGCGCGGGCCTCGCCGGCGCGCTGGTGCGGCTCGACCAGGTCGAGCGCGCACTGCCGGCCGGGGTCGGCATCGGCATCGCCGTCGCGCTGCTGGCGATGGTGCAAAGCCTGGGGCCGGCCTACATGCTGCTCGCGGTGGTCGGCGCCTGCGGCGGCTTCTTCATCGTGCCGCTGAACGCGCTGCTGCAGGAACGCGGCAAGGAAACCGTCGGCGCCGGGCATGCGATCGCCATCCAGAACCTCGGCGAGAACGGCGCGATGCTGGCGATGCTCGGCCTGTACACGCTCGCGCTCGGCGCCGGCACGCCGGTGCTGCTGATCGCCCCGCTGTTCGGGCTCGGGCTGTCGGCGGCGATCGCCGCGCTGTGGGTGGCGCGGCGGCGGCAGCGGTGAGAGCGTCGCCGTCCGCGGCCGCGCGGCGGCCGCTTCCCCGGCGGGCACGCCGCCCCGCCCCCCTTCGCGCGCCCGGCGCCGCCGGGCCGCTCCACCGCCTGCAAACCTGCGGAGCGCACACCATGTTCAAGGCCGTCTACCTGGAGAAACCCGCCGATCGCGTCGAGGCGCGCATCGCCGAACTCGACGACGCCGCCCTGCCGGAGGGCGAGGTCACGGTGCGTGTGGCGCACTCCACGCTCAACTACAAGGACGGGCTCGCGATCACCGGCAAGGCGCCGGTGGTGCGCCGCTACCCGATGGTGCCGGGCATCGACTTCGCCGGCACCGTCGAGGCGAGCTCGGACCCGCGCTGGCAGCCGGGCGACGTGGTGATCCTCAACGGCTGGGGCGTCGGTGAAGCCTACTGGGGCGGGCTCGCGCAGAAGGCGCGCGTCAGGGGCGACTGGCTGATCGCGCTGCCGGCGGCCTTCGGCACCGCGCAGGCGATGGCGATCGGCACCGCCGGCTACACCGCGATGCTGTGCGTGCAGGCGCTGGAGCGCGCCGGAGTGACGCCGGCGCAGGGTGACGTGCTGGTCACCGGTGCCGCCGGCGGCGTCGGCAGCGTGGCGATCGCGCTGCTGGCGCGGCGCGGCTACCGCGTGCTGGCCGCCACCGGCCGCACCGCGGAGGCCGACTACCTGCAGGCGCTGGGGGCGGCCGAGATCGTCGACCGCGCCGAGCTCGCCGTCGCCGGCAAGCCGCTGATGAAGGAGCGCTGGGCCGGGGCGGTGGATACCGTCGGCAGCCACACCCTCGCCAACGTCTGCGCGGGCACGCGCTACGGCGGCACCGTCGCCGCCTGCGGGCTCGCCGGCGGCATGGATTTCCCGGCCACGGTGGCGCCGTTCATCCTGCGCGGGGTCACGCTCGCCGGCATCGACAGCGTGATGGCGCCGCGCCCGCGGCGCGAGGCCGCCTGGGCCGCGCTCGCCGCCGAGCTCGACCTGGAGCGGCTCGCCGCGATGACCCGCGAGATCGGCCTCGCCGAGGCCATCCCCGCCGCGGCGGAGCTGCTCGCCGGGCGGGTGCGCGGGCGCCTGGTGGTGGACGTGGACCGCTGAGCGTGCCGCTGCCGTCGCGCACCGACCCCGCCACCGGCCTCGCCGCCGGCGTCACCTACGCGGTGCTCGCCTTCCTCGCCTGGGGGCTGATGCCGGCCTACTGGAAGCTGATCGCGCAGGTGCCGTCGCTGCAGTTGGTGGCGCACCGCGTAGTGTGGTCGGTGCTGGTCACCGTGGCGCTGGTGCTGTGGTTCGGCCGCGGCGCCGAGCTGCTCGCCACGCTGCGCAGCCCGCGCCGCATGGGGCTGCTGGTGCTCACTGCGCTGCTGGTGAGCGGCAACTGGCTGATCTTCATCTGGGCGGTGCTGAACGGCCACGTGCTCGAAGCGAGCCTGGGCTACTTCATCAACCCGCTGCTCAACGTGCTGCTCGGCGTGCTGCTGCTGAAGGAAGGGCTGCGCCCCTGGCAGGCGCTGGCGGTGGCGGTCGCGGCGCTGGGAGTGGCGAACCTCGGCTGGCAGTTGCACGCGCTGCCGTGGATCGCCCTGAGCCTCGCGCTGACCTTCGGCAGCTACGGGCTGCTGCGCAAGCTCGCGCCGATCGAGCCGCTGGTCGGCCTGACCGCCGAGACCCTGGTGCTGCTGCCGCTGGCGGGCGCCTTCCTGCTCTACGCCGACGGCCGCGGCGAGGGGGTGTTCCTGCACGGCGGCACGGCACAGGACCTGCTGATCGTGGGCGCGGGGCTGATCACCGCGCTGCCGCTGCTGTGGTTCGCCAACGCCGCCAAGCGCCTGCGCCTGTCGACGCTCGGCCTGCTGCAGTACCTGGCGCCGAGCTGCCAGATGGCGCTCGCGGTGCTCGCCTACGGCGAGCCGTTCACGCCGGCGCACGCGGTCACCTTCGGCTGCATCTGGTGCGCGCTCGGCCTCTACAGCTTCGATGCGCAGCGCGCGCGCAGCGGCTGAGGTGCCGCGTCAGCCGCTGCCGTCGGCCGGCAGCGGCAGCGGCTCGGGCTTGACCACCGGCTCGGCGACGCGCAGCAGGAAGTAGGCGGGCTCCTCCTCGGTGTCCGACACCATGCTGATGAAGCCCGACTTCGACACGCTCTCGCCGGGCTGCAGGTCGGGCATCAGGTCGCTGGCCTCGGCCATCACGCCGATGCGCGCCACGCCGATGTGCACGCCGTGGCGGTCGAACAGCGCGATCGACAGCCGCGGGGTGATCGCCAGCACGCTGTCGTTGCGCATCGTCAGGCGGTACTCGTAGCGGCTCTTGCCGCCGCGCTTGACCACCGAGAACACCACGGTGCGCAGGTAGCGCTCGTCGAGGGAGATCACCTGGTCGAAGGTCAGCGGGCGCAGGCCGGGCACGCGCTTCTGCACCAGGGCGTCGACGTCGACCCGCAACTGCTCGACCTCGGGACGCAGCGTCGCCAGCTCGCGCTCGCGCGCCTCCAGCGTCGCGCCGAGGCGTTCGTTGTCGCTCCGCAGGACCTTGATCTGGGTGCCGAAATAGAGCGCCGTGACGATCGTCGCGGTGACGCAGAACACCAGCCCCACGAACAGCAGCTTGCTGCGTTGGCTCCAGCGCGTCGAATTGCGCCGGCGGCCGCGCAGGCGATCCGCCGTACCGTCTCCCCCGTTCCCCATGGATGTCTTCGCCGTCATCAGCACGTGTCGTTTCCCGATTTTCCCTTTCCCGCCGCGCCGGTACGCTGCCGGCCCGGTGTGTGCGCTCACCAGGCCCAGTCGTCGTCCTCGAGCGTGTCGGTTTCCTCGTACAGCAGCGCCACCCGGTCGGCGCAGAAGCCCTGCAGCTTCAGCGCGACCTCGCGCGGCACCAGCGCGAAGTCGAAGCCCTTGTTGTCCATGCGCGCGATGCCGAGCTTGCCCATCGCGATCTGCCGGCGCTGCGCATCGGTGACGCGCACGCTGCGCACGAAGCGCCCGTCGGTGAAGTTGTAGCGATCCTCGGCCTTGGGGTCGTTCACGCGGTTGGCCTCGATCAGCTGCCTGGCGCGGGCGAGATCCTCCTTGCGCCTGCGCTCGGCCTCGCGCTGCGCGTTCAGCTCGCGGTCACGCTGGCGCCTGGCCTCGGCTTCGGCCTGCTGACGGGCGCGCTGCTCGGCGGCACGCTGCTGCTCCGCCGTCTTGGCTTCGGGCTGGCCCTTCTTCGCCTGATGCGTCTGCTTGCGCCGCTCGTTCTCGGCCTTGGTGACGGCATCCGCCGACACCACGCCGGCCTTCAGCAACTGATCGCGCAGGGACATGTTCGCCTCCTCAAAGTCCGCGCCGGTCGAGCCAGCCGCCGAGGTATTCGGCCACCCGCCGCCAGCCGCTGTCGCACATCATGGCATGCGCCAGACGACTGAACACCTCGCATTCGGCGCCGTAGCGGCGCGCCGTGTAATGCACCTCGGCGACCGGCACCAGGGCATCGTCGGCCGCGCCCAGCACCAGCAGCGGCGTGCGCCCGACGCGGGCGACGTCGGGCAGGTCCCAGCCGAGCATGTCGGCGATCACGCGCTGCGATTCGGGCTGCGAGCGGTTGGCGAACTTCGCCACCAGGGCCTCGGGGACGTCGACCGAGAACAGCGAGCGGCGGGCGGTGCTGCGCGACGCCAGGTGCGGGCCGGCGGCCTGCACCAGGCCCATCTCGGTCCACAGCACCGGGTCGCGCCACAGCAACTGCAGCATCGAGCCGGCGAGCCCGCTCGGTGGCACCGAGGCCATCAGCACCGCGGCGGCGGCCGGCTGCCGCTCCAGGTACTTCTGCACCACCATGCCGCCCATCGAGTGGCCGACCAGCACCAGCGGCCCGCCGATGCTCGCGGCGACGCCGGCGACGTCCTCGACGAACTCGGCGAGGCCGCTCCACAGCAGGCGCTCGTGGCCGCTGCTGCCGGCATGGCCGCGCAGGCTCAGCGCGTACGCCGGGTGGCCGCGCGCGGCGAACCAGTCGAGGAAGTGGTCCTCCCAGCACCAGGCGCCGGCGAAGGCGCCGTGCACGAACAGCAGCGGCGTGCGCGCGGGCGCCTGCGCCGGCAGGCGGCTGATGACTTCGATCTGCTCGGGGGACGCGGCGCGGTTCGGGAAGTACACGGTGGGGTCGCGGCTCAGTAGAGGATGCGCGTGCGCAGGGTGCCGTCGACGCCGCGCAGCTGCTGCAGCGCGAGGCGTCCGGCGTGGGCGTCGTCGTCGATGTCGATGACCACGTAGCCGATGCTCGGGTCGGTCTGCAGGTACTGGCCGGCGATGTTGATGCCTTCGCGCGCGAGCAGGTCGTTGATCGCCGACAGCACGCCGGGCCGGTTGCGGTGGATGTGCAGCAGGCGCCGCTTGCCCGGGTGCGCCGGCAGGCTGACCTCGGGGAAGTTCACCGCCGACAGCGTCGAGCCGTTGTTGCTGTACTTGACCAGCTTGCCGGCGACCTCGTAGCCGATGTTCTCCTGCGCCTCCAGCGTGCTGCCACCGATGTGCGGCGTCAGCAGCACGTTGTCGAAGGCGCGCAGCGGCGAGACGAACGCGTCGTCGTTGCCCTGGGGTTCGACCGGGAAGACGTCGATCGCCGCGCCGCCGAGGTGCTGCGCCTGCAGCGCCGCGGCGAGCGCGTCGATGTCGACGACGGTGCCGCGCGAGGCGTTGATCAGGTGCGCGCCCGGCTTCATGCGCGCGAGTTCGGCGGCGCCGATCAGGTTGCGGGTCTGCGCCGTCTCCGGCACGTGCAGCGTGACCACGTCGGCGGCTTCGAGCAGGGCGTCGAGCGAGCGCGTCGCCTGCGCGCTGCCGAGGGCGAGTCTGGCCTCGATGTCGTGGAACACCACGCGCATGCCGAGCGCCTCGGCGAGCACCCCGACCTGGGTGCCGATGTGGCCGTAGCCGACGATGCCGAGTGTCTTGCCGCGCACCTCCACCGAGCCCGCGGCCGACTTGGTCCAGCCGCCGCGGTGGCACAGCGCGTTCTTCGCCGGGATGCCGCGCATCAGCATCACCACCTCGGCGAGCACCAGTTCGGCGACGCTGCGGGTGTTAGAGAACGGCGCGTTGAACACCGGCACGCCGAGCTCGCGCGCCGCGGCGAGGTCGACCTGGTTGGTGCCGATGCAGAAGCAGCCGACCGCGATCAGCCGCTTCGCCGCGGCGAGCACCGGCGCGGTCAGCTGCGTGCGCGAGCGGATGCCGACGATGTAGGCGTCGGCGATGCGCTCCAGCAGGCGCTCCTCGGGCAGGGCCTTGTCATGGTGTTCGATCTGCGTGTAGCCGTCGGCCTCGAAGGTCTCGCGCGCGCTGCGATGCACGCCTTCGAGCAGCAACACCTTGATCTCGCGCTTGTCGAGGGACACCGTCGACATGTTCTCGGGACTCCGTCGGCTGGCTATAGTGCCGGCCTCGCCCGGGGCGTCCCGGACGAGGCCGGTGATGATCCCCGAAACAGACGCCCCAAGGGAAGGCCGGTTCCTCCATCGCCTCCACCGGAGCCTCGCGCATGACCCAGCCCGCCCCCGCCGATCTCCTCGCCGGCCTGCGCCGCCTGCTGCCCGAGGCGCGCGTGCGCGGTGACGCCGACACCCTCGCCAGCCACGGCAAGGACTGGACGCGCTTCTACACCCCCGCCCCCGCCGCCGTGGTGTTCCCGGTCAGCATCGACGAGGTGCAGGCGCTGGTGCGCCACGCCATCGCCGAGCGCCTCGCGCTGGTGCCCTCGGGCGGGCGCACCGGGCTGTCGGCCGGGGCGGTGGCGGCGCAGGGCGAGGTGGTGGTGTCGTTCGAGCGCATGAACCGCATCCTCGACTTCGACGCGGTCGACCGCAGCGTCACCGTCGAGCCCGGCGTGATCACCGAGAACCTGCAGGGCTACGCGCGCGAGCGCGGGCTGTTCTACCCGGTGGACTTCGCCGCCCGCGGCTCCAGCCAGATCGGCGGCAACATCGCCACCAACGCCGGCGGCATCAAGGTGATCCGCTACGGCCTCACCCGCGACTGGGTCAGCGGGCTCAAGGTCGTCACCGGCCGCGGCGACCTGCTCGATCTCAACCGCGGCCTGATCAAGAACGCCACCGGCTACGACCTGCGCCACCTGTTCATCGGCTCCGAGGGCACGCTCGGCTTCATCGTCGAGGCCACGCTGCGCCTGACCACGCCGCCGCGTGAACCGGCGGTGATGGTGCTCGCGCTGCCGGCGCTCGACGCGGTGATGGCGGTGTTCGCGGCGTTCCGCGAGCGCCTGCAGCTCACCGCCTTCGAGTTCTTCGACGACCGCGCGCTCGGCCACGTGCTCGCGCGCGGCGTGCCGGCGCCCTTCGCCACGCGCGCGCCGTACTACGTGCTGGTGGAGTTCGACCACGCCCATGCCGAGGACATGGACGCCGCGCTGGCGGCGTTCGAGCACGCCGGCGCGCAGGGCTGGATCGTCGACGGCGTGATCAGCGCGAGCGAGACCCAGGCGAAGACGCTGTGGCGGCTGCGCGAGGACATCACCGAATCGCTCGCCCCGCGCCAGCCCTACAAGAACGACATCGCGGTGCGGGTGTCACGGGCGCCGGCCTTCCTCGCCGAGATCGACGCGCTGTTCGCGCGCGAGTACCCGAGCTTCGAAGTGGTGTGGTTCGGCCACATCGGCGACGGCAACCTGCACATCAGCGTGCTCAAGCCCGTCGACTGGGACGCCGCGACCTTCGTCGCCGAGTGCGCGCGCGTCAACGTGCTGCTGTTCGAGACGCTGCGCCGCCACGGCGGCAGCGTCTCGGCCGAGCACGGCGTCGGGCTGGTGAAGAAACCGTGGCTCGGCTACACCCGCGACGCCGTCGAGATCGATTACCTGCGCGCGCTCAAGGCGGTGTTCGACCCGCACGGCATCCTCAACCCGGGCAAGATCTTCGACCCCGCCTGAGCGCGCCGGACGGCCTCAGGCGATGCGGTGGCGCTCGACCTGGCGCGTGTCCCAGCGCATGCCGTGGCCGGGCGCCTCGCTCGGCACCACGTGGCCGTCGATCAGTCGCGGCGCCTCGCAGAGGATCGGCGCGGCGAAATCGGCGTACTCGAGCCAGTGCGCGGTGGCGGTCACGCCGAGCAGGTGCGCGCTCAGTTCGGGCGACAGGCACGAGGACATCGGCACGCCGCCGGCCTCGGCGAGTGCCGCCGCCCGCAGCCAGCCGGTGACGCCGCCGATGCGCATCGGGTCGGGCATCACGTAGTCGCTGGCGCCGGCGACCAGCGCACGCGACAGCTCGCTCGGCCCCCAGCAGTTCTCGCCGAGCTGGATCGGCGTGCGCGCCGCGGCGGCGATGCGCGCGTGGCTGGTGAAGTCGTCGGCGCGCGTGGGCTCCTCGATCCAGGCGAGCCCGGCGTCGTCGAGCGCGCGCACGCGCGTGAACGCCTCGGCGATCGACAGGCACTGGTTGTAGTCGACCATCAGTTCGACCCCGTCGCCGACCGCGCCGCGCACCGCGCGCAGCACGGCGAGGTCCTCGGCGAGCGTCGGGTAGCCGAGGCGCAGCTTGAGCGCGCGGAAGCCGCCTTCGAGCAGCGCCTCGGCCTCGGTGGCCGCCGCGCCGGCGCCGACCAGGCCGAGGCCGCAGCCGTTGTAGGCGCGCACCGGCTGCGGCGTGCCGCCGAGCAGGCGCACCAGCGGCAGGCCCTGGGCCTTGGCGTGGGCATCCCAGCAGGCGGTGTCGAGCAGCGCCAGCGCAATGCCGACCAGGCCCTGCGCGCCGAGCAGGGTGACCTCACGGCGCAGCCGCGCCTCGATCGCGAGCGGCGCGAGCTCCTCGCCCACCAGCAGCGCCGAGAGGCCGCGCAGCAGCACCACCAGCGGCTTCACCGCCACGCTCTGGTAACAGAACGCGTAGCCGCAGCCGCCGACGCCCTGATCGGTCTCGAGATCGACCAGCACCAGCGGCGTGCTGGTGAGTTCGCCGCCGGCGAGCCGCAGCGGCCGCCCGAGCGGCAGTTCCACGCCCCGTACCTGCACTTCGGAAATGGTGATGCGTTCACCCAGCATGCAGCGCCCCTCGTCTCTGGTGTCGTGTTCTGGTCTGTGGAACGGGGATTCTAGGAACGCTGCCGCACAGGGGTGAGTGAGCATTTTTCACGTTCGCGACCAATGGTTTTCAGCGTGTGGTAACGGTTTTCACCAGCCCCAGCGGTCGTCGCGCAGCGGCTGCGGTGCGCGCGGCGGCACCACCGGGCCGAGGACGGGTTCGTCCCAGCGCTGCTCGCTGAGCCAGGCGATGAACGCCGCGCATTCCTCGCGCTCGGCGACGTGGTGGTGGTAGACGAGGTAGTAGGCGTGCGGCGAGACGCTGCTGACGTCGAACAGCGGCTGCAGCGCGCCGCGCTCGAACCAGTTGCGCGCGAGCACCTGGCGCGCCAGCGCGACGCCCTGGCCGTAGGCGGCGGCGTGCATCATCAGCCCGAGGTCGCTGAACTGCACGCCGTCGCGCGGCTCCGGCCAGTCGAGCCCGGCGGCGGCGAACCACGGCCGCCAGGGCTCGAGCGGGCAGCGCAGCAGGCTCGCGCGGGCGAGGTCGACCGGGTGCTCGAACGGCCCGTGCCGACGCCGGTAGTCGGGGCTGCACACCACCAGCACGCGGTCGTCGAGCAGCGGCGTCACTGCGAGGCGCGGGTAGTCGCCGGTGCCGAAGCGGATCTCGAGGTCGGGCTCGTCGGCGGTGACGTCGAGCAGCGGGATCGCCACCTGCATCACCACGTCGACGTCGGGGTGACGCTCGACGAAGGCCGGCAGGCGCTCGATCAGCAGCGCCCGCGCGAAGGTCGCCGGCACCGCGAGGTTGATCGCCCTGCGCGCGGCGCGACCGGCCTCCGACACCGGGTAGGCGTTCAGCGCGAGCAGCGCCTGGCGCACGCTCTGCAGGTAGTCGCGCCCGCGCGCGGTGAGGCGCTGCTCGCGCTCGCCACGCGCGAACAGGCGCATGCCGAGGCCATCCTCGAGCTGGCGGATGCGATGGCTGACCGCGCTCGGCGTCACGTACAGCTCGCGCGCCGCCGCGGCGAGGCTGCCGAGCCGCGCCGCGGCCTCGAAGGCCACCAGGCAGTGGATGGGCGGAAGACGGTAGGCCATCAGGATCGACCCTCGCCGGCGCGCGCCGGCGTGCTCAGAGGAACTGCCCCACCCAGCCGCCGGCCGCGCGGAAACGCTCGCGGAACAGCGTCTCGAAGCCCTCGGGGACCGAGCCCTGCACGGCGGGGCGGGCGCACAGCGCCGCGGCCCACGCGGCGGTCTTCGGCAACTCGTCGAGCAACCCGGTCGGGTGCGCGGCGTCGAGCAGGCGCAGGCGCATGAACAGCGGCGCGTAGGCGGCATCGACCAGCGAAAAGCCGGTGCCGAGGAACAGCGGCCCGGCGCCGAGCGCGGCTTCGAGGAAGCGCAGTTCGCTCTTCGAGGCCGCCTGCTGGCGCTCGAAGCCCTCCTGCTCGGGCGCCACCAGCATCTGGTACTGGCGGCCGATCAGGTTGGAGCCGAACTCGATCCAGGCGCGGGCACGGGCGCGCGCCAGCGGCGCGACCGGCAGCATCGACGGCGGGTGGGTCTCGTCGAGGAATTCGTTGATCACCGCCGACTCGAACAGCACCGTGCCATCGACCTGCAGCAGCGGCACCTTGCCCATCGGCGACAACGCGAGGAACCAGTCCGGCGGGGCGTTGAGGTCGATGTAGCGCACGCTGAACGGCACGCCCTTCTCCTTCAGCGTGATGACGGCGCGCTGCACGAAGGGGCAGAGCGGGAAGCTGGTCAGTTCGAGATGCATGCATCCTCCGAGGTAAAGCCGTTGCGGCGAGGTCGGCCGCGGCCGTCACCGGGCCGCCTTGCCGCCAGAACCTAACACAGCACGCCACCGGCACCCGGTTTGCGTCGCCCGGCCGGCGGCGGCTATGCTTCGGCGCGCGGCGCCACGCGCGCCCCACGCGCCACCGCCACCGGCACCCCCACCCATCGACGGATTCAGTCGAAACAACTACTTGCCACCACGGGGCTCCACTTGAATCCGCCGACCCGCACCGTGCCACCGCACCTGCGCCGCTTCCCGCCGGTGCCGCTGCGTCCCCTCGCAAGGAACGCCGACCGCCGATGATCACCCCGCCTCCCGAGTCGCGCCTCGCCCGCTACCTGGCCTATGCCCTGCTCGCGGGGCTGGTCGTCGTGGTGTTTCTGGTGTTCCGCGACTACGGCATCAGCAACGACGAGGAAGTGCAGAACACTTACGGTCAGTTGTTGCTGCGTTATTACGCGAGCGGTTTCGCCGACCGTTCGGCGCTGAATTACATCGACCTCTACCGCTACGGCGGCGCCTTCGACATGGCCTGCGCCGCGCTGAACCTGGTCTCGCCGTTCGGCGAGTACGAAACCCGCCACCTGCTCGGCGGCCTGGTCGGCATCCTCGGCCTGTGGGGGGCGTTCGCCTTCGGCCGCCACCTCGGCGGCGACCGCGTCGGCCTGCTCGCGCTGCTGCTGCTGCTGCTGACGCCGGCCTTCGTCGGCCACAGCTTCATCAACCCGAAGGACGCCCCCTTCGCCACGGCGATGCTGTGGTCGCTGTACGCGATCGCCCTGGTGCTCGAGGAGCTGCCGCGGCCGTCGTGGCGGGCGGCGCTCGGCTTCGGCGCCGCCTTCGGCATGGCGATCAGCGTGCGCGTCGGCGCCGTGCTGCTGGTGCCCTACCTCGGCTTCGGCATCGTGCTGCACCTGCTGCTGCGCTGGCGCACCGGCGCCTCCTGGCGCGAGCTGGCGTGCGCGCTGTGGACCATCAACCGCCGGCTGCTGCCCGCGCTCGTCCTCGCCTACGCGGTGATGGCGGCGTTCTGGCCCTATGCCTACCAGGCGCCGCTGAACCCCTGGCGCGCGCTGAGCCAGTTCTCGCACCTGCCGATCGACCTCGAGACGCTTGCCAACGGTGTCTGGTACCCGGCCACCGCGCTGCCCGACTTCTACCTGCCGGCGTACTTCCTGATCACGCTGCCCGAGCTCGTGCTGCTCGGGCTGGTGTTCGCGCTCGGCTTCGCGCTGGTGTGGCTGCGCCGGCCGCGCGCCGCCGACCACCGCCCGCTGGTGGTGGCGGTGCTCGCCCTCGCCGGCACCTTCCCGGTGGTCTACGCGATCGCCGCGCACACCACCGCCTACAACGGCCTGCGCCACTTCCTGTTCGTGGTGCCGCCACTGGTGCTGGTCGCCGCCTGCGGGCTCGACCGCCTGCTACGCCACATCGCCGGCATCTCGGCGAGCGCCGGGCGCGCCTTCGCCTTCGCGCTCGGCGCCGTGCTGCTCGGCCAGGCCGGCATCGTCGTCTACCTGCACCCGTACGAGTACACCTACTACAACGCGCTGGTCGGCGGCACCAAGGGTGCCGAGGACCGCTGGGACATGGACTACTGGGGCCTGTCGCTGCGCGAGGCGGTGCTGCGCCTCGCCGACGTGGTGCGCGCCGAGGACGAGGGCGAGCCGATCCGCCGGCGCTACAAGGTGGCGGTGTGCGGCAAGGAGGAATCGGCGATCTACTATTTCCCCCCGTTCCTCGTCTTCGAGGAGAAATGGGACCGCGCCGACTTCCTGATCGCGCTCACCCACGACGGCTGCGACCGCGAGCTGCCCCTGCCCAACCTGATCGTGGTGGAACGCTTCGGCGCCCCCTTCGTCGTGGTTCGCGACCTGCGCGGCCAGGACCTGCCCTAGCCCCGCCGACGGCCCGCCCGCCCCAGGGATACCCGCATGCCCCGCATCCGCCTGCTCGCCGCCCTCGCCGCCGCCCTGCTCGCGGCGCTCGCCTGGTACTTCGCCGCGCGCCCGGTCGCGGTCGCCGAACGCTGGGTGGGCGGCCTCGCCAGCGCCTCGTTCGCGCCGTTTCGCGACGGCCAGAGCCCGCTCACGCGCCACTACCCCGACCCCGCGCAGATCGAGGACGACCTCGTGCGGCTCAAGGGCGTGTTCCGCGGCATCCGCACCTACACCGCGCGCGAAGGCATGGACGTGGTGCCCGCACTCGCCGAGCGCCACGGCTTCGCGCTGACCCACAGCGCCTGGCTCGGGCGCGATCCGGCGATCAACGCCGCCGAACTGCAGGCGCTGATCAACGCGGCGAACCGCTACCCGCAGGCGATCGAGCGGGTGATCGTCGGCAACGAGGTGCTGCTGCGCCGCGACCTGCCGGTCGAGACGCTGATCGCGGCGCTCGACCAGGTGCGCGCGGCGGTGCGCCAGCCGGTGTCCTACGCCGACGTCTGGGCCTTCTGGCTGAAGAACCCGCAGCTCGCCGAGCACGTGGACTTCATCACCATCCACATCCTGCCGTACTGGGAGGACGAGCCCGCGGCGGTCGCCGACGCCGAGACGCACACGCTGGAGATCCTCGCGCGCATTCGCGCGGCGTTTCCCGGCAAGCCGATCCTGATCGGCGAGATCGGCTGGCCGAGCGAGGGCCGCAACCGCGGGCCGGCGACCGCCAGCCTGCCGGAGGCGGCGCGCTTCGTGCGCGCGCTGCCGGGCCTGGCCGCCGCGCACGGCTTCGACTACAACGTCGTCGAAGCCTACGACCAGCCGTGGAAGGCCCAGCTCGAAGGCACCGTGGGCGCGCGCTGGGGGCTGTTCGATATCGACCGCGTGCAGAAATTCACCGCCGCCGGCCCGGTCGAGCCCTTCGCGCACGCCCGCGCACGGGCGCTGGGCGCGCTGGCGCTGGGGCTCGTGCTGGCGCTGCTGGTGCTGCCGGCGGCGCGCAGCGCCGCCGCGGCGGTGGTGGCGGCGATCGCCTGCCAGGTGCTCGCCGCCGGTGCCGTGGAAGCGGCCTACGGCGCCTGGCGACTCGTCGTCGCCCCGACCTCGCTGACCTGGGGGGCGCAGAAACTCCTGTTCCTCGGCGCCGACCTCGGCTGGCTCGCGCCCGACACCGTCGGCCGCGCCTACCGCGCGCTCGCCGACAGCGCCGCGCCGCTCGCCCGCGGCTGGGCCTGGGTGCGCGGGTTCGGCGTGCTGCTCGCCGTCGCGCTCAGCGTCGCCTGCCTGCGCGACGCCCTCGCCGGCCGCGCCAGCGGGCGCTACGACGGCCATGCCCGCGTCGGCTACGCGCTCTGCTGCGCCGGCGCGCTCGGCTTCAGTGCGCTGTTCGCCTATGCCGGGCGCTACCTGGACATCGCCACGCCCGACCTGCTGCCGGCGCTGCTCGGCGCGCTCGCGCTCGCCGCGGTGCGCCGCAGCGCGCAGGGGCGGCCGTGGCGCGAGGCGCTGGCGCTCGACCCGCTGCGCCGGCGCCCGGCGTGCTGGCTGCCGTGGCTGCTGCTGCTCGCCGCCGTCGCCGTGCTCGCCGGCGAAGGCTGGGCGCTCGCCCACGGCGAGGACTTCGTCCAGGCCCACCCGGGCCTCGGCGAGCGCCTGCCGCTGCTCGCGGCCTACCTCGTCGCCAACCGCGAGCTGCTCGGCTGGGTGGCGACGCTGCTCGCGCTGGCGCTGCCGCTGTGGGCCGAGCGGCGCCCGGTGCACCCGGCATGACGCCGCCGGCGGCGGACCGGCCGGCCCGCTGGGTCGGGGCCGGCCTCGCCCTGCTCGCCGCCGGCTGCGGCCTGCTCGCCCTCGCCTTCGGCCAGGACGCGAGCTGGGATCTGCGCAACTACCACTACTACAACGGTTACGCGCTGCCCGCCGGGCGCTTCGGCCACGACCTGCTGGTGGCGCAGCTGCCGAGCTTCTTCAACCCGGCGCTCGACGTGGCCTACTACGCGCTGACCGAGGTGCTGCCGGGGCGCGGCGTGGCCTTCGTGCTCGGCTGCGTGCAGGGCCTGAACGCGGTGCCGCTGTTCGTGATCGCGCGCGCGCTGCTCGCCGCCGAACTGCCGCGGCGCGACGCGCTCGCGCTGGCACTCGCCGCGGCCGGCCTCGGCGGTGCGATCGCGCTGTCCGAACTCGGCACCACCTTCCACGACAACGTCATCTCGCTCGGCATCCTCGGCGCGCTGGCGCTGCTCGCGGCGGGCTGGGGCGATCTCGCCGCCGGGCCGCGCGGCCTCGTGCGCACGCTCGCCGCCGGCGGGCTGCTGGGGCTCGCCTTCGCGCTCAAGCAGACGCAGGTGCTGTTCGTGCTGGGCGCGGGCCTCGCGCTGCTGCTGACGGTGCCGGCGCGCCCGGGGCGGCGCCTGCTGCTCGGCCTCGCCGGCACCACCGGGGTGCTCGCCGGCGCCGCCGCCGGCGGCGGCTGGTGGCTGCTGAGGCTCTGGCACGCCTACGGCAACCCGCTGTTCCCGTTCTACAATCACGTGTTCCGCTCACCCTGGGCGCTGGCGCAGAGCTACCGCGATCCGGGCTTCCTGCCGGGCGAGCCGGGCCTCTTCGAAGCGCTGGGCTTTCCGCTGCGCTTCACGCTGGACCCGCGCCTCGCCGCCGAGGCGACGTTCACCGACCACCGCCTGCTCGCGCTCTACCTGCTGCTGCCGCTCGCCTTCGGCGTCTTCGCCTGGCGGCGGCGCCCGACGCCGCCGGTGCGGGTCCGGCCGCTGGTCTGGCTCGCGCTGGCGCTGGCGATCGCCTATGCGCTGTGGCTCGCGCTGTTCCGCATCTACCGCTACCTGCTGCCGCTGGAGATGCTGGCACCGACCCTGCTGGTGGCCGCGCTCGGCCTGCTGCTCGGTCGCGGCCGCGCCTGGGCGCTGGCGAGCACCGCGCTGCTCGCCGCGCTGCTCGCGACCACGCGCCCGCCGGACTGGCTGCGCGAACCCTTCGCCGCGCACGCGATCGAGGTGCGGCTGCCGGCGCCGCTGCCGCTCGGTACCGGCGCCGTGGTGCTGCTCGCCGGGCACGAGCCGCTGTCCTTCCTGCTGCCGGCGCTGCCGCGCGACTGGCGCTTCCTGCGCATCGACTCGACCTTCACCCACCCCGGCGAGGACGCCGTCGCCTTCAACCCGCTGATGCGCCGCCTGGTGGCGGCGCAGCGCGGGCCGCTCGGCGCGCTGTTCATCGAGACCGAGCGCCACGAGATGCTGAAGAAGCTCGCCGAGTACGGGCTCGCGCTCGACGCCGCGGGCTGCCGCCCGCTGACGGCCAACATCGGTGCCGGCGCCTACGCCCTGTGCCCCGTGCACCGCCCCGACGATCCCGCCACGGAGACCGGTCGATGACCGCCCCCCTGTTCCCGCACCACCGTGTCGCCGTGCTGGTGCCGTGCTTCAACGAGGCCGTCGCGATCGGCACCGTGGTACGTGACTTCCAGGCCGCGCTGCCCGGCGCCACCGTCTATGTCTACGACAACAACTCCACCGACGACACCGTGGCGGTGGCCCGCGCGGCCGGCGCCGTGGTGCGTCACGTGCACCGGCAGGGCAAGGGCAACGTGGTGCGGCGCATGTTCGCCGACGTCGAGGCCGACGTGTACGTGCTGGTCGACGGCGATGCCACCTACCACGCGCCCAGCGCGCCGGGGATGGTCGCGCGGCTGCTGGCCGAGGAGCTCGACATGCTCGTCGGCTGCCGCGAGAGCGTCGAGCAGGCCGCCTACCGTCGCGGCCACCGCTTCGGCAACCGCCTGCTGACCGGCTGCGTGGCAGGCATCTTCGGGCGCGTGTTCACCGACATCCTGTCCGGCTACCGGGTGTTCTCGCGCCGCTACGTGAAGAGCTTCCCGGCGCTCGCCGAGGGCTTCGAAACCGAGACCGAGCTGACCGTGCACGCGCTCGAGCTGCGCATGCCGATCGCCGAGGTGCTCACGCCGTACCTGGCCCGCCCGGAGGGCTCGGTGAGCAAGCTCAGCACCTGGCGCGACGGCTGGCGCATCCTGCGCACCATCCTCAAGCTCGCCAAGACCGAGCGCCCGCTCGGCTTCTTCGGGCTCGCCGGCGCGGCGCTCGCGCTGCTCGCGGTGCTGCTCGCCGTGCCGCTGGTGATCACCTGGCTGGAAACCGGCCTGGTGCCGCGCTTCCCCACCGCGATCCTCGCCACCGGCATGATGATCGTCGCCTTCCTCAGCGCCGCCTGCGGCGTCATCCTCGACACCGTCACCCGCGGGCGCCAGGAGATGAAGCGCCTGGCCTACCTGGCGATCCCCGCCACCCGCGAGCCGGCGCCATGACGCTCGGCCGGCAGATGCTGCGCTTCGCGGTCGGCGGCGTGTTCGGGCTCGTCGTCGACATCGCGGTGCTGCAACTGGCGCTGTGGCTCGGCACGGGTTTCTACGCCGGGCGCGCGGTGTCCTTCCTGGCCGCGGCGAGCGCCACCTGGGCGTTCAACCGCCGCTATACCTTCCGCGTCGCCAGCGGGCGCCCGCTGCTGCACGAGTGGGCGCACTACGTGACGCTGATGCTGGCCGGCGGCGCGGTCAACTACGCGGTATCGGCGCTGTGCTACGCGTACCTGGAGCTGGTGCGCGCGTGGCCGGCCCTGGCCGTGGCGGCGGGCTCGCTCGCCGGCATGGTGATCAACTTCGCCAGTTCCAAATGGCTGGTGTTCCGCCCCTCGCACCCCACCTAGGCCGCCGGCGCGGCGCGCGCTCATCTATCTTCACCCCGACGCGCCGTGCGCGTCCGGACCGCTTGCCCCAGGAGCCTGCCGACGTGAGCTTCAACCTTCCCCTGCTGTCCCGCATGAGCATCGGCTTCAAGCTCGCGATGACGCCGCTGCTGTCCACGCTGGTGCTGGTGGGCATCCTCGGCTACACGCTGTTCGCGGTGCGCGCGCAGGAGTCCGACGCGCTGCTGGTCGACCTCGCCGGGCGCCAGCGCATGCTGAACCAGCGTCAGATGAAGGAGATCCTGCTGCTCGCGCAGGGCCAGCAGGCCGACTACCGACCGACCCGCAAGGCGCTCGAAGACACCCTCGCCGCCCTCGCCGACGGCGGCGAGGCGGTGATCGACCTGGCCAGCGGACGCACCGTGCAGATCCCGCCGGCACCCACCGACGAGCTGCGCGCCAAGCTGTCGCAGAATGCGCAGCTCATCGCCGACTTCAACCGCACGGCCGACGCCTTCCTGGCGCTGCCGCCGGGCGACCCGCAGCGCAGCGCGCGGCTGCGCGAGATGCTCGAACGCGGCCAGCAGGTGCACACCGTCGCCAACGACGCGGTGACCCTGTTCACCGCGTACTCGGCGCGCAAGCTCGACGGCATGCTCAAGGTCGGCTTCGGCATCACGCTCATCATCGCGCTGGTCGGCGCGAGCTTCGCGGTGATGGTGCGGGCGAGCATCCTGCGCCCGCTGTCCCGCGCCCTGCAGGTGCTGGAGGGGATCGCCGGCGGCGACCTCACCACGCGCCTGCGCGTGCAGACGCACGACGAACTCGGGCGCATGGCGGTGGCACTCGACCGCATGATCGACGACGTGCACCGCGCGGTGGCCGCCGACCACGTCGACTGGGACCGCGTCGCCGCGCAGCGCCAGGAGCTCGACCGCATCCGCCAGATGATCGAAAGCTCGCCGCGCGGCATGCTGTTCGCGGATACCGGGGGGCGGCTGCGCTACGTCAACCCGAGCGCACGGCGGCTGCTGGCGCAGGCCGGCCCGGCGCTGGGCGTGGCGGCCGACGCCCTCGAAGGCGCCGATGCCGCGCTGCTCGGGGTCGACCGCGCGGCGATGGAGGCCTCCTTCGCCGCCGGCAAGATCGGCCACGGCCAGCTCGTGCACCTCGGCGGCGAGGCGCTGCGCATGTTCTGCGTGGACGTCCGCGCCGACGGCACGCGCCTCGGCACCGCCTACTACTTCGACATCATCACCGAGCAGCTGCGCAACGAGACGCTGGCGCGCGAGGCCGCCGAGCGCGAGCAGGCACAGGCGCGGGTGCTGCGCGAGCAGGTGGAGGCGCTGCTCAAGGTGGTGCGCGCCGCGGCCTCCGGCGACCTCACCCACGAGGCGCGCGTCGACGGCGAAGGGGCGATGGCGGCGATGGCCGAGGGCCTGCAGCGCCTGCTCGGCGACCTGCGCATGAGCATCCGCGAGATCGCCGCCACCGCGCAGACGCTCGCCGCCGCCGCCGCGCAGACCCAGGACACCAGCCGCCAGATGGGCAGCAACGCCCAGGCCACCTCGGTCGACGCGCAGCACGTCGCGCAGGCGGCGGCGACGGCCAGCGCGCGCATCGAGACCGCCGCCGCCGCCGTCGAGCAGATGAGCGCCAGCGTGCGCGAGATCGCCCGCAACACCGCGCAGGCCTCGACCATCGCGCGCAGCGCGGTGCAGATCGCCGAGTCCACCAACGCCACGGTGCGCGGGCTCGGCACCAGCAGCGCCGAGATCGGCGACGTGGTCAAGGTGATCAACTCGATCGCCGAGCAGACCAACCTGCTGGCGCTCAACGCCACCATCGAGGCGGCGCGCGCCGGCGAGGCCGGCAAGGGCTTCGCCGTGGTGGCCAACGAGGTCAAGGAGCTCGCCAAGGAGACCGCGCGCGCCACCGACGACATCAGCGCGCGCATCCAGGGCATCCAGAGCGACAGCCAGCGGGCCGTGGAGGCGATCGGGCGCATCGACGCGATCATCAACCAAGTCAACGACATCCAGGCCACGGTCGCCGCCGCGGTGGAACAGCAGACCGCGGTGACCGCCGAGATCACCCACAACGTCGCCGGCGCCGCCCAGAACAGCCAGGAGATCGCGCAGGGCATCGGCGGCGTGGCCGCGCGCGCGCAGTCGACCTCGGAGGCGGTGCGCGAACTGAGCGCCGCGGCCGACGGGCTGGCCCAGCTCGCGGCGACGCTCGAGAACCTGGTGCACCGCTTCCGCTGCTAGGCGGGGCTCACGCCGGCGGGTGGAAGCGCGCGGCGACGAGCTCGCGCGCGTAGCGCAGCTCCTGCATCGTCGCCGCGACCGCGAGGCGCGCCTCGCGCACCAGGAGCAGGCTGCCATAGAACAGCGCACCGGCGCCGCACAGGCCGCCGAGCGCGACCACCCCGCCGTGGCTCCACGCGAACAGCGTCACCAGGCCGACGCCGATGCTGGTGGCCACCAGCAGGCCGATGGCGAGGTAGAACGCGGTCATCGCCGCCCGCAGCAGGCCGACGCGCCGGCCGAACAGGTCGAGCTGGCTCTCGATCAGCGCGGCGCGGCCGGCACCGACCTCGCCCGGCGGCGTCTGCTCGGCCTCGCGCACCAGCCCGCGCACGCGGTCGACCACCCGGTTCAGGCGGTTCGACGTCGACAGCACCAGGGTGCCGGCGGCCGAGATCAGCACCGCCGGCGTGATCATCGCGCCGAGCACGCTCCCCGCCGCCGTGACCCCGTCCACCGCCGCCCCCGTCAGCCGCGCTCGAACAGCGCGATCGACTCCACGTGCGCCGTGTGCGGGAACATGTCCATGACCCCGGCGGCGAGCAGGCGGAAGCCGTAGGTGTGCACCAGTTCGCCGGCGTCGCGCGCCAGCGTGGCCGGGTGGCACGACACGTAGACGACGCGCCGGGCACCGAGCGCAGCGACGTGCGGCATCATCTCCAGCGCCCCGGAGCGCGGCGGGTCGAGCAGGATGCGGTCGTACTCGCCGCGCCGCCACGCCTGGCCGAGGATGTCGGCGGTCAGGTCGGCGACGTGGAACTCGGCGTTGCCGATGCCGTTGCGCACGGCGTTGCCGCGCGCCCAGTCGACCAGGCTCGCCTCGCCCTCGACGCCGACCACCCGCCCGGCGCGCCGGGCCAGCGCGAGGGTGAAGTTGCCGAGCCCGCAGAACAGATCGAGCACCGCGTGGGCGGGCCCGACGTCGAGCAGCTCGATGGCGCGCGCCACCATGCTGCGGTTGATCGCGCCGTTGACCTGGGTGAAGTGGAAGGGCCGAAAGGCGAGTTCGAGCCCGAAGTCGGGCAGGCGGTAGCTGAGCGCCTCGGTGTCCGGCCACAGCGCCACGGTCGACTCCGGGCCGCCCGGCTGCAGCAGCACCTGCACCGCGTGCGCCTGCGCGAAGGCCACCAGGCGCTCGCGATCGGCGTCGCTCGGCGGGTCCATCACGCGAAAGCACAGCGCCACGGCGTCATCGCCCACCGCCACCTCGATCTGCGGCACGCGGGCCCGGATGCTCAGGCTGCCGACCAGCTCGGAGAGCGCGAGCAGCAGGCCGCCGACACGCGGGTGCAGCACCTCGCAGCGCGTGAGCTCGGCGAGGTAGGGCGAATGCTTCTCGCGGAAGCCGACCAGCACCCGCCCCTTCTTCGCCACGTCCTTGACGCCCAGGCGTGCCTTCTGCCGGTAGCCCCAGTGCGGGCCGGTCAGCGGCGCGAGCACCTCGGCCGGCGCGACCTTGCCGATGCGCGCCAGGTTGTCCAGCAGCTGCGCCTGCTTGAAGGCGATCTGCCGCTCTGCGGCAAGGTGCTGCAGGCTGCAGCCGCCGCACAGGCCGAAGTGCGCGCAACGCGGCTCGACGCGGTCGGGCGAGGCGTCGAGCACGGCGGTGACGACGCCCTCGTCGAGGCTCGAACGGCGCGCGGTGTAACGGAACTCGACCTGCTCACCGGGCAGCGCGCCCTCGATGAACACGGCCTTGCCGTCGCAGCGGGCGACGCCGCGGCCGTCGTGCGCGAGGTCGTCGATACGGGCGCTGAACACGCCTTCGGGGACTCGGGGCTTCTTGTGCGGGCGCGCCATGGTGGTGTCGGGCGGCGGCCGGGGTGGCCGCGTGGGCGATGGGGTGCGCTAGGGTACGGCGCGGGCCCGAAAACTCAAGTCCGCCGCGGGCCTAGTTGATGCGCGGCGCGCTCGCGTTGAGCAGGGCGTCGATGCGGCCGAGGATCGCCACCAGTTCCTCGGCCTCCACCTGGCACTCGGCGAAGGTCATCTCGGCCAGCGGCGCGATGCCGCTCGCGTGCGGCAGTTCGGCGCCGGAGCCGAGCAACTCGCCGAGCCGCGGCACGAACACCCACTGCAGCCACTGGTGGAATTCGAGCGTGTCGTGGCAGAACGGCAGCCGGCTCGCGAGCCGCTCCGCCGCGGGCGGCTCGTCCTCCCAGAGCGCCAGGCGTCGCAATTCGGCCTCGAGTTCGAACAGGGCGGACATCAGGGCGGCATGATCGGGCGTCATCGCAGCAGTTACCGGAAGGTTGCGGACCGATGACGGCAAGCGTAGACCAGTGCGCCGGCATGGCGGTGGGCGGCAGCGCCGCGACCGCCCCGGCGCACGCCGCCCGATGCCCACCGGACGTGCCCGCCGCCCGCGCCTGATAGACTCGCACCACCATGCTCGCACTCAAGAACCTGACCCTGCGCCGCGGCACGCGCGCGCTGTTCGAGAACGTCACGCTGACGATCTTCCCCGGCCAGAAGATCGGCCTGACCGGTGCCAACGGCAGCGGCAAGTCGTCGCTGTTCGCGCTGCTGCGCGGCGAGCTGCACGCCGACGCCGGCGACCTGGAGCTGCCGGCGAAGTGGGTGGTGGCGCACGTCGCCCAGGAAACGCCGGCCGTCGCGCGCGCCGCGCTCGACTACGCGCTCGACGGCGACGTCGAGCTGCGCGAGGTCGAGGCGGCGCTGGCGGCGGCCGAGGCCGCGCACGACGGCCTGCGCCTCGCCGAACTGCACGCCCGCTTCGAGGCCATCGGCGGCTGGACCGCGCGCGCGCGCGCCGCGCAGCTGCTGGCCGGGCTCGGCTTCACCACCGCGCAGCTCGACCGCCCGGTGGCGGAGTTCTCGGGCGGCTGGCGCATGCGCCTCAACCTCGCGCGCGCGCTGATGTGCCGCTCCGACCTGCTGCTGCTCGACGAGCCCACCAACCACCTCGACCTCGACGCCGTGATCTGGCTCGAAGGCTGGCTCGCCGGCTACCCCGGCACGCTGCTGCTGGTCTCGCACGACCGCGACTTCCTCGACAACGTCGTCGGCGCCATCGCCCACATCGAACAGCAGGGCATCACGCTCTACAGCGGCAACTACGAAGCCTTCGAGCGCCAGCGCGCCGAGCGCCTGGCGCAGCAGCAGGCCGCGCACGAGAAGCAGCAGCGCGAGATCGCCCACCTCGAGAGCTACATCGCGCGCTTCCGCGCCAAGGCGACCAAGGCGCGCCAGGCGCAGAGCCGCATCAAGGCGCTCGGACGCATGGAGCTGATCGCCGCCGCGCACGTCGACTCGCCGTTCGGCTTCGCCTTCCGCGCGCCGGCGAGCCTGCCGCACCCGCTGCTGAGCCTCGACGGCTGCGCCGTCGGCTACGGCGCCACGCCGCTGCTCGAACGCCTGACGCTCGACATCCAGCCGGGCACGCGGCTCGGCCTGCTCGGCCCCAACGGCGCCGGCAAATCGACGCTGATCAAGCTGCTCGCCGGGCAGCTCGCCCCGCTCGCCGGGCAGCGCCGCGAAGGCCAGGGGCTCGCCATCGGCTACTTCGCGCAGCACCAGATGGAAGCCCTGCGCCCCGAGCGCAGCGCGGTGCAGCACATCCAGGCGCTGTCGCCCAGCGTGTCGGAGCAGGACATCCGCGACTTCCTCGGCGGCTTCGACTTCCGTGGCGACCGCGCGCTGGAGCCGGTCGCCCCCTTCTCCGGTGGCGAGAAGGCGCGCCTCGCGCTCGCCATCCTGGTCTGGCAGCGCCCCAACCTGCTGCTGCTCGACGAGCCCACCAACCACCTCGACCTCGAGATGCGCCACGCGCTGACGCTGGCACTGCAGGACTTCGAGGGGGCGCTGATCGTGGTCTCGCACGACCGCCACCTGCTGCGCACCTGCACCGACGCCTTCCTGATCGTCGGCGAAGGCCGCGCGAGGCCGTTCGACGGCGACCTCGACGACTACCGCGACTGGCTCGCCGAGCGCGCCCGCGCCGCCGCGCGCCGCGACGACGCCGAACGCGCGCCGGCCGAGCACTCCGCCGCCGTGCGCAAGGAGCAGAAGCGCCTGGAGGCCGAGGCGCGCAACCGCCTGGCCGCACGCCGGCGTCCGCTGGAGCGCGAGCTGGCGACGATCGAGCGCGCGCTCGACACACTGAACGCCGCCCGCACGCGCATCGAGACGGCGCTCGCCGACCCCGCCGCCTACGCCGAAGCCAACAAGGCCGCGCTCAAGGCGCTGCTCGCCGAGCAGGCCGAGGTGGCGAAAGGGCTGGCGACGCAGGAGGAGCGCTGGCTGGAACTGCAGGAGGAACTGGAACGCCTCAGCGAGTGACGGGGACGGCGGCGGCCGGCGGCCCGAGCAGCGCGCCGAGCGCCGTCGCCGCGGCCTCACTGGCATCGCGGCGCAGCTCGGCGTGCAGGCGCGCGAACTCGGCGCACACCGCCTGCGCCCGCGCGGGCTCGGTGAGCCAGGCGTCGAGCGCGGCGCACAGCGCCGCGGGGGTGGCGGCGTCCTGGATGAACTCGGGCACCAGGTCGCGCCCGGCGAGCAGGTTCGGCAGCGCGAAGCGGTCGATCTTCATCAGCCGCCGGGCGATCGCGTAGGTCAGCGGGGCGATGCGGTAGGCCATCACCAGCGGCCGCCCCACCAGCATCGCTTCGAGCGTGGCGGTGCCCGAGGCCACCAGCGCGAGGTCGGCGGCGGCGAGCACCTCGCGCGCGCGGCCGTCGACGAGGCGGACCAGGGACTGTGCCTGCGCCGCGCGCAACTGCGCTTCGAGTTGCGCGCGCAAGGCCGGAGTCGCACACGGCAGCAGCACCTGCAGACCCGGGTGGCGTTCGGCGAGCCCCTGCGCCGCCGCGATGAAGTCGGGACCGAGGCGGCCGACCTCGCCGTGCCGGCTGCCGGGCAGCACCGCGAGCACCGGTCCGGCGGCGGTGACTGCCAGCGCCGCCCGCGCGGCGGCGCGGTCGCTGACGAGCGGGATCTCGTCGGCGAGCGGGTGGCCGACGCAGGCCACCGGCACCGCGTGATCGCGGTAGAAGCGCTCCTCGAACGGGAACAGCGCCAGCATCAGGTCGACGCTGCGCGCGATCCCCCGCACCCGCCCCTGCCGCCAGGCCCACACCGAGGGGCTCACGTAGTGGGCGGTGCGCACGCCGCCGGCGCGCAGCCGGCGGGCGAGCGGCAGGTTGAAGTCGGGCGCGTCGATGCCGATGAAGACGTCGGGCGGATCGGCGCGCCAGCGCGCGAGCAGCGCGCGGCGGATGCGCAGCAGCTCGGGCAGGTGGCGGAGCACCTCGACCAGCCCCATCACCGACAGCCGTTCCAGCGGAAACAGCCCGCTGCAGCCGGCGGCGAGCATGCCGGGGCCGGCGATGCCCTCGAACACGGCCTGCGGGTAACGCCGGCGCAGCGCCCGGATCAGGCCGGCGCCGAGCAGATCGCCGGACAGTTCGCCGGCGACGAGGGCGATGCGCATCGCGCCCCCGGCCTAGCGGACGATGCCGCGGGTCGAGCTTTCGACGAAGTCGGCGAACACGCTGACGCGGGGCCAGTCCTGCGCGATCGTGCGCAGTTCGGCGATCGCGTCTTCCAGTTTCAGCCCGGCCCGGTACACGGCGCGGTAGGCGCGCTTGATCGCGACGATCTCCTCGGCGGAAAACCCGCGACGGCGCAGCCCCTCGGCATTGATGCCGTGCGGCTCGGCGCGGTAGCCGGCCACCGTGACGTAGGGCGGCACGTCGCGCTGCACGCCGGTGGAGAAGCCGCAGAAGGCGTGCTCGCCGATGCGGCAGAACTGGTGCACCAGCGTGAAGCCGCCGAGGATGACGTCGTCGCCGATGTGCACGTGCCCGGCCAGCGAGGCGTTGTTGGCGAACACGGTGCGGCTGCCGATGACGCAGTCGTGGGCGACGTGCACGTAGGCCATGATCCAGTTGTCGTCGCCGAGCCGGGTGACGCTCTGGTCCTGCACCGTGCCGCGGTTGATGGTGACGTACTCGCGGATGGTGTTGCGGTCACCGATCTCGAGCCGCGTCGGCTCGCCCGCGTACTTCTTGTCCTGCGGGTCGTCGCCGACCGAGGCGAACTGGAAGATGCGGTTGTCGCGCCCGATCCGGGTCGGGCCCTTGATCACCACATGCGGCCCGATCACCGTCCCTTCGTCGATCTCGACATCGGGGCCGATGATGCTGTACGCGCCGACGCGCACCGAAGGTGCCAGCCGGGCGGCGGGATCGACGATCGCACGCGCATCGATCACAGGCCGTGCTCCCGTTTGGTGGACATCAACTCGGCCGAGCACACGACCTTGCCGTCGACCAGCGCCTCGGCGCCGAACATCCAGATGCCGCGCTTGGTCCGCAGCAGCTTCACTTCGAGCAGCAGCTGATCCCCCGGCCCCACCGGCTGCTTGAAGCGCGCACGGTCGATGCCGACGAAGTAGTAGGTGGAGCCTTCCTCGGGCATCTCGCCCGAGGACAGGAAGGCGAGGATGCCGGTGGCCTGGGCGAGCGCCTCGAGGATCATCACGCCCGGCATCACCGGCCGCTGCGGGAAATGCCCGAGGAAGAACGGCTCGTTGAAGGTGACGTTCTTCAGGCCCGTGAGCGACACCCCGGGCTCGCAGGCAAGCACGCGGTCGATCAGCAGGAAGGGATAGCGGTGCGGCAGGTACTTCAGCACCTGCGAGATGTCCATCGCTTCCAAGTTCTTTTTCCTCTAGGACTTTTCGGAATCCGCAGGGAGTCGCTTCTCGAGCGACGCGACCCTGCGGAAGAGTTCGTCGAGGCGCCGCAGGCGCGCGCTCACCTTGTTCCACAACCGGCCGGGCTCGACGGGCAGCCCCGACGAGTACACGCCCGCTTCCGGCAGGGATTTGGTCACCAGCGACATGCCGGTGACGTGGACGTGGTCACCGAGCTGCAGGTGGCCGGCGATGCCCACCCCGCCCGCCAGCGTGCAGTAGCGACCGATCTGGACGCTGCCGGCGATCCCCACGCAGCCGGCCATCGCCGTATGCGCGCCGACCCGCACGTTGTGGGCGATCTGGATCAGGTTGTCGAGTTTGACGCCGTCCTCGAGCACCGTGTCTTCGAGCGCGCCGCGGTCGATCGCGGTATTGGCGCCGATCTCGACGTCGTCGCCGATCACCACGCTGCCGAGCTGCGGCACCTTGATCCAGCGGCCACGATCGTTGGCGAGGCCGAAACCGTCGCTGCCGATGACCGCCCCGGGATGGATCAGCACCCGTTCACCGATGCGCACGCCGTGGCAGACGGTGACGTTGGCGACCAGGCGCGTATCGGCGCCGAGCACCGCCCCCGCCCCGACCACGCACCCCGGCCCGACGAACACCCGCGCGCCGATCTCGGCACCGGCCTCGACCACCGCCTGCGGCCCGATCCAGGCATCGGCAGCGACCTGCGCGTCGGGGCTCACCCAGGCGCGCGCGTGCACGCCGCACTGGCCGGTGGCATCGGGGGCGGCATCGAACAGCGCGGCGATGCGTGCGTAGGCGAGATGCGGGTTGTCGGCAACCAGCGCCGGCACCGGGCAGTGCTCGAGATCGGCCGCGGCGATGATCACCGCCGAGGCACGCGTCGTGGCGAGGTAGCGCCGGTAGAGCGGGTTGGCGAGGAAGCTCAGTTCACCGGCGCGCGCGCCCTGCAGGGTGCCGACGCCGGTGACGACGAGCGTCGGGTCACCGTGCAGGCGCACGCCCGCGTGCGCAGCGGCCAGGTCACCCAGCGTGTAGCTGACACGGCCCCGGCGCCCGCTCATGGACTGTTGCCCTTGCCGGCGGTGAGGCGGCGCAGCACGCGATCGGTGATGTCGACCTGATTGCTCGCGTAGATCACCGCCCCGTCGTTGATGATCAGGTCGTAGCCGTCCTCGACCGCGAGTTCCGTGATCGCGTCCTGGATCTGCTTGTGCAGCTTGCCCATCTCCTCGTTGCGGCGGATGTTGAAGTCCTCGCGGAACTCATCCTGCGCGCGCTTGAGTTCGCGCCGCTGCGCGATGATGTCGCGTTCGAGGTTACGCCGTTCGGCATCGCCCATCGCCGCCCCGTCCTTGGCGATCTTGTCCTCGAGTCGCCGCAGCGCGCGCTGGGCGTCGACCAGCGCCTTGTCGCGCGGCGAGAACTCCCGCTCCAGCCGGTTCAGCGCCGACTCGGCCTGCGGGGCGTTCTTCAGCAGTTTGGCCGCATTGACGAAACCGATCTTCAGTTCGGCGGCAGCGACGACACCCGGTCCGGCGAACCAGGCACCGATGAGCAGCGCGACGGCCAGATGCAAGCGCTTCAAGGTCGGGGTCCCCCGGGGATCAAGCACGCGTCAAGTCTATACAGGCGACGGAAACCCGCCACCTCCGCACGTGGCGGGCGCGCGCAGCGCTCAGAACGGCACGCCGAAGGTGAACTGGAACGGCTGCGACTTGTCGCCGTCCTTCTTGTTCAGCGGCTGCGCAAGGCTCATCACCAGCGGCCCGAGCGGGGTGATCCACTGCACCGACAGGCCCGCCGAGTAACGCAGTTCGCTGGCGTCGAAGCTGTTGTAGTCCTCGTAGACGTTGCCCGCATCGACGAAGGCCGACAGGCGCACGTTCTTCGGATCCTTGATGAACGGGACCGGGAACAGCACCTCGATCCCGCCGGCGGTGCGCAGCGCGCCGCCGCGCGGATCGTCGTTGGACCACTTCGGGCCGAGGGTGTTGGTCTTGTAGCCGCGCACGGTACGCAGGCCGCCGGCGTAGAAGTTTTCGTAGAACGGCAGGCCGTCGGCGCTGCCCATGCCGTCGCCGTAACCGAGGTCGAAATGCCCAAGCAGCGTCAGCGACTTCGTCAGCGGGAAATAGGTGCTGTTGCGATAGGTGAGCTTGTACCAGGGCTGGTCGCTCCCGGGCAGCTGGCTCTCCAGGCCCACCCGGTTGTAGGAGCCCTGATCGGCGAAGACGGTGCGATTGCGCGAGTCGCGTGCCCAGCTGACCTCGACGCGCGGGCCTTCGTTCTTGTCGCCGTTTTGCGCGATGTAGTCGTAGATCTCGATCGGCGTCTCGCTGCCGTTGGTCTTGATCTTGATCCCGGACCAGCCGAAGTTGACGTTGATGAAGTCGGTCTCGTTGAGCGGGAAGCCCAGGGTGCCGAGCACCGAGTACTCGTTGGTCAGGTAGTTCGCCAGGTTGGCTTCGGTCGCGTCGGTCTCGCGGTAGGCGCCGCGGATGCCCGCGCTGACGCCGTCCGCGGTGAAGTACGGATCGATGAAGGAGAAGCTGTAGATCGTGTTGATCTGGCTGTTGTTGAAGGTCGCCGACACCTGGTTGCCGGTGCCCATGAAGTTGTTCTGCGTGACGCTCGCGTTGAGCAGCACGCCGGCGTCCTGGCCGTAGCCGATGCCGAAGCTCAGGCTCCCCGCGGGGCGCTCGGTGATGCCGAAGTTCACGTCGACCTGGTCGCCGGAGCCCGGCACCGCGGGGGTCTCGACCGTGGCCTCCTGCACGAAGCTCAGCCGCTCCAGGCGCTCCTTGGAGCGCGTGACGTCGCGCGTCGAGAACCACGAGCCTTCGGTCTGCCGCATCTCGCGGCGCAGCACGTCGTCCTGCGTCTTGACGTTGCCCTTGAAGTTGATGCGGCGCACGTACACGCGCTTGCCCGGGTCGACGATGAGGTTGACGGCGACCTGCTTGGTGGTCTCGTCGATCTGCGGCACCACGTTGACGTTGGCGAAGGCGTAGCCCTCGTCGCCGATGCGGTCGGTGATCGCCTTGGTGGTGGCGTTCAACGCGCTGCGCGAGAACTCGTCGCCGGGCTTCAGCGTGATCAGGGCTTCGAGCTCGGGCCGCGGCACCAGCAGTTCGCCCGACAGCGCGATGCTCTTGATCGTGTAGCGCTCGCCCTCGGTGATGTTCACCGTGATGTAGATGTCCTTCTTG
This sequence comes from Plasticicumulans lactativorans, assembly GCF_004341245.1. Taxonomy (GTDB): domain Bacteria; phylum Pseudomonadota; class Gammaproteobacteria; order Competibacterales; family Competibacteraceae; genus Plasticicumulans_A; species Plasticicumulans_A lactativorans. Next base: position 125,967 of record NZ_SLWY01000001.1, on the reverse strand, counting down.
TCGGGCGTGATCGACACCTGCGTCGATTCGACCGCGAACTTCAGGTAGCCCTGGTCCTGATAGAAGCTGCGCAGCGCCTCGAGGTCGCCGCCGAGCTTCTGCCGCGAATACTGGTCGTCCTTGGTGAGCAGCGACAGCCAGCCCGTCGTCGAGCTCTGGAACAGCGCGAGCAGGTCGTCCTCGTCGAAGGCGCGGTTGCCGACGATGTTGATCTGCTTGATGCGCGCCGCCAGGCCCTCGGAGATGTCGATGTTGAGCGCGACGCGGTTGCGGTCGAGGTTCTTGACCTGGGTGTCGATCTTCACCGCGTACTTGCCGCGGGCGAAGTACTGGCGGTTGAGCTCCTGCTCGACCTTGTCGAGCAGCGCGCGGTCGAACACGCGCCCCTCGGAGAGGCCGATCGCCTTCAGCGACTTCTGCAGGTCCTCGGTCGAGATGTCCTTGTTGCCGCTGATGGTGACCTCGGAGATCGCCGGACGCTCGACGACGTTGACCACCAGCACGTTGCCGTCGCGCTCCAGCGAGACGTCGGTGAAGAAGCCGGTGCGGAACAGGGCCCGGATCAGCTCCGGGAAGTCCTCCTGGCGCACGGTGGAACCGACGCTGACCGGCAGGTAGTTGAACACGGTCCCGGCCGAAATGCGTTGCAGCCCCTCCACGCGGATGTCGCGGACGACGAAATCCGCCGCCTGGACCAAGGCCGGCACGGCCACGCAGGCCGACAGCAACAGGTACTTATGGAGTGGGTTCATGGATCGTCAGCATCTGGGCCGGGCGGTACGCGCCCGGCACGGTTCAAGGCGACCCGAACAGGCGGGCCAAGTCGTTGTAGAAAGCCAATCCCATCATCAGCAGCAGCACCGCGAACCCCAGGCGCTGCCCGACGTTCTGCACCGCCTCGGACACCGGGCTGCCCTTCACGAGCTCGAACAGGTAGTAGGCGAGATGGCCGCCGTCGAGCACCGGAATCGGCAGCAGATTCAGCACGCCGAGACTCACGCTCACCAGGGCGAGAAACGACAGGAAGGCCGAGACACCGATCGAGGCGGACTGCCCCGCCATCTGGGCGATGGTCAGCGGCCCGCTGATGTTCTCGAGCGAGGCCCGCCCGACCAGCATGCGCCCGAGCATGCGCAGCGTGAAAACCGACATGTCCCAGGTCTTGCCGACGGCTGCGATGGCGGCATCGAACGGCTCATACCGTACCACGACGCGCAGGTTCGCCGCGAGGTCGGGCGGCACCCGGACAAAGGCGCCGACCTGCCCCTCGGGTCCGCGCGCGCCCGGCACGGTGGCCGGCGTGACCGCCACGGTCAGCGGCACGCCGTCGCGCTCGATCTGCACCGCGAGCGCCTGGCCCGGGCGCGCCCGCACGTAGGCCGCCCATTCCTGCCAGTCCCGGAACCGGATGTCGTCGGCACCGATCACGCGGTCGCCCGGGCGCAGCCCGGCCGCCTCGGCCGCCCCGCCGGGCTTCAACTGGCCGATCACCGGCAGCAGCGGCGGCCGGTACGGTGCCAGGCCGACGCGGGACAGCACCTGGCCGTCGGCAGCCTCGCCGAGATCGGGGGCGAGCAGGCGCCGCGTCGCCACGTGGCCGTCGGCGTCGCGCACCTGCACCGGCAGCACGCTGTCGCCGTCGGCGAACTCGACCAGCGCGAGCAGCGCATCCTCCAGCGTCCGCACCGGCCGCTCCGCGATCCGCAGGATCTCGTCACCATTGCGAAAGCCCGCGCTCGCCGCCGCCGACCCCGGCACCACGTCGCCGAGCAGGGGTCGCACGCTGCTGACACCGGTCGCGAACAGAATGGCGTAGGCCAGGATCGCGAAGGCGAAATTGAACGCCGGCCCGGCGGCGACGATGGCGATGCGCCGCCCCACGCCCGCGCGGTTGAACGCGCGGTGCGCCTCGGCCGGCGGCACCACGCTCTCGCGCTCGTCCAGCATCTTCACGTAGCCGCCGAGCGGAATCGCCCCGATGACGTACTCGACGTCGTCGGCGCCGATGCGCCGCCACAGCGGATAGCCGAAGCCCACCGAGAAGCGCAGCACCTTGACCCCGCAGCGCCGCGCGACCCAGAAGTGACCGAACTCGTGCACGGTGATCAGCACGCCGAGCGTGACCACCAGTGCCAGCAGCGAAAACAAGGAATCCCCCACCATTGCGCCCCCGTCAGAAACCCGCGATGACCGTCGCCGCCGCTGCGCGCGCGCGCGCGTCGGCGGCCAGCACCGCTTCGAGGCCGTCGGCGGGGGTGCAGTTCAGTCGATCGAGCACGCCGGCGATCGTCCGCGCGATGTCGGTGAAGCGGATCGCACCGTCGAGGAAGGCCGCCACCGCGACCTCGTTGGCGGCGTTGAGGATCGCCGGCGCCGTCCCGCCGGCCGCCAGCGCGTCGTAGGCGAGGCGCAGGCAGGGGAAGCGGTCGACGTCGGGGGCGAGGAAATCGAGCCGGGCGACCCGGCAGAAGTCGAGCGCCGATACCCCCGAGGCGATCCGCTCGGGCCAGGCGAGGGCATGGGCGATCGGGGTGCGCATGTCGGGATGACCGAGCTGCGCCAGCACCGAGCCATCGGCGTACTCGACCATCGAGTGGATCACGCTCTGCGGGTGTACCACGACGTCGATGCGTGCGCTCGGCAGCGCGAACAGCCACGCGGCCTCGATCACTTCGAGGCCCTTGTTCATCATCGTCGCCGAATCGACCGAGATCTTCGGCCCCATCGACCAGTTGGGGTGCGCGCAGGCCTGCGCCGGGCTGACCCCGGCGAGCTCCGCCAGCGGGGTCTGGCGGAACGGCCCACCGGAACCGGTGAGCAGCACGCGCGTGACCCCCTGCGCTGCCTCGCCGCAGCGCGCGGCCGACGGCAGGCACTGGAAGACCGCGTTGTGCTCGCTGTCGATCGGCAGCAGCGTGGCACCGTGGGTGCGCACCGCCTCCATGAACAGCGCACCCGACATCACCAGCGCTTCCTTGTTCGCCAGCAGCACGCGCTTGCCGGCGCGCGCGGCGGCGAGCGTCGGCAGCAGGCCGGCCGCGCCGACGATCGCCGCCATCACCTGGTCGACCTCGGGCGCGGCGGCGACCTCGCAGAGCGCGTCCGCGCCGTCGAGGACCTCGGTGGGGACACCGGCGGCCCGCACCCGCTCGCGCAGTGCGGCGGCGGCGGCGGGGTCGGTCAGCACCGCGTAGCGCGGCCGATGCGCGAGGATCTGCTCGAACAGGCGCTCGGCGCTGCGCTGCGCGGCCAGCGCGTAAACGCGGTAACGCTCCGGGTGCCTGGCGAGGACGTCGAGCGTGCTGACGCCGATCGATCCGGTGGCCCCCAGGATCGTCACGTTCTGCACGCGTGGCGCGTTCATCGGGCGACCTCGCCGAGCCAGAGCCCGCACACAAAGACCGGTGCGGCTGCCGTGAGGCTGTCGATGCGGTCGAGCACGCCGCCGTGTCCGGGCAGCAGGCGGCCGCTGTCCTTGGCGCCGTGCTGTCGCTTGAGCATGCTCTCCAGCAGGTCGCCACTGATCGAGAACAGCACCGTGGCCAGGCACACCAGCAGGAACGGCAGCCAGCGCAGCGGCGCCACGCCGAGGACCCAGGCGCCGATGACGGCGACCACCGCGGCCGCGGCGAGCGCGCCGTAGACGCCTTCGCGGGTCTTGCCCGGGCTGATCGCCGGGGCGAGCTTGGTGCGCCCCCAGCGACGCCCGGCGAAGTACGCGCCGCTGTCCGCCGCCCATACCAGCACCAGCAGCAGCAGCACGTAACCCGGGCCCCAGGCCGGCGAGCGGTGCAGCAGGTACAGCGCGCACCACGGTGCTGCCAGCGCCACGGCACCGGCGGCGAGCCAGCGCGTGCGTCCGTCGCGTCGCTCCGGCGCGCAGGCGAAGCGGGCCAGCCAGGCGAGCGCCAGCACCCAGAAGCCGGCGCCGAGCACGACGAGGCCCCAGCCGACCGAGTTCGGCAGCAGCGCCCCGGCACCGATCAGCGCCGCCAGCACGGCGAAACCCCCGGCGCGCTCCGCGAGCGAGCGCAGCCCGACGAGCCCCAGCCACTCGTCGGCGCCGACCAGCAGCACCAGGAACAGCACCGCGCCGAACGCCGCGCTCGGCAGCGCGAGCACGCCCCAGACCACCAGCGCTCCAAGCACCAGCGCGGTCAGCAGGCGTTGCTTAAGCACCGCTACCCTGCTCGATCTGATCGCCGGTACGACCGAACCGGCGCTGACGTTTGCCGAAGGAGGCGACGGCCTCGTCGAGGGCGGCCTCGTCGAACTCGGGCCACAGGCGGTCGGTGAAGAAGAACTCCGTGTACGCCATCTGCCAGAGCAGGAAGTTGCTGATGCGCTCCTCGCCACCGGTGCGGATGAACAGGTCGGGCTCGGGCAGGTCGGACAGCGACAGGTAGGGGGCGAGCGTGTCGACACCGATCGAATCGGCCGACACGCGCCCCGCCGCTGCGTCCAGGGCGAGCCGGCGCGCGGCCTGGGCGATGTCCCAGCGCCCGCCGTAGTTGGCGGCGATGACGATGGTGGTACCGGTGTTGCGTCCGGTGGTCTCCTCGGCCTGCGCCATCGCCTCGACCAGCCGCGGCGAGAAGGCGCTGCGGTCACCGATGAAGCGCAGGCGCGCGTTGTTCGCCATCAGGCGCTTCATCTCCGAGCGCAGCACGATGGCGAACAGGCCCATCAGCAACTTGACCTCGAGCGCCGGCCGGCGCCAGTTCTCGCTGCTGAACGCGAAGAAGGTCATGACTTCGATGCCGCGGTCGATGCCGTGCTGCACCACGCGACGCAGCGCCTTGACGCCCTCGCGATGCCCCAGCGGCCGCGGCAGCCGGCGCTGTCTGGCCCAGCGGCCGTTGCCGTCCATGATGATCGCCACGTGCCGGGGCAGGTCCGCCGCCGCACGCCGCTCGTCTTCAGCCTTGTTCAAATTGTCAGCCTCTACCGTCCGCAGGGAGCCGCCCCGCGCGACCGGTTCAGATCTCCATCAGTTCCGCTTCCTTCACGCCGACGATCTTGTCGATCTCCTCGACGAACTTGTCGGTGAGCTTCTGGATGTCGTCCTGCGCCCGCCGCTCCTCGTCCTCGCTGATCGCCTTCTCCTTCAGCAGGGCCTTGAGATCGGCGATCGCGTCGCGGCGGATGTTGCGCACGGCGACCTTGGCATTCTCGCCTTCGTGGCGGACGATCTTGCCCATCTCGCGCCGGCGCTCCTCGGTGAGCGGCGGCAGCGGCACGCGGATCACCATGCCGGCGGTCGCCGGGTTGAGGCCGAGGTCGGAGGTCCGGATGGCTTTGTCCACCACCGTCACCATGTTCTTTTCCCACGGCTGCACCACCAGGGTGCGCACGTCGCCGACCGATACCGACGCCACCTGGGACAGGGGCACGCTCTGGCCGTAGTAATCGACGTGGATATGGTCGAGCAGGCTGGTGTGGGCACGCCCGGTACGCAGCTTGGTCAGCTCCTGCCGCAGGTTGTCGACGCTCTTCTCCATGCGCGCCGCCGAATCCTTCTTGATGTCTTGGATCATGTCGTTCAGCCCCGGACCACAGTGGTACCGACATCCTCGCCGCACACGGCCCGGACGATCTCGCCGGGATTGTTCAGATTGAACACCTTCAGCGGCATCGCGTGCTCCTTGCACATGACGATGGCGGTGGCGTCCATCACCTGCAGATTGCGCCGCAAGGCCTCGTCATACGTCAGTTGAGTGAAACGCTCGGCCGCCGGATCCTTGAGTGGATCGGCCGAGTAGATGCCATCGACCTTGGTCGCCTTGAGCATGACATCGGCATTGATCTCGATGGCGCGCAGGCTCGCCGCGGAGTCGGTGGTGAAGAAGGGGTTGCCGGTACCGGCGGCGAAGATCACCACGCGGCCCTTCTCGAGATGACGGATCGCGCGGCGGCGGATGTAGTCCTCGCACACCTGGTTGATGCGGATCGCCGACATCACGCGCGCGAAGATGCCGATGCGCTCGAGGGCGTCCTGCAGCGCCAGCGAATTCATCACCGTCGCCAGCATGCCCATGTGATCGCCCGTGACGCGATCCATGCCGGCCGAGGCGAGTCCGGCGCCGCGGAACAGATTGCCGCCACCGATCACCATGCCGATCTGGACGCCGAGGCGGTTGATGTGGGCGACCTCGTCGGCGATGCGGCCAATCACCTGCGGGTCGATCCCGAACTCGCCGTCGCCCATCAGCGCCTCGCCGCTGAGCTTGAGGAGGATCCGTTTGTAGGCTGGTCTGGCATCCGGCATGGGGCGTCTCGTCATTCGGCGTCGGCGGAGTGTAATCAAGCCGCCCGGACGCGGCCAGCGGGCGCCCGGGCGTGAGGGAGCGGAGGGGCCGGGCAGCTCAGCTGCCGCGCACCTGCGCCATGACTTCTTCGGCGAAGTTCTCGACCTTCTTCTCGATGCCCTCGCCCAGCTCGAAGCGCTCGAAGGCGCGCACGCTCGCCGCCGCCGCCTTCAGCAGCTTCTCGACGGTCTGGTCCGGGTCCTTGACGAAGGGCTGGCCGAGCAGCGTGACCTCGCCGAGGAACTTGCGGATGCGTCCCTCGACCATCTTGGCGACGATGTCGGCCGGCTTGCCGCTCTCGGCCGCCTGCGCGGCGAAGATCTCGCGCTCCTTGGCGACGAGTTCGGCCGGCACCTGCTCGGCGGATACGCACACCGGCTTGCTGGCGGCGACGTGCATCGCGACGTCCTTGGCGAGGTCGTCGCTACCGCCGCTCAGCTCCACCATCACGCCGATGCGGCTGCCGTGCAGATAGGTGCTCAGGCGCCCCGCGGTCGTGGCGAAACGGGCGAAGCGGCGCACGGCGATGTTCTCGCCGATCTTCGCGACCAGCTCGCGGCGCACCTGGTCCACGCTCTTGCCATCGGCCAGCGGCGCCGCCAGCAGCGCGTCGAGGTCGGCGAAATCGCTGCCGAGCACGAGGTCGGCAACGGCGACGGCGAAGCCCTGGAAGTCGTCACCCTTGGCGACGAAGTCGGTTTCGCAGTTGACCTCGACCATCGCGGCAATCTTGCCATCGTCCGACTGGCGCGCGATGACGACGCCCTCGGCGGCGGTGCGGCCGGCCTTCTTGTCGGCCTTGGCGAGCCCCTGCTTGCGCATCAGTTCGACGGCGGCCTCGATATCACCGTTGGTCTCGGTGAGGGCCTTCTTGCACTCCATCATGCCCGAGCCGGTGCGCTCGCGCAGTTCCTTCACCAGAGCGGCGGAAATCGACATGGCGTAAACCTCTTGGGAATTGAAACCGGAATCCTGGAGGGTGGCGGAAAAAGGGCCCGCACGCTCCCTGGCACGCGGGCCCCCACCACCGGTGCAGCGGAACGTGATCAGCCGGTGCTCTTGTCGGCGTCCGCCACTTCGATGAAGTCCTCGTCGGCACGCGACGCAGCCGGCAGCGCGCCCCGCGCCATCTGCACGGCGTCGGCGGCGCCGTCGGCGTACAGCGACACGGCGCGGATGGCATCGTCGTTGCCGGGGATGACGTAGTCGACGCCCTCGGGCGAATTGTTGGTGTCGACGACGCCGACCACCGGGATGCCGAGCTTGCTGGCTTCCTGGATCGCGATCTTCTCGTGGCCGACGTCGATGATGAACAGCGCATCGGGCAGGGCCGGCATGTCCTTGATGCCTCCGAGGCTGCGCTCGAGCTTGTCCATCTCGCGCTTGAGCAGGATCACTTCCTTCTTCGACAGGCGCTCGAAGCTGCCGTCGACCGCCATCTGCTCGAGATCCTTCAGGCGCTTGATCGACTGGCGGACGGTCTTGAAGTTGGTGAGCATGCCGCCGAGCCAGCGGTGGTTCACGTAGGGCATGCCGCAGCGCCGTGCGGCTTCCTGGATCGGCAGGCGCGCCGAGCGCTTGGTGCCGACGAACAGGATGCGGCCGCCCTTGGCGGCGAGCTTGCCGACGAAGTTCATCGCGTCGTTGAACATCGGCAGCGTCTTTTCGAGATTCACGATGTGAATCTTGCTGCGCGCACCGAAGATGTACGGCCCCATCTTGGGGTTCCAGTAGCGGGTCTGGTGGCCGAAATGGACACCGGCTTCCAGCATGTCGCGCATGGAAACGTTGGGCATTGCTTGAGCTCCTGGAGGGGTTTTGCCTCCACGCGCCCCATGCGGCGACCCTCGCGGGCACCCGGCCGCATGTGTCGGCTGCGTGTGAGAAGTGAGATTGATTGCCGTGAAGGCGCGCGCTTTATACCATGAAAATTCAACCGGCCCAACGCGGCCGCGCCCGGCCCCGACTCCGCGGGCCACTGCCCGCCCGCCTCCCAGCCGCGGCTCCAGCACCCGAGGACGCCCCCACCCCACCATGGCCATCAGCATCAAGACGCCCGAAGAGATCGAGAAGATGCGCATCGCCGGCAGGCTCGCCGCCGAGGTGCTGAACATGGTCACCCCGCACGTGCGTGACGGCGTCACCACCGATGAGCTCGACCGCATCTGCCACGACTTCATCGTGCACGAACTGCGCGCGATCCCCGCGCCGCTGAACTACCGCGGCTTTCCGAAGTCGATCTGCACCTCGGTCAACCACGTCGTCTGCCACGGCATCCCCGGCCCGAAGAAACTCAAGAAGGGCGACATCGTCAATCTCGACATCACCGTGATCAAGGACGGCTGGCACGGCGACACCAGCCGCATGTTCCTGGTCGGCGATGTCTCGGTGATCGCCAAGCGGGTGTCGCGCATCGCCCACGAATGCATGTGCATCGGCATCGAGATGGTGCGCCCGGGCATCCGCCTCGGCGACATCGGCCATGCCATCCAGCGCCACGCCGAGGCCAACAACTGCTCCATCGTGCAGGAGTACTGCGGGCACGGCATCGGGCGCGTGTTCCACGAAGACCCTCAGGTGCTGCACTACGGCCAGCCGAACACCGGGGTCGAGCTCGTGCCGGGCATGATCTTCACGATCGAGCCGATGGTGAACGCCGGCAAGCGGCACGTGAAGCTCTTGCCCGACGGCTGGACGGTGGTCACCAAGGATCACAGCCTGTCCGCGCAGTGGGAGCACACCGTGCTGGTCACCGACAACGGCCACGAGGTGCTGACCCGTCTGCCGACCGATCCGCTCTGAGCCGTGGACCTCCAGCCCGCCATGTCGCCTTCATCCGCCGCCACCGCGCCCGGGCGCGCCGATGCGCTCCTCGACGAGTCCCAGCTCAGTGCCGCGCTCGCGGCCGGCGGCGGCGCGGTCAAACCCTTCCGCGAGGCGCTGAAGGCCAGCAGCGAGGCGCTGCGCCAGCAGTTCCTCGCCGGCACGCCGGCGCACACGCTGGTGACGGCGCGCGCGCGCCTGATCGATCACGCGCTGACGCTGGTGTGGACGCACTTCCTCGGCTCCGCCCCGGCCGAGATCGCCCTGCTCGCGGTCGGCGGCTACGGTCGCGGCGAACTGCACCCGTGCTCCGACGTCGACATCATGCTGCTGCTGCGCCACGCCGAGGATGCCGACACCGGCGGGCGCATCGAGCAGTTCCTGACCTTCCTGTGGGACATCGGCCTCGAGGTCGGCCAGAGCGTGCGCACCCTCGAGGACTGCGAACGCGAGTGCGCCGCCGACCTCACCGTCGCCACCAACCTGATGGAGGCCCGCCTGCTCGCCGGCCCCGCGGCGCTCTACCACGCGATGCGCGCGCGGACCGGGCCGGAGCGCGTGTGGCCGGTGCGCCAGTTCTTCGAGGCCAAGCGCCAGGAGCAGATCCGGCGCTACCGCAAGTACCACGACACCGAGTACGACCTCGAACCCAACGTCAAGGAGGGCCCCGGGGGGCTGCGCGACCTGCAGATGATCGGCTGGGTCGCCAAACGCCATTTCGGCGCCAACACGCTGGAGGACCTGGTCGGCCACGGCTTCCTGACGGAGCGCGAATACCGCGACCTGCTCGGCTACCGCGACTTCCTCTGGCAGGTGCGCTTCGGCCTGCACGCCATCACCGGGCGGCGCGAGGACCGGCTGCTGTTCGACCACCAGCGCACGCTGGCGAAGCTGTTCGGCTACACCGAGAGCGTCAGCGCGCTCGCGGTCGAGCAGTTCATGCAGCGCTACTACCGCACGATCATGGAGCTGTCGCGGCTCAACGGCATGCTGCTGCAGCTCTTCGAGGAGGCGATCCTGCTCGCCGACGACGACGCGCCGCCGCAGCCGCTGAACCGGCGCTTCCAGGTGCGCAAGGGCTACCTCGAGGCCACCCGCCCGAACGTCTTCCTGCGCTACCCGCTGGCGCTGCTCGAACTGTTCCTGCTGCTGCAGCAGCACCCCGAGATCAAGGGCGTGCGCGCCGAGACCGTGCGCCTGGTGCGCGACCACCGGCCGCTGATCGACGAGCGCTTCCGCAACGACGTGCGCGCCAAGACGCTGTTCATGGAGATCCTGCGCCAGCCGCGCTGCCTGACCCGGCAGCTGCGGCGCATGAACCAGTACGGCATCCTCGCCGCCTACCTGCCCGAGTTCGCGCAGATCGTCGGGCGCATGCAGCACGACCTGTTCCACACCTACACGGTCGACCAGCACACGCTGTTCGTGGTGCGCAACCTGCGCCGCTTCTACCTGCCGAAGTTCGAGCACGAGTTCCCGCACTGCAGCGAGGTCTGCAAGCGCATCCCCAAGCCCGAGCTGCTCTACATCGCGGCGCTGTACCACGACATCGCCAAGGGCCGCGGCGGCGACCACTCGGTGCTCGGTGCCGAGGACGCCGAAGCCTTCTGCGAGCGCCACGGCCTGTCGCGGTTCGATACCGGGCTGGTCAAGTGGCTGGTGCGCTACCACCTGCTGATGTCGGTGACGGCGCAGAAGAAGGACATCCAGGACCCGGAGGTGATCCAGACCTTCGCCCGCCAGGTCGGCGACCAGAACCGCCTCGACTACCTCTACCTGCTGACCGTCGCCGACATCCGCGCCACCAACCCGAGCCTGTGGAACACCTGGCGCGCGTCGCTGCTGCGCGAGCTCTTTGAAGCGACGCGCCGGGCCCTGCTGCGGGGGCTGGGTACGCCGCTGGACAAGGAGGAGTGCATCCGCGAGATCCAGAGCGCGGCACGCGCACACCTGGCGCGCACCGGCATCGACCGCACACGCATCGATGCCGTGTGGAGCGGCTTCGGCGACGACTACTTCCTGCGCTATTCGCCCGACGAGATCGCCTGGCACACCCGCGCGATCCTGAAGAAGAAGGAGAGCACCCCGCTGCCGCCGGTGCTGGTGCTCGCGCGCGAGGACGCCGCGCGCGGCGGCACCGAGCTGTTCATCTACGCCCGCGACCAGAAGAACCTGTTCGCGACGATCGTCGCGGTGCTCGACCAGCTCGGCCTGACGGTGCTCGACGCGCGCATCATCACCAGCCACGGCGACTTCACGCTCGACAGCTTCACGGTGCTGGAGGACTCGGGCGCACCGATCACCGACCGCCCCCGCATCCGCGCGATCACGCGCACGCTGCGCCGGTATCTGCAGCACCCCGAGCAGCCGGTCGCGCTCACCAGCCGCCGCGCGCCGCGCGTGCTCAAGCACTTCCGCATCCCGACCCAGGTCAGCGTCTCCGACGACGTCGCCAACCGCCGCACGGTGCTGCAGATCATTACCTGGGATCGTCCGGGGCTGCTCGCGCGCATCGGCCGGGCCTTCGTCGACTGCGACATCCTGGTGCATAACGCAAAGATCGCCACGCTCGGCGAACGCGCCGAGGACGTGTTCTTCATCACCGACGCCGAGCGCCAGCCGCTTGCCGGCGCGGAGCGCTACGCCGCCCTGTGCGACGCGCTGCGCCGCCACCTCGACGAGCAGGACTGAGGCCGTCCGCGTCGGAAAGCCGTCATGAGGCCGTCATCTCGCCCCCGGCGAGTGTCATGAAACCGTAGCACGGCCTTCCTATAGTGCGCCGCGTCACGACTTCGGGTGCCGCGCACCGCGCGCTGGCCCCCTCATCGCCCGATACACACCCCGGAGGTATCCGTGAAGCACAACGCTCTTGCACTCGCCATCGTCGCCGCCATGGCCGCGGGTGCAGCCCAGGCGCAGGGCGCCCGCGACACCATCAGCATCGTCGGGTCGTCGACGGTCTACCCCTTCACCACCACCGTTGCCGAAACCTTCGGCAAGGGCTCGGGCTTCAAGACGCCGAAGGTCGAGTCGACCGGCACCGGCGGCGGCATGAAGCTGTTCTGCGCCGGCGTCGGCGTGCAGCACCCGGACATCACCAATGCCTCGCGGCGCATCAAGCCGTCCGAGCTCGACGACTGCCGCAAGAACGGCGTCGCCGACATCATCGAGATCAAGGTCGGCTATGACGGCATCGTCGTCGCCAACTCGAAGAAGGCGCCGACCTACCAGCTCACGCGCAAGGACCTCTGGCTCGCGCTCGCCAAGGAAGTGCCGGATCCGAAGGGCGGCGACAAGCTCGTCGCCAACCCCTACAAGAGCTGGAAGGAGATCGACCCGGCCCTGCCGGACAACAAGATCGAGGTGCTCGGCCCGCCGCCCACCTCGGGCACCCGCGATTCCTTCGTGGAACTGGTGATGGACGTCGGCTGCAAGGACTTCCCGGCGATGAAGGCCCTCGAAGCCGCGGACGCCAAGCGTCACAAGGCCGCATGCCAGACCCTGCGCGAGGACGGCGCCTTCATCGAGGCCGGCGAGAACGACAACCTGATCGTGCAGAAACTCGAAGCCAACCCGGGCGCGCTCGGCATCTTCGGCTACAGCTTCCTCGAAGAGAACCTCGACAAGGTGCACGGCTCGCTGGTCGACGGCCACTCGCCGACCTTCGAGGAGGTCGCCGACGGCAAGTACCCGATCGCGCGCGAACTGTTCATCTACGTGAAGAAGGCCCACATCGGCGTGATCCCCGGCATCAAGGAGTTCATCGCCGAGTACACCAGCGAGAAGGCCATGGGCAAGGACGGCTACCTCGCCGACAAGGGACTGATCCCGCTGCCCGACGCCATGCTCAAGGCCGTCCAGGCGGACGTGAAGGCGGGCAAGGTGCTGACCGGGCTCTGAGCCGCTCGCATCGCCCGGCAGGGGTCGGCCGCTGCAGAGGCGCCGACCCCTGCCGTCGTTCCACGCCCACGCCAGGAACCCGACCGATGACGTCGCACCGTCCCCCCGCCGGAACCTGCCCATGACCCCGACGCCCGCTTTCATCCTGACGGTCCTGCTCGGCCTGTCGGCCCTCGCCTACCACGTCGGCCGGCGTCGGGCGCTCGCCGTCGTCAGCGGCAAGGTGCGCGACCTGCATTCGCTGCCGAGCTATTACGGCGCCCACGCCGCGCTGTGGTGCGCACTGCCGGCGCTGGCGGTGTTCCTGCTGTGGAACATCTTCGAAGGGACGCTGATCACCCACGTGGTGCTCGGCGGCCTGCCGGACGCCTACCAGCAGAAGTCACCGGCCGAACTCAACCTGGTGATCAACGACATCCGCAACACGGTGCGCGGCATCGTGGCCGGCACGCCCGACCCGGTGATCACGGCTGCCGCCGAACGCTACCGCCAGTGGCAGTCGCTCGGCTCCTTCGCCCTGGTGGCCGTGGTCGCCGGACTCGGCGGTGCCGGCATCGGCTACGCCTGGCGGCAGATCGTCCCGCAGTTCCGCGCCCGCAACCGCGTCGAACGGGCGATGAGCGCCTTCCTCGTCACCTGCTCGACGGTGGCGATCTTCACCACGATCGGCATCGTGCTGTCGGTGGCCTTCGAGTCGATGCTGTTCTTCACCAAGGTGCCGGTGACCGATTTCCTGTTCGGCCTGGACTGGAGCCCGCAGACGGCGATCCGCGCGGATCAGACCGGCGCCTCGGGCTCCTTCGGCATGATCCCGCTGTTCGTCGGCACGCTGCTGGTGTCGCTGATCGCGATGATCGTCGCCGTGCCGCTCGGGTTGCTCTCGGCGCTGTACCTCGCCGAGTACGCGCCGCCGGCGGTGCGCACCTACGGCAAGCCGCTGCTCGAGGTGCTCGCCGGCATCCCCACCGTGGTCTACGGCTTTTTCGCGGCGCTGACCGTGGCGCCGCTCATCCGCAGCGCCGGCACCGCGCTCGGCCTCGAGGTCGCCTCGGAGAGCGCGCTCGCCGCCGGCGCGGTGATGGGCATCATGATCATCCCCTTCGTCTCCTCGCTGTCGGACGACGTCATCAACGCGGTGCCGCAGGCGATGCGCGACGGCTCCTACGCGCTCGGTGCGACCAAGTCGGAGACGATCAAGCAGGTGATCCTGCCGGCGGCGCTGCCCGGCATCGTCGGTTCGGTGCTGCTCGCAGTGTCGCGCGCGATCGGCGAGACGATGATCGTGGTGATGGCTGCGGGCCTGTCGGCCAACCTCACGCTGAACCCGCTGGACTCGGTCACCACGGTGACCGTGCAGATCGTCACGCTGCTGGTCGGCGACCAGGAATTCGACAGCCCCAAGACCCTCGCCGCCTTCGCGCTGGGGCTGGTGCTGTTCACCGTGACGCTGGCCCTCAACATCATCGCCCTGCGGGTGGTGCGCAAGTATCGGGAACAGTATGAATAAGCCCACGACGACTGCGCGCGGCGTGTACACGATCCCCGAGGAGCGCCGCATCGGCGGCAAGGCGCATCTGGCGCTGGTGACCCGCCGCAACGCCGCGGAGCGGCGCTTCCGCGCCTACGGCATCGCCGCGCTGGGACTGAGCCTGCTGTTCCTGGTGACGCTGTTCGTCACCATCATCGGCAACGGCGCCTCGGCCTTCCGGCAGACCTACGTCAAGCTCGACGTGAACTTCGCCGCCGACGTGCTCGACCCCGACGGCAAGCGCGATCCCGCCACCCTCGGCAGCGCCAACTACCTCACGCTGGTGCGCAACACGCTGCGCAGCCAGCTCCCCGACACCGAGGGCCGCGCCGCGCTGCGCGAGGCGCAGGGGCTCATCAGCAGCGCCGCCAACTACCAGTTGCGCGAGATGGTGCTCGCCGATCCGCTGCTGGTCGGCCAGACGCGCCCGGTGTGGGTGCTCGCCAGCGCGCTGGTCGACGCCACGCTCAAGGGCGGTATCGACCGCAACCTGCCCGAGAGCGACCGCAAGATCAGCGACCGCCAGCTCGGCTGGCTCGACAAGCTCGCCGCCGAAGGGCGCATCGAGCGGCGCTTCAACAGCGTGCTGTTCACCGCCGGCGACTCGCGCGAGCCGGAGCAGGCGGGCATCTGGGGCGCGGTGATGGGCTCCTTCTACACGATGGTCGTCACGCTCGCGCTGTCCTTCCCGATCGGCGTCGCCGCGGCGATCTACCTCGAGGAGTTCGCCCCGCGCAACCGCTGGACCGACCTGATCGAGGTCAACATCAACAACCTCGCCGCGGTGCCGTCGATCGTCTACGGCCTGCTCGGCCTGGCGGTGTTCATCAACTGGTTCGGCCTGCCGCGCTCGGCGCCGCTGGTCGGTGGCCTGGTGCTGACGCTGATGACGCTGCCGGTGATCATCATCGCCTCGCGCGCCGCACTGACCTCGGTACCGCCGTCGATCCGCGAGGCCGCACTCGGCATGGGCGCCTCGAAGATGCAGACGGTGACGCACCACGTGCTGCCGCTCGCGCTGCCGGGCATGCTGACCGGCGCGATCATCGGCATGTCGCGCGCGCTCGGCGAAACCGCGCCGCTGCTGATGATCGGCATGGTGGCCTTCATCGTCGACGTGCCGACCGGCTTCACCTCGCACGCGACGGTGCTGCCGGTGCAGATCTACCTGTGGGCCGACAGCCCCGAACGCGCCTTCGTCGAGCGCACCTCGGCCGCGATCCTGGTGCTGCTCGGCTTCATGGTCGCGATGAACGCCCTCGCCGTGATCCTGCGCAAGCGCTTCGAGCGGCGCTGGTAGACCGGCCGCGCCCCTCCCGCACGGAGACCGACTACGATGAACACCGCCATCGCCCAGCAGCGAGCCATCCATCAGGAGCCCGTCATGGCTGCCCATCCGCAGGATCTCGCCTTCAACGCGACCGAACCCGCACCCGAAGGCCATCGGACCGTGGGCCTGGTGACCGTCGACAACCCGAAGATGTCGGCCCGCGACGTCAACGTCCACTACGGCGACAAGCACGCGATCAAGCACGTGACGATCGACATCGGCACCAACGAGGTGATCGCCTTCATCGGCCCCTCGGGCTGCGGCAAGTCGACCTTCCTGCGCTGCCTGAACCGCATGAACGACACCATCGACGGCTGCCGCGTCAGCGGCGAGATCACCCTCGACGGCCACGACATCTACGCCCGCGACCTCGACGTGGTGCAGTTGCGCGCCCGCGTCGGCATGGTGTTCCAGAAGCCCAACCCCTTCCCCAAGTCGATCTTCGACAACGTCGCCTACGGCCCGCGCATCCACGGCATGGTCAGCTCCAAGTCCGAACTCGAGGACCTGGTGCAGTGGGCGCTGGAGAAGGCCGGCCTGTGGAACGAGGTCAAGGACCGCCTGCACCAGCCCGGCACCGGTCTGTCGGGCGGCCAGCAGCAGCGCCTGTGCATCGCACGCGCGATCTCGGTGAGCCCCGAGGTGATCCTGATGGACGAACCCTGCTCGGCGCTCGACCCCATCGCCACCGCGAAGATCGAGGAGCTGATCGACGAGCTGCGGGCGAACTTCTCGATCGTGATCGTCACCCACTCGATGCAGCAGGCCGCGCGCGTGTCGCAGCGCACCGCCTACTTCCACCTGGGGGACCTGATCGAGGTCGGCGAAACCGAGCAGATCTTCACCAACCCCGTCCACAAGCTGACCGAAGGCTACATCACCGGCCGCTTCGGCTGAGCGGCCACAGGAGATCCGCACGATGACCGTGAGCACCGAAGGCCACACCGTAAAACGCTACGACCAGCAGCTCGGCAACCTGCGCAGCCTGGTGCTGGAGATGGGCGGCCTGGTCGAAGACCAGATCACCCGCGCGGTGCAGGCGCTGCAGGACGAGGACCTGGTCGCCGCCCGCGAGGTGGTCGCCCGCGACCACGTCGTCAACGGCTTCGACGTGCGCGCCGACGAGGAGGTGGTCAACCTGCTGGCGCTGCGCCAGCCGGTGGGCTCGGACCTGCGCCTGATCCTGTCGATGGCGAAGACCGTCACCGACCTCGAGCGCATCGGCGACGAGGCCGAGAAGATCGCGCGCATGACCGCGCGCATGTACGACGGCACCAACATCCCGCACGCCAAGCTGCTGCGCGACGTCGCCAGCATGGCCAAGCTCGCGGTGGCGATGCTGCATGGCGCGCTCGACGCGCTGGCGCGCATGGACGTCGCCACCGCGCTCGCGATCGCCAAGGGCGACGACGAGCTCGACGGCGAGTTCCAGTCCTCGCTGCGCCGGCTCGCCACCTTCATGATGGAGGACCCGCGCACGATCGGGCACGCGATCGACGCGATCTTCATCATCAAGGCCCTCGAACGCATCGGCGACCACTCGAAGAACATCGCCGAGTACGTCGTCTACCTGGTCAAGGGCAAGGACGTCCGCCACGTGAAGAAGGAACAGCTGACGATGGACGACCTCGACAGCTGAAGCCCCGCCCCGCGCGCCCCGACGCCCCGCGGCTGGAGAAGCCCCGGGGCGCTGGCCTATGCTTGGGGCCTGTGCCCGCCGCGCCTCGCGCGGTCCGGTCCGCCGCCGCGCGGACCCTCGCGGGCGACGGACTCCGGCGACCGCCGGACTTTCAGTGAGGTGAGCGCATGACCGCAACGTGGATACTGGTGGCGGACAGCAGCCGCGCGCGCATTTTCAGCGCCAACAAGGCCCATCAGCCCCTGCACGAGATCGGCCGTTTCGAACACCCCGAAGGGCGTGCCAAAGCCCGCGATCTGCTCGCCGAGCAGCAGGGCAACGGCAGCGGCAGCGGCGACCTCGAATGCGACGCCCCGCGTCGCAACGAGGCCCTGAGCTTCGCCCGCGAGCTGGCCGAACACCTGCGCATGGGTCGCACGCAGGGTCAGTTCGAGCGCCTCTACATCGCCGCCGCGCCGGCCTTCCTCGGCCTGCTGCGCAGCAAGCTCGACACCCCCACCAGCCAGCTCCTGGTCGACACGCTCGACAAGGACCTGACCCAGCTCGACGTCGACGCCATCCGCAAACACCTGCCGGAGCGGCTGTAAGGGGCCGCCGCAGCCCGCCGCCTCACACCCCGAGCGACATGCCGGTGATCTTGCGGAACAGCGTGACCGCGTAGGAATCGGTCATTCCCGAGACGTAATCGGTGATGCGCAGCGTGCGCAGATAGGGGTCGGCGTCCGGCACGCGGTCGGCGCCGCTGAACTGCTCGGGCAGCAGTTGCAGCAGCATGCGATGCCGGGCATTCATGCGCGCGCCGCGTTCCGCGGCGCCGTTCACCGCCCCGACGAAGGCTTCGAGCAGGCCGCCCAGCACCTCGAAGCCGGCCACCTGCACCTCCACCACCGGCGTCGACACGTAGACCTTGCGCGCCGCCAGCGCCTTCATCGCGTGCATCGCCTCGCGGCTCGGGATCACGTCGAGCAGTTCGTGGCCGAGGCGACCGCCGAGGATCGCCGTCTCGCAGTCCATGAACACCGTGTGCACCTGGTTGACCAGCGCACCGATCGCCTTCGCCCGCAGGTACTCGATGCGCTCCTTCGGCCGGCTCAGCTGCCGCAGCCGCGCCGAGTCGGTCGCCACCCCCGCGACCGGCAGCAGCAGTTCGAGGACCTCGCGGTGATCGAGCTGGCCGAGGCGCACCGCGTCCTCGAGGTCGACGATGCGATAGCAGATGTCGTCGGCGGCCTCCAGCAGGTAGGCGAGCGGGTGGCGCTGCCAGGCGCCCGGCCCCACCGCGCTCAGGCCGAGGCCGTCGGCCATCTGCGCGAAGGCGGCCGTATCGGCCTGGAAGTAGCCGAACTTGCGGAACGCCACGCCGGTGCCGCCCGGCGCCGGCTGCGAGCCACGCGGGTACTTGGCGCAGCTGCCGAGGGTGGCGAAGGTGAGCTGCATGCCGCCGGGGTTGTCGGGGCTCTGCAGCCGCGTCACCAGGCGGAAGCCCTGGGCGTTGCCTTCGAAGCGCAGCAGGTCCTCGCGCTCGGCCGGGCTCATCTGCTCCAGCAGGTTGCGGGCCAGGGCCGATTCCTGGAACCACTGCCGGATGCCGTCCTCGCCGGCGTGGCCGAAGGGCGGATTGCCCAGATCGTGCGCCAGCGCCGCGGCGGCGATGATCGCGCCGATGTCGGCCGCGGAGACGCCGCTGAGGGCATGGCGGGCGATCACGTCCTCGCCGACGCGGCTGCCGAGGCTGCGCGCGACGCTCGACACCTCCAGGCTGTGGGTGAGGCGCGTGCGCACGTAGTCGTTCGACGACAGCGGGAACACCTGCGTCTTGTCCTGCAGGCGGCGGAAGGCCGACGAGAACACGATGCGGTCGAAATCGCGCTGGAAATCGCTGCGCTGCGCTTCGTCGCGCGCCCCGACCTTGCTGCCGGTACCGAGGCGTTCGCGTGACAGCAGCCGGGTCCAATCCACGGGGCCTCCTGTTTCATTCCCGCACACAGGAAATCACGTATGCAACAAAACTGTGGCGAAAGCCACTATCCTGATGCGTACACGCGCAGGGCCGCGCGCCCCGCCCGCAACGCCCGCAACGCCCGACAATCCGAACGCAGGCCCTGCCTGCCCTACCCTAGAGGCTGACGACATGTATCGAGGCATGGCAGGCCTGCTGCTCGCGCTGGCCGTACCGGCAGCCAGCGCCGATGATCTCTTCGTCACCGGCGTGACGGTGAATGGTGGCAGCGAAGCACGCAAGAGCTACGACACGGTCACCGACCTGCTCAATTCGCTGAGCACCAAGGGGCTCAAGCAAACCAATCCTGCCTACACCGAAACCTCGGCGACAACGGCAACCCTGTATGTGCGTGGGCTGCCGGCCGAGGCCGCGTTCGCCACGAACGCCACGACGCTGCGCTTTCGCGTCCCCTCGCTCGGCATCGACGAGAGCTTCACCGGCAGCGACCGCGACGACAGCCGCGACCGCTTCGAGGATTTCCTGAAGGCCAACGGCGACGACATCCTGAAGCGCATGCTGAAGGAACTGGCGCGCGTTTCGCCGGTGGACCCGATCGCCGGCAACCCGGCCTCGCTGATGTCGCAGATGGGCGTGCAGGACTTCGGCAATGTGATGGAGGCCGACAACACCTCCCCTGGCAGCACCACGGGCGGCGTGGCGGCGGCCTTCGGCGCCGGGCTGCGCTTCGATCGTTACTCGTCGGGGGGCTTCGACCAGAACGTCACCACCCTGCCGCTCAGCTACCGCCGCGACATCGGCAACGGCTACCAGCTGACCCTCGACATGCCGATCAACTGGGTCGACACGCAGGGGGCGAGCACGTACAACCTGAGCGTCGGCGGCGCCCTGCGCGTGCCGGTGACGCCGCAATGGAGCCTGACCCCGGCGCTGCGCATCGGCGCCGGTGGCTCGGAGGATCTCGGTGGCGGCGCGACGATGTATTCAGGCTCGCTGACCAGCCGCTACACATGGGACTTCGGCGACTACAGGCTCGGCCTGACCGACATGCTCGGCCTCTACCGCACCAACGCCCTCGACGTCGGCGACTACCACGCCGACTACGATCTGTCGAACCGGATGTTCCGCAACGCGCTCGACCTGTCCGGCCCGCTGCGCGACACCTTTCTCGGCAGCGGCGCGATCTGGCGCGCGTGGATCATCGATACGCGCTTCTACGGCAGCGAGCTCTACTCCGAGAACCAGCAGGAATTCGGCATCGCCGCGACCACCCGCATGCAGGTCGGCGGCAGCGTGATCGACAAGGTCTCGCTCGGGCTGACCTACCTCAGCGGCGACAACGACGTCAGCGGCTTCAAGGTCAACTTCGGCTACCGGTTCTGAACCCCCATCCCCTCCCCTGAGGCGGCGGGGATGGGGGCAACGGCATCAGGCACCCTTGCCCTGGCAGGCGTTGCCGGGGCCCCAGTCGCCCATGTCGGGGTTCGAGCAGATGTCGCGCACCAGCGAATTGCCGCGGCTGACCACCAGCTTGCCCTCCTCGCGCTTGTCGGTGGCCTTCTTCAGCTGCTGCTCGGTCTTGACCGCCTCGGCCGGGATCGGCTTCGGCGGGCGCGCCTTGCGCGTGGCCACCGCCTGCACCTGCTCGCGCTCGTAGCCGCCCTTCTGCAGGTCGGTCTCGTAGGCCTGGGTGTAGGTGTTGAGGTTCTCGCCCAGGCGCCCGTCGACGGCGGTCATCAACGCGTTGGTCTCGTTCAGCCCGGTGACGATCTCGGCCAGGCGCGCGCGCCCTTCGCTGTCGCTCATGCGCTTGCCGCGCTTGGCCTGCAGCAGGGTCTGGTACTCCTTCTGGTAGCAGGACTGCGCCTGCTTGGCCGAGGCGATGGTGCGGTCGAACTCGCCGGTGGCCTGGTTGATGTCGTCGCCGTAGGCGGCGAAGCGCGCGCTGTCCTCGGCCACCTGCTTCTGCTTCTCCATGTAGTAGCCGCTGACACCAC
Source organism: Plasticicumulans lactativorans (assembly GCF_004341245.1). Lineage (GTDB taxonomy): Bacteria > Pseudomonadota > Gammaproteobacteria > Competibacterales > Competibacteraceae > Plasticicumulans_A > Plasticicumulans_A lactativorans. Next base: position 104,482 of record NZ_SLWY01000001.1, on the reverse strand, counting down.
CGGCGACGGCACCGACCGCCGCGCCGATCAGCGCGTTGCGCCCGGCGTTGTCGCCACCGGTGAGCGCGCCGAGCAGGCCGCCGGCGAGCGCGCCGGTGGCCGCGCCGGCGACCACCGACTGCTGCAGGCGCTCCTCGGACTGGCGCAGGTAGGCAACCGGCTCGTAGCAGCGCGGGTAGTAGTTGGCGACGACGCTCTGCGCCACCGTGGACGTCGGGTTGCCCAGGGTGACGCAGCCGCCCAGGCCGAGCGAGAGCGCCACGGCGGCGGCCAGCGCGCGGGCGGCGGTGCAGTGCGAGGAACGGCTCGTCATGATGGATTCTCCCTTCGTTATGGGGTCGTTCTGGGGTTGCGCGGGCTTGTCCCGTGCGCGGTGCCACGGCAGGCACCGCGCTTACGCCTTCACTTTAGTGCAAGCAGCCGGGCCCTTGCGGTGCACGCCCGCGCCGCAACGCCGGCGTCAGCGGTTGACCGGCGCCAGCACGTCACCGAGCGTGCGCTCGGGGTCGAGCCGGCCGACGCGGCGGTATTCGTCGACGTGGCGGGTGAACAGCGCGGCGCGCGCGAGCAGGCTGCGCCCGATCACCGGCTTCAGCGCGAGGGACTGCTGCACCCGCTGGTACTCCTCGTTGAACACGTCGGTCGCGTAGCGCGTGCCGGTGGCGACGTTGTCGAGGTAGATGGTCAGCGCCCCGCGCATCGCCGCCGTGCCGTTGTCGATCGCCTGGGCGTAGACCTCGGTGCTGCGCGCGTCGCGGGCGGCGCGCGCGCGCTCCAGGTCGTTCTTCAGGTTGGTCAGGCGGATGTTGTAATTGGCGATGGTCTCGGCGACCAGCGAGGCCGACTGGATCAGCGCGTTGGCCGCCTCGCGGCGCTGGCGCGCGAACAGCTCGATGTTGCGCTTGAGCTCCTCGTTGACCTCGCCGAGCGCGCGCTTCAGGCGCGGCTCGGCGCTGGCGGCGATGATCGCGTCGAGCAGCTCGGTGGGGTCGCGGGCGCGGTCGATCGCATCCGACAGCCCCGCGGCACGGCCGTCGCTGCGCCAGCGCTCGAACAGCTCCTCGTAGCGCGCGCGCGGCGCGGCCAGCGTGCCGAGGGCGATGCGAAAGCCGGTGGTGTCGTTGCGCAGCGGACGGCCGTCGTCGGCGAACAGCGGGTACTCGCGGCGCATGCCGGTGAACAGGGTCTGCTCGCCTTCCTGGTAGTTGCCGCCCTTGACGATGAAGCCGCCGAAGCCGCCGTCGGAACGCCCGCCGCCGCGCACCAGCTGGAACGGGTCGAGCACCATCTCGGCGGCGTTGCCGATCACGTCGTGCAGCCCCACCGGGTTCGGCAGCCGCGTGCCCACCGGGGCGAGCCGTGCGCCCTGCCCGCTGCCGCCGGCGACCTGGTTGAACACCGCCCAGTCGCGCAACGGCCCGTCCTCCTTGGCGCCCTCGGTGCGGCGCGGGAACAGCCGCGCCTCCAGCGCCTGGCGCTCGACCGCCTGGCCGCCGCGGGCGGCGAACTCCCACTCGACCTCGGTCGGCAGGCGCACGAAGGCGAGCGCCCCGCCGCGGCCGGCGTCGGGCCCGCCGGCGACCGCCGGCAGTGCGTCGCGCTGCGCGCGCGCGAGCCACTCGCTGTACAGCTCGGTGAAGCGCAGCGCCTCGAACCACGACACCCCCACCTTCGGCAGCCGCCCCGCCGCGCCGCTGGGCGGCGGCGGGCACGGCGGCGGCTCGGCCGCGGCACCGGTCAGGTAGGGCTCGAGCGCCATCACCAGCGCGAACTGGTAGGCGGTGACCTCGTACTTGCCGACGAAATAGAACATCGGCTTCAGCCCGCCCTCGGGCTGTGCCGGCAGGCGCGGCGCCACGTGCTCGCGCCACGACGCCGGCAGGTCGGCGAGCTCGAACTGCCCGTTGATGAACTGGCGCCGGCTGCCGGCGATGAAGGCCTGGCGGTAGCCGGGTTCGTCCTCGGCGAAGGCGTAGCCGAGGTTGACCTCGCGGTCGTCGAGCACGCCCTTGCTCAGCACGTAGACGTAGCGCAGCGTCAGCCGGCCGTTGCAGGGCAGCGGCAGCTCGACGTCGTCGGGCAGCGGCTTGGGGTTGAACAGCGGATCGGGTTCGGCGCCGCGCGCCGCGCCGCCGGCGAGCGCGAGCCACGCGGCGAGCGCAGCCGGCAGCGCGTGGCGGTGGAGCGGGGGGCGGCCGTGGCGGGGCGGGATCGACGACATGCGGTGTGGACTCGGCGGCGCGCGGGCTCACACCTCGCGCCAGCCCTCGGAGGGTTCGATGCGGGTCGCGCGCCAGCCGCCGGCGAGGGCGGCGAGCAGCACCGCGGCGAGCGTCGCGGCGAGCGCGGCGGCGAAGTGTAGCGGCAGCAGCCGGCAGAGATACTCCCCCGGCCCGCGGCTCGCGGCGAACAGCGCGTTGATGCCGGCCGCCGCCGCCGCGTAGAAGGCGAAGGCCGCGGCGCTGCCGAAGGCGCCGGTGAACAGCGCCTGCGCCAGCGGGAAGGCGAGCAGGCCGCGCGTGCTCAGGCCGAGCAGGCGCAGCAGGCTCAGGTCGCGGCGCTTGCGCGCCACCGCGGCGAGGCTGCTGGCGGCGGCCGAGGCCAGGTACCCCGCCGCCCCGAGCCCGGCGATCACCGCGAAGACGATGCCGAGGTTGCGCGACAGCGCGCGCACGTTGGCGATCGCCTCGGCCTGCGTCAGCACCTCCAGGCCGAGCCCGACCAGGTGCGCGCGCAGCGGCTCCACCGCGTCGAGGTCGCGCGCGTACAGGCGAAAGCCCGGGTACACGCGCTCGCCGGCGGGGCGCTCGCTGCCCGGCCAGCCGAGCGTGGGCACCGCGTGGCCGTCGCGGTAGTCCTCGGCGGCGAGCAGCAGGTCGAGCGGCACGAAGGCCGCATCGCGGTCGAAGCCTTCGAGCGGCAGCACCGCGGTGAGCCGCAGCCGCGTGCGCACGATCTCCTCGCGCCCGGCGCGCGAGCGCCCGACCGCGGCGTCGACCTCGGCACCGGCCGCGAGCCCGAGCTTGTCCGCCGCGGTGCGGCTCAGCACCACCTCCTGCGCGGCCGCCGGCGGCGTCACGCCGTAGCGCGCGAGCAGCGGATCGCCCGGCGCGCTCGGCAGCAGCTCCACCGTCACCGCCGGCCCGGAGGCCGCGCGCAGGTCGGCGGTCGCCGCGATCTGGCGCGTGCGCGGCACGACGAAGGCGACCTCGGGGCGCGCGCGCAGCGCCTCGAACCAGGCGGCGTCGTAGCGCCCGCTGCCGATCGGGATCAGCTCGCGGGTGCGCGGGTCCTCCAGCAGCCGCTCGGTGAGCGTGGCGACCAGCCCGAAGCGCAGCCCGAACAGCACCAGCAGCGGCGCCAGCACCGCCGCCAGCCCGAGCACCGCGCACGCCGACAGCCGCGCTTCGCCGCGGTAGTCGGCCCAGGCCAGGCGCAGCACCGTCGTGCGCATCGCTCACTCCCCTTCGCCGAAGCTTGCCAGCACGCCGTCGGCCTCGCGCGTCACCCGCACCGGCAGGCGGCGCAGGCCGCAGCGCTCGATCAGCGCGAGATCGTGGCTCGCCAGCACCAGCGTCACGCTGCGCTCGGCGGCGAGTTCGAGGAACAACCGCATCACCGTGTCGGCGGTGACCGGATCGAGCGAGGCGGTGGGCTCGTCGGCGACGACGATGCTCGGCGCGTGCACCAGCGCGCGCGCGATCGCCACGCGCTGGCGTTCGCCCACCGACAGCGCCGCCGGCGGCTGCTCGAGGTGGCGTTCGAGGCCGAGGCGACCGGCCAGCGCGGCGACGCTGCCGTCGTCGGGCAGGCCGAGCAGCGCGCGTGGCAGGCCGATGTTGTCGCGCACCGACAGGAAGCCGAGCAGCCCGCCGGTCTGCAGCACGTAGCCGAGATGGCGCCCGCGCAGCGCCGCCAGCGTGTCGGCGCGGCCGAGCTGCCACAGCGCGGCGAGGTTGGCCGGCGGGGTCTGCGGCGGCTGGAAGGCGAACTCGGCGGCGCCGGCGTCGGGTGCCGACACCAGCGCGAGCAGGTCGAGCAGCGTGCTCTTGCCGCAGCCGCTCGGGCCGACCAGCGCCACGCGCTCGCCGCGCGCGATCTCGAGCCGCGGCACGCGCAGGCGAAAGCGCGCGCTGCCGCCGGCGCGGGTCTTGGTCACCTCGCGCAGGCGGTAGACCGGGGCGGCGAGCATCGGCCTCAGCCCCCGGCCCGGCGCTCGCGGGCGGCGCGCGGCGCGCGGCTCACGGCAGCGTCGACAGCGGCACGCGGTAGAGCGCGTCGGCGTCGCCGGCGTTGCCGAAGCGCACCCAGTTGCTGGCGTCGTTGTGGAAGGTCTCGTAGAGCCGGATCTTCGATTCCAGCTCGTCGATGAAGTCCTCCTGCTCGGCCACGCTCCACGACAGCCACAGCTCCTGGGTCATGCCGAGCACCTTGCTGCGGTAGGGCAGGCCTTCGAGGAACTCGCCGAGCAGGCCGCTGGCGGCGAGGTTGCGCACCTCCTGGCGGCCCAGCCGGGAGGGGTCGCGGCTCATCGTCGCCGAGGCCGAGGCGATCTCCTGAAAGAAGTCCTTCGGGCTCTTCTGGGTGCGCCGCGCGGCGTCGACGATCAGCTTCAGGCTCTGCTGCAGGTCGTTGAGCTGCAGCTTGGTCAGCAGCACGCACACCTGGAAGGCCGGCACGTCGGGGTGCGCGAGGTCGCGGTCGGCGACCCAGGCGGTGACCACGCTCGGCGGGCGCACGCCCTTGCTGTGGCCGAGGAAGTCCATGCGCATCGCGTAACCGAGCGCCGCGGTCTTCGCGGCGAGGCTGCCCTGCACCTGGTTGAGATCGGGCGGCGGCGGCAGCGGCCGGTTGCCGGCGACGTCGCGCACCACGTCGACGAAGCTCGACACGATGCCGTCGACCGCCTCGCCGAAGGCCTGCACGTCACCGCCCTCGACCGGCACGTAGAGATCGCCGATGCGCGGGTTGGGGTCGGCGGCGAGCGTGTGGTACTGCGCCGCGGCCGACTCGTGGTTGTGCGCGCGGGCGCCGGCCGCGGTCTTCAGGTGCAGCACGAACAGGCGCACGTGCCTGCCGTCGGCGGCGGCGCGCACCTCGGCCTCGTTCATCGCGGTCTGCCCGGCGGGGTCGTTCTTGCGCAGCGCCCCGGCATCGGTGACCAGCAGCACCACGCGACCGCCGTAGCCGCTCCAGTCGAAGCCCTCGACCGCCGCCATCACGCCGGCGAAGGCGTCCTCGTTGAAGGAATGGCTCGACACCCGCGTCGCCGTCATCGCGTCGGCCTTGGCGAGCAGGCGCGCGGGGTCCAGCCCGTCCTGGAAGTCGGCGAAGGTGCGGGTGACGTATTCCAGCCCCGGCGTGCGCGCGGTGCTGTTGCGGTAGCCGACCAGCCCGACGGCGACCTTGTCGAGCAGGCGTTCGCGCTTCAGGCGCTCGTAGGTGCTGCGGATGATCGCGCGGGCGCGGTCGATGTAGGGGTCCATCGACAGCGTGGTGTCCATCACGAAGACGATGCCGGTCTTGAACGCGCGCTCGTCGCCGCCCACCGCCACCGGCGCGTTCGCCGCCACCGTCGTCGTCGGGGCGGCCGAGCCCGGGTCGACCGAGGCCACCTTGAGCAGCGTCACCGGCTGGCCGTCGGTGGTGTAGGCCTCGGCCTGGTCGAAGATCGGCAGCAGGTAGAAGCGGTCGGCGGCGATCGCGGTGTCGACCGGCTCGACCGCCACCACCGGCACGCCGGGCACCGTGCGCCCCTGCGCCGCGCGCACCTTGGCGAGCCAGGCGCGGACGACGCTGGCGGGGTCGGCGTCGCCCACCACCTGTTCGAGCGGTGCACGGTCGTCGACGAACATCACCGGATCGCGCCCCGAGCGGTCCATGAACTTGAGCACCAGGGTCTGCTTCCAGTCGTACGCCTTGCCGGCGTCGATCCAGCCCTCGCTGCGCCCGTCGCTCGCCGCGCCCACGCGCAGCCACTCCTGGGCACCGTCGCGCCGGCGCTCGTAGACGTAGTACACCGAGAAAGCCGGCAGCGGCGTGGCCGCGTCGCGCCCCGGCGCGCGGTACAGGCGCGCGTCCGGCCCCAGCACCACGCGCTGGAACAGCGTCTTCTTGCCCGGCAGCAGCAGCGGCCGCTCGGCCCCGCCGGTGGTGGCCGGCGCCACCTCCGGCGGCGGCGTCGAGACAGCCGGGGACGTTGCCGGCGGTGTTTCCACCGCGGGCGGCGTCACCACCGCGACCGCCGGCAGGGGCGCGGGCGGCGTTTCCGGGGACGTGGCGGTCACCGCCGGTGGCGGTGTCGTCGGTGTCGTCGGCGTGGTGGCGGGCGGCGGGTTCGCCGGCGGTGTCGTCGCCACCGGCGGACTCACCGGCTTGCCGTCGACCGGCGGGGTCGGCGTGACGACCGTCGGCTTGCCCGCTTCGGGCCCCGGCGCGGGGCGCAGCGCGAACCAGGTACCGCCGGCGAGCGCGAGCGCGAGCAGGCCGCCGCCGAGCACCAGCGGTGCGCGCGAGGGCGCCTGCCCGCCGCCGTCGCCGAGGGTCGCCCGCCGCCGCCCGCGCTCGCCGGCGGGCGGTGGTGGTGGCGGCGGCGCGGCGGCGATCACGTCGAGCACGTCGGCGGTCGACGACGGCAGCGGGCTCGCCACCGGGGCGACCACCGTCGCCGCGACCGCGGTCGCCGCGTCGGCGGCGGGGGCGAGCGCAGTGGCCGCGGCGCCGCCCGTGGGCAGCGCCACCGTCGCGGCCTCCACCGGTGCGGCGGCAGTGGCGGCACCGGGCACCACCCCGGTCGCGGCGGCCGGCGCGGTGGTGGCGGTCGGCGCGGCCGTCACCGCGGTGGCGTCGCTGTCGCCGGGCGGCAGCGCCACGCTCTCCGGCACCTCGTAGGCGAGCAGCGCCGCGGCGTCGGGGAAGCGGTCGTCGGGGCTCTTCGCCAGCAGGCGGTTGATCAGGTCCTGGAAGCGCGCGAGCTCGCCGGCGAGCTGCGGGATCGGCGCGGTGACGTGCATCAGCGCGGTGGCGAAGGAGTCGTCCGACTTGTACGGGCGCTCGCCGGTGAGCATCTCGTAGAGCACCACGCCCAGCGAGTAGAGGTCGGAGCGGCCGTCGAGCGGGCGCCCCTGCGCCTGCTCGGGACTCATGTAATTCGGGGTGCCGACGGTGAAGCCGGCCTGGGTCAGCGCGGTGCCCTCGCCGAGGTTCTTGGCGATGCCGAAGTCCGACAGCACCGCCGAGCCGTCGGCGCGGAACAGGATGTTGGCGGGCTTGACGTCGCGGTGCACGAAGCCGCGCGCGTGCGCGTAGCCGAGCGCCGCGGCGATCTGGCGCAGGATGCGCAGCGCCTCGGCCGGCGGAAGGCCGGTGCCGATGCGCTCCTTCAGCGTGCCGCCGGGGATGTACTCCATCGCCATGTAGTACAGCGGCCCGACGTTGCCGATGTCGAAGATCGCCATCGTGTTCGGGTGCGAGAGCTTGGCGAGCATCTTGCCTTCGCGCAGGAAGCGTGCGCAGTAGTCGGCGTCGGCGGCGAGCGAGGCGGCCATCACCTTCAGCGCCACCTGCCGCTCCAGCGAGCGCTGCGTGGCGAGGTACACCGAGGCCATCGCCCCCGCGCCCAGTTCGCCCTCGATCGTGTAACCCGGAATCTCGATGCTCATGCCCCTCGCCCGCCGCCCGCACCCGCCCGCGGCCGGGTGATTATCGGCGCCGCAGGGCGCAGCCGCCACCATGGCGCCTCGCACCCGCCGCCGGACCCGCTACAACTAGACCAGCCCCCCGTGCATGGCGCGGGGGTTCTTCCCGCCGTCACCGTCCGAGGAGATGCCCATGGACCCCTTCCTGCTTGCCGCCATCGAGGAAGCGGAGGAAAGCCAGCTCGAAGGCGGACTGCCGATCGGCGCCGTGCTCGAGCACCGGGGCGTGGTGATCGGTCGCGGTCGCAACCGCCAGATCCAGCACGGCCGCGTGCTGCTGCACGCCGAGATCGACGCGCTGGAGAACGCCGGCCGCCTCACCCCGGAGACCTACCGCGACTCGACGCTCTACGTCACCCAGGCGCCCTGCCCGATGTGCTGCGGCGCCATCCTGCGGCTCGGCATCCCGCGCGTGGTGATCGGCGAGGCGCACCACTACGCCGGCGCCACCGCACTGCTGCACGCCGCCGGGGTGCAGGTCGAGGTGGTCGACGACGGCGTGTGCCGGCGCCTGGTCGACGACTACCGCGCGCTGCACCCGGAGATCTGGCGCGAGCTCTGCGCCGGCGCCTGAGCATCGCACCGCCACGACCGTGTCACCGTCGCGGGCGATGCTGCCCGCCCCCTGCCTGCCGGAAGACCCCGATGACCGCCACCCCGCCACCGACCACCCGCTTCGACGACCCCGCCGCCGCCCTGGCGCAGGTGCAGGCGCTCTACAGCGCCGCCGTCGACCACCTGCGCCAGGCGCTGCGCCACTTCGTCGCCGGCGGCACGCTGCAGGGGCCGGTGCGCGCCTGCTACCCGCGGGTGCGCGTGCACACCGACACCGTGGCGCGCGCCGATTCGCGCCTGAGCTACGGCTTCGTCGCCGGCCCCGGCACCTACGAGACCACGCTGACGCGCCCGCAGCTGTTCGCCGACTACTACCGGCAGCAGTTCCACCTGCTGCTGCGCAACCACGGCGTCGCGCTCGAGGTCGGCGTGAGCACGACGCCGATCCCGGTGCACTTCTCGCTCGACGAGCACGACCACCTGGAAGGCAGCCTCGGCGCCGAGCGCCGGCTGCTGATGCGCGACCTCTTCGACCTGCCCGACCTCGCGGTGATGGACGACGCCATCGCCAACGGCACCTACGAGGCGCGCGGCGACGGCCCCTACCCGCTCGCGCTGTTCACCGCGCCGCGCGTCGACTACTCGCTGCACCGCCTGCGCCACTACACCGGCACCGCGCCCGAGCACTTCCAGAACTTCGTGCTGTTCACCAACTACCAGTTCTACATCGACGAGTTCGTGCGCCTGGGGCACGCCGCGATGGCCGCCCCCGATGGTGCCTACAGCGCCTTCATCGAGCCCGGCAACGTGGTGACGCGCCGCAGCGGCCTGGAGTCGCTGGCCGCCGAGGCGCAGGGCGCGCCGCCGCCGCGCCTGCCGCAGATGCCGGCCTACCACCTGGTGCGCGAGGACCGCGCCGGCATCACGATGGTCAACATCGGCGTCGGCCCGGCCAACGCCAAGACCATCACCGACCACATCGCGGTGCTGCGCCCGCACGCCTGGCTGATGCTCGGCCACTGCGCCGGGCTGCGGAACACCCAGGCGCTCGGCGACTACGTGCTCGCCCACGGCTACGTGCGCGAGGACCACGTGCTCGACGAGGACCTGCCGCTGTGGGTGCCGATCCCGCCGCTCGCCGAGGTGCAGGTGGCACTCGAATCGGCCGTCGCCGAGATCACCCAGCTGCGCGGCTACGAGCTCAAGCGCGTGATGCGCACCGGCACCGTCGCCACCACCGACAACCGCAACTGGGAGCTCCTGCCGCAGCGCACCCCCGAGCGCCGCTTCAGCCAGAGCCGCGCGATCGCGCTCGACATGGAGAGCGCGACCATCGCCGCCAACGGCTTCCGCCTGCGGGTGCCCTACGGCACGCTGCTGTGCGTGAGCGACAAGCCGCTGCACGGCGAGATCAAGCTGCCCGGCATGGCCGACCACTTCTACCGCGAACGCGTCGACCAGCACCTGCGCATCGGCATCCGCGCGCTCGAGATCCTGCGCCAGCAGCGCCTCGACGAGCTGCACAGCCGCAAGCTGCGCAGCTTCGCCGAGGTCGCCTTCCAGTAGCGCCGGCGCATTTTTCACGGCGCTTTCACGCCGGCTTCGCGGGCGCCTTCACGCTGCGGGCATAGCGTTTCCGGCACGGGCAAGACCCGTCATCGAACCCCCGGAGACCGACCGCCATGAGCCTTCAAGACGCCCTCGACCTGCGCCACAGCGGCGCCACCGCCACCGCGCTGGAACACTTCGACACCGCGCTGCACGAACTGCAGTGCTACATCGGCGACCCGGTCGCCAGCGTCGACCGCGCGCTCGCGGCGGCGCCGGCGTTCGTCGACGCCCACCTGCTGCGCGCCTACCTGCACCTGCTCGGCACCGAGCAGCCGGCGCTGGCCGCCGCGCGCGCGAGCTGGCTCGCCGCCCGCGAACTGCCCGCCAACGCCCGCGAGCGCGGCCACCTGCACGCGGTGCGCGCGCTCTGCGAGGGCCGCTGGCACGCGGCCGGACGCGCGCTCGAAGACGTCAGCATCGACCACCCGACCGACGTGCTGGCGCTGCAGGCCGGGCACCTGATCGACTTCTACACCGGCCACGCGCGCATGCTGCGCGACCGCATCGCGCGCGCGCTGCCGGCCTGGTCGCCGGCGCTGCCGGGCTACCACGCGGTGCTCGGCATGCATGCCTTCGGCCTCGAGGAAACCGGGTTCTACGCCCGCGCCGAGGCCGTCGGCCGCCACGCGGTCGAGCTGGAGCCGCGCGACGGCTGGGCGCAGCACGCGGTTGCGCACGTGATGGAGATGCAGGGCCGCGCCCGCGACGGCATCGCCTGGATGCGCGGCAACGTCAGCGCCTGGTCGCAGGAGAGCTTCTTCGCCGTGCACAACTGGTGGCACTGGGCGCTGTTCCACCTCGACCTCGGCGAGACCGGCGCGGTGCTCGCGCTGTACGACGCGCCGATCCGCGGCGCGCGCTCGGGCATGGTGCTCGACATGATCGACGCCGCGGCGCTGCTGTGGCGGCTCCGGCTGCGCGGCATCGACGTCGGCGAACGCTGGCAGGAGCTCGCCGACGCCTGGCTGCCGCACGCCGCCGCCGGCAACTACGCCTTCAATGACGTGCACGCGGCGATGGCCTTCGTCGGCGCCGACCGGCGCGAGGCGCTGGCCACGCTCGCCGCCGCGCAGGCCGAAGCCGAGCGCAGCGACGACGACAACGCCGCCTTCACCCGCGAGGTCGGGCGGCCGCTGACGCAGGCGCTGCTCGCCTTCGCCGCCGGCGACTACCGCCGCGTCGTGGAAGCGCTGCGCCCGCTGCGCCCACACGCGCAGCGCTTCGGCGGCAGCCACGCGCAGCGCGACCTGATCGACCTGACGCTGATCGAGGCGGCGCTGCGCGACGGCGAGGCCGCGCTCGCCCGCGCGCTGGTCGCCGAGCGCCTCGACCTCAAGCCCGACAGCCCCGCCAACCGCGCCCTCGCCGCGCGCGCCGCACCGCGCGTGGCCGCCACGGCCTGACGCGCGCCTCAGGGCAGCAGATCGGGTGGCACCACGAAGCCGGCGCGCGCCAGGCCTTCGAACACGAAGGCGGCATCCTCCGCGCGGCGCAGCGGGTTGACGCGCCACAGCCAGCGCGCCGGCTCGTCGCGCCGCGGCGCACGGCCGCAGGTGATGTTGCGGCGGAAGGCGGCGAGGAAGTCGTCGCGAAAGCGCGCGGCCTCCGCCGTGCGGCCGAGGTGCGCGTAGGCCCAGGCGAGGTGGGCGCGGCTGTCGGTGGCGGCGTCGGGCGCCTTGGCGGCGAGCGCGACGCCCTGCGCGAGCTCGCGCCCCACCAGATACGGCGCGCAGCCGAAGGCGAAGTACCAGTCGTCGTGCAGCGGGTTGAGCGCGAAGGCGCGGCGCTGGGCATCGACGCCGCGGGCGACCTCGCCGAGGTAGGCGAAGGCGAGGCTCGCCTGCACCAGGGTATCGGCGTCGTTGGGGTTGAGCGCCTCGGCGCGGGCGATGTGGTGCTCGGCGCGCGCGAACTCGCGCCGGTAGAGGTGGATGCGGCCGAGGATCGACTGGGTGACGTGGTCGGCGTCGTCGAGCGCCACCGCGCGTTCGGCGAAGTGCTGGGCGCGCGTGTGGGTCTCCTCCCAGCGCTCCCAGGCGTGGCAGCTCCACTCGTTGAAGTGGGTCAGCGACAGCCCGGCGTAGGCGCGGGCGAAGCCGGGGTCGAGCTCGAGCGCGCGCTCGAAGAACACCCGCGCGCGGTCGTGGCTCGCCAGCGTGCCCTCGTGCAGCTGCTCCAGCCCGCGCAGCCAGCAGTCGTACACCGCGAGGTTCTCCAGCGGCTGGCGCCGCGCGCCCTGCAGCAGCGCGCGGTCGACCTGCACCGCCAGCGCGCCGGCGACGCGCACGCTGATGTCGTCGAGCCCGGCGTCGAGCGCACCGGCCTCCAGCTCGTAGCGGTGCGTCCACAGGTAGTGGCCGGTGTCGGCGTCGACCAGCTCGCAGCTCACGTGCAGCACCTGCGGCGCCGGGCGCACGCTGCCGCCGAGCAGGTAGCGCACGCCGAGCCGGCGGCCGATGTCGCCCGCCGGCAGCGCCATGTCGGCGAGCGCGAAGGCCGAATGTCGGGCGGCGACGCGCAGCGCCCGGAAGCGCGCCAGCGCGCGGGTGACCTCCTCGGTGAAGCCGATCGCCCAGTAGCGGTGCTCGGCGCCGTCCGACAGGTTGGCGAAGGGCAGCACCGCGACGCCGGGGCGCGGATCGGCCGCCGGCGCCGGCGGCGCCAGCACGCGCCGGCGCAGCGCCTCGGTCTGTGCCGCCGGGGCCACGCCGAGCTCGCTGCGCAGGCGCTGCCGGCACTGCTCGTACTGGCGCATCGCCGCCCCCGGCGCGCCGCGCGCCAGGTGCAGCGCCATCAGCGCGCGGTGGCTCTCCTCGGCGAGCGGGTCGAGCGCGAGCAGGCGCTCGCCGAGGTCGAGCGCACCGGGCTCGTCGCCGGCCTCGGCACGAAGCTGCAGCAGCCGGCGCAGCGCATCGAGCAGGCGGGCGCGCAGGCGCTCGTCCTCCTGCCGGCGCCAGTCGTCGAACGGCGCGCTGGCGACATCGAGCCCGTCGAGCAGCGCGCCGCGGTAGAGCGCGTTGGCGGCCTCCAGGCCGGCGCGCGAGCCCTCGGCGAGGGCCCGGGCGAAGCCCGTGGCATCGACGTCGACCGCGGCCTCGACCAGCCGCAGCCACGCCGGCGTGGCCTCCAGCACCTGCGCCGGCAGCGCGCGGCGCAACTGTGCGAGCGCCTGGCGCAGGCTGCCGCGCGCCTGTTCGACGCCGCTGCGCGGCCACAGCAGGTCGCAGAGCCGCTCACGGCTCAGCCGCCCGCCCGGCGCCAGCGCCAGCAGCGCGAGCAGCGCCTCGGCCTTGCGCGTCGGCAGCGTCACCGCGGCACCGCCCACGGCGAGCGCGAACGGCCCGAGCACGTCGATACGCACCTCGCTCATCGTCCCTCCTGCGGTCACGCCGTCACCCCCGCCGCCCCTCTATCCTTGACCTGCGACGCCGGCCCGCCGTTCGGCGCGGCGTCGACACCGGAGGACGGTGGCACGCGGGAGGCCTGCCGATTATGCCGCGTCCGCCCGCCGGCGCCTGCCGCTGCGGCGGTGCGGTGCGCGCACGGGCGGCGGCAGTCCCGCGGCGGGGCCCCGCCCTTGTTGATGCAGGTCGCTACGTGGAGGCGCGCGATGAAACCCCGGAGGCCCGGCAGCGACCGCTCGACGTTCGTGCAGCCCGCCGCACCCGGCCGGTGGACGACGCGCGCCGCCACCCGTCCACCCGTCGATGCGCCGCCGCGCCCCTGCCGGGCATCGGCTCCCCTGCCCCGCCCTCCCGCATGACGGCGACGGACATGCCCCCCGACATCGCGCGCCTGACGCCCGAAGGCGCGCTCGCCCGTCTCGACGCGGACGCCGGGGGGCTCACCGAGGACGAGGCGCGGCGGCGGCTCGCGCGCGTCGGCCCCAACCGCGTCGAGGCGGCGGCGCAGCAGTCGCTCGCGCTGCGCCTGCTGAACGAGTTCGTGCACTTCTTCGCGCTGATCCTGTGGGTCGCCGCCGGGCTCGCCTTCGTCGCCGAGGCCTACGACCCCGGCCAGGGCATGCGCGAACTGGGGTTTGCGATCGTCGGCGTGATCGTGGTCAACGGCGTGTTCTCGTTCTGGCAGGAGTACCGTGCCGAGCAGGCGCTCGCCGCGCTGCGCTCGCTGCTGCCGCAGCAGGTGCAGGTGCTGCGTGCAGGCCGCCCCGCCACCGTCGAGGCCGAGACCCTGGTGCCGGGCGACCTGATCCTGGTGGCGGAAGGCGACAAGGTGCCGGCCGACTGCCGGCTGCTCGAAGCCCACGGCCTGCGCGTCAACACCGCCACCGTGACCGGCGAGTCGGCGGCCGTGCCGCGCGGCGCCGAGCCCTGCGCCGAGACCCACCCGCTCGCGGCGAGCAACCTGCTGCTCGCCGGCACGCTGGTGGTCGGCGGCAGCGGCCGCGCGCTGGTGTTCGCCACCGGCATGCACACCGAGTTCGGCCGCATCGCCCACCTCACCCAGGCCGCCGGCGAGACCGCCTCGCCGCTGCAGCGCGAGATCGCCCGCGTGTCGCGGCTGGTGGCGCTGCTCGCGAGCGGCCTCGGCGTGGTGTTCTTCTTCGTCGGCCAGGCGATCGGCCTGCCGTTCATGGCCAACCTGATGTTCGCGATCGGCATCATCGTCGCCAACGTGCCCGAGGGCCTGCTGCCGACGGTGACGCTGGCACTGGCGCTGGCCACCCAGCGCATGGCGCGGCGCAACGTGCTGGTGCGCCACCTGCCGGCGGTCGAGGCGCTGGGTTCGACCACGGTGATCTGCTCGGACAAGACCGGCACGCTCACGCAGAACCGCATGGCGGTGCGCCGCGTGTGGAACGCCGGCGCCTGGCAGGAACCGGCGGCGCCGGCGAGCGACGCGCTGTACGCGATCGCCCGCCACTGCCACGAGCTGCGCCCGGCCGCCGACGGCACGCTGCACGGCGACCCGATGGAGCTCGCGCTGGTCGAGTGGGCGACGCCGGCCGGCAGCGCCGCCGGGCCGGTCGAGCACCCCGACGCCTTCACCTTCGATACCGAGCGCAAGCGCATGTCGGTGATCGTCGCCGCCGGCGACGGCCGGCAGCTGCTGTGCAAGGGCGCGCCGGAGACCGTGCTGCCGCTGTGCACGCACGCGGACGCCGGCGCCGGCCTGCTGCAGCCGCTCGACGCGGCCGGCCGTGCCGCGCTGGTGCGCGCCCAGGAGACCATGGCCGACGCCGGCCTGCGGGTGCTCGCGCTCGCCTGGCGCGCCTTCGCCGCCACGGCGGCGCCCGCGGAGTCCGGGCTGGTGCTGGCCGGCCTGATCGGGCTGGAGGACCCGCCGCGCCCCGACGTGGCCGAAGCCGTCACGCGCTGCCACGCGGCCGGCGTGCGCGTGATCATGGTCACCGGCGACCATCCGCACACCGCGCTCGCCATCGCCCGCGAGATCGGCCTGGTGCGCGGCAGGCGCCCCACCGTGCTGCGCGGCACCGACATCGCCCGCTGCACCCCGGCGCAGTTGCAGCAGGCGCTGGCGCCCGCCGAGGTGGTGTGCGCGCGCGTCACCGCCGAACAGAAGCTACTGGTGGTCGAGGCGCTGCAGCGGCGCGGCGAGGTGGTGGCGGTGACCGGCGACGGCGTCAACGACGCCCCGGCGCTGAAGCGGGCCGACATCGGCATCGCGATGGGCCGCACCGGCACCGACGTCGCCAAGGAGGCCGCCGACCTCGTGCTGCTCGACGACCACTTCGCCAGCATCGTCAACGCCATCGAGGAAGGCCGCGCGGTGTACGAGAACATCCGCAAGTTCCTCACCTACATCCTCAGCTCCAACATCCCCGAGATCGTCCCCTACCTCGCCTTCGTGCTGCTGCGCATCCCGCTGCCGCTGACCATCATCCAGATCCTCGCCGTCGACCTCGGCACCGACATGCTGCCGGCGCTGGCGCTCGGCGCCGAGCGCCCGCACGCCGGGCTGATGCGCGTGCCGCCGCGCCCGCGCCACGAGCGCCTGCTGAACCTGCCGCTGCTCGCACGCGCCTACGGCTTCCTCGGCGTGCTGGAGGCCGCGGTCGCGCTCGGCACCTACGCGCTGGTGCTGCACGGTGCCGGCTGGCAGTGGGGCGCGGCGCTCGCCGCGCACGATCCGCTGTACCGGCAGGCGACCACCGCCTGCCTCGCCGCGATCGTCGTCACGCAGATGGCCAACCTGTTCCTCTGCCGCCACCCGCGCGAACCCGCGCACCGCTTCGGCCTGGGGGGCAACCGCCTGCTGCCGCTCGGGCTCGCCACCGAGCTGCTGGCGATCCTGGCGATCGTCTACACCGACCTCGGCAACCGCCTGTTCGGCACCGCGCCGCTGCCGGCGGCGGTGTGGGGCCACGCCGCGCTCGGCGCGCTCGCGATGTACGCGCTGGAGGAGGGCCGCAAGGCCTGGGTGCGCCGCCGGCCGGGCTGACCGCCGCCGCCCCGCCACCGTCATCGTGCCGTGCATGCACGACGGCGCGCGCTGGGCCAGACTTGCGCGGCCCTCGCCGACCGTTGCCGCACCTGCGCCCATGACCCTGTTCCGCACCTTCGACCTGCGCGCCCGTGACTGGGGCGTGGTGTGCGCCGCCGCCGCCCTCGGCCTGCTGCTGACGGCGGCGGGTTACCGCCTGGCCCGGCTCAACGCCGACGCCACGTTCGAACGCGCGCTGATCGCCATCGGCCGCGAGCTCAACGATGCGCTGGAGGCACAGCTCGTGCGGGCCACCGAGCTCGCGCGCGCGACGAGCTGGTTCGTGCAGGCGAGCCAGCCGGTCAGCGCCGAGGCGTTCCGCACCTTCACCGCGCCGGCGCTGCGCGCGCCGGGTGGCGTGCGCCAGCTCGAATGGCTGCCGCTGGTGCGCGACGACCAGCGCGACGCCTTCGAGGCCGCGGCGCGCGCCGCCGAGGCACCGGGCTTCGGCATCGTCGAGCCCGACGACGAGCCCGACACGGTGCGCCCGGCCGAGCGCCACCCGGTGTACTTCCCGCTGCGTTACGTCGAGCCGCCGACCGACGCCCCGCTCGGGCTCGACGTCGCGGTGATGCCGGCGCAGCGGCGGGCGATCGACGCGGCCGCGCGGACCGGCCAGCCGGTGGCCTCGGCGGTGTTCCGCTACCTCAGCCACGCCGTGGCGCCGATGCAGAGCGAGATCGACCGGCTCGCCTTCGTGGTGTTCGCGCCGGTGTACCGCGGCGGCCCGGTCAACCTCGGCGACCGGGCGGCGCTCGCCGGCGGCGTCACCGCCTTCGTCACGCTGCGCGAGCTGCTGCTGCCGATCGGCGAGCGCGCCGCACGCGCCGGCGTGGCGATCGAGATCAGCGATCCGGGCGACGGCGACGTCGGCTGGCGCTTCCAGTCGCCGCCGCAGTCGTACCCGCAGGCCGCGGGGCGGGCGCCGTCGGTCGCCGGCTACGACCGCCTGCGCGGCGTGCTGACGCTGCCGGTGGCGGTGCCCGGCCGCACCTGGCAGCTGCGGGCGCAGCCCACCGCGGCGCTGCAGGCACGCTACGAGGACCCGCTGCCGTCCTTCGTGCTGCTCAGCGGCACGCTGACCTCGCTGCTGGTCGCCGGGCTGGTGGCGCAGAGCCTGCGCGGGCAGCGGCGCCTGCGGCTGGAGCGCGAACGCCTGCGCCACATGACCGACCGCCTGCCGGTGGGGGTGTTCCAGCTCAACGTCGCCGACGGGCAGTCGCCGCAGGTGCGCTTCATCAACCGCAGCGCCGCGCCACTGCTGGGGCTGCCGGAGGAGGTGCTGATCCACCACCACGAGCGCCTGACCGAGAACATCGTGGTCGAGGACCGCGAGCGCCTGCGCACGACCTTCGCCGCGGCGGCGGCGCGGCGCGGCGCCTGCACGCTGGAGCTGCGCGTGCAGGTCGGCGACGAGCGCCGCTGGCTGCTGCTGAGCGCGCTGCCCGAGGCCGACGCGGGCGCGGGCGCGGGCGTGGTGTTCAACGGCTACATCGAGGACGTGACCGAGCGGCGCGCGGCGACCGCCAGCCTCAATGCGCTGCTCGCCGAGCAGGCGGCGCTGTTCGACAACGTGCAGGTCGGCATCGCCTTCCTGGTCGACGGCCGGGTGGTGCGCTGCAACCGGCGGCTGGCGGAGATCCTCGGCCACGCCGACCCGGCGGTGCTGCTCGGCGTCGATGCCACCTTCGTGCACCTCGACGCGCCGAACGCCGCGGCGCTGGCCGGTGAGCTGTCGCACACGCTCGACAGCGGCGCCGACCTGCTCGACACCGAGGTGCGCCTGCAGCGGCTGGACGGCACGCCGTTCTGGGCCCACCTGGTCGGCAAGGGGCTGAGCCTGCCCGGCGGCCTGCACGGGCGGCTGTGGATGATCGACGACATCGACGCGCGCAAGCGCGCCGAGGCCGAACTCGCCGAGCTGCTCGCCTTCCAGCGCGGGCTGATCGACACCATCCCGATCCCGTTGTTCTTCAAGGGCGCGGACGGGCGCTTCCTCGGCTGCAACCGCGCCTACGAGCGCGCCTTCGGCACGCGGCGCGAGTTCCTGACCGGGCGCACCGTGCTCGATCTCGACTACCTGCCCGAGGCCGACCGGCGCGCCTACCACGCCGAGGACCTGGCGCTGATCGCGCACGCCGGCACCGCCGAGCGGCAGTTCGCGATCACCTTCGCCGACGGCAGCGCACACGAGGTGCTGTACTCGGTGAGCGGCTTCCACTACGACGACGGCCGCCCCGGCGGCCTCATCGGCACGCTGGTCGACGTCAGCCCGCTGCACGCCGCGCAGCGCGCGCTGCAGGCGGCGATGGAGGAGCAGACGGCGATCTTCGAGTCGGCGGGACTCGGCATCGTGCTGCTGCACGACCGCGAGATCCGCCGCTGCAACACGCAGTTCGAGCAGATGCTCGGCTACCCCCCCGGCGCGCTGATCGGGTGCCCGACCCGCTGCCTGTACCCCGACGAGGCGAGCTTCCGCGCCCTCGGCGAAGCCGCCTACGGGCAGATGCGGCTCGGCGAGACCTTTCGCAGCGAATGGCAGCTGCAGCGCCGCGACGGCAGCTCGCTGTGGTGCCGCCTCGCCGGGCGCGCGCTCGACCCCGCCGCGCCGGCGCACGCCTCGGTGTGGGTGATCGAGGACTGCAGCGCCGAGCGCGCGGCGGCCGAGGCACTGCGCGAGGCGCGCGACCGCGCCGAGGAGGCGACGCGGGCGAAGTCGGCCTTCCTCGCCAACATGAGCCACGAGATCCGCACGCCGATGAACGCGGTGATCGGCATGGCCTACCTGGCGCTGCGCACCGAGCTGACGCCGCAGCAGCGCGACTACGTCGGCAAGATCCACAACGCCGGCACCGCGCTGCTCGGGGTGATCAACGACATCCTCGACTTCTCGAAGATCGAGGCCGGGCGGCTCGACCTCGAACAGGTGCCGTTCGAACTCGAGGAGGTGATGAGCAACCTGTCGACGCTGGTCGGCCATCGCGTGCTGGAGAAGGACCTCGAACTGCTGTTCGACGTGCCGGCGGGGCTGCCGAGCACGCTGGTCGGTGACCCGCTGCGCCTCGGCCAGGTACTGGTGAACCTGGTCGGCAACGCGGTCAAGTTCACCGAGCACGGCGAGATCGAGGTGCGCTGCAGCCTGCGCGAGTGCATCGGCGAGCGCATCTGCCTGCAGTTCTGCGTGCGCGACACCGGCATCGGCATGAACGCCGAGCAGATCGGGCGGCTGTTCCGCGCCTTCGAGCAGGCCGACGGCTCGACCACGCGCCGCTACGGCGGCACCGGGCTCGGGCTGGCGATCGCGCGCCGGCTGGTGGAGCTGATGGGCGGCACGCTGGAGGCTTCGAGCACGCCGGGGACGGGCAGCACCTTCCGCTTCAGCGCCTGGTTCGGCCTCGCCCGAGAAACGCCACGCCGCGTCGGCGTGCTGCCGCTCGGCCTCGAGGGACGGCGGGTGCTGGTGGTCGACGACAACGCCACCGCGCGCAGCATCCTGGTCGAGCAGATGGCGCAGATGCCGTTCCGCATCGACCAGGCCGAATCGGGCGCGGCGGCGCTGCGCGCGGTGGCGCAGCACGACTACGACCTGCTGCTGATGGACTGGCGCATGCCGGGGCTGTCGGGGGTGGACACCGCGCGCGCGATCCGCGCCGAAGCCGAGCACGCGCACCGCCCGGCGATCGTGATGATGACCGCCTTCGCCCGCGACGAGGTGCGCCACGCCGCCGCCGGGCTCGAGCTCGACGGCTTCCTGACCAAGCCGATCAGCGCCTCGCAGCTCTTCGATACCGTGGTCGGGCTGTTCGGCGACGCCGGGCACGCGCTGGAAAGCACGAGCGCGGCCCCCGCCGGGGTATCGCTGCACGGGCTGCACCTGCTGCTGGTGGAGGACAACGACATCAACCGCCAGATCGCGACCGAGCTGCTGGAGAGCGCGGGCGCGCAGGTCACCGCGGCGACCGACGGGCGCACCGCGGTGCAGGCGGTGCGCGACGGCAGCGAGCGCTTCGACCTGGTCCTGATGGACCTGCAGATGCCGCTGCTCGACGGCTACGGCGCGACCCGCGAGATCCGCGCCGACGGGCGCTTCGCCGTGCTGCCGATCATCGCGATGACCGCGCACGCGATGGTCGAGGAGCGCGAGCGCTGCCTCGCCGCCGGCATGAACGACCACGTCGCCAAGCCGATCGACCCCGACCACCTGTACCGCACCGTGGCGCGCTGGTGCGGGCGCGCCACGGAGCCGGCAGCGGCGCCGGCGCCGGCGCCGGCGCCGGCGGCGGCCGACGCGCCGTCGGGCGTGCTCGACACCGCCGCGGGGCTGCGCCGCGTCGGCCACAACCCGGCGCTGTACCGGCGCCTGCTGCAGCAGTTCCTGAACGAGCACGCCGCTGCCGCCGACAGCGTGGCCGCCGCGCTCGCCGCCGGCGAGCATGCGCGCGCCGAGCGCTGCGCGCACAGCCTGCGCGGGGTCGCCGGCAACATCGGCGCGGCCGCGCTCGCCGAGGCCGCTGCCGCGCTCGAACGCGCGCTGCACGACGGCGCGGCGACGGCGCCGGCACTCGCCGAGGTCGCCCGCCTCGGCGACGAGCTGCGCACGGCGCTCGTCGCCTACCTCGACGCCACCGCCGCCGACGCTCCCGACGCCGCCCCGGCGGCGGAGGTCGACCCGGCCGAGCTGCGCGCGTTCGTCGCGCGGCTCGCGGCGCGGCTCGCGGACAGCGACAGCGAGGCGCTCGACCTCGTCGCCGCGGCGCCGGGCGGCCTGCGCGCGCTGTTCCCGACGGAGGATCACGCGGCCTTCGAGAATGCGGTACAAGGCTTCGATTTCGACGCCGCGCTGGCGCTGCTGCGTTCCGCGGCGCGCGAGCGCTTCCCCGACCTGGAGGTGTGAGATGGAACAGCCACTCGCCGGCAACGCGCGGCAGACGGTCCTGGTCGTGGACGATACCCCCGACAACCTGACGCTGATGAGCGGCCTGCTGAAGGGCCTGTACACGACCAAGGTGGCGATCAACGGCGAGCGCGCGCTGGCGATCGCCCGCGCCGAGCCACGCCCCGACCTGATCCTGCTCGACGTGATGATGCCGGGCCTCGACGGCTACGAGGTGTGCCGGCGGCTCAAGGGCAGCGAGATCACCGCCGACATCCCGGTGATCTTCCTGACCGCGCGCAGCCAGCCCGAGGACGAGGAACTCGGCCTCGGGCTCGGCGCCGTCGACTACATCACCAAGCCGATCAGCCCGCCGATCGTGCTCGCGCGGGTGCGCAACCACCTGCTGCTGAAGCGCGCCGCCGACTTCCTGCGCAACCAGAACGCGCTGCTCGAACAGGAGGTGGCCCGCCGCACCGAGGAGATCGCGCGCGTGCAGGACACCACCATCCTCGCGATGGGCTCGCTCGCCGAAACCCGCGACAACGAGACCGGCAACCACATCCGCCGCACCCAGCACTACGTGCGTGCGCTCGCGCTGCGCCTGCGCACGCACCCGCGCTTCGCCGCCGAACTCGACGACGCGACCATCGAGCTCCTGTTCAAGTCGGCGCCGCTGCACGACATCGGCAAGGTCGGCATCCCCGACCGCATCCTGCTCAAGGCCGGGCCGCTCACCGCCGAGGAGTTCGAGGTGATGAAGACCCACACCACGCTCGGGCGCGATGCCATCGCCAGCGCCGAGCGCCTGCTCGGCAGCAGCAACTCCTTCCTGCGCCATGCCCGCGAGATCGCGCACTACCACCAGGAGAAATGGGACGGCTCGGGTTATCCCGAAGGGCTCGCCGGCGACGCGATCCCGGTCTCGGCGCGGCTGATGGCGCTCGCCGACGTCTACGATGCCCTGATCAACCGGCGCTGCTACAAGCCGGCCTTCAGCCACGAGGAGGCGGTGCGCATCATCGGCGAGGGCCGCGGCCGGCATTTCGACCCCGACATGACCGACGCCTTCCTCGCCATCGCCGAGGAATTCCGGCAGATCGCCGCGCGCTTCGCCGACGCACATCACTGACCCGCACCTGCGCCGGGCGGGCACCCGGTGCAGGTGCGCGATTCACCATCGGAGAAGCCCGATCAAATGATTTTCGTCAAATGAAACCGCATAAAGATACTGCACCTGAAATACGGGATTACCCTAGGATAAAACCATGCGACAAAAGCCCGCTGCAGGCCGTGATAATTGCCGCGACCGCCAATACAAGTAATTGATGCGACTATGGGAAACCGACCTGTCATGCAGCATTCGGGGGACTGTCGGGGTGGAGATTGACTTGCCACCCGGCGTGGGTAAAGAATGGCCCCCAGAAACGGCCCCCGCAGGGGGTCGGCAGCCGGAGCTTGATAATACCGGCGCAAAATACCTGGGGGTTGATGTTGCCTGTCGTATCCAGCGCTTGCGAGTGCGTTCGGCGTCGTGGATCCATTCCCGTGGCCGACGGCATTACGATTCCGGGCCTTGCCTTTCCCCGCTCCCATCCCTATCGCTTCCCTGGCGTTGTCCGCGCGCGCATGGGCGGCGTTTGACTGAAATCCGGCCCGGCGCACGGCCGTGCCCGGGCGGAAGGCTTGAAGTCCGCGGTGCCGGACTTCGTGCCGGTGCCCCGCGCCTGCGGGCGGACCGGCGGGCAGATATCGGGTGGCCCCCACCCGGGGGCTTTTGATTCGACAGAGGAGATGCGTGCAATGTCCGACGAAAAGATCTATCCCGTCCCGGCCGAAGTCGCCGCGAACGCCTGGATCAACGAAGCCAAGTACCAGGAGATGTACGCACGCTCGGTCAACGACCCCGATGGCTTCTGGGCCGAGCAGGCCGAGCAGTTCGTGACCTGGTTCAAGCGCTGGGACAAGGTCAGCGACAACGACTACAAGGCCGGCCGCATCCGCTGGTTCGACGGCGCCAGGCTCAACGTCAGCTACAACTGCCTCGACCGCCACCTCGAAAAGCGCGGCGACCAGGTGGCGATCATCTGGGAAGGCGACAGCCCGGACGAAGACCGCAAGATCACCTACCGGCAGCTGCACGAGGAGGTCTGCCGCTTCGCCAACGCGCTCAAGGACCTCGGCGTCAAGCGCGGCGACCGCGTCTGCATCTACCTGCCGATGATCCCCGAGGCCGCCGTGGCGATGCTGGCCTGCACCCGCATCGGCGCCGCGCACTCGATCGTGTTCGGCGGCTTCTCGCCCGACGCGCTGCGTGACCGCGTCGTCGACGCCTCCTGCGCCGTCGTCATCACCTCCGACGAATCCATGCGCGGCGGCCGCGCCGTGCCGCTGAAGGCCAACGCCGACAAGGCCGTCGCCGCCGCCGACTGCGTCAGGCACGTGGTGGTGGTCAGGCGCACCGGCGGCAAGGTCGCGTGGACCGAAGGCCGCGACGTCTACTACCACGACATCGTCGCCGCCGCCTCGTCCGACTGCCCGCCCGAGGAGATGGACGCCGAGGACCCGCTGTTCATCCTCTACACCTCCGGCTCCACCGGCAAGCCGAAGGGCGTGCTGCACACCACCGGCGGCTACCTGCTCTACGCCGCGATCACCCACAAATACATCTTCGATTACCACGACGGCGACATCTACTGGTGCACCGCCGACGTCGGCTGGGTCACCGGCCACAGCTACATCGTCTACGGCCCGCTCGCCAACGGCGCCACCACGCTGATGTTCGAAGGCGTGCCGACCTACCCGACCTCGACCCGCTTCTGGGACGTGGTCGACAAGCATCAGGTCAACATCTTCTACACCGCCCCGACCGCGATCCGCTCGCTGATGCGCGACGGCGAGGAGCAGGTCAAGGCCACCAGCCGCAAGTCGCTGCGCCTGCTCGGCTCGGTCGGCGAGCCGATCAACCCCGAGGCCTGGGAGTGGTACCACCGCGTGGTCGGCGACAGCCGCTGCCCGATCGTCGACACCTGGTGGCAGACCGAGACCGGCGGCATCCTGATCACCCCGCTGCCGGGCGCCACCGCGCTGAAGCCGGGCTCCGCCACCCGCCCCTTCTTCGGTGTGGTGCCGGCGCTAGTGGATGCCGAGGGCAAGGAGTTGGAGGGCGCGACCGATGGCAATCTCGTCATCAAGCGTGCTTGGCCCGGCCAGATGCGCACGATCTTCGGCGACCACCAGCGCTTCATCGAAGCCTATATGTCGACCTATCCCGGCACCTACTTCACCGGTGACGGCGCCCGCCGTGACGAGGACGGCTATTACTGGATCACCGGCCGCGTCGACGACGTCATCAACGTCTCCGGCCACCGCATGGGCACGGCCGAGGTCGAGAGCGCGCTGGTACTGCATCCGGCCGTCGCGGAAGCGGCCGTGGTCGGCTTCCCGCACGACATCAAGGGCCAGGGTATCTACGCCTACGTCACGCTGATGGCCGGCATCGAGCCCACCGAAGCGCTGCGCAAGGAACTGGTCGCGCACGTGCGCAAGGAGATCGGCCCGATCGCCACGCCCGACGTGATCCAGTGGGCGCCGGGCCTGCCGAAGACCCGCTCGGGCAAGATCATGCGCCGCATCCTGCGCAAGATCGCCGCGAACGAGGTCGATGGCCTCGGTGACACCTCGACGCTCGCCGATCCGACCGTGGTCGACGACCTGATCGACCACCGCGCCGTCAAGTAAGCGCACGCCGCACGGCAGGCCCCGGTCCCCCCGCAAGGGGGCCGGGGCCTGCGTTCGTCTGCACGCCGGCCGCGGCGTCACGCGCCCGCGAACACGTCCGTGCTCGCATAACGCAGGCCGGAATCGACGACGAGCGTGGCCACGGTGGCGCCCGGTCCGAGGCGCGCGGCGATGCGCAGCGCCCCCACCACATTCGCGCCGGTCGACGGGCCGGCGAAGATCGCCTCCTCCCGCGCCAGCCGGCGGGCCATCGCTCTGGCCTCGTCGGTGCTGACCGCCACGATCTCGTCCACCGCCTGCGGCTGCCACAGCGGCGGGATGAAGCCGATGCCGATGCCCTCGATGCCGTGCGCGCCCGAGGGGCCGCCCGACAGCACCGCCGACTCCGCGGGCTCCACCGCCACCACGCGCACGCCGGGGGCGTGGCGACGCAGCGCGTGCGCGGTGCCGCGGATCGAATGCGCGGTGCTGACCGCCTGCACGAAGGCATCGACGCGCCCGCCGCTCTGCGCCCAGAGCTCCTCGCCGAGCGCGTGGTAGCCGGCCTCGCCGTCGCGGTTGTTGAGCTGGTCCGCCCACCAGTGGCCCGGCCGCCGGCTGATCCCGGCCGCCGTCGCGATCATCGTGCGGATCAGCGCCGCCGAGATCCTGCCGTCGCCGCTCGGCACGTCGGTGACCGTCGCGCCGTAGGCGCGCATCATCGCGCGCTTCTCGTCGCTGAACGCGTCGGAGAACACGCAGTGCGCCTTGAAGCCGAGCGCGCTGCAGACGAAGGCGAGTGAGATCCCGGTGGTCCCGGCGGTGTACTCGACCACCGTCCCGCCCGGCGGCAGCCGCCCGGACGCCGCCGCGCGCTCCACCAGCGCACGCGCCAGGCGGTCCTTCATGCTGCCGGTGGGGTTGGCCGATTCGAGCTTCAGCACCACGCGCGCGCTGCCCGGCGGCACGATGCGCCGCAACGCGACGAGCGGCGTATGGCCGATCGCCTCCAGCACGCCGTCGGGCGCCGGCATGTTCAGGCTCCGCGCCGGCCGCCCGGCGACACGGGCGGCCTAGGGTTCGACGACGACGACATGCGCCTGGATCCTGCCGTCCACCGCGCCCGTGCCGAAGCACCGGGCGAGGGCTGCGGCGGCGGCGGCGGTGGCCTCGGCGAGGCGCGCGGGATCGCGGGACTCGATCTCGTTGCGCAGCGGCGTGCCCTGGCAGTAGGCGATGGCCGGAAGCTCCGGCGTATCCGCGCGACTGCGCGCCGCCACGGTCGTGAACGCCGGCGGCCGCGCGAAGCCCCCGCGCGCGAGATCGTCGGCGATGGCGGCGGTGTCGTGGTAGCCGTGCGGCACGCGCGCGAGGAACCGCGGCGGATCGTCGGGAAACACCTCCGCCAGCGCCGCGGTGACGACATCGGCAAACTCGTTGTGGCCGATGTGATCCCACACGTTGAAGACGAACGCCCCCCCCGGACGCAGCACGCGCTTCGCCTCCGCGAAGGCCCTGGCCTTGTCGGGAAAGAACATGGCCCCGAACTGGCAGACCACCGCGTCGAAGGTGGCATCGGCGAACGGCAACTGCTGGGCGTCGGCCTGGCGCCACTCGACGGGACGGCAGGTGCCGAGCGCAGCGGCGTGATCGAGCATCGGCGGGTTCAGGTCGGTGGCGACGATCGTCGCCGTCGCCGGCAGGACCTCGGCGAGCTGCCGCGTCACCACCCCGGTGCCGGCGGCGATTTCGAGCACCCGGGCGGGCGCGCGCTGCGCGACGCGGGAGGCCAGCTCCACGGCATACGGCGCGAAGATCAGCGGCACCAGGTAACGTTCGTAGAACGGCGGGATGGAACCCGCGAAGACGCGATCCGACGCAACGGCATGCATACCAGCCTCCGCGCGGCGGAAGCGGCCCCGGCCGCCCGGTGACGACGTCCCGCCCTGCCACAAGCGTAGCGGGCCCCGCCACCGGCTCCACCTGCCGCGATCGCGGGGCAGAGCGCCCCGCAGGGGTTCGATGCGGACGTTGAAGCCGCGGCCGCTGCGGCGTCAGGCGGCTCCCATCATGCCGGTACCCGCGCGACGTCCCCCCTCGTGGCCGCATCGCCCCGCCTGCAACGCCGCAGCCAGAAGGGCATCGCCGCCAGGCCGAGCCCGAACGACGCGAAGCCGGCCGGCTCGGGCACGGCGACGGGCACGTCGTCCGGCAGGACATCCGAACCCGAGCCCACGATATTGGTGCCGAAGCCACCGGGATTCGGGGTGAACACGCCGAGCCGGTTGGTGTCGGTCAGCATGTCGTTCAGGCCGGCATAGGTGACGATCTGCGCGCTGAGCGCCGATTCGCCTTCGATGTTGAAGACGTTCCAGTACGTCGTGCCGTCCGAGCCCGAATCCACGATATTGGTGCCGAAGCCGCCGGGATTCGGGGTGAACACGCCGAGCCGGTTGGTGTCGGTCAGCATGTCGTTCAGACCGGCATAGGTGACGATCTGCGCGCTGAGGGCCGATTCGCCTTCGATGTTGAAGACGTTCCAGTACACGGCGTGTGCCGGCGCCGTGCCGGCGACGAAAAGGCAGAATCCCAGTCCGAGTGCCCGATCAATCGCTCTTGATATTGTCATTTCGAACGCCCCCGGTAGTCGGTGAAACCATCTGCATGCCCCAACATGCACCTTCCACACCAGGCGTCGTGCCATTTTTGGAATCAGCCGGTTGCTTTCCGGGCAGCGTTCAGCGCGCTCGAACCGTCGTAAAGAATCCAGACGCTCACGTGCTCATCGCCCGCGATCATCCGCACAACGGCATGGCGCGGGACAGGAGCGACGGAGCAGACCGGGGATGGATGGCCGCGGCGATCGGCGAGTCGGCGCCGGCTCGCGACCACGCGCCTTCGCCCAAGGCCGTTCCGCCTGCCTGTGCGGCGCACCACGCGCGAGGCATCCGGTTCCGGTCGGAAAGGGTCACCGCCCCCGACGCCGCGGGCGCCTACGCTTGTCCTGTCCCCCCGCCGCCGCGCGGCGGGCACCCTCCGTCAGCAGCGACCCGCGAGGCACCGCATCGATGATCACCGAAATCGCACAGATCGACGTCAAGGCCGGCCTGGAGGAGGCGTTCGAGGCCGGGGTGGCGCAGGCGGCACCGCTGTTCAGGCGTGCACAGGGCTGCCTGCACCTGGAGTTGCAGCGCTCGATCGAAAAGCCCAGCCGCTACCGGCTGGTCGTCGCCTGGGCGACGCTCGAAGACCATACGGTGGCGTTCCGCGGTTCGAGCGACTTCCAGGCCTGGCGCGCGCTGGTCGGGCACTGCTTCGAGGCGCCGCCCGAGGTCGAGCACACCTACCGGGTCTTCGACGGGTTCTGACGCGGCGGGCGCTGCGCCCGATCGCCGCCGGACTGGCGCCCGGGGCCGCACAAGGTAGTAAAGTGCCAGCAGCCCGCGCCGCCCAGAGGGCGCGCGGGGTTCCGGCACCATCGTCAGGACTTCACCCCCGGAGGCCGCCCCCATGAGCGAAGTGGACCCGATCGTCGGTACCTGGTACCGCGACCTCGAATCCCGCGCGCTGTTCGAAGTCGTCGCCTACGACGAGGACGGCCGCACCGTCGAGGTGCAGTACCAGGACGGCGAGATCGAGGAGATCGACGCCGACGACTGGTACGAACGCCTGCTCGAAGCGGTCGAGGCTCCCGAGGACTGGGCCGGCGCCTTCGACGACGAATCCGACCTCGGCTTCGGCGACGTCGCCAGCGCGCGCAACGGCCACGACGACCCCTTGCGCGGCCTCGACTGAGCGCCCCGCGCATCGGTCGAAACCGCCCGGCGCCCTCCTCTCCCCCGCCTCCGGGGGCGGGGACCGGGTCTGAATCGGTCGCAAGGCCGTGGAAAACCCTCATCCCCGGCCCTTTCCCCCCGAGGGGGAAGGCTGAAAGGGGGCGAAGGCCGGGCGTTTTGGCCCCTCTCCCCCTGGGAGAGGGGTGGGGGGTGAGGGTTCCTGCACCGTCGTACCCCTGGCCTCAGGCCGGTTGCGGGGCGCCGCCGCGCTCGCCGGTCTGCAGCCGCCACAGCGCGGCGTAGCTGCCGCCCCGGGCGAGCAGTTGCTCGTGGGTGCCCGCCTCGACGATGCGCCCGCGCTCCAGCACGCAGATGCGGTCGGCATGGCGCACGGTGGACAGCCGGTGCGCGATCAGCAGCGTCGTGCGCCCCACCACCATCTGCTCCAGCGAGTGCTGGATCGCCGCCTCGGTTTCGTTGTCGACCGCCGAGGTGGCCTCGTCGAGCACGAGGATCGGCGCGTCCTTGAGGATCGCGCGGGCGAGGGCGAGGCGCTGGCGCTGGCCGCCGGAGAGCTTCTGGCCGCGCTCGCCGATCGCGGTGTCGTAGCCCTGCGGCAGGCGTTCGATGAACTCGTGCGCCTCGGCGGCCTGCGCGGCGGCGACAATCGCCGCGCGCGAGGCACCGAAGCTGCCGTAGGCGATGTTGTCGGCCACCGTGCCTTCGGTGAGGAAGCTGTCCTGGCTGACGAAGCCGATCGCGTGACGCAGGTCGCGCAGGTCGAGCTCGCGGATGTCGCGCCCGTCGAGGCGGATCGCGCCGCGTTCGATCTCGAAGAAGCGCAGCAGCAGCCTCGCCAGCGTGGTCTTGCCCGAACCGGTGTTGCCGACGAACGCCACGGTGTGGCCGGCGGGGATGCGCAGCGTGACGTGTTCGAGCACCGGCTGCGTGCCGTAGGCGAAGCTCACGTCGTCGAACTCCAGCTCGCCGCGCACCGCGGCGCGCGGCAGCGGGGTGCGCCCGCCGGCGCTGCGCACCGGGGTTTCGAGCAGGCCGAGCACGCGGTCGATCGAGGCCATCGAGCGCTGGTAGAGGTCGGTGATCTCGGCGAGCCCGGTGAGCGGCCACAGCAGGCGCTGGGTCAGGAACACCAGCACGCTGTAGGCGCCGACCGCGAGCTCGCCGTCGAGCGTCAGCCAGCCGCCGTAGACCAGCGTGGCGACGAAGCCGGCCATGATCGCCATGCGGATCACCGGGGTGATCGCCGCGCTCCAGGCGATCGCCGCGTGGTTGGCCTCGCGGTAGGCGTCGCTCTCGGCGCGGATGCGGTCGAGCTCGTAGTCCTCGGCGGTGAAGGCCTTGATCGTCGCCACGCCGAGGATGTTGTTGTTGAGCCGCCCGTTGACGCGCCCGGCCTGCTCGCGCACCGCGGCGTAGCGCGGCGCCAGCCGGCGCTGGAAGAAGAAGGCGCCGTAGAGGATGAAGGGCACCGGCACCAGCGCCAGCACCGCGATCTGCGGCGTCAGCACGAAGAACACCAGGCCGACCAGCAGCGACGAGCAGAACACCTGGATGATCTGGTTGGCGCCGCCGTTGAGGAAGCGCTCGAGCTGGTTGATGTCGTCGTTGAGGATCGCCAGCAGGTTGCCGGTGCTGCGCTCCTCGAACCAGCCGAGGTCCAGGTGCTGGACGTGGTCGTAGGCTTCGAGGCGCAGGTCGTGCTGCAGCGCCTGCGCGAGGCCGCGCCACTTCAGCGAGTACAGGTACTCGAACAGCGACTCGCACACCCAGATCGCGATGGTCAGCGCGCCGAGCAGCAGCAGCTGGTGCTTGACGTCGGGCAGGCCGAGGCGCCCGAGCAGGGCGTCGCCGCGGTTGACGACGCTGTCCACCGCCACGCCGATCAGCACCTCGGGGAGGATGTCGAAGAGCTTGTTGAGCGCCGAGTACAGCGTGGCGAGGCGGATGTCGCGGCGGTAGGCGCGCGCGTGGTGCCAGAGGCGCTGCAGGGCATGCATCGGAGCGGCGCTCCTCGCGGCTACGGGGGTGGCGATGATACGCCGCGCACCGCGCGAGCGGCGCGGCTAGCCCGGCTCGCGCGGCGCGGCGTACCATCGCGCACCGCGCCGCCCCAGGAGAAACCCGATGCGCCGTCGCCTGCTCCCGCTCGTGCTCACCCTCGCCCTCGGCGCCTGCGCCACCGAGCCGCCGGCGCCGCCGGTCGGCACCGCGATGAGCACCGCGCAGATCGACGCGGCGGGCGTGGCCGTGCTCGACCGCATCCTCACCGGCGTGCGCCCGGCGCGCGACCTCGCGATGAACCGCTTCGTGCGCTGCGTGGCCGATGCGCTGATCCAGCAGCTGCCCGACGACCCGTCGCGCTGGCAGGTGATCGTGATCGACGACCCGGCGGCCAACGTGGTCGCGCTGCCGGGCCGCGGGCTCGTCGTCAGCGCCGGCCTGCTGACGCTGGTGCGCCACGAGAAGGGCATTTTCGGCAAGATCGCCAACGCCTTCGAGTCGCGCCCCGAAAGCGCCGTCCCCTACGACCAGGAGCCGATGGCCGGCGCGATCGCCCACACCCTCGCCCACTATGCCAGCGCGCAGGCGGCGCAGCAGGCCGCGGGCAGCGCCCTCGGCGAGGAGATGCGCCGGCTGCTCGCCACCGGCCGGGACGGCTACCCGCCGTCCTACGACCGCGAGCAGGAAGCCGCGACCGACCGCGCCGCGTTCGCGCTGATGGCACGCGCGGGCTTCCACCCGCGCGGCATGCTCGCGCTGTGGCAGGACTTCGACACCGCGACGACGATGGACTACGCGCAGGGCCTGCGCGCGCCGCGCTTCCTCGGCGTGCACCCGCTCGACCGCGCGCGGCTGAAGGCGCTCGAAGCCGGGGCGGCGCAGGCCCTGCCGGCCTACGACGAAGCCGGGGGCCAGGGCCACCGCCCCGCCTGCGGCTGAGCCGGCGCCGCGCGCGCCGTTGCCGCCCGCGCGCCGGGGGACGATGATCGCGGCATGCGCACCCTCGACGACCTCGCCTTCGACAACACCTACGCCCGCCTGCCGGACGCCTACTTCAGCCGCGTCGCGCCGCAGCCGCACGGGCGCCCGACGCTGCTGCACGTGAACCCCGCCGCCTGCGCGCTGCTCGACCTCGACCCCGCCGAGGCCGCGCGCGACGACTTCGCCCTGCGCTTCAGCGGCCACGCGCCGCTGCCGGGCGCCGAGCCGATCGCGACCGTCTACGCCGGCCACCAGTTCGGCGTGTACGTGCCGCAGCTCGGCGACGGCCGCGCGCTGCTGCTCGGCGAGGTGGTCAACGCCCGCGGCGAACGCTGGGAGATGCAGCTCAAGGGCGCCGGGCTGACGCCGTACTCGCGCATGGGCGACGGCCGCGCGGTGCTGCGCTCGACGATCCGCGAGTACCTGTGCTCCGAGGCGATGCACGGCCTCGGCATCCCGACCACGCGCGCGCTGTGCCTGGTCGGCACCGACGGGCCGGTGTACCGCGAGACCGTCGAGACCGCCGCGGTGCTGACGCGCCTGGCGCCGAGCCACGTGCGCTTCGGCCACTTCGAGTTCTTCAGCTACACCGGCCGCCCCGAGCACGCCGCGCGGCTCGCCGACCACGTCATCGCCCAGCACTTCCCGGCGCTCGCCGGGCTGCCCGAGGCCGAGCGCCGAGCCGCCTGGTACGCCGAGGTGGTGCGGCGCACCGCGCGGCTGATCGCGCAGTGGCAGGCGGTGGGCTTCGCCCACGGCGTGATGAACACCGACAACATGAGCATCCTCGGGCTGACCCTCGACTACGGCCCGTTCGGCTTCCTCGACGCCTACCGGCCCGGCTTCATCTGCAACCACTCGGACGACGCCGGGCGCTACGCCTTCGACCAGCAGCCGCGCGTGGGCTGGTGGAACCTCGCCGCGCTCGCCAACGCGCTGGCGCCGATCATCGCCGACCACGACGCGCTGCGCGCCGCGCTCGACGACTACGCACCGGCCTACCTCGCGCACCGGCAGGCGCTGCTCGCGGCCAAGCTCGGCCTGGCCGAGACGCGCGACGGCGACGAGGAGCTGGTCGAGGACTGGCTCGCGCTGCTCGCGCGCTTCGGCCTCGACTACACCAACGGCTTCCGCGCACTTTGCGAACTCGCGCTCGATGCCGAGCGCCACGCGCTGCGCGACCACGTCCCGGACCGCGAGGCCTTCGACGCCTGGGCGGCGCGCTACACCGCCCGGCTGCGCGCCGAGGGCTCGGTCGACGCCGAGCGTCAGGCACGGATGCGGCGCACCAACCCGAAGTACGTGCTACGCAATTACCTGGCACAGACCGCGATCGAGCGCGCGCAGGCCGGCGACCTCGGCGAGGTCGACCGCCTGCTGCGCGTGCTGCAGGCACCGTTCGACGAACACCCGGACGGCGCGGCCTACGCCGCCGAGCCGCCCGACTGGGGCCGGCACATCGCGGTGAGCTGCTCGTCCTGAACCCGGCACCGACGGAGGGCCCGCCATGCGGCAGTACCGTATCGCCCTGATCCCCGGCGACGGCATCGGCACCGAGGTGGTCGACGCCGCCTGGCAGGTGCTCGCCGCCGCCGCGGCGCGCCACGGCTTCGCGCTCGCCGCCGAGGCCTTCCCGTGGTCATGCGCCCACTACCTCGCGCACGGCCGGATGATGGACGCCGACGGCCTGGAGCGGCTGAGCGCCTTCGACGCCATCCTGCTCGGCGCGGTCGGCTGGCCGGCGACGGTGCCCGACAGCGTCTCGCTGCACGGGCTGCTGCTGCCGATCCGCAAGGCCTTCGACCTCTACGTGAACGCCCGCCCGCACCGCCTGCTGCCCGGCGTGCGCGGGCCGCTGCGCGCCGAGGACTTCGACCTGCTGGTGATCCGCGAGAACACCGAGGGCGAGTACAGCGGTGCCGGCGGGCGCGTGCACGTCGGCACGCCGCACGAGGTCGCGGTGGAGACCTCGATCTTCACGCGCCGCGGCGTCGAGCGCGTGCTGCGCCACGGCTTCGAGCAGGCGCGCCGGCGCAGCGGCCGGCTCGCCTCGGTGACCAAGTCCAACGCGCAGAAGCACACCATGGTGTTCTGGGACGAGGTCACCGAGCAGCTCGCCGCCGAGTACGCCGACGTCCAGTGCACGCGCTACCACGTCGACGCCATCGCCGCGCGGCTGATCACCCACCCCGCCTCGCTCGACGTGGTGGTGGCGTCGAACCTGTTCGGCGACATCCTCACCGACATCGGCGCCGCCATCCAGGGCGGCCTCGGCTTCGCCGCCTCGGCCAACGTCAACCCCGGCGGTGGCGTGCCCGGGATGTTCGAGCCGGTGCACGGCTCCGCCCCCGACATCGCCGGGCGCGGGCTGGCCAACCCGCTGGCGACGATCTGGGCCGGCGCCCTGATGCTCGAACACCTCGGCGAAGCCGCCGCCGGCGCCGCGATCATCGCGGCGATGGAAGCGGTGACCGGCGCCGGCCGCGTCGCCACCCCCGACATGGGCGGCCGCGCGAGCACCGCAGAGGTCGCCGCGGCGGTGGCGGCGGCGCTGGCGGACGGCTGAGGCGCTGGCGCGCGACGACGTGCCGTGCACCGGGCGATGCGCCGGCGGCGGGCCGCCTGGCGTGGCGAACGGGCAGTCAAGCCATCCCCCCACATCACCAAGGGACAGAAACATGCCGAAGCGAACCCGTCCGTCCATGCGCCTGCTGGACCTGCGCCACACCCTGCAAGCGTTCCTTTTCGCGGCCGTCGCACTGCTCCCGGCGCCCGGCAGCGCCGACGTCCAGGAGCGGCAGATCAAGCTCGCCTTCCTGCCGGTGCAGCAGCATCCGATCGGCCTCGGTGCGCAGCGCTTCGCTGACTTGGTCGCCCAGAAGAGCGGCAACAGGCTCAAGGTGAAACTCTTCGCGGGCGGCGCGCTGGGCGGCGACCTGCAGATGCTGTCGTCGCTGCAGGGCGGCACGGTCGAGATGACGGTCCTGGTCACCAGCCTGCTGGCGGGAATCACCAAGGATTTCCTCGTGCTCGATTTTCCGTTCCTGTTCAACGACGAGAAGGAAGCCGACGCGGTTCTCGACGGCCCGCTGGGGAAGAAGCTGCTCGCCAGGCTGCCCGAGAAGGGCCTGGTCGGCCTCGGTTACTACGAATTCGGCTTCCGCCAGCTGACGAACAACCGGCGACCGATCACCAAGGTCGAGGACATCGCGGGCTTGAAGATCCGCGTCAGCCAGACGCCGCTGTTCATCGATTTCATCAACGCCCTGGGCGCCAATGCAGTGCCACTGGCGATCCCCGAGCTCTATACCGCCCTCGAACAGAAGACGGTGGACGGCAGCGATGCGCCCCTCGGCTTCATCCAGATGCAGAAGTACTACGAAGTGCAGAAGTACCTCGCGCTGACCCGCCACCTGTACAACGCGCAGGTCTTGCTGGTCAGCAAGAAGTTCTGGGACAAGCTCTCCGCCGACGAGCAGAAGATCCTGCAGGACGCCGCGGACGAATCCCGCGGCTACCAGCGCGCGATGCTGCGCGAACTCGATGCCAAGGCGCTTGACGCGCTGAAGCAGAGCGGCATGCAGGTCACCGAGTTGCCGCCGGAGGAACTCGCGAAGATGCGCGCCAAGGCGCAACCCGTTGCCGACAAGTACGCCGGGGAAATCGGCGCCGGCCTGGTCGACGAACTGAAGGCCGAACTCGCGAAGGTGCGCGGGCAATAACCCCGCCGCCGCGCCCCGGAACGGGAAAGGATGCCCGAGATAACAACAACGTTGCCGGCGTCGTCCGCGGCGGGGGCTACGGGCAGGCGATGGCCGGGATCACCCGGCAGCGCCGTCCGGTGCGGGTCCAGATGCCGACCACGGGGTTTCAGGTCGCGTCCGGCCCCCCTGCGCCACCGGCGGGCGTGCCGCGATGGGCTGGCTGGGGCCGGGGTACTGTTCCTGCCGGGCGACGACGTGGAGGCCTTCGCGGGCGCGTGACAGCACCTCGCCGTCATACTCCGCGGCGTAGACCACGTAGACCGAATGGGAGAACTCCGGCACCCCGCGGACGCGGAACAGTTCGCCCTTTTCCAGGAAGGGCGCCACGGTGCCGGCGCGGAAGTAGCCCGCGCCGCCGACGCTCAGCACGTAGGTCAGCGCCAGCGGCCCCAGCGAAATGGCCACCGGCGGGTTGGGGTGATCCGGAAACGCCGCCTCGTGGTTGGCCGCGAAGTTCGGCCCCCAGTCGACGTAGACGTACTGCCCGCTGTCGAGCGTGCCGTCGGCCCGGTTGGTCACCATCACCAGCTTTTCTTCCAGCAGCAGCTCGCACACCAGTCCCGGCCGCTGTGGCGGGTTGTAGAGCAGCGCCATGTCGAGCGAGCCGTCCTCGACGCGCTCGAGCAGCCGCTGCGGCGCGTCGACGTCGGTGCGCAGCGCCACCTCGGGGCAGATGTAGTGCATCCAGGCGAGCCAGTCGGCCAGCAGTGGATGCCACAGGCTCAGCTCGCCCCCCAGGCTGATGCCGTCCTTGCGCCCCGGCGGCAGGGCGACGTGCTGGCGCGCGCGCTCCCAGCCCTGCACCAGGCGGTTGGCATGGCGCACGAAGCGCTCCCCCGCCGGCGTCAGCCGCGCGCCGGCCTTGTTGCGCACGAACAGCGGCCGGCCGATCTGCTGCTCCAGCGAACGCACCCGGGCGCTGACCGCCGTCTGGGTCACGTGCAGCCGCTCGGCGGCGGCGCCGAAGCTGCCGCTGGCGATGATCTCCAGAAAGGTGCGGGCCAGTTCGATATCCATCGTTTCATAACAACACTTTTGCTTTTAATCAGAATAAGTATTCATTTGATTGATTTCAATTGATCTTTCACCATCGACCGCCTCGTGAATCTGATCGCGGGCGCGCCACGCGGCTGCGTGACGGCCCTGACAGGATGCGCCATGGCGAACCCACCGAAGCTGACCGAACCCGTGCTGAGCGACGCGCAATGGTCCACCGCCCGCGCGCTGGCGGACGGGCTCGACACCGAACGACTGCACTGGCTGGGCGGTTTCTTCGTCGGCGTCGCGCACGGCCGCGGCACCGTCCGGGCCGACGCCGTTCCGGCGTCCACGGTCGCGCGGGCGCCGGCGGCGGCCGGGAGCCGCCACGTGACCGTGCTCTACGGCAGCGAGACCGGCAACAGCGCCGCCGTCGCCCAGGCGCTGGCCGCGCAGCTCGGCGCGCACGGGCACGCGGTCGCGCTGCTCGACATGGCCGACTGCAAGCCCCGCCAGCTCGGCGAGATGCAGGATCTGCTGATCGTCACCAGCACCTACGGCGACGGCGATCCGCCGCAGCCGGCCGCGGCGTTCTTCGAGTTCATCGAGGGGCGCAAGGCGCCGCGGCTCGACGCCGTGCGCTATGCGGTGCTGGCGCTGGGCGACTCCACCTACGAACACTTCTGCGCCGCCGGCCGGCGGCTGGACGCGCGGCTGCAGGCGCTGGGGGCCGAGCGGCTGCAGCCGCGCGTCGACTGCGACGTCGACTACGAGGAGGCCGCCACCGCCTGGCGCGCCGATGTCCTGCAGCGGCTCGCGGCGACGGCCGCCCCGGCGGTGGCGGCGGCACCGGGGGCACCGGCCGGTGGCGCCTCTGCACCGGCGCCGCATGACAAGCACCGCCCCTTCGCCGCCCGCGTGATCGACAGCCTCGTGCTGACCGGCCGCGGCTCGTCGAAGGAGGTGCGGCACCTCGAACTGTCGCTCGCAGGCTCGGGGCTGCGCTACGAGCCGGGCGACGCGCTCGGCCTGCTGCCGCAGAACGACCCGGCCCTGGTGCGCACGGTGCTCGACCTGGCCGGCCTGTCCGACGACGCGCCCGTCGAGCTCAAGGGGCAGTCGCTGCCGCTCGGCCAGGCCCTCGCGACCGAGCTGGACCTGGTGGCGGTGACGCCGCGCTTCCTCGAACAGTGGGCGCAGCGCTCGGGCGCCGGCGAGCTGCGGCAGCTGAGCCTGCCGCGGTACGCCGCCGAGCGCACCGCGTTCGCCCGCAGCCACCACGTGGTCGACGTCATGCGCAGCCACCCGGCGCCGGGCCTGGACGCGGCGGCGCTGGTCGCCGCGCTGCGCCCGCTGCAGCCGCGCCTGTACTCGATCGCCTCCAGCGCCGCCGCCGTCCCCGACGAGGTGCACCTGACGGTGGCCAGCGTGCGCTACGAGCTGCACGGGCAACCACGCACCGGCGTGGCCTCGGGCTACCTGGCCGCGCTGGGGCGGCCCGACGCGCAGGTGCCGGTGTACGTGCAGCCCTCCCGGCACTTCCGGCTGCCGGCGGACGACGTGCCCATCGTCATGATCGGCGCCGGCACGGGCGTGGCGCCCTACCGGGCCTTCCTGCAGGAGCGCGAGGTGCGCGGCGCCGCGGGCCGCGCCTGGCTGTTCTTCGGCGAGCGCCGGTTCCGCACCGACTTCCTGTACCAGACCGAATGGCAGGGCTGGCTCAGGGACGGCCTGCTGGCGCGCATGGACGTCGCCTTTTCGCGCGATGCGCACCACGGCGCGGGCAAGACCTACGTCTGGCACCGGCTGCTGGAGCGCTCGCGCGAGCTCTACGCCTGGCTGGAGGAAGGCGCCCACGTCTACGTCTGCGGCGATGCCGAGCGCCTGGCGCCCGACGTGCATCGCACGCTGGCCGAGATCGTCATGCAGCACGGCGGCCGGGATCTGGAGGCGGCGCACGACTACCTGCGCCGCCTGCAGGACGACCACCGCTACCAGCGCGACGTGTATTGAGCGGAGAGCCCCGAACCCCGATGAAGCCGTCCACCCCCTCCCCGGCCCTGCCCGACCGCAGCCGCGACATCAGCCAGCCGCTGGAGCGGCTCGATGCCGACGAGCGCCTCAAGGCGACGAGCGACC
The DNA here is from genome assembly GCF_004341245.1 of Plasticicumulans lactativorans. GTDB lineage: Bacteria > Pseudomonadota > Gammaproteobacteria > Competibacterales > Competibacteraceae > Plasticicumulans_A > Plasticicumulans_A lactativorans. The sequence goes on along the minus strand of NZ_SLWY01000001.1, from coordinate 65,901 downwards.
ACCTGCGCGGCACGATCCCGCAGAGCCTGCTCGACCGCATCACCGGCGCCGTCGCCGACCGCGACGCCAAGCTGCTGAAGTTCCACGGCATCTACCAGCAGGATGACCGCGACCTGCGCGAGGAGCGGCGGCGCCAGAAGCTGGAGCCCGCCTACCAGTTCATGATCCGGGTGCGCATGCCGGGCGGCGTGTGCACGCCGGCGCAGTGGCTCAGGCTCGACGAGCTGGCGCGGGCGTACGGCAACGGCTCGCTGCGCATCACCACGCGCGGCACGCTCCAGTTCCACTGGGTGCTCAAGCACGCCCTGCGCGAGACGCTGCAGGGGCTGCACGAGGTGCTGCTGGACAGCCTGTCGGCCTGCGGCGACGACGCGCGCGGCGTGGTCTGCTCGGTCGACCCGGCGCAGTCGGCGCTGCACGCCCAGGTCCATGCGCTGGCCAGGCGGACCAGCGACCACACGATCCCGCGGCTGCGCGCCTACCACGAGATCTGGTACGGCGAGGAGCGCATCGTCGGCCCGGAGCCCGAGGAGCCGTTCTACGGCCCCACCTACCTGCCGCGGAAGTTCAAGATCGGCTTCGTCATCCCACCCTGCAACGACATCGACGTCTACGCGCAGGACCTGGGCTTCATCGCCATCGCCGAGGCGGGCCGGCTCACCGGGTTCAACGTCGCGATCGGCGGCGGCCTCGGGCATACCGACCGCGTCAACGGCACCTGGCCGGCGCTGGCGCAGGTGATCGGCTTCGTCGGCGCGGACCGGGTGCTGGCCGTCTGCGACGCCGTGATGGGCGTGCAGCGCGACCATGGCGACCGCAGCAACCGCGCCCATGCCCGCTTCAAGTACACCCTCCACGATCACGGCCTGGCGTGGATCAAGGCCGAGATCGAGCGCCGGCTGGGCCAGGCGCTGGAGCCGGCGCGGCCGTATGCGTTCACCAGCAACGGCGATCCGTTCGGCTGGCAGCAGGACGAGACCGGTCACTGGCACGCGACGCTGCTCGTGCCCTGCGGGCGCCTCGTCGATCGCCCCGGCACCGCGTGGCTCGACGGCCTGCGCGCGGTGGCGCGGGTGCACCGGGGCAGCTTCCGCCTCACCACCAACCAGAACCTCGTCGTCGCCGGCATCGCCCCGGCGCAGCGCCCGGAGATCGAGCGGCTGCTGCAGGAGCACGGGCTGCTCGCGTTCGAACAGGCGAGCGCCCTGCGCCGCCACGCCATCGCCTGCGTGGCGCTGCCCACCTGCGGCCTGGCGATGGCCGAGAGCGAGCGCTACCTGCCGACCCTGCTGGCCCGGCTGGAGCCGATCCTGGCGCGCCACGGGCTGCTGCAGGAGCCGATCACGCTGCGGGTGAGCGGCTGCCCGAACGGCTGCGCGCGCCCCTACGTCGGGGAGATCGCGCTCACCGGTCGGGCGATCGGCCGCTACAACCTCTACCTCGGCGGCGGCTTCCACGGCCAGCGGCTCGGCCGCCTCTACCTGGAGAACGCCGTCGAGGCGGCGATCGTCGCCGCGCTGGACGAGATGCTCGGTCATTTCGCGCACGACCGCCGCGAGGGCGAACGCTTCGGCGACTTCGTCATCCGCGCCGGCTACGTCAGCGCGGTGCGCGACGGGCCGGACTTCAAGACGCCGAACCCGGGCGAGGCCCCGGGCAGGCCCAGGCAGAAGGGGTACCCGCATGTCGACGCCACGGCGTGACGCGCAGGCCGGCGACGACCCTGCGCAAGCCATCCTGCACACGCCGCTGTGCGAGCTGCTCGGCTGCCGCTACCCGCTGATCCTGGCCGGCATGGGCGGCGTGGCCCGTTCGGCGCTGGTGGCGGCCGTTACGCAAGCCGGCGGCTTCGGCTTCCTCGGCATGGTGCGCGAGCCGCTCGCGCTGATCCGCGACGAGGTGGCGCGCGTGCGCCGGCGCACCGGGCGCCCGTTCGGCGTCAACCTGATCCCCGCGGCCACGCCGCCGGCGCTGCTGGCCGCGCAGGTCGAGCTGTGCATCGAGCTGGGCGTGCCGGTGGTCGGCCTGTTCTGGGACGTGCTGCCCGAGGTGGTCGGCAGGCTGCGCGACGCGGGCATCCTCGTGGTCTACCAGGTCGGCTCGGCGCTCGAGGCGCGACTGGCGCAGCGGGCCGGCGCGGGCGTGCTGATCGCGCAGGGCATCGAGGCCGGCGGCCACGTGCGCGCCCGGCAGCCGCTGGCGCAGGTGCTGGCCGAGGTGCGGGTGGTCGCGCGCGTGCCGGTGGCGGCGGCGGGCGGCATCGCCGACGGCGCGGGCGTCGCCCGCGTGCTGGCGCAGGGTGCGCAGGCTGCCGTGCTCGGCACCGCGCTGCTCGCGACCGAGGAGTCCTGCGCCCACGACTACCACAAGCAGCGCCTGCTGGAGGCGCAGGGCAGCGACACCGTGCTCACGGAGGCCTTCCGCATCAACTGGCCGCCCCACGCGCCGGTGCGGGTGCTGCCCAACAGCGTCACGCGCGGCGAGCACGGCGAGCCGTCCGCCGCGCGCCGCACGGTGATCGGCGAGGAGCAAGGGCGCCCCATCTACCTGTTCAGCACCGATTCACCGTTGCAGTCGATGACGGGTGACTTCGAGGCCATGGCGCTGTACGCCGGCACGGGCGTCGGCAGCATCCGCACGCTGGAGCCCGCGGCGCATCGCATCGCACGCCTCGTGGCCGAGGCCGCGGGCCGGCTGCGCCCCCGCGCGCCCGACGCGCCCGAACCGATCGAGTTCGCGTCCCCGGTCTGCTACGCGGCCGAGTTCGAGCGCCAGCAGGAAGCCCGGGACGCGCACCTGCGCACCCTGCTGGCGCGGCTCGACGAGCTGCTCGAAGCCGAGCGCGCCGGTGCCCGCGTGGCGCTGCGCATGGCGGCGCAGGCGCAGGACGCGGTGCTGAAGCGCGCGATCGAGCTCGTCCACCACGACGAGGCGAAATGGTGCGCCATGCTGACGCGCCACATCCGGCGGCTGCAGGGCACGCCCAGCGCGCGCACCGGGGCGTTTTACGACAAGGCCATGGCCATCGGCGACCTGCATGAACGCCTGGCATTCCTCAACCGCGGGCAGGGCTGGGTGGTCAGGAAGCTGCGCGAACTGCTGACCGTCGTCGAGGACGCCGCCCTGCGCGACGACCTCATCGGCATGCTGGTCGCCCACGAAGCCAACATCGACACGGTCGACGCCCTGCTGCCGCCGGCCTGAGCGGGGCGTTCCAACAAACCCGCCCTGAACCAGGGGCATCAACGGAGATCACGCCATGCGCCAGCTCTACCTCGGCGACACCATCCCCGATTTCGAACAGGACTCGTCCATCGGCCCGATCCGCTTCCACGCCTGGGCGGGTGATGCGTGGGTCGTCCTGTTTTCGCACCCGGCCGATTTCACGCCGGTGTGCACCACCGAGCTGGGCCTGACCGGCAGGCTCCAGGCCGAGTTCGACAGGCGCAACGTCAAGGCCATCGCGCTCTCCGTCGACGATGCCGCGTCGCACCGCGCCTGGATCAAGGACATCGAGGCGACGCAGCACACCGTGGTCGGCTTCCCGATCATCGCCGACCAGGACCGCAAGGTCGCGTCGCTGTACCAGATGATCCACGCCGGCGAATCGACCACCGTGACGGTGCGCACCGTGTTCATCATCGACCCGGCGAAGAAGCTGCGGCTGACGCTGACCTACCCGCTGAACGTGGGGCGCAATTTCGACGAGATCCTGCGCGTCATCGACGCGCTGCAACTGGCCGATGCGCACACGGTGGCCACCCCCGGCAACTGGCAGCCGGGCGACGAGGTGGTGATCCCGCCGTCGATCCAGGACGAGGCGGAGATCCGCGCAAAATTCCCCAAGGGCTACCGGGCCGAACGCCCGTACCTGCGCCTGACGCCCCACCCCGGCCGCTGAGCGCCGGTGCCAGGCACCCGGCAGGAACACGCCACCGGTAACGAAAAGTCGAGTAGAGGTCGTTGGGCGCCCGCTCACCATGCCTGTCGAGCATCCCGGCTTCGCGGGCGCCCATCCCGTGCTTCTACAGCGTGTTCAAGGGCTCCGGTTCGCCCTGCGCATCGGGCCTGCTGCGCCCGTCGAGATGCGCTGCGCAGACCCGACGCGCATCCGCTGCAGCCGATGGTTGGGCGTTTTCACCATCTCCGCGACAGCATTTCCTCGATGCACAGCCGCAGATCATTCGCCTCGCGGGCGAGCATGAACGGCTCGCCCGCCTTGGCCCGCGTCTCGGCCGCGGCCTTGCGGCGGGCGTTCAGCCTCCGGTGCGGCGAAAGCACCGGAGAATTACCCGGTCATTTGCGACTCGACGCAGATCGCCGCCGACCGACCCGGCCGACAACCCCGAGGCCCGCCAGCATCAGCGCCCAGGTCTCGGGCTCGGAGACGCCAACCACCGGGCCAATCACGGGGTTGCCATTCAGGTTCACCGCCGCGTTCTGCGCGCCGATAAAGTCGCCGACGCCGTAGAGCGTCGGGTCAAACAGGCTTTGTGGGCCACAGGCCGGACCAATTGTCGGATCCTCGCACAGTGCCTCGCCGGCGCCATCATCACTCAGCACGCCGATGTACTTGAAGAACTCGTAGCGCCGCAGCACCGACTCGGCATTGGCGCCGGCTTCCTTCTCGTTATTGAGTTCGTTGAGACCACCGTTCGGGTTGCCCGGATCGAATTGCATCAATTGCCACTCGATCTCGGTCTCCCCATTATTTTCGTCCGGAACCAAGGGGCTGTTGGCAACCAGATCCTCCAGACCGACCTTATGTTCGTACTCGGTAGTGAACACCTTGACCCAGATCGGCGTGCCAAACTGGGGGTCAGGCGCTTCGGGCGACGGCGGCGGTATCACCACCGGCGCCGGGATCAGGGCCCCGACCAGAGGCGGCGGCGCCGGCTGGCCGGGCGGCGGCGGCGGCGCCGGGGTCACGGTCCACGTCGGCGCCGGAACCGTGGCAATGACCGGGCTGAGCGACAGCGAGCCGGGCGACGATTCGACCAGCCACTTGTAGGTCGTATTCGTTGGGTTCTTGCTCGTTCCGACACCGAAGTGGTCGCACGGAATGTTGGGGTAGTTGCCGCCGCCACCGGTCCAGCAGCTTTCGCCCGGCGTGTTGAAAGCGCCGCTCAGCGTGCCGACGTCCCAAGAGCCGCCCGTGATGCCGCTTTGATAGGTGATGCGCACCCCGGTGCCGTAGTCGGAGATAGTCGGTGAGCCATAACGCTCGACGGTGGTCGGGAAGCCGCGGCCTGGGCCGCCGAACGTGTCTGTAACGTCGGAAGATGTCAGACCTTCGAGATCGATCTCGAAGCCGTGCGCGGTACTGCCGGTGTCGTTGACGACATCGAAATTGCCGAGCGTGCCGAACACGGAGGCGTGGCTCGCCATTGGCGCCAGCGTCACCGCGAGTGCTGCGGCGGAGATCAACTTGAGATGGCTTGCAGTCATGGTCATTGCTCCTGCCTCGCCGAGGCATTGGGTCCGTCAGCGGCGGATGCGCTCTCGGCCAAAACTCATTTAAAACTTGCGCGCGGAGTCCTGCTGCCTCTCCGAGATTGCACGAGGCACGATGGGCATCGAACTCTCTATGGGCGCCCCGACCGATCCGGACGGACACGGTTTTTTACATGAAGCAAGCAGCGCACCACGTCGGCAATTGCTGGAGTTCTCGCCCAGCGATCACGCCTGACCCTGCCTATTCGGCTCACATTGTAAAAGTTGCCGACGACGACGGTTGAAATCGACATGAGAATTCAATGCCAAATTAACTGCTGGTAGTATTTTTTTATTGCGCAAGGAGTCGATGCTGCCTTATTGCGCTTAGTCAATTCATTGATCGGCTACGAGCCTGATCTGAATCAACAGAGGTCGCATGGACGCGGAAGCACGGTCTACGTGCCACGCTGGAAGTCCATTTTTCAGTGTAAAGGTTTTCGACAAAACCCTCGTTCATCGAGCCATGCAAGCGAGCACCACTCGGTGCGCGCTTTTCTCGCCGGACAAGCATGGGCTTGTTCTCACTGAGTTTCGCGGCCGGCGGGGGGAATGATGTACAGGCCTCGATCCACTGGGCATTGGGTTGCGCAGCATGAGCCCGGCACGCGCGCCCCGCCGGTGTTGGCGGTGCCGTGCCGGACACGTCAGGGCCTGGGGCGACGAAGTCGTAGGCAGATATCAGTAAATCTGAAAAATCAAGAACCCCTGAATCCACTTCGGATTCAGGGGGCCGCGATAAGTGATTTTTTAGAACGGGATGTCGTCGTCCAGCACGTCGTCGAAGCCGCCGGGGTTGCCGGCGGCGGGCTTGGCGGCCGGGGCCGGCTTGCCGCGCGGGGCGGCGGGAGCGGCGTCGTCGCGCTCGTAGGGGGCGCTGCCGCCGCCGCCCTTGCCGCCGAGCATCTGCATGTCGGTGGCGACGATCTCGGTGGTGTAGCGGTCCTTGCCTTCCTTGTCCTGCCACTTGCGGGTGCGCAGGCTGCCTTCGATGTAGACCTGCGAGCCCTTGCGCAGGTACTCGCCGGCGATCTCGGCGAGCTTCTTGAACAGCACCACCGAGTGCCACTCGGTGCGGTCCTGCTTCTGCCCGGTCTGCTTGTCGGTCCACGAGTCGGTGGTGGCGATGCGCAGGTTGGCGATCGCGTCGCCGCTCGGCATGTAGCGGACTTCGGGGTCCTGCCCGAGGTTGCCGACGAGGATGACCTTGTTGATGCCTCTGGCCATGGGCGTGTGCTCCGAAACGTTGAGGGGCGGAATCCAGGGGGATGGGGCCACTTTGCCACACCCTGCCGCCGGGTGAGACCCGCGGCAGCGCGAAGGTTCAGGCCGGCAGGCGCGAGTGCGCGAGCAGCGCCGGCTCGTCGAGGGCGTGGCGGTCCACCTTGAGGTAGGCGACGCCGTCGCTCGCGATCACCACCGCCTCGGCGACGCCGCGGATGTCGGTGAGGCGGCGCGCGAGCTCGGCGGCGGCGGACTCGTCGAGCGGGCCGGTGTTGAGCAGGTAGCTCGACAGGTAGCGCGGGTTCTTCATGGTCCAGGCGGCGGCCAGCCACACCAGCGTGGCGACGACGCCGAACTCGAACACCGCGCTCAGGCCGTAGTGCCCGCGGATCCAGCCGCCGGCGGCGCCGCCGCAGAAGGCGCCGAGGAACTGCATGCTGGCGTAGAAGCCCATCGCCGTGCCCTTGGCGTCGGGCGGGGCCATCTTCGCGACCAGCGAGGGCAGCGTGGCTTCGAGCAGGTTGAACGCGGTGAAGAACAGGAACATCACCAGCGAGATGCCGACCGCGCCGGCGTGGAAGGCGACCAGCCCCAGCTCGGCCAGCGCGAGCAGGGCGACGGCGCCGACGAACACCTGCTTCAGCCGGCGCTTCTTCTCGCCGATGATCACGAACGGGACCATCGCCGCCATGCCGAGCACCATCGTCGGCAGGTAGATCTCCCAGTGGCGGTTGACCGGGATCCCGGCCTGCTCGACCAGCGCGTGCGGCACGGCGACGAAGGTCGCGGTGAGCACCAGGTGCAGCACGAAGATGCCGAGGTCGAGGCGCAGCAGCTGCGGGTCGACCAGCACGCGGCGGAACTGCGCCGGCACCGGCTGGGTGTCGCGGTGCAGGCGCGCGTCGAGCGGGTCGGGCACGCAGTAGCGCACCACGGCGATGCCGCCGAGGGCGAGGCCGGCGGTGAGCCAGAAGATGCCGGGCACGCCGATCAGCCCTTCGAGCACCGGCCCGGCGACCATCGACACCGCGAAGGCGACGCCGATCGACACGCCGATCACCGCCATCACCTTGGTGCGGTGCTCCTCGCGCGTGAGGTCGGCGGCGAGCGCCATCACCGCGGCCGAGATCGCACCGGCGCCCTGCAGCGCGCGCCCGGCGATCACCCCCCAGATCGAGTGCGACACGCCGGCGAGCACGCTGCCGGCGGCGAAGACCAGGAGCCCGACGACGATCACGCGCTTGCGCCCGAGGCGGTCCGACAGCAGGCCGAAGGGAATCTGGAAGATCGCCTGCGAGAAGCCGTAGATGCCGATGGCGAGGCCGGCGAGCGCCGGCGTGGCGCCGTCGAGGTGCTCGGCGTAGAGCGCGAACACCGGCAGGATCATGAACAGGCCGACGATGCGCAGGCTGAACACGCCCGCGAGCCAGGCCGCGATGCGGGCCTCCTGCGCGGTCATCGCCTCACCAGCCAGGTGCTTGCTCATGGGTGTGCCTTTTTGCCTCCGCGAAAACGAGGGCCGTATAGTACCAGCCGCCCCCCGCCCGGACACTTTCGATGGACTGCATCCGCATTCGCGGCGCGCGCACCCACAACCTCAAGCACCTCGACCTCGACCTGCCGCGCGAACGCCTGATCGTCATCACCGGGCTGTCGGGCTCGGGCAAGTCCTCGCTCGCCTTCGACACCCTCTACGCCGAGGGCCAGCGCCGCTACGTCGAGAGCCTGTCGGCCTACGCGCGGCAGTTCCTCGCGCTGATGGAGAAGCCCGACGTCGACCACATCGAGGGGCTGTCGCCGGCGATCGCGATCGAGCAGAAGAGCACCTCGCACAACCCGCGCTCGACCGTCGGCACCATCACCGAGGTCCACGACTACCTGCGCCTGCTCTACGCGCGCGCCGGCCAGCCGCGCTGCCCCGACCACGACATCGCGCTCGACGCGCAGACCGTCAGCCAGATGGTCGACCAGGTGCTCGCGCTGCCCGAGGGCGAGCGCGTGCTGCTGCTCGCGCCGGTGGTGCGCGGGCGCAAGGGCGAGCACGCCAGGCGCCTGGAGGAGCTGAAGGCGCAGGGCTACCTGCGCGCGCGCATCGACGGCGAGGTGGTGGAGCTCGACGACCCGCCGCCGCTCGACCCGCGCAAGGCGCACACCATCGAGGTGGTGGTGGACCGCCTGAAGGTGCGCGCCGACCTCGGCCAGCGCCTGGCGGAGTCCTTCGAGACCGCGCTCGCGCTCGCCGGCGGCATCGCCGTGGTGGCCTCGCTCGACGCCCCGCAGCGCCCGCCGCTCTTGTTCTCGGCCGGCTACGCCTGCCCCGAGTGCGGCTACGCGGTGCCCGAGCTCGAGCCGCGGCTGTTCTCGTTCAACAGTCCGCACGGCGCCTGCCCGAGCTGCGACGGGCTCGGCGTGCAGCCGTTCTTCGACCCGGCACGGGTGGTGGTGCACCCCGAGCGCTCGCTCGCCGCCGGCGCGATCCGCTCGTGGGACAGCCGCAACCCCTACTACTGGTCGCTGGTCACCTCGCTCGCCGCGCACTACGGCTTCGACCCCGAACGGCCGTGGACCGAACTGCCCGCCGAGGTGCACGAGGTGCTGCTCTACGGCAGCGGCACCACGGCGATCGACTTCCACTACGTCAGCGAGCGCGGCGCGAACACGGTCCGCCGCCACCCCTTCGAGGGCATCGTCAACAACCTGCAGCGCCGCTACCGCGAGACCGAATCGCAGGCGGTGCGCGACGAGCTGGCGCGCTACCTCGGCAACCGCCCGTGCCCGGCCTGCGGCGGTGCGCGCCTCAACCGCGCCGCCCGCCACGTCTGGGTGGGGCCGTACACGCTCGCCGAGCTCGCGCGCCTGCCGATCGACGCGGCGCGCGCGGCGCTCGCCGGGCTCGCGCTCGCCGGCCGCCGCGGCGAGATCGCCGCGCGCATCGTGCGCGAGGTCGATGCGCGCCTCGGCTTCCTGGTCGATGTCGGCCTCGACTACCTGACGCTCGACCGCGCCGCCGAGACGCTGTCCGGCGGCGAGGCGCAGCGCATCCGCCTGGCGAGCCAGATCGGCGCCGGCCTGGTCGGCGTGATGTACGTGCTCGACGAACCCAGCATCGGCCTGCACCAGCGCGACAACGCGCGCCTGCTCGGCACGCTGGCGCGGCTGCGCGACCTCGGCAACACCGTGCTGGTGGTCGAGCACGACGAGGACGCCATCCGCGGCGCCGACCACGTCGTCGACCTCGGCCCCGGCGCCGGCGTGCACGGCGGGCGCATCGTCGCCCAGGGCACGCCGGCCGAGGTGATGGCGCACGCCGAGTCGCTGACCGGCGCCTACCTCGCCGGGCGCGCGCGCATCGCCGTGCCGGCGCGACGCACCCCGCCCGACCGCGCGCGGCTGCTGCGCATCGACGGCGCCCGCGGCAACAACCTGAAGGACATCGACGTCGAACTGCCGGTGGGGCTGTTCACCTGCGTCACCGGGGTGTCGGGCTCGGGCAAGAGCACGCTGGTCAACGACACCCTGCTCGCGAGCGCCGCGCGCGTGCTGAACGGCAGCGCCGACGAGCCGGCGCCGTGCCGCGGCATCGCCGGGCTCGAACACTTCGACAAGGTCGTCGCCATCGACCAGAGCCCGATCGGGCGCACGCCGCGCTCGAACCCGGCCACCTACACCGGGCTGTTCACGACCATCCGCGAGCTCTTCGCCGGCGTGCCCGAGGCGCGCGCGCGCGGCTACGGGCCGGGGCGCTTCAGCTTCAACGTCAAGGGCGGGCGCTGCGAGGCCTGCCAGGGCGACGGTCTGGTGAAGGTGGAGATGCACTTCCTGCCCGACGTCTACGTGCCCTGCGACGTCTGCCACGGCGCGCGCTACAACCGCGAGACCCTCGACATCCGCTACAAGCACCGCAACATCGCCGAGGTGCTCGGCATGACCATCGAGGAGGCACTGCCGTTCTTCGCCGCGGTGCCGGCGCTGCAGCGCCGGCTCGAAACCCTGGCCGACGTCGGCCTCGGCTACGCCACCCTCGGCCAGCCGGCCACCACGCTGTCGGGCGGCGAGGCGCAGCGCGTCAAACTCGCCCGCGAACTCGCCAAGCGCGACACCGGCAACACCCTCTACGTGCTCGACGAACCGACCACCGGGCTGCACTTCCACGACGTCGCGCAGCTGCTCGCGGTGCTGCAGCGCCTGCGCGAGCACGGCAACACGGTGATCGTGATCGAGCACAACCTGGACGTGATCAAGACCGCCGACTGGCTGGTCGACCTCGGCCCCGAAGGCGGGACGCGCGGCGGCGAGGTCGTCGTCACCGGCACGCCGGAGCAGGTCGCCGCCTGCCCGGCGAGCCACACCGGGCGCTTCCTGCGTGAGGTGCTGGCGCGCTGACGGCGCGCGCCCGCCGCCTCAGTGCAGCACCCCCGGCAGGCCGAGCAGCAGCGCGCGCCACACCACGCACTCGCCGCCGCCCGGCGCGCTGCCGGCGGCGGTGAGCGCGGCGAGCAGGCGGCCGTCGCGCCGGTACAGCTCCAGCGTGGTGCGCACCTGCGCCCGCTCCGGCCGGTGCACCACCCAGGCGTGGGCGATCGCGTCGGGGTCGAATTCGCCGAGGAAACCGCAGCCGCCCAGGCGCAGCCGGTCGCCCTCGCGGGTCACGCGGGTGATCGCGCCGGCGTGGCCGAGCAGCGCGCCGGGGGTGCCGGCGAGCCAGGCGAGCTCGCGCCGCTGCTCGCTCGCGATGCGCAGCAGGCAGCCGATGCAGCGCGGATCGACGGCGCGGGCGAGGCTCGGCCCGGCCGCCTGCAGCGCCTGCTGCCGGCCCAGCGCCGCCCCGCTGAACAGCGGGTAGCACTCGGCGCCGAGCCGCGCCGGCGGGCTCGGCAGCAGCGCCACCGGCGGCGGTGTCGGCACCGCCAGCGGGCGCACCCCGGGCTGCTGGTTGGCATGGCGGTGGCGGGCGACCAGCGCATCGAAGGTCGCGCTGCCACGCGCCGTGCCCACCCGCAGGCCCAGCGCGGGCTCGCCGGCGGCGTCGAAGAACGCCAGCATGCGCAGCGGCCCGTCGGGGTTGTCGTAGGCCGCGGCGAAACCGTAGGCCCAGTTCGCGGTGAACACGCGCAGGTCCAGGCCGGGGCCGCCGATGTAGCCCCCCGCCGCCCCCACCTCGACCGCGCTCGCCCGGCCGCGCGCCACCTGGTAGAGCGCGCCGTCCTGTACCGTCGCGGTGAGATCGGGGAACACCGGCAGCGCGCGCAGCAGCGCCGCCCAGCGGCCGTCGAGCCGGGTGATCGGCCCGCCGCAGCCGCGCGCGACGACCGCCGCCGGCGACAACCGCGCGGCGGCGTCGACGCCCGCCGCGTCCACCGCGGGCGGCAGCGCCTGCGCGCCGAAGCGGCGCAGTGCGGCCGGGTGCCAGACGATGCGGGCGCCCATCTCAGCGCCCCTTGCGCCGCGGTGCGGCGGGCTGCGGCGGACGCCCGTAGGCGTGCAGCAGCGGGTGCGGCTGGCCCGGCGGCGCGGCGCAGTCGCGCAGCAACCGCAGACGACCGTCGACGAACAACAGGCAGGGACCCTTGGGCAGCATCGACTAGCTCCTGTACGCACGTGGGGGTGGGCGCAGGGCTGGCGATCGCCGGGAGAGAGGGCGGCGTTGGCTGGCTGAGCGACGCGATCGACTATATGAGAATTATTCTCGTTTGAAAAGCATGGCGCCGTGCGCACCCCGCGACAGCCCCGCTGGCGCGGCGCTACGCTTGGAGTCCGCGTGCCGAAGCGGAGAGACCCCGATGCTGGAACTGCGCCCGAACTGCGAATGCTGCGACCGCGACCTGCCCGCGGATGCCGCCGATGCCCGCATCTGCTCGTTCGAATGCACCTTCTGCGCGAGCTGCGCCGACGGCGTGCTGCAGGGCCGCTGCCCGAACTGCGGCGGCGAGCTGGTGACGCGTCCGCGCCGCCCCGCCGACCGCCTGGCACGCTTCCCGGCCTCGACCACGCGGGTGCTGCGCCCGGGCGGCTGCACCGGCCCCACCTGAGCCGGTGGCCCTCCACTATCGCGATCGGACGCCATGGGCCGCTACCTGCTCGCATGGCTGGCGATGATCCCGCTCGCGATCGCCAACGGCGCGCTGCGCGAGCTCGGCTACGCCAGGCGCATGGGCGAACGGCGCGCGCACCAGTGCTCCACGCTCACCGCCATCGTCGTGTTCGGCGCGTACATCGCGCTGGTGGTGCGCACGTGGCCGCCGGCCTCGGCCGCGCAGGCGCTCGCGGTCGGGCTGCTGTGGCTCGTGCTGACGGTGGCCTTCGAGTTCGGCTTCGGGCACTGGGGGCGCGGGCTGCCGTGGCGCGCGCTGCTGCGCGACTACGACCTGCGCGCCGGGCGGCTGTGGCCGCTGTTCCTCGCCTGGCTCGCGCTCGCGCCGTGGCTGTTCCACCGCGCGGGCGCGTAGTGCCGGCGCCGCACCCGGCCGCCCCCGCCTGACGCAGCCGCGGCGCCCTGCCCCGTCGCCCCCGCCGTCAGCGCTCGCGCTGCCAGAGCGTGGCGTGGGTGACGATGTACTGGTACTTGCGCGCGTGTTCGCGGATCACCAGCGGCACCTCGGCCTCGCGGCGCAGCGCGAAACCCTCTTCGCCGAGCAGCGCCCGCAGCACCTCGGCGCTGCGCTGCGGGCGGCCGTCGCGCTCGGCGCCGCCGAGCCAGGCCTCCGGCGGCGTGAAGGTGTCGAGCCAGCTGTACGGCGAGAAGATCGCCAGCAGCCCGCCGACGCGCACCAGCCCGCGCGGGCCGCCCAGGCGGCCGAGCAGCGAGCGCGGACTCGGCAGGCGGCACAGCAGGTTGGCGAGCAGCACGGCGTCGAAGTCGACCAGCTCCGCCGGCAGCGAGCAGGCGTCGGCCTGGCGGAAGCGCACGCGCCCGCGCTCGATGGCGGGGTCGACGCGCGCCTGCAGGGTGGCGCCGAGCGCGCCCTCGTCCTTGCGCCAGTAGCCGAGCTCGCCGTCGCGGCGCAACGCCTCGGCGGCGTCGACGAAGGCCCGGCTCAGGTCCACGCCGAGCACCTCGCGGTGCTCGCGGGCGAGTTCGAACGTCGCGCCCCCCACCGCGCAGCCGACGTCGAGGGCGCGGCCGGTGGCCACACCGAAGGTCCGCGCGCCGTCGAGCAGCCAGTGCGCACAGCGCTGCGGGAAGCCGGCGACCCCGGCCGGACCGAACGCCCACGGCATCTGCTCCGCGGCGGCGCCGTAATGCAGTAGCAGGTAGTCGTTGAGGGTCTGCGCGTCCTCGTAGACCTGGCTCGCCGCGCCGGCGTGGTCGAGGCGCACCGCGCCGCCGTCGTGCGCGGCCTGCACCAGGCGGAAGCCCGCGTGCTGGTAGAAGTGCGGGCGGAAGTGGAAGCGCGCCCAGCGGCTCGCCTCGTCGCCGGTCGACACCCACGAGCCGCCGAGGATCATCTGGTGCTGGCCGTCGTAGCAGGGCGTGCTGAAGTCGTCGTAGTACGGGTGCACGCGCGCGCCCGGCAGCGGGTTGAAGTGGTCCTCCAGCCACTGCCAGACGTTGCCGAAGACGTCGTGCACGCCGGCGCCGGTCGGCCGGCCGGCGCCGACCGGACTCGACGAACCCCAGGCGAGGCCGAGGTTCCAGCCGGTCTCGCGCGCCAGCGCGACGCCGTCGAGTTCCTGCACCGGGTCGCGCGGCGGGCCCGGCGGCCACTCGCGCAGCGCCTGGTGCTCGGCCTCGCTCGGCAGGCGGCAGGGCACGCCGTCGCGCGCGCTCTGCCACGCGCAGTAGGCCTGCGCCTCGTGCGCGTTGACCTCGACCGGCCAGTTCCACGGCATCTCGATGGTCTCGAACAGCGTGCGCAGCTTGTAGCGGTGCAGGCCGGCGGGGCCGTCGGGCACCCAGAAGGTCGGCCACTTGGTGTTGCGGAAGCCGCGCCAGGCCCAGCCCGCCTCGCTCCACCAGCGCGCCTCGCGGTAGCCGCCGTCCATCACGAAGGCGTAGAACTCGCCGTTGCTCACCAGGCGGCGGCCGGCGCGGAACGGCTGCAGCGCGACGCTGCGCTCGCCGTACTCGTTGTCCCAGCCGAAGCTCGGCCAGTCCGCCGGCTTGCCGAAGCGCAGCGTGCCGCCGGCGACGTCGACGAACTCGCCGACCGGGTAATCGACGCCCGCGCGCGGCGGGAACGTCGCCGGCGCGTCGCGCTGCGCCGACGGGTGCAGGTGCGGCCAGCACGCCGGGCGCTGCACCAGCGCGAGCGGCAGTTCGTGGATCAGCACCGCCGAGGTTTCGAGGTGGATGCGCTCGTGCTCGAAGCCCATGAACAGCGCCCACAGCGGGTGCGCCTGGGTGACCGGCGCGTGCCCCGGGGCGAGCCCCGGGTGGGTGTCGATCACCTGCCGCACCCGCGCGTAGACCTGTCGGCGATAGGCGTGGGCCTCGTCGAGCGACGGCCACGCCATCGCGTTCTTCGACATGTCGTCCCAGCGCATCTCGTCCACGCCGGTCTCGAACAGCCGCTCGAAGTAGGGGTTGAGCGCCTCGGGGATCAGCCCGGCCACGCGCAGCTTGTTGATGTAGAGCGCCGGCGGATGGCAGTAGTAGAAGATCATCGGGTGGCGCAGGTGGTGGTAGGGCGGCCGGAAGAAGGCCTCCTCCCCGCGCAGGCCGGAGAACAGCACCTCGGTGAGCGTCCAGGTGTTGTCGAAGTAGTCGCGCACCGACTCGCGCGTGCAGGTGGCGAGGTTCGGCAGCGGCAGCGAGGTGAGGGTGCCGTCGGCGCGGCGCCCGGGGCAGGCGTCGGGGTGACGGCCGGTCCACCACCAATCCGGGCGCGGGCCGTTCAACACGCGATCGAGCGTACCGCGCAGGTTGCGGCGCCAGGGTTCGGCGACCGCTTCGGGCTCGGGGGTTGCGACTTGCATGCCGGCTCCTCTCTGTTCGGGATCGGGTTCGACGGCCCGTTCGGTGCCGGGCTCTGGTCATCGGATGCGCAGCGGCCGCTGCGGTTCGCTTGCGCGAGACCACGCGACGCGCCGCACGGCGCCCACTAGACTCGACAGTCGTGGCGCGCGACGCAAGCCGTCCGGCCACACCGACCGTTTCAAGATACTGCGGAGACACCCTGCAACATGGCCAAGAAGAAAGCTGAAAACGGCGACGAAGCCGCCCGTCCCGATGCCGATCGCTTCAACAAGGAAGGCAAGCTCAAGAACAGCTTCTACGAAAAGGAACTGCGCGACCTGCACATCGAGCTGGTGCGCCTGCAGGAATGGGTCATCCACCGCGGCCTCAAGGTCTGCGTCGTCTTCGAGGGCCGCGACGGCGCCGGCAAGGGCGGCACGATCAAGGCGATCACCGAGCGCGTCAGCCCGCGCGTGTTCCGCGTGGTGGCGCTGCCGGCGCCGACCGAGCGCGAGAAGTCGCAGCTGTACTGGCAGCGCTACATCCCGCACCTGCCGGCGGCCGGCGAGGTCGTGATCTTCGACCGCAGCTGGTACAACCGCGCCGGCGTCGAGCGGGTGATGGGCTTCTGCTCCGAGGACGAGGTCAAGCGCTTCCTCACCGGCGCGCCGATGGTGGAAAAGGCCATGGTCGATTCCGGCATCATCCTGCTCAAGTACTGGCTCGAGGTCTCGCCCGAGGAGCAGACGCGGCGGCTGACGGCGCGCATCGACGACGGGCGCAAGATCTGGAAGCTCTCGCCGATGGACCTCAAGTCCTACAGCCGCTGGTACGACTACTCGCGGGCGCGCGACGAGATGATCGCCGCCACCGACACCTCCTGGGCACCGTGGCACTGCGTGCACTCCGACGACAAGAAACGCGCGCGGCTCAACGTCATCCACCACCTGCTGAGCCAGGTGCCCTACGAGTCCGCACCGCGTGAGAAGGTGACGCTGCCGAAGCGCCAGAAGCCCAAGGACTACCAGGAATCGCGCTACGAGTTCCGCTTCGTCCCGATGCCCTACTGAGCGGCGCCGCAGCCGGCAGAGGGCGGGCGACCTGCCATTTTGACGGCAGCGTGCCGGTGCTGCGGCCGGGTTTCGCATTGCAACACCCGGAGCGAGCGGCGAAAATGCCCGCCTTCGCGCGCCCCGCCCTGACGCCCGCGGCGCCGATGCCTGCACATTCCTAGAATCCGGAGACTCCCAGATGACTGAGCGCGTTGCCATCGGCGGGCTGCGAATCGCCAAGCCGCTTTACGATCTGGTCAAGGATCGCATCGCCCCCGGCACCGGTATCGCCCCGGACGACGTGTGGACGAAGCTCGACGCCATCGTCGGCGAACTGGCACCACGCAACCGTGAACTGCTCGCCCGGCGCGACGCCCTGCAGGCGCAGATCGACGCCTGGCACGTCGCGCGCCGCGGCCAGGCGCACGACCACGCCGCCTACGTGGCCTTCCTGCGCGAGATCGGCTACCTGCTGCCCGAAGGGCCCGACTTCCAGATCACGACCGAGAACGTCGATCCGGAAGTCGCGAACGTCGCCGGCCCGCAGCTGGTGGTGCCGGTCAACAACGCGCGCTACGCGCTGAACGCCGCCAACGCGCGCTGGGGCTCGCTGTACGACGCGCTCTACGGCACCGACGTGATTCCCGAGACCGGCGGCGCCGAGAAGGTCAAGGGCTACAACCCGGTGCGCGGCGACAAGGTCATCGCCTACGCCGCCGCCTTCCTCGACGAGGCCGCGCCGCTCGCCGCCGGCCGCCACGGTGAGGTCGTCGAGTACCGCCGCGACGGTCGCACGCTGGTCGCCGTGCTGAAGGACGGCAGCCGCACCGGGCTCGCCGATCCGGCCACCTTCGTCGGCTACATCGAACAGGGTGGCGCGCTCACAACCGTACTGCTGCGCCACCACGGCCTGCACGTCGAGATCCAGCTCGATCGCGCGCACCCGGTCGGCAAGCAGAGCCCGGCCGGGGTCAAGGACGTGGTGCTCGAATCGGCGATCACCAACATCCAGGACTGCGAGGACTCGGTCGCCGCGGTCGACGGCGAGGACAAGGCCGGCGTCTACGCCAACTGGCTGGGGCTGATGCAGGGCACCCTGAGCGCCGAGTTCGAAAAGGGCACCGGCACGGTCACCCGCTCGCTCGCCGAGGATCGCCGCTACACCGGCGTCGACGGCCAGCCGCTGACGCTGCCCGGCCGCGCGCTGCTGTTCGTGCGCAACGTCGGCCACCTGATGACCACCCCCGCGGTCCTCACCGCCGCCGGCGAGGAAGTCCCCGAGGGTATCCTCGACGCGATGATCACCACGCTGATCGCGCTGTACGACCTCAAGGGCCTGGGGCGCCTGAAGAACTCGCACAAGGGCTCGATGTACGTGGTCAAGCCGAAGATGCACGGCCCGGACGAGGTCGCCTTCGCGGTCACGCTGTTCGACCGTGTCGAGGCTGCCCTCGGCCTGCCGCGCAACACCGTCAAGCTCGGCATCATGGACGAGGAGCGCCGCACCACGGCGAACCTCAAGGAGTGCATCCGCGCCGCGCGCGAGCGCCTGGTGTTCATCAACACCGGCTTCCTCGACCGCACCGGCGACGAGATCCACACCTCGATGGAAGCCGGCCCGATGGTCCGCAAGGGCGACATGAAGGACACCACGTGGATCAAGGCCTACGAGGACTGGAACGTCGACACCGGCCTGCTCTGCGGGCTGCGCGGGCGCGCGCAGATCGGCAAGGGCATGTGGGCGATACCCGATGAGATGAAGGCGATGGTCGAACGCAAGATCGCCCACCCGCGCGCCGGCGCCAGCACCGCCTGGGTGCCCTCGCCCACCGCGGCGACGCTGCATGCGATGCACTACCATCAGGTCGACGTGGCGGCGCGCCAGGCCGAGCTCGCCAGCCGCCCGCGCGCGAGCCTCGACGCCATCCTCACGCCACCGGTCGCCGCGCAGCCGAACTGGACGGCCACCGAGATCCAGCAGGAACTCGACAACAACGCCCAGGGCATCCTCGGCTACGTGGTGCGCTGGATCGACCAGGGCGTGGGCTGTTCGAAGGTGCCCGACATCGACGACGTCGGCCTGATGGAGGACCGCGCCACGGTGCGCATCTCCAGCCAGCACATCGCCAACTGGCTGCACCACGGCATCGTCACCGAGGCACAGGTGCATGAGACCTTCCGCCGGATGGCGGCGGTGGTCGACCGCCAGAACGCCGGCGACCCGCTGTACCGGCCGATGGCGCCGGGCTTCGACGGCATCGCCTACCAGGCCGCGCTCGACCTGGTGCTCCTCGGCCGCACGACCCCCAACGGTTACACCGAGCCGCACCTGCACAAGCGCCGGCTGGAGCTGAAGGCGAAGGCGCGCGGCTGAACCCGCCCGCCAGCGCCCCCGAAACCCGGCCCCGCGCCGGGTTTTTCTTGCCCGCCCCGGAACGCGCGCGCGTCCGTCCAGTCTCATGCGCGGGCCTGCGGGGCTTGCATCGCCCCCCGCAGCCCCCACCATGAAGCGTCGCACTTCGAGCAACAGGGAGAACCACCATGAGTGGATTCGACAAGATCGCCGGTTCGTCGAAAGCGGGTATCGACCGGCTGCTGTACGTGTATCACCCGCGCACCTGGCGCGAGAAAGGGCTGATGTGGACCGCGGGGCTGATGCTCGCGACCTACGTGGTAGTGGTCGGCGTGCTGTGGTTCATCTGGGACAACAAGCCAGCCCCCTTCGACGTGCGCGCCATCGCGCTCGCGGCGGCGAACGGCGACGCGAACAAGCTGGTACCCGGCTTCCTGACCACCGCGGTGGTGGTGCACACCGCCGAGACCCTGCTCGACAAGCCCGGCGGTTACCTCAGCAACGACAGGACCCCGCCCGGGGTACTGATGGACAACATGCCGAACTGGGAATTCGGCGTGCTCACCGAGCTGCGCGACGTGGTGCGGGCGCTGCGCAACGACTTCGCGCGGGCGCAGACGCAGTCGGTGGAGGACCGCGACCTGCAGGCGGCCGAGCCACGCTTCAACTTCGACAACAACAGCTGGATCCTGCCGTCGAGCGAGTCGGAGTACCGCGCCGGCATCGCGGCGCTGAAGAGCTACCTCACGCGCCTCGCCGACGACAAGATCCATGACGGGCAGTTCTTCACCCGCGCCGACAACCTGCGCGACTACCTGGCGACGGTCGAGAAGCGCCTGGGTTCGTACTCGCAGCGGCTGTCGGCGAGCGTCGGCCAGGAGCGCGTGAACACCAACCTCGCCGGCGACCCGGCCGCGCACCAGTCGACGACCACCCCCGAGCTGATGCGCGTGCAGACCGGCTGGCTGGAGATCGACGACAACTTCTACGAGGCACGCGGCTACTGCTGGGCGCTGATCCACACGCTGCGCGCGATCGAGATCGACTTCCGCGACGTGCTGGTGGGCAAGAACGCGGTGGTCTCGCTGCGCCAGATCATCCACGAGCTCGAATCCACCCAGCAGCCGGTGTGGAGCCCGCTGATCCTCAACGGCACCGGCTTCGGCATCGTCGCCAACCACTCGCTGATCATGGCTTCGTACATCTCGCGCGCGAACGCCGCGATCATCGACCTGCGCAGCCTGATCGCCCAGGGCTGAGAACCGTCCCCCACCCGCCGCGCCGGGCTTCGCGCCGGCGCGGCCCCACGCCCGTCACCTTCCCACCTTGGCCAACTTCCACACCCATCTGATCGGTGCCGCAGCCCTCAGCGGCGTCGCCGCGACCGCCCTCACCGTCGGCGGCGTGCTGCCGCGCGAACTCGCCACGGCCTGCTGGGCGCTCGGCACCGTCGGCGGCCTGCTCCCCGACATCGACCTCGAAAGCTCGATCCCCGGGCGTGTCGCCTTCACGCTGGTCGCCCTGCTCGGCGCCTTCGCGGCGATGCTGGTGGCCGCACCGAAGCACTCGCTCGCCGAGCTCGCGGTGCTCTGGTGCGCCGCCTACGGGCTGCTGCGCCACGGCGTGTTCGGGCTGGTCAACCGCTACACCGTGCACCGCGGCCTGGTGCACTCGCTGCCGGCGGCGGCGGTGTTCGCGCTCGCCACCGTGGTCGGCGTGCACCGCGGGCTCGGCGCGAGCGCCACCACCGCCTGGCTCGCCGGGCTGTTCATCGGCTTCGGCTTTCTCGTCCACCTGCTGCTCGACGAGTGCTTCAGCGTCGACCTGCTGGGTCGGCGCCTGAAGCGCTCTTTCGGCACCGCGCTGTCGCTGGGTGATCCGCGCCAGCCGCTGGCGACCCTCGCGGTCTACGCCGCCGCGGCGTTGCTGTGGTCGCTCGCCCCGCCGGCGCCGCTGCTGTGGGAGGCCCTGACCGACCAGCGCCTGCTGCACACGCTGCAGCAGCGCGCCTGGCCGGCGCACGGCTGGTTCGAAGGCGGGCTGACGCTGCTGGGCGACGCGCTTCACAAACTGCAATAGGTGTCAATACCTCTTACAGTTCTTAACCGTGCCGCAGGGGAAGGCACGCGCAGGCTGATGATCGGCAAGGATTTGTCCTGGCGGGCGCGACTCTTGCTTGCTACCTGCAGCGAGGTCTGGACGCCAGCGTGGCGTCCGGACGCAGCGGCAGTGGCAAGGCGATGGGTAGCGCAAGCACGAAGGGCACCGGCAACTGGAGCAGCGTCACCCTGGCGCTGATCGCGTCCGCTTCCCCGGCCTGGGCCGATCCGACGCTGCCGGGCGACGTCCACGCGATCCCCGAACCCACGCTGGTCGCGCTGATCGGCCTCGGCCTCGCCTGCCTCGCGCTGTTCCGCCGCAAGCGCTGAACGCCGCGGCTCAGACGCCTGCCGCGCTCAGCACCAGACGGACCACGCCCCACAGCAGCAGGATGAACAGCAGCGTCATCACCGCGCCGACGACGATGAAGTGCACCGGCTTGCCACGGCTGAAGTCGCGCTCGCGGTTGCGCTCGCTCTGCACGCCGAGGAAGGACCACAGCACGCTCTTGACCACCTGCCACAGGTTCGGTGCGCCGCCGGACTCCTCGCGGCTCATCGTCCGGCCCCTTCCGCCGGCGTGCCGGCGGCGCCGGTGATCAGCCGGTACAGCGCGCTGTGATCGAGCCCGCCTTCGCCGAGCGCGATCAGGCGCGCGTAGAGCTCGCGGTTGAGCGCGGTCGCCGGCAGCTCCAGCCCCAGCGCCTGCGCCAGCTCGAGCGCCTGGCTCATGTCCTTGTGCTGCACCGTGGCGCGCCCGCCGGGGGCGAAGCGCCCGCTCACCATGCGTTCGCCGTGCAGTTCGAGGATGCGCGAGGCGGCGAAGCCGCCGACCAGCGCCTCGCGCACGCGCACCGGGTCGACGCCGGCGCGCTGCGCCAGCGCGAGCCCTTCGGCCACCGCGCCGATGGTGAGCCCGACGATCACCTGGTTCGCCGCCTTGGCCACCTGCCCGGCGCCGAGTTCGCCGACGTGGGTCAGGCGGCTGCCGAGCACCGCGAGCAGCGGTCGCGCCCGCACCACGGCGGCGTCGCTGCCGCCGACCATGATGGTCAGCGTCGCCTCCTCGGCGCCGACCTGGCCACCCGACACCGGGGCGTCGAGGTAGTCGCCGCCGGCCTCGCGCACGCGCCGGCCGAACTCGCGCGTGGCGAGCACCGCCGTGGTGCCCATGTCGATCACCAGCGCGCCGGGGCGCAGGCCGGCGAGTACGCCGTCGGCGCCGAACAGCACCGTCTCCACCGACGGCGTGTCGGGCAGCATCAGGATCACCGTGTCGGTGCGCGCGGCAACCTCGCGCGGCGTGGCCGCCGCCTGCAGGCCCTGGGCGACCAGGGCGTCGACGACGGTCTGCGAGCGGTTGCACACCACCACCGTCGCGCCGGCGCGGTGCAGGTGCAGTGCCATCGGGCGTCCCATCAGGCCGAGGCCGATGAAGCCGATCGTAGTGCCGGAAAGGGCGGGCATCGTGACTGGAACCTCCGGGGTCGGGGTGGAAAGGGTGGGCTCAGGGCGCCTGCCGCGCCTGCGGCAGTTCGCGCTCCAGCTGCTCGAGCCAGCGCCGCGCGGTGGCGGCGTCGAAGCCGGTGAGGCGCACGTGCGGGTGCTCCGGATCGTTCAGGCGCAGGATCAGCTCGTGGTCCACGCGCGGCTCGCTGCGATCGCTGCCGCCGGGCCGCTCCCAGGCCTTGAGCGCCCAGGCGCTGAGCTGCGCGTAGTCGTAGACGCGCGGCGTCGGCACCGCGAGCACCGCGATGCGCCGCGCACGGGTGTCGAGCAGCACCGGGTTGACGGCGTCGTCGAAGCGCACGTCGGCCTGGAAACCCGCCTCCTGCAACTGGACGAGCGCGGCGTCATGGTGGCTCGACAGCCACCACCACGCGCCGAGCGCGATCACAAGCAGCAGAACCACGAGTATCATCGGCAGTGTCCGGGTCGGGCCACAAGGCTTTACATTCTAGGGCCCGCGCCCTCCTGCCGGCAGCACCGCGAGGTCGAACCACCATGCAGACCATCCCGAGCCGCGTCCTGGGCGCCGCAGACGCCCTCTGGGAAGCCATCCTCGACGAGGTGCGCCAGTCCACCCGTACCGAACCGCTCCTCGCGAGCTTCTTCCACGCCACCATCCTCAACCACCGCGGCCTGGGCTCGGCGCTGAGCTACCGCCTCGCCAACAAGCTCGGCAGCCCGACGGTGCCGGCGATGATGATCCGCGACGTGATCCAGGAGACCCTGCACAACACCCCCGGGCTGCTCGACGAGGTGCGCGCCGACATCCGCGCGGTGCTGGAGCGCGACCCGGCCTGCAAGGGCTACTCGGTGCCGCTCCTGTACTTCAAGGGCTTCCACGCCATCCAGGCCTACCGCGTCGCGCACGCGCTGTGGCGCGAAGGGCGCGAGGCGCTGGCGATGTTCCTGCAGAACCGCATCTCCGAGGTGTTCGCGGTCGACATCCACCCCGCCGCGCGCATCGGCAGCGGCATCCTGCTCGACCACGCCACCGGGCTCGTGGTCGGCGAGACCGCGGTGGTCGAGGACAACGTCTCGCTGCTGCAGGGCGTCACCCTCGGCGGCACCGGCAAGGAATCCGGCGACCGCCACCCCAAGGTGCGGGCCGGCGTGCTGATCGGCGCCGGCGCCATCATCCTCGGCAACATCGAGGTCGGCACCGGCGCCAAGGTCGGCGCCGGCAGCGTCGTGCTCGACCCGGTGCCGCCGCACTGCACCGTGGTCGGCGTGCCGGCGCGGGTGGTCTGCCGCTGCCACGAGGAGGAGCCCTCGCGCACCATGGACCACCACATCGCCGAGAACTGAGCCGGCCCCACGGTTCAGCCCGCCGGCTGCACCGGCAGGAACAGCGTCGCCCCGCCGCGCTGCACCAGCAGCGCGAGCGGCTGCCCGGGCGGCGGCAGCAGGCGCTTGAGCTGCTCGGCCGAATTCACCGGCGTGCCGTTGGCGGCCAGCACCACGTCACCCGGCTGCACCCCCGCGCGCGCCGCCGCGCCGCGCACCGCCTCCACGCGCAGCCCGTTCGGCACGCCGAGCGCGGCCTGCTCCTGCGGGCTCAGCGGCCGCAGCGCGAGCCCCAGGCCCCCCTCCCCGGCCGCCGCATCGCCGCCGGCGACGCGCGCGTCGGGGACTTCGCCGAGCGTCACCGGGATCGCGTGCGCCGCGCGCTGGCGCCACACCTCGAGCGTGACCCGCGTGCCCGGCTTCTGCTCGGCGATCCGTATCGGCAGGTCGCCGGAGCGCTCCAGCGGCTTGCCGTCGAGGGCGACGATGATGTCGCCGGGCTTGAGCCCGGCATGGGCCGCCGGGCCGTCCGGGTCGACCTCGCCGACCAGCGCGCCGTGCGGCTGCCCCAGGCCGAAGGCATCGGCGAGCGCCTGGTCGACCGCCTGCACGCTGACGCCCAGGCGCCCGCGACTGACGTGACCGTCGCGCAGCAACTGGTCCTTGACCTGGATCGCGACGTCGATCGGCACCGCGAACGACAGCCCCTGGTAGCCGCCGGTGCGGCTGTAGATCTGCGAGTTGATACCGATCACCTCGCCCTTGAGGTTGAACAGCGGGCCGCCCGAGTTGCCGGGGTTCACCGCCACGTCGGTCTGGATGAAGGGCACGTAGGTCTCGTCGGGCAGCTGCCGCGACTTGGCGCTGACGATGCCCGCGGTCACCGTGTTCTCGAAGCCGTACGGCGAGCCGATCGCCAGCACCCATTCGCCCACGTGCGTGTCGGCGGCGTCGCCGAGGTTCACGGTGGGCAGGCCGTGGGCGTCGATGCGCAGCACGGCGACGTCGGTCTGGCGGTCGCTGCCGATCACCTTGGCCGGGAACTCGCGCTGGTCGGTGAGCTTCACGCGCACCTCGGTGGCACCGTCGACGACGTGGGCATTGGTCAGGATCACGCCGTCGGCATCGACGATGAAACCCGAGCCGAGGCCGCGCGACGGCGACACCGACGATGACGGCGGCGGCACCAGCCCCGGGAAGTGGCGGAAGAACTCGTACATCGGGTCGTCGCGTTGCAGTTGCGCGCGTTCGTCGCGCGTGCCATCGCGGACCACCGACACGTTCACCACCGCCGGCCCGAAGCGCTCGACCAGGCTGCTGAAATCGGGCAGGCCGCTGACCGCCGGGGCGGCCGAGGTGGCGGCGTGCGCCTCGCTCACCAGCGTGTCGCGCAGCGGCGCGTAACCGGCGGTGAGCGCCGCCAGCACGGCGGCGGCGATGATGCTGCGGGAGAACCTCTTCGCTTGCATGGCGTATTCCTCTCGTGAGCGGACCGCTGCGGTCCGGGCATGACGAGAGCGTGCACCGGTCGCCTTAGCCGAACCTTAAGACGCCCGCCGCACTGGTGTTTTGGCAAAGCTCTACAAAACTCATCACGAGCCCTGCGCGCGGCACGCGTGCCGCGGGCGGTGAACGAGCCGGCGCCCGCCCGACAGGGTCCGGCCCAGCCGATGACGACTGCGGACGGAGACGAACCCCATGGCCTGCAAACCCCTCGTGATGCCCTCCCTCACCCTGCTGGCGCTCGCCCTCGCGCAGACGGCGGCGGCCGCGGCCCCGGAGGCCGGCGCCGGCGAAGGCGCGCTCGACATCGTCGCCTGGCCCGGCTACATCGAGCGCGGCGACACCGACAAGGCCTACGACTGGGTGACGCCCTTCGAGGCCGAGACCGGCTGCAAGGTGCGCGTGAAGACCGCCGGCACCTCCGACGAGATGGTGTCGCTGATGAACCAGGGCGGCTACGACCTCGTCACCGCGTCGGGCGACGCCTCGCTGCGGCTGATCTACGGCAGGAAGGTGCAGCCGATCGACCCGGCGCGCGTCCCCGGCTGGGACGGCGTCGACGCGCGGCTGCAGAACGCGCCCTGGCACACCGTCGACGGCAAGCACTACGGCACGCCCTACCAGTGGGGGCCGAACGTGCTGATGTACAACAGCGCCGTGTTCAAGGAGGCGCCGAAGAGCTGGAGCGTGGTCTTCGAGCCGCAGGAACTGCCGGACGGCAAGCCCAACAAGGGCCGCGTGCAGGCCTACGACGGCGCCATCTACATCGCCGACGCCGCGCTCTACCTGATGCACAGGAACCCCGCGCTGGGCATCAAGGACCCGTACGAACTCAACGAGAAACAGTACGCGGCGGTGCTGGAGGTGCTGCGCCGCCAGCACCCGCTGATCCAGCGCTACTGGCACGACGCCAACGTGCAGGTGCAGGACTTCACCTCCGAGGGCATCGTCGCCTCGGGGTCGTGGCCGTTCCAGGTCAACACGCTCAAGGGCAACGCGCAGCCGGTCGCGAGCACGGTGCCGCAGGAAGGCGCCACCGGCTGGGCCGACACGACGATGCTGCACGCCGAGGCGAAGCACCCGAACTGCGCCTACCGCTGGCTGGCGTGGTCGCTGACGCCGAAGGTGCAGGGCGACGTCGCCGCGTGGTTCGGCTCGGTGCCGGCCGTGCCCAGGGCCTGCGAGGGCGCGAGCGAGCTGCTCGGCAAGGAGGGCTGCGCGACCAACGGCATCGGCAACATGGCGCAGATCCACTTCTGGAAGACCCCGCAGGCGAAGTGCGCGACGCAGGGCAGTTGCGTCCCCTACAGCCGCTGGACCACCGACTACATCGCGATCATGGGCGGTCGCTGACGCGGGGCGCGCCGACATGCGAGGCGAGCGCAAGCGGCCGCCGCCGCACCCCGTGCACGCGCTGCGCCGTCGCGGGACGGCGCGGAACGCGGGGGCACGGCGGTGAGCACCGCGGTGGAGTTCGTGCGGGTCAGCCGCCGCTACGGCAGCGTGCACGCGATCGAGGAGCTGAGCTTTCGCGTCGCCGACGGCGAGTTCTTCTCGATGCTCGGCCCCTCCGGCTCGGGCAAGACGACGACGCTGCGGCTGATCGCCGGCTTCGAGCAGCCGAGCACCGGCAGCATCCTGATCCACGGCCGCGAGGCCGCCGGCGTGCCGCCCTACGAGCGCGACGTCAACACGGTGTTCCAGGACTACGCGCTGTTCCCGCACATGAACGTCGCCGACAACGTCGCCTACGGGCTGATGGTGAAGAAGGTGGCGCGCGCCGAGCGGCTGCGCCAGGCCGAGGCGATGCTCGAACTGGTCAAGCTCGGCGGCTTCGGCCGGCGCCGGCCGGGCGAGCTGTCCGGCGGGCAGCGCCAGCGCGTCGCGCTGGCGCGGGCGCTGATCAACCACCCGCGCGTGCTGCTGCTCGACGAGCCGCTCGGCGCGCTCGACCTCAAGCTGCGCGAGGCGATGCAGAGCGAGCTCAAGGCGCTGCAGCGCCGGCTCGGCATCACCTTCATCTTCGTCACCCACGACCAGGGCGAGGCGCTGTCGATGTCGGACCGCGTCGCGGTGTTCCGCCACGGGCGCATCGAACAGATCGACACGCCGCGCGGGCTCTACGAGGCACCGGCGACCGCCTTCGTCGCCACCTTCGTCGGCACCTCGAACGTGGTCGAGGGTGGCGTCGCCGAGCGCCTGCTGGGCCGCGCCGGCGCCTTCTCGATCCGCCCGGAGCGCATCGCGGTGAGCACGCCCGAGGCGGCGCCCGCCGCCGATGCGGTGGCGCTCGACGGGCGCGTGGTCGACATCCAGTACCTCGGCGCGCACAGCCGCTTCGAGGTCGAGGTCGCCGGCAGCGGGCGGCTCACCGCGCTGGTGCCGAGCTACGGCGCGCCGGCCGCGCCGCTGCCCGGCGTCGGCGCGCCGGCGCGGCTCAGCTGGCCGCGGGCGGCGATGCACGTCCTCGACGGCGGGGAGGGCGCGTGAACGCCGCGCCGGCCTTCGACTCGACGCCGCCGCGGCGCGGCGGCATCGGGCGGCGGCTGTCGAACCTGCTCTACCGCCGCAGCGGGCTCCTGCTGCTGCTCCTGCTGCTGCCGCCGCTCGCGTGGTTCGGCATCGTCTACCTGGGCTCGCTGTTCGCGCTGCTGCTGCAGAGCTTCTACACCTTCAACGACTTCACCGGGCAGATCGAGCGCGTGCTGACGCTCGACACCTACGTCGCGCTCTTTTCCGCGCCGGCGCACATCGACATCGTGCTGCGCACGCTGGCGATGGCCGTGGCGGTGACGCTCGCCTGCGCGCTGATCGGCTTCCCGATCGCCTACTTCATGGCCTTCCACGCGCGCGGCCGGATGAAGGCGGCGATGTACCTCGCGGTGATGCTGCCGCTGTGGTCGAGCTACCTGGTGCGCGTGTACGCGTGGCGGCTGCTGCTGGCGAAGGAAGGCATCGTCGCCTGGGTGTGCGCGCAGCTCGGCCTCGGCGGCGTGCTGGAGGCCGTGCTGGCGACGCCGCTGGTCGGCGGGCCGACGCTGTCGTCGTCCTATCTCGGCATGTTCCTGGTGTTCACCTACGTGTGGCTGCCGTTCATGATCCTGCCGGTGCAGGCGGCGCTGGAGCGCGTGCCGGGCTCGCTGCTGCAGGCCTCGGCCGATCTCGGCGCGCGCCCGCGGCAGACCTTCGCCCACGTGGTGCTGCCGCTCGCCTTCCCCGGCGTGGTCGCGGGCTCGATCTTCACCTTCTCGCTGACGCTCGGCGACTACATCATCCCCGGCGTGGTCGGCACGCCCGGCTTCTTCATCGGCCAGATGGTCTACGTGCAGCAGGGCACGGCCGGCAACGTGCCGCTCGCCGCGGCGTTCTCGGTGGTGCCGGTGCTGCTGATCGCCGCCTACCTCGCGCTCGCCAGGCGCCTCGGGGCCTTCGATGCGCTCTGACGGCCGCGCCTCGCGCTGGCTCAGGCTCGCCGCCTTCGGCGGGCTCGCGTTCCTGCACGTGCCGCTGCTGATCATCGTGCTCTACGCCTTCACCACCGAGGACAAGACCTACCAGTTCCCGCCGCCGGGGCTGACGCTGCACTGGTTCGAGGTGGCGTGGTCGCGGGCCGACATCCGCGAGGCGCTGTGGCTGTCGCTGCAGGTGGCGGCGAGCGCCACCGCCGCGGCGCTGGTGCTCGGCACGATGGCCGCCGCGGCGATGGCGCGCGCGCGCTTCTTCGGCCGCGAGGCGGTGACGCTGGCGATGATCCTGCCGATCGCGCTGCCGGGCATCGTCACCGGCATCGCGCTGCTGTCGGCGATCAAGCTCGCCGAAGTCGAGCCCTCGTTCTGGACCATCGTCACCGGCCACGCGACCTTCTGCGTGGTGGTCGTCTACAACAACGCGCTCGCGCGCTTCCGGCGCATCCCGCGCAGCCTGATCGAGGCCTCGATGGACCTCGGCGCCGACGGCTTCCAGACCTTCCGCTACGTGGTGCTGCCGCAGCTCGCCACCGCGCTGCTGGCCGGCGGCATGCTCGCCTTCGCCTTGAGCTTCGACGAGATCATCGTCACCACCTTCACCGCCGGGCACGAGCGCACGCTGCCGATCTGGTTCATGAACGAACTGTTCCGGCCGCGCGACCGGCCGGTGACCAATGTCGTCGCCGTCGCCGTGATCCTCGTCACCGCCGTGCCGATCCTGCTCGCCTACCGCGCGACCCGCGACGACGCGGACGCCGGCGGGCGCAACGGCTGAGGCGCGACGATGCCCCCCTCTTCCCACCGCCGCCCCGCCACCGCGGCCGGGGCGCCCCCAGCAGGAGACCGCCCATGAACACCCGCGCGTTCATCAACGGCCAGTTCGTCGCCGGCGCCGGCGAGGTCGAAACCATCCTCGATCCGGCCACCGGCAGCGCCTTGGCCGAGGTCGCGGAAACCTCGGTGGAACAGGTCGTCGCCGCCGTGGAGGCCGCCGAGCGCGCCTTCCCGGCGTGGGCGCAGACCCCGCCGAAGGACCGCGCGACGCTGCTGCTCAGGCTCGCCGACCGCATCGAGGCGAACGCCGAGCGCTTCGCCCGCATCGAGTCGCAGAACTGCGGCAAGCCCTACGCCGCCGCGCTCGCCGACGAGATCCCCGCGGTCGCCGACGTGTTCCGCTTCTTCGCCGGCGCCGCGCGCTGCCTGCAGGGCTCGGCGGCGGGCGAGTACCTGCCCGGCCACACCAGCCTGATCCGCCGCGACCCGCTCGGCGTGGTGGCGTCGATCGCGCCGTGGAACTACCCGCTGATGATGGCGGCGTGGAAGCTCGCCCCGGCGCTCGCCGCCGGCAACTGCGCGGTGATCAAGCCCTCGGAGCAGACGCCGCTCAGCACCCTGCTGCTCGCCGAACACTTCGCCGAGCTGTTCCCGGCGGGCGTGGTCAACGTCGTGCCCGGGCGCGGCGAGAGCGTCGGCACGCCGCTGATCAGCCAGCCGCAGGTGCGCCTGATCTCGCTGACCGGCGACATCGCGACCGGGCAGAAGATCCTCGACGTCGCCGCCCGCGGGCTCAAGCGCACGCACCTCGAACTCGGCGGCAAGGCGCCGGTGATCGTGTTCGACGACGCCGACCTCGACGCCGTGGTCGCCGGCATCCGCACCTTCGGCTACTACAACGCCGGCCAGGACTGCACCGCCGCCTGCCGCGTCTACGCCGGCCCGAAGATCTACGAGCGCTTCGTCGCCGACCTGGCGAGCGCCGTCGGCAGCATCAAGGTCGGCACGCAGGACGAAGCCGGCGTCGAGATGGGGCCGCTGATCTCCGCGCGCCAGCGCACGCGCGTCGCCGGCTTCGTCGAGCGCGCCGCCGCGCAGCCGCACATCGAGGTCGTCACCGGCGGGCGCAGCGGCACCGCCGGCGGCTTCTTCTACGCGCCCACGGTGATCGCCGGCGCGCGCCAGGACGACGAGATCGTGCGCCGCGAGGTGTTCGGCCCGGTGGTGTCGGTCACCCGCTTCAGCGACGCCGACGAGGCCGTGCGCTGGGCCAACGACTCCGACTACGGCCTCGCCTCCTCGGTGTGGACCCAGGACGTCGGCCGCGCCATGCGCGTCGCCGCCGCGCTGCAGTACGGCTGCACCTGGATCAACACCCACTTCATGCTGGTCAGCGAGATGCCGCACGGCGGGCTGAAGAAATCCGGCTACGGCAAGGACATGTCGATGTACGCGCTGGAGGAGTACACCGCCGTGCGCCACGTGATGATCCGGCACTGAAGGCACCGCGCACGGGCGCGGCCCGCAGCGGTCGCGCGACGTCCACGAGCACCGCGAGGGTGCGGCACGGCCCCGGGGGCGAGGGATTCCGCCCCGCCGGGCCCCGGCACCCCCGCCCGATCCCCGCCACCACGATCCCCCGGAGGCCCACCATGACGCACGTCCACCACCGCCTCGCCACCGGCCTGCTGCTGGCCGCCACCCTCCTCGCCACCGGGCTCGCCCAGGCCGCGAACGACCCGCTGTCCGTGGTCCGCGCCTACATGGCCGCGTGGAACGCGCACAACGCCAACCTGGCCGCGAGCTACCTCGACTACGAGGTGACCTACTACGACGCCAGCGTCGGCACGCCGCAGCAGGGCGTGGTCGTCGCCCGCGACAACGTCATCAAGGCCTTCATCAACGCCTTCCCGGACTGCCAGTGGACGATGGACGGCAAGCCGCTGGTCGACCGCGACGGCGTGGCCTTCCAGTGGACCTTCACCGGCACCAACACCGGCGCCTTCGCCGACGGCACCAAGGCCACCGGCAAACCGCTGGTGCTGCACGGGCTGACGCTGATCCGCGTGAAGCAGGGCAAGATCGTCTACCAGGGCGACTACTACGACGCCCTCGGCTTCAACAAGCAGCTCGGGCTTTGAGCTGCCCATCGCCGCGGCACCTGCAGGAGACCGTTCGGGGTCATTGAACCGGCACGGCAGCGCCATGGTGCCGGGTCGTGGCGGTGTTCCTTCGAGGAGGCATGGAGCGCCCCGCGAGCCGAGGAGCCCCCGGTAGCCAGGGAGAATGGCGTCAAGCCATTTGAGCGTCGAGTCTGCGCAGCGCGTCTCGACGGGCGTAGCAGGAGCCCGATACGCAGGGCGAACCGGGGCCGTTGAACACGCCGTAAAGGCACGGGATGGGCGCCCGCGAAGCCGGGATGCTCGACAGGGATGGCGAGCGGGTGCCCAACAGCCTCTACTCCACTTCGTTCTCGTTAATCTCGCCATCTTCGTCAGGATCGATATCAACGATCGCATTTGTACCGCGATATCGGATTTGTGCACGGATTTCTTCCAAGGCATTTTCCAGATCTTGGTTAAGGCGCTTCGATGCGATAGCCTGGATCAACAGGGCATCGAACTCTTTGGCACGCCGACGATTAGCCGTGTCAGCGCTACTCGGATGCAGGAAATCGCGCCGCCGCTGCCGGTGGCGTAACAGAAATAGGCCGAGTCGCGCGGCGGCACGGAATCGTATTTTGTAATTATGTGCCTGGATTTCCTCCTTTAGCAATAGGAGCGCAGCTTCAGCCAACTTGTCAGCGCTTCGGTTATCAAGAATGCCTCCAGCTTTTTCATGATAAGCCAAAGCATCGCCTGCCGCGCGTACCACGTGGACCGACAGTCTCTTGACAGCGCGGATGGCTTCATCGTAGCGAGACGCGCAATAATGGAAAAGACTGTCAAGATCTGGTTCGGTGCTCAGCACTTTGCCGGCATGCAACACCAGTGTCAGGTCATCGGCGCTACGTGCGACAATGCGTTGGAAGTAATGAACAATTGCATTAGGACACGCTGCATACAAGCAGGCGCCCAGTCGCGCCAATTCACGCCGGGTTGCGATATCTTGTCGATTACGGACGCTGGTGATTGCGGCAAAATCCGTGTCGAGCCGCACTCGAAAGTTTTCGAATTCCTGTTGGATTGTCGGCGCGATTCCAGGTGGCAATTGGCCATCCGAATCGACGGCGGTGTAAGCACTACGATCAGAACTGGTGCCCTTTGTCAGAAAAAACAGATTGCTGCGCAGCCCGACGAGTGCGCGCGTTTGTTTAACCAATTGATTGTACTGGTTGCGCGGTGAACTTAGGATAGGCTTACAATTGAAGGCCCGCATCGCGGCAGCGATAGTCATGCCGTCACTGCGCTGGTAATCCCAGAGCAGGTGATGTGCACGTTGCGGTACGATGTCCGGATAGCCGAGCCCCTCGAATTCGAGTTCGCGCAGAATATCCTCGCGCGAGCCTTCAATCTCTGTCATCGCTGACCAATCGAGCAGGATCGGTGCTTCACCGAGCGCGCCCCGGACGGCCGAGAGTATCTCCACGCGTGCGTAGCCTTGAGCGGGTGTCTGCGTGACGTGCAGGCTGATTTCCACGTCGGCTGCCGGCGGTACCGGCAGCACCGTTTCGCTGTGACGAGCGCCTGCTTCGTCCTCTTTCAGCAGGTAGAACTCGAGCGAGCGCGTGCTTGCGGCAACGGTGAAGCGATCGGCCAACGTATTCGTGTAACTCATGCCCCCCGCGATGCGCTCTTCGCGACCGATGAGTTCAACGAACGCATGCTCTCCGGCCTGCAGCACATTGATTTCGAGCATCGGCAGGAAATCGTAATACGTGATCTGCCGCGCCGCTTGACGCGCAGCACAGATAGCGGCCCCTCTGGCAATTAGAGCATCGGCGAGCGGCATGGCGACGAGTCTTGCGGACACCGTCGGGCCGAGCACCACGGTCAGTTCCGCAGCCACGATCTGGCGTAGCGCGAGTGTTGGCTGCATTGCGTCCGAAAGCGGTGCATCGGCGATAGGCCCCTCGATCAGAATGACCGCTGCATTGCGCAGTGCCGAGCGCGCGGCTCCGAGTGCTATACGCAGGCCTGTGCGCAACTCCGCGGCTAAGGCGCCGCACAGTGTGGAAGGACCGCTGGCGAGTCGCCAACCACCCGGTGCATGCGGGTCGGCCAGCACCTCGCGTTCTGCAGGCTGCCCAAGCAAGACCTTCCATACCCACGGTCCGACCCACAGACTGGCTTCGTCGGTTCCAGCTTCGCGCGCGAGCAGTGCAACCAGTCCACCACCGCTCCACGAGTAAAATTGACGTTCGCCGTCGCGCCGGCGCACCGGTACTAACGTCGGCCGGCCACCCTGCACCACGCATTCGAGGCCGAAATCGCCAATCGAGATGCCGTCCGGCAACAACTGCACGACGCAGGCCGTCCGGCCGTGCAGGGCTTGGAGTTCGCCGTTTCCCAGTGTTTCGCCCCAACCAAGCAACGCTGCGACCGGGCGCCATAGTAGGTGCAGATCGAGCCCGGCGCGTAGCGCGCCATCCAGCAGCCGGGTGCGAGCTCGTTCGTCGAAACCAGGTGTGTCAGGCACTGCGACGACAGCAGCATGCGTATCATCGGACAACAGGCTACGCAGGTGTCGGCCGAGCAGCACGGCCGTATCGTGCGTATCGTGCCGCCCCTCACC
This sequence comes from Plasticicumulans lactativorans, assembly GCF_004341245.1. Taxonomy (GTDB): domain Bacteria; phylum Pseudomonadota; class Gammaproteobacteria; order Competibacterales; family Competibacteraceae; genus Plasticicumulans_A; species Plasticicumulans_A lactativorans. The sequence goes on along the minus strand of NZ_SLWY01000001.1, from coordinate 31,513 downwards.
ACTGAGCGCGTGCAGCAGGGCCAGCACTGGCAGGCGGATACCTTCCTCGGCTTCCATGCCAGGTCGGCCGCAGGGCGATTGCAGTGCCGCGGCTCCCGTCAGCAGGCCCTGTGGTGAACCGGAGACGATCACCGGCGGTGTCGGCGCTGGTCGCGGTGCCCGATCGAGGCGCACCACGCAATCGAGCACACCATTGAGATCAATGCCGTGCACTCCGCTCATGCAAACAGGCGCTCCAGACTGTCCTGCAGGATCAAAGTGCACTCGCCAAGCGCCTCGCGGATATGTTCCGACCCGATGGCCAGCGTCAGTCCGTAGACCTGCCCAGCCTGGGTGGCGTACTCGGTCTTTCCCGGCGGCGCCGAGCGGATCACCAGTCCACGTGCCCGAAGTTGCTCGCCGTTGCGCAGACCTTCCTGTCTGATGGCCGTACTCAGGGCTTCATCGGCTGAAGCGACCAACTCGGTCAACGGAAGCGTCTCGGCTGTAGCGCTATGCATGGCCCAGACACACAGGCTCGCACAATGCCCACTCCACAAATCGATGAGGCGGATGAGTGCTGTGCAACCGAGTGCATACTGCCAGGACGCCAGCTTCGCTCGTGACGTGTCGTTTCGGGGCAACTGGCTCGCATCACAGACTTCCGCCACATACGACCTGCCGTTCAGGTCGATCAGGAATACACCGAGCAGGCCGAGCGTGTCCGACCAGCGTCCGCTTGCCTGTTCCCTGCGCACGAAGAGGGGCGAGAGCGCACTCGGCTTGTCGCACAACTCTTGCACCCCCATCACCACGACAAGCCGAGCGAAGTCGCTCCACAACCGACACTGCCAGCGCCAGAGATCGTCCATACGCTGCTCAGCGCTCAACAGTTCGCGGTACGCGCGCCAGATCACGCGGTAGCGGGAATCTTGTTGCAGCACGAAATTCGGAGCGACCGGGGGCATGGGGTCACCGATGCCAGCCGCGCACAGTTCGCGATGATGCATGCGGCACAGCGCGAGATAACGCCCGACCAGCCGGGCGCGCTCACTGTTGTGAAAACGCCGGTTCTCCCGCTGCCAGACGCTGGCAGCCTCGACGCTCAGACGCAGGAAATCTTTCAGCACCCGGTTTTCGAGCGTATCGAGATGCTCCTCGCGCGCGATGCCGAGCAGTCGCTGGCGCGGACCGGCCTTTTCGGCAACGGTAACGCCGGGCTGCCGGATCAGCCATTCGAGACAGGCGGTGTCGAGTTCCTGGATACGATCGATCGGCAGCAACTCGCGGGTGCGTTTGAGCACCCGACGCGGGTGGATAGCGATTTCTGTGATGTGGGCCGGGAGTTGTTCAGCATGTTCGACGATCAGATCGCGGCGCGCTTCTTCGATCTGCGCATCGCGCTCAAGCCAGGCGGTGCGCAGCCGCGCCCAACCGGTGCCGAGATCATCCCAATCGTCTCCGGCACCGGACGGTTCGGCCTCACGGATGCGGTCGAGAACCTGCAACACAAAGGTGTGCAATGCATCGGCGGCCGGATCGTCACGTCCGGCTCCGCGCGGACGCAGTAGATGATTACGCAACACGAGCCCGACACTCAGCACAGACTCGCCCGCCGTTAGAAGATCGAACCGGATCTGACGTTCGCTGGTCAAGGCTGCAGTCGGCAGCGACACCAACCGAAAGGATCCCTCGAACCAGGCAAAGGCGGCACCTTCCACCTGCACCGGCCAGCGCCGACTGCCCAGTTGCAGGTCGGTCCGCTCGGGTAGCGCCACCATGGCACCGTACCGCCCATCGAGTTCGACCGTTTCACCGTCATGTAACGGTCGGCGCGTCGGCTGGCCGGCGATCGGAGTCTGTGCCAGTAGTCCCCATGGCATAGCCAGCACCAGCGGGATCATATCGATTCACGGCGTACGCCTTTCCACACGAACGGCCTGCCGCTGCCGTCATCTTGCGCGGCGCGCTGAAAGGCGCGAGCCAGTGTTGCATCATGCAACTCGTTGTCGATCAACGCACGGATGCGGTCGAGGTGCTGGGTGACTCCAGAGTCACCCAGGTCAATGCCTCGTAGCTTCGGCAGAATGCGCTGTTCGAGTTGATCGGCAAAGGCAATGCGGGCCTGATCCAGAGGACTGGTTTGCGCCATCGGCTCGGCGACACCCGGATAGTTGGCGATGTAGGCGAGCATCGCCTGATTGACACGGTGCGCGAACGGTCGATGCAGCCCGTCTAGATGCTCATTGAGATCGTGGATCCAACGTTCGACTGGTTCGCGCAGCGTTGCCGGCAGCGTGCCAAAACTGCGCCGCCACGCATGCCAGCGAGAGGCCGGCAGGAAGCCTTCCGCCGGCTCGCCGCCGCTCGCCAGCGTTTCTCCGGCCAGTTTTTCGGGGCGCGGGAAGCGCAGCAGGTTGGCGCGATCGAGCACCTTGTCGGAAAGTGTCTGTGTCGACTCATCCTCGTTCATCGTGCCGACGAACAGCAGGTTGTGGCCGGGATAGATGCGTGGCGGCGGTCCGCCAACGCCGCCAGTATCGAGCACGATTTCCGAACTGCGGATGTGCTCAGGATCGCGATCGCCCGGGGCGGGACGGCCTTCGAGTTGGCTCAGAAACTCGCTGAAGTAGTACTCGACGCGAGCGAGGTTCAGTTCGTCAAGCAGGATCAACAGTAGCCGATCCTTGAAAGGCCGGGCAAGCGGCCAGTTGTACGTGTCGAAATGCACCAGAGCCCGTGCAAATTCGGTCGCTTTGTAGCGCTTCTCCAAATAATTGTAGAAACCGAGCATGTCCTGCGGGCTATCCCAACGTGGTTGAACCGGCAGTTTCAAGAAATGGATACCCATTGCTTCGGCATAGCGGCGCGGCAGCTGACTCTTGCCGGTACCGGAAATGCCGGCCAGCACTGTAAGCGGACTAATCGTTGCCGTCTTGAGCGCAGTATGAAAAGCATAAAGAGTGCGCTCGGGAAAGTGCAGACGGAGCCGATCAAGGTGTGTCCGCACGCGGCCGAGCATTGCTGTTTCGTCGTCGTCGCGCTGCGGATTCGGCATCAACGGTCCCCTGCCGCCGTCGCCGACCAGACAAGCCGGTGCCTGTTCGAGATCGGCGAGCACGTCTTCCGGGTTGCCGACGCTACCACCGCCTTTGGTACGGATCTCCTGCTCGATCGCGGCGAGTTCGGCGCGGCGGCGGGCGAGTTCCGCTTCGACTTCGTCGCACTGTGTACGCAGCGGTTCGAGTTGCCGACGCAGGCCATCAATGTCCGCTGCCAGCGGATCACGTTCGGCCTGAAGGTCTTTGAGCTCAGCGGTCCGGGTAACAACTTCCTGTTGCAGGCCGCTGATTTTGTCTTCCAGTACCGGCTGTAGGGATTGCAGGCGTTGAAGATCGCCGTCGAGTGTCTGCCGCTGAAGGTGCAACTGCTCCAAGTGCCGGCGCAGACCCTGAACTTCAGTCGACAGCGGATCACGTTCGGCCTGAAGGTCTTTGAGTTCAGCGGTCCGGGTAACAACTTCCTGTTGCAGGCCGCTGATTTTATCTTCCAGTACCGGCTGTAGGGATTGCAGGCGTTGAAGATCGCCGTCGAGTGCCTGCTGCTGAAGATGCAACTGCTCCAAGTGCCGGCGCAGGCCCTGAACTTCAGTCGACAGCGGATTGCGTTCGGCTTGGAGACTGGCGATGTCAGCGCGCAGTTCGTTGCGCTCATCGGTGAGCCGGTCGATGTTCGTTGCCAGCATCTCCCTGTCGCGCGCTGCCGCCTCGGCTTCACGCCGTGCCGCTTCCCGCGCCTGGACGACGGTGCCCAGTTCCGTCTGCGCCTCGGTGAGCCGTATCCGTGCTTCGCGCTCGGCTGTATCGATTGCCTCGATCTCGCTCCGGCGTTCTTCGAGCAGGGACAGTTGTGCACGGGCACGTTCGGCCGCGCGTTCGAGTTGCTCCTGCTGCGTCCGCCGTTCGGTCAGTTCACTGACGAGCATGGCAAGTTGCGTCCGTGCTTCCGCCAACTCATCGCGCACCGAAGCGATGTCGGCCCGGCGCCCATCGAGTGCAACCAGGTCCTCCTGCAGTTCGCGCAGTTGCGCTGCCAAGGCATCCCGGCGGGCCGTCAGCATCTCCGTTTCGCCCCGCAGGCCCTGGAGGCCGTTGTGGCGCTCGCCCAATTGGGCATCCAGCCGTTCGAGTTCCTCGCGACGAGTTGCGACGCGTGCGACGATATCTTCCAAAAAGGCCGCAGCCGGTATGCGGCGTAGCGCCGCACCGTAGTGCATGCCGCACACCAATGCGGTGATAACACTGACGATGCCGGCAAGCGTGCCACCCGATGCAAGCCAGACCAGGGTGTTCGTGTCCATCAGCGCGATCCTTGATCAGCGTGCCGCGGCGTTGTCGCCGGGGACATGCATGGAAGATGTGACCGGCTGCTGCAAGCTGTCACGTTCAGTGCGCAAGCGTTCAATCTGCTCGCGCAGGGCGAGCAAAGTGCCGTTGTCTTGCTGGAGCCGGATCCGTAGCGCTTCGGCCTCCTGCGCTCGCGGCGTTAGTGAACCGATGGTGCGCTCCAGTTCGCCGCGCTGTTGCGTTAGGCGTTCCACTTCAATCGCGATAGTCTCGCGCCGGCTCCGTGCCTCAACCAATTGCTGACGCAGACGTTCGAGTTCTGCATTGGTATCAGCCAGTTCGGCACGGAACTTTTCCAAATCCTTGCCGCTGGCGGTGAATTTGATGATGTCGGCTTCCAGTGCCGTTTTCCGAGATTCGAGCTGACGAACATCGAGACGCGTCGTTTCTGCTGCTTGCTCCGCCCGTTTCTGCTGAGCCTGCAGTTTGTCAAGTTCCGCTTGAGCGTTAGCAGCCGCGGTGATCACGCCATCCAGGCCGGTTTTCTGTGCGCGCAGCCGGGCCAGTTCGTCGGCGAGTTGGGTCTGCTGGCCGCGCGTTTCGGCTAGCTGCCCCTGCGCGGTCTTCAGGGCTTCGCGGACGGTACCGAGATCCCGGTTCGCTTGGTCGAGCTGCTGCTGGAGCCCCTCGGCCGTCCGTCGAGTTTCGGCGGTAGTACGGGTATCGCGCTCAAGCTGCTGGCGCTGCTGATCGAGCTTGACAAGCTCCAGTCCGAGCCGCTTGGCTTCAGCATCCAGCCGGTCACGTTCGGCAGTGGAGGCAGTTGTAGCCGCTTTTAGTTGAGCCTCTTGCGTGCGCAGTCCACCTACTCGTTCTTCGGCGGTTTTCAGGTCCTGAAGGATCTGCTCGATGCGCCGCTCAGCCTCCTTCTGCTGTGCAACCGCACTGTCGCGGGCTTGTTCGGCCTTGCTCTGCTGGGCCTTCGCGGCCCGCTCGGCTTCGGCCGCGACCCGCCGGCGTTCTGCTGCCTCACCGGTCTGACGCTCGGCCTCATCGCGGCGCGCGTTCAGTTCCGCCAGCGTCGTATCGGCCGTCTTCACTGCAGCCTGCAGGGTGTCGCGCCGCTGCGTAGCCACAGCCAACTCGGCGCGGCCGGCGGCGAGCTCCTGGCGTAGTGCGGCGACTTCCTCACGCAGCCGTGCTGCGCCGCCCTGCTCAGCTTCGGCGCTGGTCCGGAGACGATTCAGGTCTGCATCGAGCGCAGCACGATTACGGCGTAGGTTGGCGACTTCCTCATCAAGCTGGGCACGTGCGGTGCTGAGCGCGCCCAGCACCTCCTGATGCTCGCTACGCCGTACTCGCCAACTCTCGCGTTCGGTGGCGTCGCCGATTACACCCACCAATACAGTGACGAGGCTAGCCAGCGCCAGAGCCCCGGCCAGCCCGAGCACGAGTTGCATTCGCCGCCAATTCGCTGGTGGCACGGCTGCTGCTGGTGGGGAACGGTGATGCTCAGTAATCGGTGCTTCGGATGTGGACAAGGATGCGTTCGACGCAACCATCCATGTTCTCCCGCAGTTCGTAAACCCAGAAGCGCACGACCCGCCAGCCGAGCGCCTGCAATTGATGATCTCGCCATAGATCACCCACCTTGCGCCGACCGTCGAGGTCGCGATGAAAACGGTCGCCATCGACCTCAATATCGAGACGCACACTGTCGGTCAGCAATGCCAGATCAAGCCGGCGACCGGCAATCGGGTATTGTGGTGTTGTCTCGATACCGCGCTCAGCCAAGGCGCGCCAGAGCTTTTCTTCCCAGGGGGATTCGAAACTGGCAGTGGCATCGCCTGTTCGATGGCGCCGTGCCAGCAGTGCCTCGACATACCGGATACCGCAGTGAGCTCCATACTCCAGGTTGCCGAAGATATGGCAAACGGCGCGGGCACGGCTCACCGCAACATTAACGAGATTTCCCGTGTCGTGCAGGAAGGCTCGCGCCCCAGCCGGCATATCCGGACCGATACATAAACTGAGTAGAATCACATCGCGCGCATCGCCCTGGAAGCCGTGAGCGGTGTGAACCTCCAATCGTGCGCTTGCAATCGCCTCGGCACTCAAACAATGCTCGATGCGGTCGCGTAGACGGTTGGCCTGTTCGCGAAACGATGTGACTACGCCAATGCTTCCAGTGAAGCCGCCCTCACCCAGCAACCAATGCAATTCGTGCACGATGGCTTCGATCTCGGCTGGTGCAAAGCAGCCGGTGCGGGCTGGTTGGATCGGACCGGGCGCGGTCGTCCAGTGAAAACCGGCTGCCTGTCCGACTGGTGCCCGCAGGCTACGCGGGTCGGTCAATGGCCGCAGGCGATTGCCGTAGAATGTGGCACTAATGTAGTCGGCAATATCTTCATGGCAGCGGAAGTGATCGCGCAGCAGGTGATGGTCGCCGGCGGCAGCAGCAGCAAGATGGAACAAACTGTTGGTCGAGAACAAATAGCTGCCGATGCCAGGCCTCATCAAGCCGGCATTGCGCAGGGTTTCGGCTTCCCACTCCCGGCGCACTTGGGAGATATGCGTAAGCTGCGCGGGATCACCAATCACGATCGCCTGCCGAGCCCGGGCCAGCAGCGGCAAAGCCGAAGCGATATCACACTGCGATGCCTCGTCAAGCACCACATAATCGAACAACCCGGGTACCAGCGGAATGCGGCTGGCTGCGCCGAGGTTTGACACGGCCCATAGCGGCATCTGGCCGAGGATCAGGGCTCGCTGAGCCGACCAGAGTTCCCGAGCACGGGCAGCACCGGCGGCGCCATCACCGCGCGCCAGAGCCAGATCGCCGCGCAACGCGGTCAACGCACGGCGATCTTCAGGCGCACACTCGATAAGCAGTTCGGCGAGCCCCTGCAGACGCAATTTGGATGAAGCGCACAGCCGCTCTCCGAGCGCGATCGGATCGCCGGTTGAACGGAGTTGACGCACGGCTGCCTCTGCCTGATCCCGCTCGACCCGCAGCGCAGCCAGCTCCTGCAGGTCGAGTAGACGTTGTTCGTGTAGCTCCAGCGTCGATTCGTCGCACTCGCCAAAACCAAGCTGGCCCCATCCCAGCGCTAGACGCCGTAGCCGTTGTAGTCGCCGGTACCGTACCCAAGGCGCAAACAGGCGCTCTAGCCAACTATGCAAGGGTCGTGTGGCAGCGGGCAGATCCCGCGGTAGTGGAGCGGCTGCGTCGATGCCAAGGGCTGCCGTCAGATCTCCGATCGCTGCTTCCAGCCGCCCGAGTTCGTTGATCGCTTGGTTAGCAGTGGCGGCCTGTTCGATCGCAGCGGTCCGTGCCGCATCGAGCCGCGTCAGCACTTCGATCGAGCCAGCCAGCCCTTCGCCGGGCCTCTCACCACCGGGCCGCGCGAGGATGGCTTCGATCGCACGGGTAAAGTCGAAGCTGTCATCGCTTTCGCGCGCATTGGCACGGATTACCAGCGGCCGGTCTTCAACTACTTCGGCCAGCCGCCCGACGACTGCGTCGATCGCCTGATGATTGCGGCTGGCAAACAGGACGCTGCGACCGACAAGCGCTGCGCTAGCCATCAGGGCAACGGCGACCTGTGACTTGCCGGTCCCGGGCGGCCCGGTTACCACGGTCAGCCGATCGTTTAGCCCGGCACGCACGGCCGCAAGCTGATCCTCGCCAAGCACAAGCGGCTCCAGCACCGGAACGATGACCGGATTCGGTGCCTTGTGGATGGCATCGCTGAAGCACGCAGCCAGCGCCGTTGTGGCCAGCTCGTCATCTGACCACTGCGTCATGGACTTGAGATCACGCACCGCCCCGCGCGCGAACTGCAATTCGCTCGACAGGAACAGCCCCAACGCCCCGTAAATACCGCCCGCCTGGCCACAATCCAACTCATTGTTGGGCTGAGCGAGATCGAGCGGTGTGCGCACCTCGGTAGGGGTGGTTGCAGCGAGACGATCGACGAAGGTCGCCCAGTCGACGAAGGAGCCTGCCCGCCAGACTTCGTCGTCAGCATTGACATCAAGTGCATCGAGCAACTCGCGAATCTGGCGTCCGCGCTGGCGCTGTCCGCGCACCCACGACCATTCGATCGCCGGCGTTTGGGCCGGCAGATTCAGGCGCAGTTTCTCGGCGTCGAGGGTCCAGTCCGCTGCCACAGTTGCCACTGGTAACAGAAAGGGGCTGCGCGCGGCGTCGCGGGGCCGCACCAGCGCGATGGGGTAGGCTACATGAATCGGTTCGCGCGTGCGTCGGGCTAACGCGGTGAGAAAAGCAACCGGCAGATGCGTACGCGAGAGTTCTAGCCCGTAGCCTAACCCTGCTGCTGGCCACCATCGGCCGCGTGGTGCCACGAGCAGGAACTGCTCGCCGTAGCGCTCAGGCGTTCCGAGTAGCAACGCCCGTTCATTGCGGGCTAGCGCCTCGGCGTAATACGGCAGCAGGCTGCGTAACAGGCCCCAAGTCGGCTTGAGCGAGGTGCCGGTAGCACTCAATGCAGGTGCTGGTGCTACCGCCATATCGTTGCCAGTGATGCGCGCCGGTAGCGCCTGCAGCACCAGCCCTGCACCCGCCACGTCATCCGAACCAGTGACTGCGGAGGATGGTCGTACACTCGCCGCCCGCTTCGGAAACCAGCGCCGGGCTGCGTTTATATGTGCAAGACCTTGGTGCTGGAGATCGAGTAGCGCTGCTGCGAGATCATCGACTCCCGCGCGACACCCTTCAACACGCGTACGCGCCTGAACCTCGTCGAGTCGCAATCCTTCGGGATGGGTTTCGATCAACTCCAATAAGCGGGCTGTGAGTAACCGGTGGGGTTCGCGCACTGTAATTCTTGTCCTGGCTCCAGACCGGTTTTTCGGGCACCTCGGCCCATTTGCAAAGTACACGGCCCCGAATGGGGCTATTCGACCGGTCAAGGCAAACATCTGTCAAGCCACGACGTGATGAACTTAGTGCAGATGTCCCGCTCGCTCAAAGCGCGTTTGTCCATCAGGGTCAGCCGTCTCCCGCGCTCGATCGTCGCATGCACGGCCATTCTGCCAAATGGATCAGCCCGCGGGCGCCCCCTGCCGCACATTTTAAGGTGCACTCGTCCGGCAATGACCGGCATTCCCCTTTTCGCCCCTCCGCCTCACGCCGCGCGGACGGCGAACTTCTTGCGCCAGCACGTCTCGCAACGCCTGTAGCTCGCACTCGATGTGCGCTTCGTCCGGCTCCGGCACCGACTCGGCGGACCAGAAACTGACAACCTCGTGCCGCACGACCGGCGCGTGTTCCGCGGCTTGCTGGCGCTGCTCGTCCTCGGAGGCGTGCTCTTTCCTCTCGTCGGTCTTTCCCTCGTGATCATGCTGGCACTGGACTGGGCCTATTCCAGGTCATCGCGACTCCGGATGGCGTGAGTCCCGCGGAGGCGCTGCCCGTACGGCGCCTCCTCCTCGCCGGCACGGCAGCGTGGGCGTCGCGGCCTGGGGCCCGACGTCCACCGCGCCCGCACCGGCCGTTGCCGGCCCGCTGCGCCGGGCGTCCGGCCGTGTTCCAGCAGGCGCACGCGCCCCCGGCGGCGGCGCCTCGCACGCGAACCGCCGCCACGGCACGGTTCACGCCTGCACCAGCGGCTCCACGCAGGTCGGGTCGTCGTTGCGCACGTTGTTGACCCGCGGGGCGACCGGGTGGGCGCCGATCACGCCGTCGGCGGCGGAGCGCAGCAACTCGTCGACCGCGTCCCGCGGCGACTGCGGGTCGAGCCACAGGTCGAGCTGCCCGGGCTCCAGGATCACCGGCATGCGGTCATGGATGGGCGCGAGCGACGCCGAGGCCGCGGTGACGATGATCGCGCAGGACTCCAGCGGTTCGGCGCCTTCGCTCTCCCAGTACTCCCAGAGGCCGGCGAAGAGCAGCGGCGCGCCGTCGGCGCGGTAGAGGTACCAGGGGCACTTGGCGCCGTCGCGCGTCTGCCACTCGTACCAGCCGTCGGCCGGCACCACGCAGCGTCGCCGCCGGTACGCCGCCCGGAACGCCGGTGCCGTCGCCACGGTTTCGGCGCGGGCGTTGAAGGTCGCGTAGGTGCTCCTGGCGGTCTTGCTCCAGGCCGGCACCAGGCCCCAGCGATACCGGTCGAGCCGGCGCACGCCGTTGCGCAGTGCCAGCGCCAGCACCGGCGTGGACGGTGCGACGTTGTAGCGCGGCCGCCAGTCAGGCTCCGGCGCTACCTGGGCACGCAAGAACTCGCCCAGGGCTTCCAGGCTGCGATGCTGCGCGAAGCGTCCACACATGGTGTTTCTCCTCTCCCAACGGTCTCCCAAACCCTCGCCGCTCCGTGACGAAGGGCGTGCCCCCCTCCCGTACGGGCACGCCCCGGAGCCGCGTCCGCGCCGGGCGAACGATCGACCGGACGCGCAACCGATGCCGTCGCGGACCCCATCGGTGCCGTCGCGGACCCCATCGATGCCGTCGCGGACCCCATCGGTGCCGTCGCGGACCCCATCGATGCCGTCGCGGACCCCACCGATGCCGTCGCGGACCCCATCGATGCCGTCGCCGACCTCATCGGTGCCGTCGCGAACCCCATCGGTGCCGTTGCGGACCCCATCGATGTCGTTGCGGACCCCATCGATGTCGTTGCGGACCCCATCGATGTCGTTGCGGACCCCATCGATGTCGTTGCGGACCCCATCGATGCCCTCGCCGACCCCATCGGTGCCGTCGCGGACCCCATCGGTGCCGTCACGGACCCATCCGCGACGGCCGCGCCCGCGGCGCGCCTTCAGGTCGGTTCGATGTTGCGGTTGACGCGGAACACGTTCAGCGGGTCCCACGCGGCCTTGACCTCGGCGAGCCGCGCGAGCCCCGGGCCGAGCGCCGCCTCGACGCGCTCGCGCCCTTCGTCCTCGGTCAGGAAGTTGATGTAGTTGCCGCCGGTCGAGAAGACGCGCACGTCCTGCCAGGCCTCGCGCGCCCAGGCGACGTTGGCGGCGTCGTCGACCGCCGCCTCCCACGCGCCGGTCAGGTTGATCACGTAACGGGCGTCGCGGTTGCCGACCGGGGAATGCGCGTCGGGGCGCTCGTTGAGCGCGCCGGCGATCTGGAACAGGATCGCCGCGGCATGCGGCGAGCGGATCTTCGCGGCGTGCTCGATGACCTTCGCGCACAGCGCGGGCTCGATGCGCGGCAGGTATTCGCTCTTCCAGTAGTAGCGCCGGCCTTTCGGCTGCGTGGCGTCGAGCAGGGCCTGCATCTGCACATACGGCCGGCGCAGCAGCACGTCGCCGACCGGCTTGCCGAAGGCCTTGATCGGGGCGACGAGCCGCTCGCCCTCCGCGGGCGGGCCGCTGTAGCAGGCCAGGATGGCGACGATCGGCTGCCCGTGCACCTCTTTCGGCAGCCACGGCGCCGGCGGCGCGCGGCGCATCAGCGCAACCAGGGTGAGTTCGGGCGGCGCCGTCTCGGCGAGCGTGCGGTAGAGCTCGAGCACCTCGGGCGCCGCACTCGCGGGCCAGGCGACGAGGCCGCCGACGACCTCGGGGCCGAGCGGGTGCAGCGCGTAGTCGATGCCGGTGACGACGCCGAAGTTGCCGCCGCCGCCGCGCAGCCCCCAGAAGAGGTCCGGGTTCTCGTCCTCGCTCGCCCGCACCAGGCGGGCGTCGGCGGTCACCAGGTCCATGCCGACGACGTTGTCGGAGGTCCAGCCCCAGCGCCGGGTCAGGTAGCCGAAGCCCCCGCCCAGCGTGAGCCCGGCGATGCCGGTCAGCGAGATGAAGCCGAGCACCGCGGCGAGCCCGTGCACCTGGGTCTCGCGGTCGACGTCGCCGAGCAGGCAGCCGGCCTGCGCGCGGGCGATCCGCGCCCGCGGGTCGACCCAGACGCCGCGCATCAGCGACAGGTCGAGCATCAGCGCGCCGTCGGCCACGGCCAGGCCGGCGATGTTGTGCCCGCCGCCCTTGATGCAGAGCAGCAGTCCGTGCTCGCGCGCGAACTGCACGCCGGCGATCACGTCGGCGCTGCCGAGGCAGCGCGCGACGGCGGCGGGCCGGCGGTCGATCATCGCGTTCCAGACGCTGCGCGAGGCCTCGTAGTCGGCGTCGCCCGGCAGCAGCAGCGGCCCGCGCAGGCGCATCTGCAGCCCGGCCAGGGCCTCGGGCGACACCTCGATCTCGCGACCGTCCAGCGTTCTCGCGCTTGGCATTTCCGTCCCCTCCCCCATCGTTGCACCACGTTCGAAACGGACCGCACGCCCGCCGGACGCAGCGGCGGGAGGGCTCCCGCTCCCCCTGCGCCGGGGCCCCGCGGTGCCCGCGAACCGGCTGCGTCAGCGGTCCGGACCGGCCGCCCTCGGGAGCGACGCCCTCCAGCCGCACGGCGTCGCGACGAATACAGGGTAGGCGCAGAACGGCAGCGGCGCCGATGCCGGCAGGCGCGGCGCGCCGGCGAAGATGCGCCGCGCGGTGAGCGCGCGGAGGAAGGCGGTCGCGATGACGAGCGCGACACCGTCCGTTTCTATAGCGCGTTCAGTGGAATCTTCAGGTAGCGGATCCCGTTCGCGTCAGCGGGAGGAAACGCTCCGGCGCGGATATTGACCTGGACCGCCGGCAGCATCAGCGTCGGCATGCCGAGCGTTGCGTCGTGCTGCTGACGCATGGCGGCAAACTGTTCCTCGGTCACGCCCGCATGCGCCTGGACATTGGACGTGCGCTGCGCCTGTACGGTCGTTTCCCACCGGGGGCCCCGGCCCTCTGGCGGGTAGTCGTGACACATGAAGAGCCTCGTGTCGCCCGGAAGGTCGAACAGCTTCCGGATCGAGCGATACAGCCTGTGCGCATCGCCGCCCGGAAAATCGCAGCGCGCCGTGCCGACGTCCGGCATGAACAGCGTATCGCCCGCGAAGACCGCATCGCCAATCTGATATGCCACGTCCGCCGGCGTATGCCCGGGCACGAAGAGGGCTTTCGCCGTCAGCCCGCCAATGGCGAATGTCTCGTCCTCGTCGAACAGATGGTCGAACTGGGAGCCGTCGAGCCGAAACGCCGGTTCCAGATTGAACAGCTTCTTGAACGTCTCCTGCACGATGCGGATGTTGCGGCCGATCGCAATCCTGCCGCCCAGTTCGCGCCGCAGATAAGGCGCGGCGGACAGGTGATCGGCGTGCGCATGGGTTTCCAGAATCCACTCCACCTGCAGAGCGTGCTCGCGAACGAACGCGATGACCTCGTCAGCACGTGCGGTAGAGGTGCGCCCCGCCCTGGGGTCGTAATCGAGCACGGAGTCGATGATGGCGCACTCCGGTCGACCTTCCTGATAGACGACATAGGTGATCGTGGACGTCGCGGGATCGAAGAACGGCTGAACGATGGCTTGCATCTCGAAGGGCTCCGATACGGGTTGCACATCAATATACTGATTGATATATTGTCAGTCAATATAATGACGCTTGGCCCAGCGTGGAGATGAACCGACATGACGCACAGTCACCCACCCGTCGACGTAGCCACGATGCATGCCGCTGCCACGGAAGCATGCGCCCTGCTCAAGGTGCTGGCGAACCCCGATCGCCTGCTGCTCATGTGCCAGTTGTCGCAGGGGGAAGCGTGCGTGAGCGAACTGGAGGCACAACTCGCGATTCGGCAACCAACGCTGTCGCAGCAACTCGGCGTGCTGCGTGAGAACGGCCTCGTGACGACGCGTCGCGAGGGCAAAAACATCTTCTATTCGATTGCGAGCAAACCAGCGCTTGCCGTAATCGCCGTGCTGTATGAGCAGTTTTGTGCCCAATAGGTGACAGGAACCGATATGTCGATCGATCTCGTGCACTTCACGCCCGGTCCGTCGCTGGCCGGCGGCATCGGTATTGGCGCGGCGGCAGCCGTTCTCATCCTCTTCAACGGACGCATTGCCGGCATCAGCGGCATCCTCGGGGGCTTGTTGAGCCTGCCGCGCCATGACATCGCGTGGCGCGTGGCCTTCCTGGCCGGGCTTATCGGTGCGCCGGTCCTGGCCAGCCTGCTGGGCAGATCGACGACGCTCGATATCCAGGCCGGATGGGGCGAGATCCTCGTGGCCGGCTTCATCGTTGGCCTGGGTACACGTTATGCCAGCGGCTGCACGAGCGGCCACGGCGTCTGCGGTCTGTCGCGGGGCGCGATCCGTTCACTCGTTGCGACGGCGACCTTCATGGCGGCCGGCTTTCTGACCGTCTTCGTGCACCAACACCTGATGGGAGGCTGAAATGGCCCTGCTCAGTGCCTTGATGGCCGGACTCCTTTTTGGCATCGGGCTCCTGGTGTCCGGTATGGCCAACCCTGCCAAGGTCCTGGGGTTTCTCGACCTGGCGGGACGCTGGGATCCCTCGCTGGCGTTCGTCATGGCGGGCGCAATCGCCATCGGCGCCATCGCGTTCCGGATGGCCAAACGCCGCGAGCGGTCGCTCCTGGGGCTTCCCATCCAGTTGCCCGCCCCTGCGGCGATCACGTCGAGGCTCGTTCTGGGCAGTGCGGCGTTTGGTGTCGGCTGGGGCCTGGCGGGCTTTTGTCCGGGACCTGCGCTCGTCGTCCTGGGTGCCGGATACCCGAAGGCATGGGGCTTCGTCGCCGCGATGCTGGTCGGCATGGGCGTCTTCGAGATGATCGAGCGGGCGCGATCGAGCCGGCGGCGCGCCTAGCCAACTGCGCAGGAACGGCGGCGATGGTCGCCAATGCCAAGGCCACTGAGGGGGTGAAGCAATGGACAGCATCGTTGCAGGCAGTGCGGTGCTGGGCGGCATCGTCGGTCTCATCCTGGCGCTGACCGGCGCCGGCGGCGCCATTCTCGCCGTGCCCCTACTGCTCTTCGTGCTGCATCTCGGTGTGGCCGAGGCGGCCCCCGTGGCCTTGCTCGCGGTTGGCCTGTCCGCAGCCGTCGGCGCCATCATCGGATTGCGCGCGGGCATCGTTCGTTACAAGGCGGCCGGCCTGATGGCGCTCACCGGCATGCTGTCGTCACCCCTGGGTTTATGGCTTGCGCATCGCCTGCCAAACGGCCCCCTGACCCTGCTGTTCGCGGGCGTCCTGGCCTTTGTATCCCTGCGGATGTTCACGCAGGCGACCGCGGTGAAACGACATGCGGAGAACACCGCCTTCCCGTCGCCGCCCTGCCGACTGGACGCCGACACCGGGCGATTCATCTGGACGGGCCCCTGCAGCCGTGCGCTTGCGCTGTCAGGCGTCGGCGCCGGCTTTCTCTCCGGCCTGCTGGGCGTCGGTGGTGGCTTCGTGATCGTTCCGGCGCTGAAACGTGCCACCCATGCCCCCATGCACATGATCGTGGCAACGTCGCTGGCCGTGATCACCCTGGTATCGGCTTCCGGCGTCGTCTCGACCGCCCTCGCGGGCCGCATGAACTGGCATGTCGGCGCGCCATTCGCGGCCGGCGCCATCGTCGGCATGCTGGGCGGGAGGCTCGCCGCCGGCCGCCTCAGCGGGGCGAGGCTGCAGCAGGGATTCGCCGTGGTCGCCGGCCTCATCGCCGCCGGCATGGTCCTGCGGGTCATGATGAGCGCGTGAGCGTCGGCGCTCCCGTACTGGATGGTCAGAAAGACAGTCCGGGCACCGCTGCGCATTCGACCGGCCCGTCGGCCCTGCTCCCATCGGAAGCCTGCGCGCCGGGGGCGATCGCCCGCACGGGGTGCGGCGCGCGCTCACGCCGCGGCAGCGGTCTCGCCCCGGCGCAGCGCCTCGACGAGCTCGGAGAAGGCCATCGGCTTGCCGAACAGCCAGCCCTGCGCGTACTGGACGCCGTGCTCGCGCAGGAAGCGCGCCTGCGCCTCGGTTTCGACGCCCTCGGCGATCATCGCCAGACGCAGCGATTTCGCCATCTCGATGATGTGCACGATGACCTGGCTGGTGGCGGCGCCGGTGCCGAGCGTGTCGACGAACGATTTGTCGATCTTGAGGAAATCGAGCTCGAAGCGCTCCAGGTAGGAGAGGCTGGAGTAGCCGGTGCCGAAGTCGTCGATGGCGACGCTGACCCCGCCCGCGCGCAGTTCGCGGACGATCGGCCCCGCGGTCTCGGGCCGGGTGAAGCCGCGCTCGGTGACCTCGACCATCAGGTTGCCCGCACCGGCCCCGGTGCGGCGCGCCAGCTGGCGCAGCAGGCCGACCGTGGACCCGGCGTGCAAATCCGCCGACGACAGGTTGATGCCGAGGTGGAAGTTCGGCCAGCGCCGGAACAGGCCCGCCGCATCTCCCCCGACGAGCTCGACCACGCGTTCGGTGATGCGCTGGATCAGCCCGGCGTCCTCGGCGACCGGGATGAACACGTCCGGGCGCACCATGCCGTCGCCCGGCCGCTGCCAGCGGATCAGCGCCTCGGCGCCGACCCACGCGCCGGTGCGCAGGTCGACGATCGGCTGGTAGACGAGCTGGAACTCGTCGCGGCTCAGCGCCGCCTTGATCACCGCGGGCATCGCCAGCTGCATCCGGGCGAACTGGAAGGCGGCGAACGCCAGCGCGAGGCCGGCGGCGATGCCCACCGGCACCAGCGTCAGCGCGGCGGCGCGGGTGCGCTCGGCGAGGTGGGCGATCGGCAGCGCGGCGACGGCGCCGATGTAGAAACGCCGCGACGCGACCGCGGCGACCACGTAATCGCCATCGACGAACGCCGCCTCGTGCTTGCCGCGCAGCGCCGCGACCCATTCCGGCTTGACGTAGCCGCGCGAGGTCAGGATCTGCCGCTCGACCCCCGACAGCGTGGCGAGCGACACGTCCCGGACGTCGCGGGTCACGTCGATCGGCAGGTCCTTGTGGATGATCGCCGCATAGCCGTCACGCTCGACGACCATGAACTTGAAGTCGCTGGCCCACGGCAAGGCCACGTCGGTCCACAGCCGCACGCCCGTCGGCTGAATCAGGTCGGCCGGGCCGAGATCGACCTCACCCTCCTCCCGGCCCAGCGACGTGCACATCAGGCGGTCGCCGTGCAGGTGGCCGATCGCCTGGAGGTAGCTGGAGGCCAGGTCGATGCGCCGCATCAGCGCGAGGCTCGCGTCGGAGCACGGGTCGCCGGTGCCCGCGCCGGCCAGGGTCCTGATGCCGGCGTCGATCTGCTCGGCGGTGCGCTCCGAGCGGCCGAGGGTATCCCGGGCGTAGGACAGCGCGCGCTCCATTTCGCCCTTGAGCCCTTCGCGACTGGCGATGTGGAGTGCCAGCAGGATCGGCAGCGCGACCGCGAGCAGGGCCGTGATCGATGTGACGATGATGGCAGTGCGCTTCCTCATGGCGGGGTCGACCCCGTGCGCGACGGCATCCTGATGACGCTCCTGTGGACATCCCCGAGAGGGTCGGTGGTTCGCACCGGCACTGTGCCGCCGGCGGCGCGCCCGCGGTCGACCGTCTGACGTGCCGAAAGCCCCGCCGGCGCCACGGGCCCACGCGCCGTACCGTCCGCGGCTGGACGGTCGGGCGCATCATCGGGTGGGGAACACGGCAGCCCGGCCCCGCCGTCGCACGGGAAGGCCCCCGTGACACCGGAGCGCGCGAACCGACGCAAGCGTAGCCCAGCGTGCCGGGCGCCGCCTACGCCGGTGTTCGGCGCCCCGTCACCCCGGCGCCGCATGCCGGCGCGCTAGGGATCGGTGCCGGACAGGAGCTGCTCCAAGGTCCGCAGCTGCCACGCGTACTCCGGCGCGAAGGCCGAGGGGTCGCTGACGGCGTAGCCGCCGTAGGCGTAGACGGCTGCGTACGCGGCGTAGCCGGCAGCCTCCAGCGCACGGCCGGCCAGCGCGTTGGCCACCGCATAGGTGGCCGACACGGCCGCGTGCGCCGAACCGTCGAGGGACGGCGAGCCGTGGTGGCTGCGCGCCACCGCCTGCAGCTCGGCCGCGGCGACGTCGAGCGCCGCGCGGTCCGCCGCCCCCGCCACGTAGCGGCGCAGCACCTCCAGGCCGGCCACGGCGCGCGGGTCCTCCAGCAGATGCGCGATGCGCTCCACGCACGCCAGGCCGAAGGCGAGGCGTAGCGCCTGTTGCGACGGCTGCGCCAGCTCCGCCGCCGCGGCGAGTTCAGCCAGAGCCTGGTTCATCGTGCCTCCGTGTCCAGGGGTGGGGTCGAATGCGGGGAACACCTGCGGCGGTCGCGGCCATGCCGGGCATCGCCATCACGCCTGCGCCTCGGCGCAGACGGGTTCGCCGCGGACGTCGGGCTCACGCCGCCGGCGGAAACCGCAGCGTCACCCGCAGCCCCCGCCCGTCCGGGCCCGCGTCGAGCGCGAGGGTGGCGCCGTGGCGCTCGGCGATGCTGCGCACGATGGCGAGGCCGAGGCCGCTGCCGGCGCCGGGGCTGTCCTCGCGCCGGTAGAAGCGGTCGCACACGCGCTCGCGTTCGGCGGCGGGAATGCCGGGGCCGTCGTCCTGCACCACCAGCCGCGCGACGCCGGCCTCGCTGCCGACGTCGACGTCGACGTGGCCGCCGGCGGGCGTGTAGCGGATGGCGTTGTCGACCAGGTTGCCGAGCAGCGTGCGCAGGGCTTCGGCATCGCCGGCGACGCTGACCGCGTCGGCGCGGGCGAGGCCGAGGTCGATGCCGGCCGCGGCGGCGATCGGCGCCTGCTCGGCGAGCACGCGCTCGGCGATCGGCAGCAGTGCGGTCGGAACCAGCGGGCGCTCGGCGACGCCCGGATCGTTGCGCGCCAGCGTGAGCAGTTGCGCGACCAGGTGGGTGGCGCGGTCGAGCCCGCTGCGCAGCGCGACGAAGGCGCGGGCGCGCTCGGCGTCGCCGCTGGCGCGCTCGGCGAGCTGCGCCTGCAGGCGCACCGCGGTGAGCGGGGTGCGCAGTTCGTGTGCGGCGTCGGCGATGAAGGCCCGCTGCGCGGCGAGCGCATGGTCGAGGCGGCCGAGCAGTTCGTTGAGCGCCTGCACCAGCGGGCGCACCTCGCTCGGCAGACCGGCTTCCGACAGCGGCTGCAGGGCGACGGCGCTGCGCCGCGACAGCGCCTGGGTGACGCGTGCGAGCGGGCGCAGGCCGCGCCCCACCACCCACCAGACGAGGCCGCCGAGCAGCGGCAGCAGCAGCGCCAGCGGTGCCGCCGAGCGCAGCGCCAGCGCGGCGGCGAGTTCCTGGCGCACCGCGAGCGGCTGCGCCACCTGCACCAGGTTGTCGCGCACGAAGGCGCTGTAGACGCGCCAGTGGCCGTCCTCGGTGACCAGCGTGGTGTAGCCGAGCTCGGCGCGCGGCGGCAGGCGCACGCCGGGGCGCGACAGGTACAGGCGCACGCCGCTGCGGTTCCACATCTGGATCACCACGTCCTCGCCGGCGCCCGGCTCGCCCGCCTGTGGCAGCACCAGCACGCCGCTCGGGAACGACGCCGCCATCTGCCGCAACTGGTAGTCGAACAGCGCGTTGGCCTCCTCGCGCGCCTGGAAGTAGACGCCGAGGGTGGCGGCGATGCCGGCGAGCACGAGCCCGGCGAGCAGGCCGAGCAGCAGGCGGCGGCGGATCGAGTTCACGCGCGCGGCGCGCTCAGTCGGGCCTGGGCACGAAATAGCCCACGCCGCGCAGGTTGCGGATGAAGTCGGCGCCGAGCTTGCGGCGCAGCGCGTGGATGTGGACCTCGACGGCGTTGCTGTCGATGTCGCGGTCCCAGCCGTAGAGCTTCTCCTCCAGCTGGGCACGCGACAGCACGGTGCCCGGGCGTTCGACCAGCGCGGCGAGCAGCGCGAACTCGCGCGCGGTGAGGCTGAGCGGCTCGCCCTTCAGCCACACCTCGTGCGTCGCCGGGTCGAGCGCGAGGTCACCGAGCTGCAGGCGCGGCTCGGCGCGGCCGGCACGCCGGCGCAGCAGCGCGCGCACGCGCGCGGCGAGTTCGTCGAGGTCGAAGGGCTTGACCAGGTAATCGTCGGCGCCGGCGTCGAGGCCGCGCACGCGCTCGCCGACGGTGTCACGCGCGGTCAGCACCAGCACCGGCACCTGCTCGCCGCGCGCGCGCAGGCCGGCGAGCACCTCCAGCCCGCCCTTGCGCGGCAGGCCGAGGTCGAGCAGCACCAGGTCGTGCGCGTGCTGCTCGACCGCGAGTTCGGCGGCGCGGCCGTCGCGCACCCAGTCGACGGTGTAGCCCTCGTGGCGCAGGCCGCTGACGACGGCCTCGCCGATCATCGGGTCGTCCTCGACCAGCAGCAGGCGCATGGCGCGCGCCGGCGCGGCTCAGGGCTGCGGGGCGACGACGGGCAGCAGGTGCGGGGCGAGCGCCAGCAGCGCGAGCGGCAGCGCCACCGCGGTGAGCACGAACAGGAGCGCGAACACGGCGGTGCGGGCGCCGCCGCGCAGCCCGCCGGCGAGGCCGAGCATGGCCTCCGACCACACCCACAGCGCGAGCAGCAGGCCGAGCACGCCGGCCCAGATCAGGCCGCTGGTGCGCGCCAGCGCCTGCAGCACCTCGGCGGTGAAGTGGCCCTGCAGCAGTTCGTTCAGTACCGACATGGCGGTTTCTCCGGGAATTTTCAGCGCAACAGCAGGAGGCCGACGCCGACCGCGAGGGCGACGCCGGCACAGATCAGGGTCAGCGCCGGCACCGCGCGCAGCACGCCGGTGGCGGCGTCGGGGTGGCGTGCGAGCAGGCGTTTGAGCCGCCACGCGAAGGCGAGGTTCAACACCCCCGCGACGAGCAGCACCCAGGGCAGCCAGGGCACGCTCGCGAGCCAGGCGGTCTGCGGGTTCATAGCGTGGGAATGACGACACCGAGCAACTGGCGCACCTGCTCCATGCCACCGATCAGCGTCTGCTCGATCTGTTCCATCGTGATCTCGCCCTCGCCGCGGCCGGCGGCCCAGTTCGAGACCACCGCACAGCAGGCGTAGGCGAGGCCGAGTTCGCGGGCGAGCGCGGCCTCGGGCATGCCGGTCATGCCGACGATGTCGCAGCCGTCGCGCTCCAGGCGGCAGATCTCGGCGGCGGTTTCGAGCCGCGGCCCCTGGGTGGCGGCGTAGGTGCCGGACTCGATCGCGGCGATGCCGGCGCTGCGCGCGCCTTCGATCAGGCTCTGGCGCAGCGTCTCGTCGTAGGGCCAGGTGAAGTCGATGTGGGTGACGTGGCTGAGGTCACCCTCGAACAGCGTGTGGTGGCGGCCGTAGGTGTAGTCGACGATCTGATCGGGGAACACCAGCAGGCCCGGCGCCATGCGCGCGGTGATGCCGCCGACCGCGGCGACGGCGATCACCCGCTCGACGCCGATGTGGCGCAGCGCCCACAGGTTGGCGCGGTAGTTGACCTGGTGCGGCGGGATGGTGTGGCCGTAGCCGTGGCGCGCCAGGAACACCACGTCGTGGCCGGCGAGCACGCCGTGGGTGAGCGGCCCGGAGGGCTCGCCGTACGGCGTGGAGACCATCTCCTTGCGGGTGATCTGCAGCGTGGCGAGCGCGGTCAGGCCGGTGCCGCCGATGATCGCAAGCAGGTCGGACATGGGCGCGGGTACTCGGTTGCGGGGGGGAACGGGTTCAGTCGCCGGCGCCCACCGCGTACACGCCGGGCAGGTTGCGCAGGTATTCGTGGTAGTCCATGCCGCAGCCGAACACGTAGCGGTCGGGCACCTGCAGGCCGACGAAGTCGACGCTGAAGCCGGGCACCTTGCGCGCGTGCACCTTGTCGACCAGCACCGCGCTCAGCACCTCGCGCGCGCCCATCGCGTGCAGCTCGCGGACGATGGCCTCGAGCGTGTAGCCCTCGTCGAAGATGTCGTCGAGCACCAGCACGGTGCGCCCGGCGACCTCGGGGCGCGGCTTCACCACCCAGTGCAGCGTGCCGCCGCGGGTGTCGCCGCGGTAGCGCGTGGCGTGCAGGTAGCCCATCTGCAGCGGGAAGGCGAGGCGCGGCAGCAGCTGCCCGGCCGGCACCACGCCGCCGTTCAGCACCACCAGCACCACCGGGTTGGCGTCGTGCAGGCGCTCGGTGATCGCCGCCGCCAGCCGGTCGTAGGCGGCATCGACCTCGGCCGCGGAGTGCAGCAGGTCGGCGCGCGCCTGCACGGCACGCACCTCTTCGGGGAGCACGGTGGTCATCGGGAGGCCTCGGGCGCGGTCAGTAGGTGAAGGTCACGGTGGCGTCGTCCATCGCCTCGCTGATGATGTAGGCGGCGCCGACGGTCTCGCGCACCTCGGGGATCAGGTCCTGCCCCCAGCTTTCGAGGGTGTTGGTGCACACCTTGAACACCACGCCGTTGTCGGCGGCGTCGCGGATCAGGTCGTAGGCGCTGCGCTGGTCGTCGTGCCCCAGGCGCACGCTCTCGGCGTAGCCGCGGATCGCGAGGCGCCCGGAGAGGCCGGTGAGGACCATCTCGACCTCGTACTCCATCGCCGCGGCGACGGTCGCCTGGGCGAACACCGCGGCCAGCGCCTGACCCTGCTCCGGATCGGTATTGGTCATCAGGATCAACAGCTTGTCGGCCATCTTCGGTTCCGCGCGGGGGCGCCCGCGGGCAGCGGTGCGAGGACGCGGGATTATAGGGAGCGCCCCCCGCCCCCGCCAGCCGCGCCTAGATGTCCATGTCGAGCAGCGGGTGGGCGTCGTAGTCGGCGACCAGGCGCACCGCGCGCTGCCACGGCTCGCTCGCCTGCAGCTCGGCACGCGCCAGCCGCCCGCGCCCGTGCAGGCGCACCAGGCGCAGCTGCGCGGCGGGGTCGGCCGGATCGGCGAGCCCGCGCACGATCGCCAGCGCCGCGTCGCGGTCGTTGCAGGCGAGCACCATGTCGCAGCCGGCGGCGAGCGCGGCCTCGGCACGCGCCAGCGGGCCGCCGGCCACGTGCGCGCCGGCCATGTCGAGGTCGTCGGAGAAGATCGCGCCCTGGAAGCCGAGGCGCCCGCGCAGCACCTCGCGCAGCCACACCGGCGAGAAGCCGGCCGGGCGGTCGTCGACCTGCGGGTAGAGCACGTGCGCCGGCATCACCGCGGCGAGCCCGTAGTGGACCATGCGCTCGAAGGCGACCAGGTCGCAGGCGGCGATGTCGGCGTAGCGGCGCCGGTCCACCGGCAGTTCGTGGTGGGAATCGGCCTGCACGTGGCCGTGGCCGGGGAAGTGCTTGCCGACGCCGTCCATGCCGGCCTTCTGCATGCCGCTCAGGTAGGCGTGGGCGAGGTCGGCGACGGCCTCGGGGTTGCCGTGGAAGGCGCGGTCGCCGATCACCGTGCTGGCGCCGACGTCGAGGTCGAGCACCGGCGCGAAGCTGAAGTCGACGCCGCAGGCGCGCAGCTCCGCGGCCATCAGCCAGCCGCTGACGCGCGCCAGCGCCTTGGCACGCATGCGGTCGACGTCGTAGATCGCACCGAGCGCGCGCACCGGCGGCAGCCGCGTGAAGCCTTCGCGGAAGCGCTGCACGCGCCCGCCCTCGTGGTCGACGCCGATCAGCAGCCGCGGGTGGCGCAGCGCGTGGATCTCGGCGGTGAGGGCGGTGAGCTGGTCGGGGTCGGCGTAGTTGCGGCTGAACAGGATCACGCCACCGACGCGCGGGTGGCGCAGCAGTTCGCGCTCCTCGGCATCGAGGCGCAGGCCGCTGAGGCCGAGCATGACGGGGCCGAGCGACATCGGCGGGGTCCTCCTGGCGGGCGGAACAGGCCGGCGCTCAGCGCCAGTCCTGGTAGGGGTGCACGGCGAGCTGCGAGTTGTAGTAGCGCAGATCGTGCGAGACGTCGGCGCCCACCCACGGCGGCCGGACGAAGGGCTCGCCCGCGTGCGCCAGTTCGATCTCGGCCACCACCAGCCCGGCGTTGGCACCCTCGAACACGTCGACCTCCCACAGGTGGCCGGCGTGGCGCACGTAGTGGCGGGTCTTCTCGACCTTCTGCCCGCAGAGCTCGTCGAGCATCTCGGCGGCATCGGCGAGCGGGATGGCGTACTCGTACTCGCGCCGGGCGATGCCGACCACCGCGCCCTTGACGTTGAGCGCGGCGCTGTCGCCCTCGACGCGCACGCGCACCGAGCGCACCGCGTCGCTGACCAGGTAGCCCTGGCGCATCGCCACCGCGCGCTCGACGCCGGCGCGCCAGCCGTCATCGACGACCAGGAACTTGTGCTCGATCTCGGTGGCCATGCGGGGACGCGCTCCGGCGGTTGCAGAGGCGGGCATGGTAGCCAATCGCCCGCGCCGGCGGGATAGCGCGAGGGCCGGCGCCCGTGCGGACGTCGGCCCTCGCGTCGATCCGCCGCGGGGCGGCTCAGGCCTCGTGGGACTCCTCGAACGCCTGTTCGCGCCGCCTGGCCACCGCCGGCGCCAGCATCATCACCAGCAGGCCCGCCGCGACCAGCAGCAGCACCAGCGACAGCGGCCGGGTGACGAACACGCTCGGATCGCCCTTGGCCAGCGACATCGCGCGGCGCAGGTTCTCCTCCATCATCGGCCCCAGCACGAAACCGAGCAGCAACGGCGCGGGTTCGCACTCCAGTTTCGTGAACACGTAGCCGAGCACGCCGAACAGCGCCATCAGCAGCACGTGGAACTCGGAGTTGTTGACGCTGAACACGCCGATGCAGCAGAGCACGACGATCGCCGGGTAGAGCAACCGGTACCTGACCGTCAGCAGCTTGATCCACACGCCGATCAGCGGCAGGTTCAGGATCACCAGCAGCAGGTTGCCCACCCACATGCTGGCGATCAGGCCCCAGAACAGCGAGGGATTGCTGCTCATCACGCCCGGCCCGGGCTGGATGTTGTGGATGGTCAGCGCGCCGATCATCAGCGCCATCACGCCGTTGGACGGCAGTCCCAGCGTCAGCATCGGGATGAACGAGGTCTGCGCGCCGGCGTTGTTGGCGGCTTCCGGCCCCGCCACGCCCTCGATCGCGCCCTTGCCGAACGCCTGCGGCGTCCTCGACAGCTTCTTCTCCAGCATGTAGGACGAGAACGAGCCGAGCACCGCACCGCCGCCGGGCAGGATGCCCAGGATCGAGCCGAGGAAGGTGCCGCGCACGGCCGCCGGCGCCGCCCGCCGGAAGTCCTCCTTCGACAGCTTCCACAGGCCGAGCTTGCCGAGCACCTTGCGCTCCTCCTCGGGGCCGGCGACGTTGGAAATCACCTCGGCGATGCCGAACAGCCCCATCGCCACCACCACGAAGTCGATGCCGTCGGCGAGGTGCGACGAGCCGAAGGTGAAGCGGGCGTCGCCGCTGGTGACGTCGGTGCCCACCAGGCCGAGCAGCAGGCCGACGATGATCATCGCGATCGCCTTGATCACCGAGCCGTGCGCCAGCACCACCGCGGCGATCAGCCCCAGCACCATCAGCGCGAAGTACTCGGCCGGCCCGAACCTGAGCGCCATCTCCGACAGCGACGGGGCAAAGGCGGCGATCAGCAGCGTGCCGACGGTACCGGCGAAGAACGAGCCCAGCGCCGCGACCATCAGCGCTTCGCCGGCGCGCCCCTGGCGCGCCATCTGGTAACCGTCGAGCGCGGTCACCACGGCGCTGGTTTCACCCGGCAGGTTGACCAGGATCGCGGTCGTGGAGCCGCCGTACTGGGCACCGTAGTAGATGCCGGCCAGCAGGATCAGCGCCGTCGTCGGCTCCAGACCGAAGCTGATCGGCAGCAGCATCGCGATGGTCGCCAACGGGCCGAGCCCCGGCAGCACCCCGACCAGGGTGCCGAGGATGGTGCCGAGCAGGCAGTACAGGATGTTCTGGATGGTGAGCGCGACCGAAAAGCCGAGCACGAGGTTGTCGATCAGTTCCATGCCGGCCCCCTCAACCGAATGCCGGCCACAGCGGGAACTGCAGCCCCAGCCCGTAATAGAAGACCGCGACGCACACCGCGGTCAGCGCCGCCGCGAGGATCAGCGTCTCCCACCACGCATAGCCCCGGCGCGCCAGACGGCTGACGATCACCACGGCCGCCGTGGTCAGCACCACGCCGGCGACCTGGATGACCAGGGCGAACAGCACCACCGTCGCCGTGATGGCCAGCAACGGTTGCCAGTCGATGCGCGGCGACACCCGCGGCAGCGATGGCGTGCCCTGCCTGAGCGCCGCACCGGCGATCACCAGCCCGATCACGGCCAGCAGGCCACCCAGCACCAGGGGCAGATAGCCCGCCCCCATCGCCCGCGCCGAACCGATCTCGTAACCGCTGGAAATCCATGCCACCGCCAGACCGAATGTCGTGAACATCAGTCCGGCGACGAAATCCCGTTTATCGGAAATGCCGCGCATATGGCCTCCTCTCTCGATTGCTGCTTGTCTCTGGTGGGTCCCGTCGCGTGACTGCCGCGCCACCATCCGGCAGGGCAGCCATGCTGCTTGGCTTATGTGGCCTGATTCCAGCTTCAATAATCCGCGGTGATGTTGGCTTTCTTGCTGACCTCGCTCCAGCGAGCGATCTCGGCCTCGACCAGTCGACCGAAATCAGCCGGCGAACCGGTGACCACGTCCGCGCCCTGTTCCGCAAACTTGGTGGCGACCTCGGGGTTCTTGAGCACCTCGATGGTTTCCTGGTTGAGCTTGTCGATGATTGCCTTGGGCGTGTTCGCCGGCGCGAACAGGCCGTACCACTGCGCCACCTCGAAGCCCTGCAGTCCGGCCTCGCTCACCGTCGGCACGTCCGGCAGCAGCGGCGAGCGCTTCGACCCGGTCACCGCGAGCGCCTTCAGCTTTCCGGCCTTGATGTGGCTGATCGCCGTTACCAGGCTGCCAAACATGATTTGGGTGTGACCGGCGAGGGTGTCGGTGGCGGCAGGCGACGAGCCCTTGTAGTGCACGTAGCCGATGTCGGTGCCGGTCAACTGCTTGAACAGTTCACCGGCAATATGCGGCAGCGTGCCCTTGCCGGCGGAGGCGTAATTGAGCGTGCCCGGCTTGGCCTTGGCCAGCGTGATCAGTTCCTGCAGCGAATTCACCGGAACCGACGGGTTCACCACGATCACGGTCTGCGCTTCCGCCACCTGCGTGATCGGTGCGAAATCCCTGACCGCGTCGTACGGCAGCTTGCTCATCGCTGGATTGATGCCGTGGGTCGCGATGTAGCCGAACAGGATCGTGTAACCGTCCGGCTTGGCCTTGGCGACGAAATCCGTCCCGATGGTGCCGCCGGCACCGGTCTTGTTTTCGACCACCACCGGCTTGCCCAGGCGCTCCTGCAACTTTTGCCCGATGATGCGGGCCATGAAGTCGTTACCGCCCGCCGGCGCGGTTGGCACGATCATGCGGATCGGCTTGTCCGGATAGGTTTCAGCCGCCGCCATCAGCGGAGCGACCAGACCCGCGGCCAGCAGACCGGCACCGATGAACGAGCGGGTAAAGCGCTTGAATGTGGACATCTCTTCTCCTCCAGAATTTTCTTATGTGATAGCGGTACTGGGCCGTCGGGGTGGAATCCGCCAGACCTCCGAATTCAGCCCGCCAGGGAGCCGGTTCCGGTCATTGCCGCCTCCTGCCCGAATGCCCGTGAACCGGTTGAACGGGATGCCGCCCGCCACGATGGCGAACGGCGGCGTGGGCGCTCAGGAGACGAGCGGACCGACGGCGCGGCCGGCGGGCCCGAAAATCGCGTCGGAGACGTACACGGCACCGTCGAACAGGCGCTTGGCGGTGCGGATCACCGAGGCGCGCAGCGCCTCGACCGACCCTTGCGGGTCGGCTTGCAGGGCGACTTCGAGGCGCCCGCGCGGGTGCTCGACGGCGATCGTGCGCAGCCCGGCGGCGGAGGCTCCGAGCAGTCGCTGGGCGACCGTGCCCTCGACCACGCACGCCGTGGCGATGCCGATCGCACCGGTGGTGGCGATCGCCTTGTGGCAGGCGTGCGGCATGAAGTAGCGCGCGCTGATGGTGCCGCCGTGCACCGGTTCGGCCAGCAGCACGGGCTTCGGCAGTACCGAGTGGGTGACGTCGCCCATCCCCATCAGGGCACCGGCCTCGCGGCGGATCGCTTCGAGCCGCGCCATGAAGGTGCGGTCGCCGTCGAGGGCATCGGCCGTTTCGTGTCCGCTCTTGCCGAGGCTCGCGGCCGCGATCAGCACCATCGGCGTCGCCATGTCGATGCAGGTGATCTCGCAGCCCTGCACGGTGTCGACGTGGCGGCCGGTCGGGAACAGCCGCCCGGTCTTGGCCCCGGCGGCATCGAGGAAGGTCAGCCGGATCGGCGCCGCGGTGCCCGGCACGCCATCGATCGAGGTATCGCCCTCGTAGCTCACCCGCCCGTTCGGGGTCTGCACCACGGCCTCGATGAGCTTGCCGGTGTTGACGTTGCGGATGCGCACCGTCGTTTCCGGCGACACGGCGGGCACCAGCCCCGCCTCGATGGCGAAGGGTCCGACGCCAGCCAGCATGTTGCCGCAGTTCGGCGCGGTGTCGACGCGCCGTTCGGTGACCAGCACCTGCACGAACAGGTAGTCGATCTGGGCCTCCGGGTGCATCGACGGACTGACGATGGCGACCTTGCTGGTCAGCGGGTTACCACCGCCGATGCCGTCGATCTCGAGCTCGTGGCCGGACCCCATCACCGACAGCAGCACTTCATCGCGTGCACGTTCGTCGGCGGGCAGGTCCGAGGCCAGGAAGTACGGGCCGCGCGACGTACCGCCACGCATCAACACACAGGGAATACGGGTCATCATCTGGCGGTTCCTCGATAGCTTGACGAGGGCCTCTTCGTACGGACCACTCGACATATGTCTCTTGAGCAACAGTTAGATTGATTGTTGCCTTAAAGAGAAGATTGCCATCGACCATTTAATGATTCAAATGCAAATATTTTTATTTTTATTTTATTTTATGCATTAAAAACGCCTCCTCTGCTGATCGCCACAAATCCGGCCCGGCGACGACGGCATGGCGGCACGGAATGCGGCCCGGAGCGCGTGGAAACGACTCGGGAGCCCCCCGGCGTCGGCTGGAACGACCACGCGGCGTTGGAGAAGCACGCCAGCGAACGCGGGTGGCACGGTGCAAGGCCCCCCCTACCGGGAAAGCGACGGGCACTGCCGGATGCAGGGGTCAGGGGTCAGGGGTCAGGGGTCAGGGGTCAGGGGTCAGGGGTCAGGGGGAAAAGCAAACGGACACCCGAGGGTGTCCGTTTCGGTGGCTGTGTCGGGCGCGGCCAGGGCACGGCAGCCGCTTTCGCGGAGGCCGTGCCCTTGGCGGGGTCGGCGCTCAGGCGGCGCTGGTCCTAGATCAGATCAAGCCGGTTCACCGTGCGGCCACCACATGCGTCTCCTCTTCGGCCAGCAGTTCGTCGCCCGTCGCGTCCCGGCGATCGAGTTCGGCCTGCAGCACCGCGTCGTCGCACGCGTTCTCCCACTTCGACACGACCACCACGGCGACCGCGTTGCTGACCAGGCTGGTGAGCGCACGGGCTTCGGACATGAAGCGGTCGATACCGACGATCAGCGCGACACCGGCGACCGGGATCTCCGGCATGATCGTCAGCGTGGCGACCAGGGCGACGAAGCCGCTGCCGGTGACACCCGCGGCACCTTTCGAGGTCAGCAGCATCACGAACAGCATCGACAGGATCTGGCCGAGCGACAGGTGGATGTTGCAGGCCTGGGCGATGAAGACCGAAGCGAGCGTCAGGTAGATGGCGGTGCCGTCGAGGTTGAACGAATACCCGGTGGGCAGCACGAGCCCGACGACACCCTTCTTGCAGCCCAGCTTCTCGAGCTTCTGCAGCATGCGCGGCAGCGCAGGTTCGCTGGACGAGGTCGCGAGCACGATCAGCAGTTCTTCGCGGATGTAGCGCAGCATCTTCAGCAGGCTGAAACCGTGCGTACGGGCGAGGATGCCGAGCACCACGAAGATGAAGAACAGGCAGGCGACGTAGAAGGTGACGATCAGCATCGCCAGCGAACTGAGCGACTGGATGCCGTACTTGCCGACGGTAAAGGCCATCGCGCCAAAGGCACCGACCGGAGCCAATTTCATCATGTAGCCGAAGGCGACGAAAATCACGTGCGAGAACGAGTCGATGGCCGTAAGCACGGGCTCGCCCGCCTTGCCGACATGGTTCAGACCAAAGCCGACGATGATCGCGACCAGCAGCACCGGCAGAACCTCACCCTCCGAAAAAGCGCTGAAGAAGGAGGTCGGAATGATGTGCAGGGCGAAGTCCACGAAACTCATCGACGTCCCCGCCTTCAGGTATTTCGCCGCCACCGAGGCATCGAGGTGCGTGGGATCGATGTTCATGCCGGTGCCCGGCTGCATCAGGTAAACGGCGACCAGGCCGGTGGCGAGCGCGATGATGGTCAGTGCGTAGAACAGCAGCATCGCCTTCAGCAGGGTTTTCCCGATTTCCTTGGAATTGGGCATGCTGGTGATGCCGAGCACGATGGTGCAAAACACCACCGGCGTGATCATCATCTTGACGAGTTTGATGAAAGCGTCGCCGAGCGGTTTGAGCCCGGCACCGAGATCCGGATAGAAGTGACCGAAGGTGATGCCCAGGGTGATCGCGACGATTACCTGGAAATAAAGCGCTTTGTAGATGGGCACGCGCTTTGCGGGAGCCTGCTCAGTAATCTTCATGTTTCGTTCTCCTCGGTTGCTGTGTTCGGTAGGGCCACATGCTGGGCGTGTGGGGCCGGATCGCTCCGTGCCTGCCCTCGCCGCACCGGCTTCGGCGTCGTTGGTGTCATTGCCCGATGGTGCTCGCCGTGCCCCTGGCTCAGGAACCGGTCGCGCCTGCCGCGACGGCCTGACAGGCGTGGTCTGCGCGGTTTCAGTCACTGGACACATGCGTTTAAAGCAACAGTAAACTTGATTGTTGCCTTGAAGAGCAGATTGCCATCGGCGACTTAATGATTCAAATGCAAATATATTTATTTTTATTGCTTATTTATTATCAATAGGAGGGTAGAGAACGAACCGAGAAGTCCCCGCTAGTCAGGGAGAAGAGCGTCAAGCCCGTTGAGCGTCGGGTCTGCGCAGTGCGTCTTGACGGGCCAGGCCCGATGCGCAGGCGAACCGGGGCCGTTGGGCACGCCATAGAGGCACGGGATGGGCCACCGCGAAGCCGGGAGGCTCGGCAGGGAGGGCGAGCAGGCACTCAACGGCCTCTACGCCACCCGATCCAGGCGACACAAAAAAAGCTCCGCACCGGTGGGTGCGGAGCTGCGTGGGGGCGTCAGACACGCACGACGGTTTCGGCGAGGCGGCGGAAGTCGTCGATCTGGTCGAAGTTCATGTAGCGGTAGATGTCGGCGGCCTGGGCGTTGATCACGCCGATGTTGGCCGTGTA